>NZ_LMQQ01000001.1:0-919897 GCF_001425425.1 Methylophilus sp. Leaf414 | reverse complement strand
TAGCCCTTTATTTTTTTGTCATCTCGCAAAAAGTTCAACCGAGGATCTGTAATCACTCTTATCCGGCCCATATTTATGGATCTTAATTAAGGCCGATAACAATAGTATTTGTTTATTGGTTGTGCGTTCGTACTCGGAGAACTTGGTAGATAATCCCTTGTGAGTAAAGTGGTTAGATTTTTCTCGGATTCGAAAGAACGGCCACAAATGGCCGTTTATAAGCTTCTTGTCAAAGTCGATCAAAAGGGCTGATGACTGATTTTGTTGCTTGCAGCACATGCGTGTAAATCATAGTGGTTTGTAAGCTGCGATGCCCTAGTAGCAATTGAATCGTGCGGATGTCGGTACCTGAGTGCAATAAGTGTGTTGCAAATGAGTGACGTAGTGTGTGAWTAGATGCATGTTTTCTGATCTCTGACTTAATAATTGCAGCGCGAAATGCTCGTTGAAGGGTGGTGTCAGCCATATGCCAACGTACCAGGTGTTGATCCTTCCAAGGCCTCAAAATTGAAGAAGGAAACACAAACTGCCAGCCAAGTGTRCGCGAAGCTGATGGATATTTTGTATACAGAGCATTTGGCATCAGAGCATTTGGCATCACTGCGTAACCACCACCTTTGAGTACATCCGTAGTGTGTAGTTGGGCGACCTTGATTAGATGTTCTTGAAGGCTAGTGATGAGCATGGTTGGAATAATAGTTGTTCTATCTTTGCCGCCTTTTCCATCTCGCACGACCAAGGTTTTCGAGCTAAAGTCTAAGTCTTTTATGCGCAGCCCAATGCACTCACTAATTCTTAAGCCTGCTCCATAAATAAGTTGAGCCATTAATTGGCAGGTGCCATTCATCATCGTCAAAACATTGTTAACCTCATCTACCGTTAAAACAACGGGAACTGTATGTCGACGTTGAATACGCTGGAGATGAGCCATTTGGCCTAATGGCTTTTGTAGCACAGCTGAGTATAAGAAAACGATTGCGTTCAAAGCAATCGTTTGCGTCGAGGCAGAAACTTTTCGATCCCGAGCAAGATGATTCAAAAACAGTTCAACTTCTGCTGAACCCATAGTTTGAGGGTGGCGTTTATTGTGAAAGTAAATGAATCTTCGAATCCAGTGARAGTWAGCTTCTTCAGTGCGTGGGCTGAAGTGTCGTCTTCGACACACAGTGCTTACCTGATCCATTAGACGCGGCGGGTTAGGTAGATTTTGACCCCATAAATGTAGCTCCTAAACAGGGGTTGAAAATGATGAAGTTTACCTAAATTAAAAGTGATTGCGTCCGCAATTACACTTAATTATTATACGGACAGGTTTNCCATAAATGTAGCTCCTAAACAGGGGTTGAAAATGATGAAGTTTACCTAAATTAAAAGTGATTGCGTCCGCAATTACACTTAATTATTATACGGACAGGTTTCCTTCTAAACATAAGAAATACTTGGAACGACGCATGAGAGTTTCCCTTTTAAAAATATTATTATGCGAACAGATGCGTCCGGTTAATAACTGTTAGAGCACAAATCATGAAAGCCACAGAGTTGAAATTCCGCGCTCACGAATATACAGGGCGAGAAAAAGGGATGATGGTAATCGGAAGCACTACTCAACTTCAGCAGTTATCCGAGCTTTTGAAAGCTCCAATTCATACTGAAAAATTACTGAATGGCCAACACAAGTTACTTCAATTAATATTGGCTCTGAATCCAACCCATATATTTTGTCATTTCACATTGAAAATAACTCTAATAAGCCAGTTTCAAACATACTACTGAATGGCCAACACAAGTTACTTCAATTAATATTGGCTCTGAATCCAACCCATATATTTTGTCATTTCACATTGAAAATAACTCTAATAAGCCAGTTTCAAACATACCTAGAAACTCTAGTCCATTTTGGCTACTGGCTACATTATTTCCCTTAGCAGTTATTGGTGTGTTTGCAATAATCCATTGGGGCAAAAATGCGCTCTAACCCATCCATCAAGCGGGACTGGCGAAAACAAGCATCTATGAAANCCCTTAGCAGTTATTGGTGTGTTTGCAATAATCCATTGGGGCAAAAATGCGCTCTAACCCATCCATCAAGCGGGACTGGCGAAAACAAGCATCTATGAAAGCAATTTTAATAACTTCGGCTGTGCCACCATTCTCGCCAGCCCCTTATCTCAAAAGTTAGAGCGCTATGAGCCATTTGCCAAAATTTGCTACTGATCAAGAACTCATTAAGTTCGTCGATGATTGGGCCGCCTTGATGGAGAGCGAAGACTATGAAGCAGCTTTCGCACTCACCGCGCACATACCCGAGATGAAGTGGACTCCATCTCTCATGAAAGACGTAGTAAAAGCATACGACGAGTGCAGCCCTGATCAGAAAGTAACAGTCCAAGGCATGCCCTCCGACGTGAGCCAGCGCAAAGAGGTCAGTCGCTGGCCTAAGAATCGCTACGGCGAAATTGCTGAAATTTGGCATGACCTAAACATTAACGGGTTGGCGTCTGACCTTACGGCCACATTTCGTGTTGTGGAAAGCAACAACGGCTTGGTGGTAAAGCTCAATGATATCCATGTCATGTAGTTTGCGCTCTAACCCATCATTCAAGCGGGACATGCTAAAGCGTGCCCCTTAATTCAAACGTTAGGGGTTAAAGATGGCTCGCTTATCTGAAGCGCAGAATGTGCTAATCGAGGCTTCTGTCCCTCTCGTCAACGGGCACAAGGTGGTTCTTCTTGACGTTGGCGGGCGCAAAGACGTTCCACTTGTCGAGTACAACCAGAACATTTACTGCGTGGATGACTTCGGAAATATTGTTTGGCAAGTTGATGCGCCAACGTCACAGTTCTCTGAAAGAGATTCCTTCGTCGGAGTCTTCAAGAACAAAGAGGGCCTGTTACGTGCAGATCGGTTCGGAGGGAACGAATACGTCATCGACCCAAAAACCGGAAAGGCAAACTATGTCGGCTGGCATAAATAACCCTAACTGGCGCTTCAAGCCGACGTGCCCGAAAAGCCCGGCACGCGGCTTAAGCTGGCGTTAGAGGTCTATCTGTGGAAGCAGTCGCTGGAGGTCAATCGCTCGCTCGAATCCTTGCTGCTATCGAAGGGTTCTTTGTTACTTATGGCGAGTGGCCATCTATAGTTCGCCTCACTCCAGGCTACATTGCGCATTTACAAAGTAATGTATTATCGCCATCAGAGTTATCGAAGTTAAAAGACAAAATTACCCTTGTTCCCGATGTGTTATCAACAGTTATCGCAGAGAATCAAAATGGCCTGCAATACAACTATGGCACTTCAGGTTTTCCAAAATCAAAACCACCAATTCGTGCAAGAGATTGGCTTTGGCAACCTCTAACCCATCAGTCAAGCGGGACTGGCTAAAGCCAGGCCTTAATTCCAACGTTAGCAATCATGAATTATATCTTTGTCATTCTTTTTGCCTTCGCACTGTCAGGCTGTCATGGTATGGCCGACTATCTCGGCCCGCCTCCTAGTGCCATTGGGGCATCAGCCGTTCCAGTTGACCCCGAAGCAGTGAGGGTGGATTCCAAGCTGTATCCAAAGTTTCACCTTGCATCAAAGATAAGCCCACCCAATTGGGTCTCTCCATATAACCCTAAATTTCAGCTTCCGATGGTTGACATCCTTCCAAGTGACACATGGACAGTCCGCCATTTTATTGGAGGACTTTTTATAATCACATCGGAATCATACGACACGCGTGAAAAAGTGGCGGCAGGGAAGTTTGGAGGAGATTATATAAATGGAATATTTATTACGCCTGAGGGTCATGTCTCTGGAGGCTGGATATGTTTTAAGAATCCGAAAAAAGCTATTCTTGCATCGGATCGTAAAACTTACCTCGTGCCATCACCATCGCAGGATAACGGATGGGAAAAGATTGTTTTTGAGAAAGTAGAGTGAGCGGCAACAAATCGTTCGAGTCGTTCGCTTCGCTCACTGGTACTGGCCGCTTGGCGTGTCCGGCCCCTCAACTCAAACGTTACGAGGGTTGAGATAGTCCTCTATAGAGGAGGTACAACGAAAGTTCAACGTTATAGTTAGGTGACAAGTCTACTTAGTTGCATAACGTAATTTATGTATATGTATGTGGACTCATAATCCGTTGGTGCTGTGTTCGACTCACAGAGGGGCCACCATTTATAGAGAGACTCAAGGTTAACGCCTTGGGTCTTTTTTGTTTTTTGGGTTAGTGTAGACTTCAAAAACTAAATTCGAGTGATGACATAGAAGATGCATTTAAAAATATACCCAATTAGTGAGAGCATATTTGAAAATGGTGTACCTTGGGACATGTTTTTAGAGGCATTTTCTGATTTTGAAATTATTAAAGATCCCAAAGATACATATGACGGACGTTTAATTCTCCAGCACCCTCTTCAAGACATTCATATATATATATATAAGGCTATCAGATTTTATTAATAAAGACTGTCTAGATATTGATTTTGAGTATGATGATGTTTGTGAGATAAGACACTTAGAGGCAAGTTTGGACCATCCTCTCTGGAAAGGCATTTATTTCATACTGAGCAATCATAAAACTCTTCTATTAGTAAAACCGCCAGGCCCGGGCATGCCTCTCACAACGGGTGTCATTGTGAGCCGAGATGATTATTTGCGAGAGTTACCAACTTGGATAGATGATGAAGATCATAAATTTTTATGCTCAACATTTGAAGATTTTCAAAGGGTGATTGTCTCCGGATGGCAGTTAAGCATGCAGTTTATTGAAGCATCAGATTCAAAGACTAAATGGGCCAGTAAAGAGCATGATGCTGAAATCTATAAGGTTTTTGAGAATTACATCACAGGCAAAAGAGGAAACAAGATACGATATGCTTGGGACGGAAGGCCTGTTAAGCCGAATCTAAGCTCAGGGACATTCCTCGATGTCTATGGGATAGACGTAGATTGGCGTGATATGGACTCATCAATTGTTGAATACTTTGCGGACTCTCTGAAATATGAACAACTAATTGGAGAAGAGACTGAAACTTCTTTGGTCATAAGCTATGAAGGGCGAACTATCGAATTATCCATTGATGAAATAGGTAAAGAGCGCTACAACACAATACGAGCTATAAATAAATTAATTGCTCCAGATTATGAGATTCGCGCCGTTCTGCGTTCAATGCGTGGTGACACACATTGCTTTCTATTCGCACCATCATGGTTATGGCAAAATCTTCAAGAGTCTTACAGCGAGCAATTGAGTCTTAAAGTAAAGGTAATTACCGAAACAGATGGGTTTGTTTCATAGCCCATCCGTTGGTGCTGTGTTCGACTACAGAGGGGCCACCATTTATAGAGAGACTCAAGGTTAACGCCCTGGGTCTTTTTTGTTTGTGGTGGTGAGTAGAGATTAGTATCAGTATAAAAATAGCTTAACCAAATTAGAGCATGCCTGAATTAAGAAAGAATAGTATGACTAACCGCTACTTCATTAATCCTTCGCAAGATGATCTCGATAGAGCACTTGAATCATGGAACTGGCTTGAGCTTCAAGGAAAGCAAGTTTTATTAGTTACAGCTTTTGCCGATGTATTTTTCGCCGCGTCCGATGGTATTTGGCTTCTTGATACCCTGGAAGGAAAGCTTAAAAGGATTTGTAAAACGCAAAGAGAGTTTGATGCGGCATTATTAACCGAAGAAATGGAAGATACATATCTTATGGCTCCCATAGTGGACTACTTGATTAATTCAGGCGTTACTTTGGCCGACTCAGAATGCTATGACTTCAAAATTCATCCTCGTCTTGGAGGGCAGATGCATCATGAAAATATTGAAGCTTCTAACTTCGTTCTGTCACTAAATCTAAGAGGTCAGCTTCTTGAGCAAATTCGACAAATGAAGCCAGGGACTAAGATTTCTAAATTTGTAATGCAGAATGATGCCGAACCAAAGCCATGGTGGAAGTTCTGGGCATGAGGCCATACTCCGAAACTCACATCCACCTGCAGCCCCAAACCCTACCTATAGTCGCACGTTCGGAGCCTTAGACCCTTGCCCCTAGTCACACATCTTGAGCCATAGCCAAACAATCAGGGGCTAGGTGATACGACTGGTAATCCCGGTGGGAATCGTTGGCCGTTATGTTGGCTTGGCGTGGGAAGTGTAGTTTCTTAGAGCGGGAGTGATTAGCGTTGGTAATCAGATTCGATTGAGAGGTGGGCCGTATTAGTTAGATTGGGGGCTCAAGGTTAACGCCTTGGGTCTTTTTGTTTTGGGTGAGGTAAACTAGGGATAGTTCTAAGGCTGGGAATTGCTGAATGAGTTCAAGTGTTGAGGAAAACTTATGAGTTGGAGAATAGGAAGCAGAATTTTTATAGAAATATGGCCGATCCTTCAAAAACACATCGAGGATGAAGATGAGCGGATTGAGTTTACTGCGGCACTATTGAAGTTATTCACAGAACGGGACATGGATACATACGACATTGAAGATGTTCATGCAGAAATTCGTGCAGCCATGAAAGAGGCTGGAATTGAGCTTGCTGAACCAGAGGAATACGAGGACGATTGATTTGTCCACTTCTAACTCTTCAGTCAAGCGGGATAGCTGAAGCACGTCCTTTATCTCAAGCGTTAGTCATAATGGAAGATTTAGAATTTATTTTCATTGGTGTTTTTTAATGATTACACCATTAGTTATATTTTTCCTAATTCGTTTCCTTTTGGTCGAAAGGTATATATAGGTATATGACTCAGGTATTCCAAATTTTTAGAGTTGCCGCCCTTACACAAACACCTGGCATGGAGGATGACAGAGAAGAGACTATAAATTTGTGCTATCAAGTCATTAAGTTCTTACAAGATAATGATTTATTGCTGCGCACCATGGCCAAGAGTATTGAGGACATAAATGATGACTTTGTTTTAATGTCCACAGACTTAACTGAAGACGGTGTAGATGTAATGAAAGCTGCATTTTATAAGTGGCTTAAAAAGACTGATACAGGCATGCCGCCAGAAGATACAACTTTGCTTATTAAAGCTTTAAACAAAGTCAGAAGTAAGAGCTAGGTGCACAAGTGGTACTGCTACTTAACCCCCTTATTGGTTGGAGGTTAGTACAAGGTTCGATTGTTAGGTGGGCAGTTCTAGATGAGACTCAAGGTTAACGCCTTGGGTCTTTTTTATTTTGAGGTCTATCTTACATCACATTCCTTTTTCCCACGGACGATGGTTATTTGATCGGCAAGTTGGCCTCTCATGCCGCAATGAAGCATATGCGAAACATCAATGAATTGAATCGTATAAGTATTGCCACTTCGAGTAATTGCGGCATTACCTTCTTCAAAACTGATCATGGTTGTCTTTCCTTTTTCAGACCATTTTGACAGCCTGTCGCCACGGCTAGCGCTTACATCGCAACTAAAATCATAGACTGTGCTGAAGTAACTAAAGGCGGTTACTTTGCCCTGACTAATTTCCAAAGATAAGGAGTGGCTATATTCATCATCTCCTGATCTGCAGTTTAATTTCTCACTAGCAGATAAGTGAACTGTCGAGAATGTAAGCAATATGAAAATAATCTTGTGGCTGGAACCTCGATTGAAAAAAATCATGTAAGAAACTATTCGCGTTAAGGAAGAAGTATTTAGCATATTACATCTATAGAAGCACATTTGAGGCATAGCTGGCTAATAGTCGGGATCCCGGTTGAGATCGTTGGCCGTTATGTTGACCTAGTGTGAGAATTGGATTTGTCCAGGCGGAAGTAACTTAGGGTTAGTTCAATATTCGATTGTTAAGTGGGCCGTACATCATGAGAGACTCCAGGTTAACGCCTTGGGTCTTTTTTGTTTTGTGGTAAGGTAGATAAACTAAATACTGATTTAAGTTGGATCCTTCGTCTTTATATGAAGTTACTTTATTTTATTGTTTTTCTAGTCTGTGCTTTTTGTTGTTCTACTGCATCTGCAGAAAAACCTGAATGGGCAGTGGCTTTGGTTAATACAAAAGTGCATGCTTTTGCATCAAGCGATAGTTCAATTATCCATGAGTTGTCAATCGGTGATAGATTACTTATTGTCGAGAGGGACGTTTCTGGTACTTGGGTACGTGATCGAGATAGTGGATGGGTACTCACTAGCACTACTGCATTCTTACGGCATCTTGAGAAAGTGCGCTCATGGAGGGGGCCAAAAAGTATTGAGATTGAAAATGGTGACTTTTCCGGCACATATCAATTTAGGCGTAATGGAAGCTTTACTTTGACCTCCGCAGGTAATGATGGAGCAGATGAATATTCCGGTCATCTTTTCAAGAAAGGTTTAGTTGTTTTCGCAAAGAAGTCAGGTGAACCTGATTTTGGTGATGTGTTTGTTTGGAATGGAGCCAGTTTTTGCTGGACGACAGACAGTAAACAGTGTTCGAAATGAAGCGGTGTGGAACTCATGTAAATCATTTCAGAATTCACCCGACGCACTTGTCGCCTTTCGATGCACTACATGGCTTTTTGCCTGGTTTCGGGTTCGTCATGTCGTCGATTCGTAACTATCCAGGCCACACTCGAAAACTCCTCCACTCGCAGTCCCAGGTCCGGCCCATAATCGCACGTTATAAGCCATTGTCAAGAAATCAGGCGCTGGCAGATATCGACGGTAATCACGGCGGCAATTGTTGGTAGTTACGTTGGCTTGGCATGGGAGTTTTGGTTTGTCAAAGCGGAATTGACTAGCGTTGATATTCAGATTCGATTGTTAAGTGGGCAGTCTATGATGAGACTTAAGGTTAACGCCTTGGGGTCTTTTTTTGTTTTGAGGTGGGGTAAACTAGTTAGGCCGTCAAATTGAGACAAAAATGAAAACCTTAAGTTATAAGTATTATTTTTATTTGCTGATGACAGGGCTATTTGTTTTGCTTTGTGAAGAGGCGGTTCCAAATGACAAAGCCTTTTTTCCAACAATATTCTTTACTCTTTGGCTTGTGTTTTCCCCAATCGTTATAACAATACTTTTATTCAAGCATTGGTTATTTTATTTGACAGTAAGCGCTTTAACTTTTTTTGTTTTAACCGTATTTATTAATAGTGTATTCATTGTTACAGCGGCCTATAGTGGAGTAATGCTAGGAATTATGATTAGGCATTTTTTCCCCGAGGTCAAACTGGCTAGAGAAGCAAAAGGATAAATAAATGATTTTTTTTCTAAGCACATTTTTATTGATACTTGGGGTGTTAAGTACAATTAGATTTGCGGAGGATGACAAAATATTCTGGTTATTATCATCGCTGTTGTCCGTTAGTGGACTCCCGATAGCGTTGTCATTATTCCCTGTGCCAAAATTAATAATTGATATATCAATCGTAATTGCGCCCTGGCTTGTCTTTATAGTTCAGCAATTCTACTGGAATGCTGAAAGCTGAATTACACCCTTGTTGCAGCCTACTCAAAAGTTTATCCGTCGCACTGCAGCCACAAATCCTGCCCAGAGTCGCTCGCCTTGTGCCATAGCCCGCAATTAGGGGCTGATTGATACGACGGTAATCCCGCTGGAAATAATTGGCCGTTATGTTGGCTTGGTGTGGAACTTGGAATTTTTTCAAGCGGGAGAGGCGCAAGGTTACCTGAGTTTAGAATGCATCATTGATTTACACTAGAAGTCTTCGAAGCAATTGTTTTCGACATATCCTGGAGCCAAGTTAAATCTTCTTCTCTCGAATATTTACAGTACCCATAGATATTAATTAGTTTCCCCTTGGCTAACAGTATTGTAGACACCGATGCCATAAGTACCTCCTCTGATTTATTGCCAAATTTAAAAATGTTCTTTGTCACGGAAGCTGTCGATAGGTAATTTTCTTGCTCTTCCGTTTTACCAAGGATGATTGTGTTTCCCAATCGGAAATCAAACGGTTGGAGTTTATAGCGCTTCTGTAGTTGTGAAATATTGTTTTTCACATCACGTTGATCTTTCAAGTCCATAGAGCTTGGAGGTTGCTCTTTTTTTGTTTTCTCAATGATCGCTTTATTAAGTGCTAGCTTAAGACGAGAGAATTCAGATACTGTCATCGTCTTTTCCTCTTCCTGACGCTCAGTTTGAATAATGAAATATCGATCAATGTCCAGTGGTTTACCATTCAACCAAGCTTCAACTCTATCTTTCTCATAAAAAGCATTTATAAATCGATGAGATGGAGGGGTAACAGCTTCAGAGCCTGCGTAAAGCTTGGGAATGGTTTCTACGCTTACAAATCCTTTAGGGGTCGGAAGCAGAATTCGCTGGTTCCCAACACTTCCCACGTAAACCTTTTCATCTTCAGCTGACTGGCATGCGCTAGAAGCAACTAGGCTAAGGAGTAAAAGTATTCTTAATGTTTTCATCATGCATTAAGCCAACCATTGCGGGGTAATCTCCCTTTTTAATCTTTGATTAATCCACCATCCTAACGCTCCAAGAACTGCACCAAAAGCAATAGCATAAGTTGGAGGATATGGCCAGATTAATGATGGAACACAAATCAATAAACCAATTGCTGATACTAGAAATAGCTTACCTTTACTTTTCCTTTTGAGTAGTAGTCTAATGGCTGCAACATAAAGACTGAGACTTGCAATAACCCATATTAAAAAAGAATACATGGATATTGCACCTTGGCTGGTCAAATAATAAATTGTTGTTGAGTAGTGAAACATTAGTCCAAATTGTATGAAGATTAGTAGGAGAACTATATTCTTAAGATTTTCAGTGGTCATTGCATCCCTCTTATTGATTAGATGTTTTTAGAGTAAGGCTAACATGCGAATGCTAGGCGGTTCTACGTTAATCAATATAAATGGTCAAAGCCATTTTTTGCAAGAAGTAGGTAGTACTTATTAGCTATAAGTTTCTATCATTATTCACAAACCCCGCCCAAAGTCGCACGTCTTGAGCCATAGCCCAACATTCAGGGGCTGGCTGATACGACGGTGATCCCGGCTAAGATCGTTGGCCGGTATGTTGGTTAAGCGTGGGAAATCAGATTATCCAGGCTGGAGTGATTTAGCCTTGATATTCAATTTCAATTGTTAGGTGGGCATTTCTTGATGAGAGACTTGAGGCAAACACCTTGGGTCTTTTTTGTTATGTGTTGAGGTAAGCTTGTGACTGAGAGTATTTTCAGAGCATCGAATGCAAAATCTTAAAATAAATACATTGATAACCATACTCGCAATAATGGGGATGATTTTGCCTTTAATTGTGAATGCTGACTCTGGTCCGTTGCTAAATGGGCCAGCTTTAGAGTGTATAGAACTAGACTTTCAGCATGTTCAATCAGCTCCTGAAAATTTGGAATCTATTTATTGTGGTTATTGGGCTGGATTAAGAATTCTTGAACTGAATCCACATCAGCCTTGGGTCGGTGGATACTCAACTCATGAAAATACAGAGGCTGTGCGGGAAAGAAGACGGATTGAGCTTTTAATAGTATGTAATGATGGGAAAAATAAAGCGTTTCACATTCTTGAAACCCGCTTTACAGACTATCAAATTAATTGCAGTAAATATCTGAATTTCGATAAGTTAACCACACAAAAATATCCTTAATTATTAGTTTATAGACGTGCGCCTTGAGCCATAGCCAACCAACCACGAGTAGGCTGATACGACGGTAATTTCGACTGAGATCGTTAGCTGGTATGTTGGCCTGAAGTAGAGGTTGGGGTCTGTTCAGACCTGCCAATCCAAATCCAAGTTTATTAGAATGCAACTTGGTGGACTCAACTTAATGCAGGAGTTCTATGCTCAAGCTCCAAAGTATCCCGCTGATCCTATTAGCAGTAAGGTGTAAGATAATTCTTACACCATTTTAAGAATGATTCTTATTTAAAGGGAAGGTGATTTTTAGGATGATTGCGGCTAGGTGTTTTACAACCGAGGGTGCTGCGTGTCTCAAGTTACAAAAAATAAAAAATTGGAAAGATCCATTGCAAACCTGTTAATGCCCGCTGGGGCAATAGTTGTTGCTGTTGGCGGTATGTTTGTAGTTTCAATTAGCTTGATAGTATTGATCGGTATTACCTTGGGTGGTAATTTTTCATTTGATGCGAAAAACAGTTTGAGTAAAAAAACTCAAGTATTGTGTTTATTACCAATTCAAACTCTATTGAAAGTGAAATCAAAAAGGCTGAGTTGGCAACTCCAGAACTTCCACTGCATGCCAGATTCCCACCTCAAATATCTTTGTCCAGTTTGCAGTTTATCTATCGCAATTAGGGTTTTGCTAGATCCTAGTGTGTACTGTTAAGTCATAGAGTTGACTCATAATCCGTTGGTGCTGTGTTCGACTCACAGAGGGGCCACCATTTATAGAAAGACTCAAGGTTAACGCCTTGGGTCTTTTTTGTTTTGTGGTGTTAGTATCAACTTTAGCAAAACTCAAGGATATGCTGTGAATCAAAAAGGTAATTTAATTTTCTTCTGTGGAGAGATGGGAGCTGGGAAAACTACAACATCAAAAACGATTGCGCGAGAGAAAAACGCTGTATTGATATCAGAGGACGAGTGGTTATCTGCACATTATCCAAACGAAATAAATTCCTTTGACGACTATCTAGCGTATTCATCTCGAATAAAAGCTTTTGTTATGTTGCACGTTCAGTCGATTCTAAAAACCGGCACTGATGTTGTTATAGATTTCCCAGCAAATACTATTAATCAAAGGGGTTGGTTTAAACAACTTTGTAATGAAATTGAATGCAACCACGAGCTTATTTATCTTGATCTAAGTAATGAGGAATGTCTTTTACAGATAGCGAAGCGAAGACATGAACATCCAGAACGTGCGCAGTTTGATAATGAGGCTGTGTTCTATCATGTAACTAACTTTTTTGAACCGCCTTCAGAAAACGAAGGATTGAAAATTGTACAAAAAAGTTCTGGTCTATGAGTTGATTAATATCGGAAATTCCCACTTACTCGACGACTTGTCCCCTTTAGATGTTCTGGCTGGCGTCGGTTTCATTAGGTCGTCGAGTCGACGTCTTGTTTGATTACTTCAGAGGTAGATAGATATCTGTCACTAGATCTGCCTCAGCAATATCTGGTAGTAAATTCAAATATTGAAAGTAAAGTGGGTAGTTACGTAATTCTTCGCCACTATTAGGCAGCCATTCCCAGGATAAGGGATAGATTGACTCTCCCAAGCGGTTATGTGATCCCAAATGCCTCACTACTGCGCAACGGCCACCAGGAATAGTTTTCATAACGATTCCATGCGTATTTTCTGGGACAGCACTTTTAACTTCGCCAGCAATGTCAAAGCGAAATTGTGAAGGTTCAGCTGTATCTGGATTGTCATAAGCGATGCCAAAGGTTCTGCTTTTGTTTTTGGGGGACAGCCCCGTTGCTTTCCTCCAAGCGATGAATTGACCTATCGTATTGTTAAGCTTCTCAACGGGCTCATTTTTCGGGATATTCTTTAATCCAAATTTGATGAGTCCACATAATTGATGAAGTTTTGATCATGCTCTTCAAGAGTATTTTGTGAGAAATTAGCTCTAACCACACTTTCTAGTGCAGGCGATGGTAATGGTTTACTAAATAAATAGCCTTGAGCCTTCTCGCAATTATTTTGCCTTAAAATCCTCTTTTGTTCAGCAGTCTCAACACCTTCAGCCACAACGGTGAGTTTGAGCGTGTTTGCCAGGGCAATGATTGCCAGCGTAATGGCCTGGTCCTCTGAATCGTGCGAGATATCCATGATAAAACTGCGATCAATCTTGATTGTATTGATTGGGAACCGCTTCAGGTAGCTTAATGATGAATAGCCGGTACCAAAATCATCAATGGAAATGCTTACGCCTGCAGCGCGCAAGACATGGAATTTATTGATCGTAGACTGGGAGTTATCCATCAGCACGCTTTCAGTCAGCTCAATATTCAAGGCGGTCGGGTTGATGCCGGTTTCCGACACAACATCCAGGATTTTATGCACCACATCAAACTCTCTCAGCTGTCTCCCTGAAAGATTCACGTTCATCATGAAATCGATACCAAACTCATCTCGCAACTTTTTCTGTTGCAGGCAGGCTTGACGTAACACCCATTCACCTATCGGGATAATTACACCGATACGCTCCGCGCACGGAATGAAAATGCCGGGGCTGATATCTCCATAAATGGGTTCATGCCACCTTAGCAAAGCCTCAAAACCGACGATCTGCTCGGACTTCAGGTTGATGATGGGTTGGTAATACACTTCAAATTCATTGCGTCCCAGTGCACTTCTAAGCGCGGTTTCCAGATAGTTCCTGAAATGAGATTCATCATCAATTTCCTTGGAAAAGAGTTTGAAATTATTCTTGCCCTCATTTTTTGCCCTATACATTGCGCTGTCGGCTGAGCGCAGCAAATCGGTAGCCTGTATGCCAGGCTGGGTTGAACCGCTAATGCCTATGCTGACGCCGATATATAGGTCATTGTTATTGATGATGAATTTTTCAGCACAGTTGTGGATGACTTTAGCGGCTAATTCCCGCGCATGGGAAAACTGGTTATTATCAGAAATCAGGATAGCGAACTCATCGCCGCCTATACGGAATACTTCATCGCCAGGCCTGAGGTTTTCCTTAAGGCGATGCCCTACATCCGCCAGCAACTCGTCGCCAACCCGGTGCCCATAGGTATCATTGATGACCTTGAAGTCATCAAGATCAATGAACATCAGGCAGCAAACCTTGTTGAGGCGCTCAGCCTCTATAATTTTCTTTTGCAATTGCTGGTTGAAATAGTGTCGGTTAGGCAGCTGGGTAACGGTGTCAAAATAGGCCAGCCGGTCAAGGGCTTTCTCCGCCTGCTTCTGTTTGGCCAGCTCAGCTTCCAGAAGCTCATCCCTTTGCTCAATGCTGCGCAGCATGGCGTTGATCCCCACTGACAGGCTGCCTATCTCATCTTTAGTTAACAGGTGGCTACGTACGGTGTAGTCATGACTGCTGGAGACTTTATCTACCAGGTTGGTTAAGGCCAGAATGGGTTGCGTCAAAAATTTGTTGATCCTAATTGAGACTAACAGTGAGATGATCAGTCCTATGAAGGCAGCAATCATGACCGCCAGGACCAGCAGGCCGAGCCGGGTATTCAATTTATCCAGATTTGCTTCTATAAAAATAGTGCCGATTACACGGTGATCAAACACGATATCCCGGGTCAGGATATGCGTTTTGAAACTGGATTTCAATTTGCGTAACGCGGGCAAGCGGATTTGGGAGGCGCGCACGGTTTGTTGATTTTTGTCATAGGTGGCCAGCAAATGACCAGTCTCATGAAAGAGATAAGCGCGGTTGATGCTGCCCATTAGATTTAACGTGGACAATATTTCATTTGCTGCATTTTTGTCATCAAAGAGCAGCGCGGCAGTGCTGCTATGTTCAATGATGGTGGCCTGGGTGTCCAAGTCATTGTACAAGTCATTCCTGAAACTGGTGTAGCCGTAGCCGAGAACGATGGCCAACAACACAAATAGGGCAGAAATCGTCACCACACCCTGGGCCATCAATAATTTAATCTGGATAGACAGATTATTCAATCTGGCAGAAAACATTATTCATGCACTTTCTGGGCAAGCGGAATCAATTTTGAACTCAGAGAGATATTGGCTTTGCGCGCACGTGAGAGGTCAAGATCAAACACTAGACGGTTGTTCTTGATCGACAAGTTGATTATCCCAGGCCCGCTGCCGTTATATTCTTCCCCTACGGTCAGCACATGCTCGGTGCTCAGCATCTTGGCAATTTTTGCGACATAGGCGGCGTCTGAGGAATTTAGGTAAACCAACTGGCACTCGGTGGCATCCGTCGATTCCGAAAAACGTGCAAGCCGGATTTTCTTGCCATGGACCGTTTTGTTAGCCAGCACTTCCGGGCTGATACTATCTGTAACTTTTTCCAAGGTACAGATATTGAAGGTCGGCTGATCATTGACTGGCCAGTCTGTAAATTGAGCAAAGTTATATAGGTAGGCAGAGCGCATATCCAATTCGGGGATTGCCGCTGCAAGAGCATGGCCATGATGGCACAGCAGGCCCATCATCAACAGCAGAGGTTTCTTCATGGCCATTGATACACCATTTGTAGCCAAATATTTCTGCCATCTTGAAGAATGGTTTCCTGCGCATTGAAACCCGACGCGGCAATCGCATAATCGCGGTCAAACAGGTTGCGCACCGTCGCACTGACATTCACATGCGGAATCAGGTGGGTGGAAGACAGACTGACATTGACTAAGCTGTAGCCAGCTATGTCGTTACGCTGCTCGCTTAAACGCTTGCCAAACGATTGCAATTCCACGCCGAGGTAGAGCTGGTTGCTGAGTAATGGCATGGAAAAGTTGGACTTGAACAAATGTCTGGGTGAATTGACCATCCACTGTCCATTGCCATCTTCAACCAGTTGCCAGGCATAACTGGTTTTCAGATGCATACCAGATTTCCAGAAATGGTCCAGCTCGATATCCGCCCCCCTGGTGATGGCCTTATCCCAGTTGCCATACTGAATGATGCCCGGTCCCCCTACCTCGCTGGCGGATATAAGGTTTTGCGTTGTGTAATAGAAAAAGGAATTCTGTATTTTGGTCTGGCTATCCGGACGACTTTCAATCACCAATTCCGTCGCATCCACTGTTTCTTTCCTCAGGTTCCTGTTCGGTAGCAGAAAACTGGGGTCGGAATAGTATTTCTCATAGACATTCGGTCTCCTGAATGCCGAAGCATACGAAACCTTCACATCCGTTTCTTCGGTTGCCGAATAAATAGCGGCCACACGCGGGCTGACAAAAGTGGCATTTTTTCCACCGTAGTCATAACGAGCACCCATATTCAAGCGCACGTTACGCAGCCACTGATATTCATCTTGCGCATAACCACTTATCAGGTACTGGCTGTGCTCCAGCGAAGCATCTGGCAAGTAAAAGTCCTGCTGGTAATCATTTCGATATTCGACACCATAGAGCAGCTTGTGATTGGCGATGCTGGTATTGGTGAATTTTGCTTCTGCCCCCCACCAGCGACCCATATTTTTTTCCGAATAAAATTCCCCGGTGAACACTGCACGGCTACGGTACTGATACTGGCCATAATAGGTTCGGTAAGAAGCCTTATGCTGCGCGTTGAAATCAGCGTCGTATTTGAGATCGATAAAGCCGTTGCTATCCTGGATCCAATTAGGGCTGACATTAAAGTCCGCGCCAAACTGTGCAGTCGGATCACTTTTACGGCGGCTAACAAATGCACCTGTTAAGGTCCATTTATCAAAAATTAGCTTGCCAAAAAAACGTCGGTTGCGCTCATCATCCAGGTTTTCTGCTCGGCCATTATTGGTGGCAGGGAAATCAAATTCAGGATAATAATGTGTCTGGCCATCACTGGCGAACCGTGAGGCTGACAGTAATATATTTAAGCCATTGGCCAACGTCTTGCCATAGGTCACCCGTTCCTTCTGGCTGCCAAAACTGCCGGCATCCAGAGCAGTTTGCACTCCATTGATATCACTGCCTTTTTTAGTGATGACATTAATGATGCCGTAAAATGCGCCGTTTCCATAAGTGACGCCACCGGGGCCAGAAACATATTCGACCCTGTCTATCAGCTCGGCATCCAGCAGCCCGTCATTGCCCAGGTAGGCAGCGTTGTAGAGATTGTCATTGGCCTGGTAGCCATCGATTAACAACATCACCCTGCCAGCATAATCGCCGGTCCGGCCGAATCCGCGCCCCCCCATATAGGTGTAGGTGCGGTCATTGGTGGTATATAACCCGCGCATGCTGCCGATAATGTCAGCCAAAGTTCGATAACCAAATTTGCGAATATCTTCCGCAGTGACTGTGCTGACTGCAGAGGGCGCGTTACTAATCTGCTGGCCGATCCTCGATGCGGTGATAATGTCTGTCTGTATAAGATGTTCAAAAGGAATGTCAGTGACATCGGTGGATGCGGCAAAAACACTGGTGCATCCCTGTATAACAATTATTGCGACGTAGGCATAAATAACTCGATTTTGAGATCTGAACTTCATTCACGTTTAACGGCTTTATTAAATAAATCTTCAGTAAAAAATCAGCCATTCTGTTACTCTCAATATCGAGAAATAATGGCTGTGAAAAATGCTTCTTGTACCAACCCAATTTAAATATGTGGTTGCTCATTAATGAATGAAAAAAAGCCATCAAAAGATGGCCCACGATTATGCAGTCACAACTATACTTTCATGCAGAAAGTGTAGGAATAATATCACTATTGAAACATCTAAATTAGCAAAAATCGCACCGATGTAGTCCTCATTTCATTAGTGCATATATTACGATGTTATCTAATAACAACCTATCAAACCTGAACACTCTTCCGGAGTTCCTTACCTTGTAGCACCGATGAATGATTACATCGATTCATTCTTGTGCCCACCGTCGGAAAACTCTTTAGTTGTATTACCACTCATATTATGAAATTGGATGTTTTACAATGCCTGTGCTGTTAAACTGATTTAGCATACATATCTACTTTCATGACTAATTCTCAAAGTCTGCACAATCCACTATTTATTTTTCAACAGTTCCACCCAAGTAAGCTGTCAATAACTCAATTTTGAATCAACCAGTATCAAACCTTTTTAGAACAGTGGAGTAACAGTGGGTAACCCAAATACTAAATTTCTGGTGGTAGACGATTTCTCTACAATGCGAAGAATTGTACGTAATTTACTGAAGGAACTCGGCTATAACAATGTAGAGGAAGCTGAAGATGGTGTTGAAGCGCTAGAAAAGCTTCGCGACGGTAATTTCGAGTTTGTAGTGTCTGATTGGAATATGCCTAATATGGATGGTCTTACTATGCTTCAAAACATTCGTGCTGACCCTAAATTGTGTAATTTGCCTGTTCTTATGGTGACGGCGGAAGCAAAAAAAGAAAATATTATTGCCGCCGCCCAAGCCAAAGCCAGTGGTTATGTAGTGAAGCCATTCACCTCAGCAACTTTGGAAGACAAATTAACTAAAATTTTTGAGAAAATTGATAAAGGCTAAGCTTGATTTGCATGAATCTCAACTCAAATGGAGTTCATGATTAGTTTGTAATCACAGGCTCCCAATCAAACTCCACCCATGTTGGCGCGTGGTCACTAGCACCTTCTATGCCTCTATAATCCTTATCCACATTTGCATTTCGGAGACCTGCGGCCAATACCGGGCTCAGTAACAAGTGGTCGATTCTCAATCCGGCATTTCGAGACCAGCGATTTCGTTTGTAGTCCCAGTATGTGTAAATGCTTTCATTGGGATGACATGACCTCAATGCATCTGTCCAGCCTTGCTTAACCAGATCTGCGAATGCTGTACGACTTTCAGGCTGTAAAAGGGCATCGTCGTCCCATGAAGTGGTTTTGTATATATCTAGATTGGTTGGAACAACGTTATAGTCGCCAGCGAGAACCACAGGCAAACCGGTATCTAAAAGCTCTTTAGCATGAACGTTCAACCGCTGAAACCAGGCTAATTTATAGTCAAATTTTGGGCCCGGTTGGGGATTGCCGTTAGGCAAATATAAACTGGCCAGAATCAATTCATTCACAGCCGCTTCAATATACCTTGCTTGTTTGTCAGCGGGGTCTCCGGGTAAGCTGCGGCGTATTAAAAGTGGCTCACTATCTCTACTAAGTATAGCGACACCGTTCCAGGCTTTTTGACCTTGCCATAAAGCACCATAACCCGCTTTCTCAATAGCCTTGACTGGAAACTTATTCGTTTCTGACTTAAGCTCCTGGAGACACACTGCATCAGGCTCTGTTTCGGCTAACCACTCCAATAATCGCTCAATCCGATTATTGATCCCATTAATGTTGTAAGTGGCAATCTTCATATGGATATTATGTTGTAGTGGCTTTCGGCTGAGCGATCATTTGATGAGTTTATATACAGAAAATCAAATGGTCGGCTCAATAAGTTATCAGTTGGTCCTGTGTTCGACTCACAGAGGGTGACCAATGATAAAGACTCAAAGTTAACGGCTTGGGTCTTATTTGTTTGAAGTGAGATAAACTGGATATTATTCGAAATCAAATTTCAGGAGACCTTAGTGTCTGGAGAGGATTTAATTCGGCTTGCTGTTGCTGAAGCACCTCGTCCTGGCCAAGAACAA
This sequence comes from Methylophilus sp. Leaf414, assembly GCF_001425425.1. Classification (NCBI taxonomy): domain Bacteria; kingdom Pseudomonadati; phylum Pseudomonadota; class Betaproteobacteria; order Nitrosomonadales; family Methylophilaceae; genus Methylophilus; species Methylophilus sp. Leaf414. The sequence continues at coordinate 899,765 of NZ_LMQQ01000001.1, read as the reverse complement.
TTAAAGGTTAAGGTTCTGGAAATTGTTGATCGCTTAATTTAGGAGCAGAATCAGTAGCTGAGTTAGGAGTCAATCGCAATCCTTATATAATTTTAACTAGCTCAGTTACTTTCGTAATCAATGATTCCATTTCAAATGGTTTAGTGATTAATGCCATTCCCTCACGTAAAAATCCAGAGGATGCAACTGCAGCCTCTGCATAACCTGTCATGAATAAAACTTTTAGTTCAGCCCTATCAACTAGCGCAGCATCTGCAATTTGTTTGCCATTTAAACCGGGCAAACCTATATCTGTGAGTAGTAAATTAATTGACGCTTTGCTTTTTAAGATATCCAAACCAGAAGGGCCATCACTGGCTTGAAGAGTTTTAAAGCCTACATCTTCAAGGGCGTCTACAACAAGGGCTCTGATTATTTCATCGTCTTCGACTACCAATATGACTTGCCCATCAGCTGTAATTGAATTGGGAAAGTTTGAGACTTCAGTGGCTGGCAAGGCCTCGTGTTGGCTTTGGTGTCTAGGTAGATAAAGATGCAATGTAGTTCCGGCACCCAGCGTACTTTCTATTTTACTGAATCCATCGGACTGTCTGGTAAAACCATAAATCATTGATAGACCAAGCCCAGTACCTTGACCTTGAGGTTTGGTAGTGAAAAACGGATCGAATGCACGTTCAATAACATCAGGTGACATGCCAGTACCGGTATCACTGACAGAGATTCTGACAAACTCGGCATCATCTTGGCTAGCAAACTTCTTTTCAACTACATTGCGTGTAGAAATTTTTAACTGACCACCATCAGGCATGGCATCACGAGCATTAATGGCCAGATTGAGAATTGCACTTTCTAATTGGTTGATATCACAAAGTGTTTCCCATAGCTTATCTTCCAGATCTAGTACAAACGATATCTTTTCATCCAGCGTTCGAATTAAAAGATCATCCATAGTTCTAATGAGAGGATTGACTTGAACAGGCTTAGGGTCTAAGGGCTGCCTACGTGAAAAAGCTAGTAACCGATGCGTCAATCCAGCCGCTCTGAAAGATGCACTCAAGGCATTATCAATATAACGTTCAACATCTACAGTTTTTCCGAGTTGCAGACTTTTTTTAATGACGTTCAATGAACCGGTGATACCTTGAAGTAAGTTATTAAAGTCATGTGCGATTCCACCAGTTAGTTGGCCGACAGATTCCATCTTTTGAGACTGCCGCAATGCATCTTCTGCAGCCAATCGCTCATCCATAGCTTTTTGTAAGGCTAAAGTACGTTCAGCAACGCGCTGTTCTAAAACGATCTGGGATTGGTGGTAAATCTCTTCTGCAATTTTCCGATCTGTAATTTCCATTACAAATAAGTGGAAACCATCAACTACAGCACTTTCAGACAATCGAGGTAAAAACCTTACTTCGGCTTCTCTTCTTTTGCCGTCTATATGTGGCCAAACAAGTTCGCAGTGAACAATTTTGCCAGCTAGAGCGTTAGCGATGTGCTCTAAAGAACCATGATTAGTTCTTTCCACTAAAAAATTATCGATCTGATTGCCAATGAGATCACTCTCATGTCTGTAAAACCAAGTTTCGCAAGCATTGTTCACAAACTTGATCCGGCGTTCCATATCAATAAATGCAATTAATACAGGTAAAGAGTCTGTGACTAATCGAAGCTCACTTTCGCTCTGTTTTAAAGACTCCTCTGCATTTTTACGCTCATCTATGTCGATCAGGACACCAGGAAACCGTATAGCCCCACCCTGCGCGTTTAATTCGCAATATCCATTGGCTTCAACCCAGCGCCAGTTACCGTCTCCATTTTTAACACGATATTCAGCTCGGTAGACTCCACCATTTTGGACTGTTTTGGCAATCATCTGATTTAGATAGGCTTGATCTTGAGGATGTACTAATTGCACAAACGTATCAACAGCGACTCCCTCTATGAATACGTCCGGGCTGGATCCAAAGCTTTTAGCTAAGCGTTCATCACCTGTCAAAACATCATGTTGGACATCCCAAATCCATGTCCCTAACACCGTGCCAGAATTGAGTGCTAAATCGATACGTTCATTTGAAACGCGTAATTGTTCAGATGTTTGCCTCAGCTGTTCCAGTTGATCACGAATCACGTATTGTCTGAGTCTTGCAGATAATGCCCACTTAACGGCACTAATTAAGGACTCTCTACTTAACGGTCTTTCAAGGACCATGACATTCGAGATTCTTTCGGGCAATAGATTACGTACTGCAACACTGTTTGTAGAAGAAGATACTTGCCTAGCCGGTGCTAAATATATAAAGGGAATATCTGACCAGGTTGGTTGCGCATTCAACGCTTCAACTAATTCATTGAGATTGATTCGAGCAATTGACTCGCTGGTCAACAAAATTGAGCCTGTATTATCGTTTATGGCAAGCGCTAATTCATGTACTGAATGAATTACATCAGCTTCAATACCCGCAGTTTCTAACAATGCCAGACAATATTCGGCATCTTTACCAAATGAAGCGAGAATTAATACAGTGCATTTACCCATTAAACTATTGGGTATCATCTGTGCGTGGTTCTAATAGTTGATCTGAACTGCCTTTGTAATCTGGTACACCGGTTAACACGCCCTTGAAGCCATCTAACACTTCACCAACGCGTAATCCTTTAGAGTCGATCCTCAGTTCACGAATAGTATCTTCATGAGAACCACCACGGTTTTTGATGATGGATATGGCTTTCCTGATCCTGCCTTCAAATTCAAAGAAGCGTAATAAAATTACCGTATCGGCTATATAGCTAACATTCAAACCTGTCACCGACATCGTTCCTACAAGGCTTTGTTGCGGATTGATCAATAAGGTAACGATACCTTGTTGGTTGAGATAAGACAGCATTTCATGCATTTGAAGAAGTAGTTGCTTTTCTTGTGGCATAGAGGACATGTAACCTGCCAAGCTATCCACTACTATCATTTTCACATCAAATTCCTCGACCTCCTTTTTGACTAAACATGCAAATTCACCTGGTGTAATCTCGGCTGGATCCATCTGCCTGATGTTTAATTGACCTGAAGCTATATATTGTTGTAGATCAAATCCTAAAAGTTTTGATCTGGTAAGTAATGTGCCGATACGCTCATCAAACTCATAGATAACGGCCCGCTCACCACGCTTGCAAGTTTCGGCAACATACTGAAGGGCAATATTCGTTTTACCGCTGCCAGCAGGGCCAGTAATCAGTGTAGTAGTGCCTTTTAGCATGCCTCCATCTAGCAATTTGTCTAATTCATCTATTCCAGATTGAACAGGCTCCTCTAAAAATTCAGTATGAAATTTAGAGGCAATTAATCTTGCATAAACATTTACTCCACCTTTTTTTATCGCGAAGTCGTGGAAGCCAGCTATGAAATCAACACCTCTTAGCTTTTGAACTTGTAATTTCCTAGTTGCTCCACCGAACTCAAGTGTTTTTCGTTCTAGCGTAATCACTCCATGACAGAGGCTGTGTAGATGCACATCACGTTCGCCAGCATTTCCCGTCATATCATCAACGAGTAAAACCGTAATTTTTTTTGAGGCAAAGTGTTGTTTAAGCATCAATAACTGTCGTCTATAGCGCAGCGAGTCCTGTGCTAGCAATCGCATTTCTGACAAGCTATCAAAAACAACTCTACTCGGTTTTATTTCTTCAACTTTATCAGTGATTAATTTAATAGTCTCGGAAAGCTCAACCTCCCAAGGATGCAAAATACTTTGTTCACGATCAAAACTTAGTGCAACATCTGCCTGTGCTAACTCGAACAGTGGCATTGTTTCTAAATTCCAGTCATGTGATTGCCCGACTGCATATAATTCTTCAGCAGTTTCTGACAAAGTTACATAAAGTACCTTTTCACCATTGGACAAACCTTCCATCAAAAACTGTATAGCAACTGTCGTTTTTCCAGAGCCAGGGGCACCTTCTAATAGATAAAAACGGCCGGCAGGCAATCCGCCTTTAAGCACAGCATCTAACCCTTCTATGCCTGTTCTTGCAATTTTGATATTTTCTGAAATAGTGTTCATTAAATATTAGTAAAAATTAAATTTATAGTTCACAACCTACATGTCTTGTAACACCTCGTCAACACAGAGATCACTAGATAACTTATTACATGAGACTATCCTACAACCTTATCAGGATAATCCCACACGTCGTTGGCTTGGAGGGGAGCTAGGATTACCCAGATGTGAGGAATTTTGGGGCTAGATTCGATTGAGATAGGCAGTTATAGATGAGAGACTCTAGGTTCACGTCTAGGGTCTTGGTTACAGCTGCGCAAATATTTCATAGGATTATGGAAAATAGATTATATTCATAATCTAAATTTGACTTATTCAAGAAGCCCCTTTATTATTAGATTACGGTCGTAATCATATGGCTGTTTCTATTTACTAAAGGATATGGATATGAATCCCAAACATTTATTCATCAATCTGGCATTTGCCGCAGCGAGTGTCAGTTTCCAAGCGCATGCATTTGAAACCCAGCCTGTACTTAATCTTGAAACAGCGCAGAAGATTGCAGCAGGTTGCCAAGCCAAAGCTACAAAGGAAGGTTGGAAAATGAGCATTACTATCGTTGATGCAGGCGCTAATCCAATCTATTTTCAACGTATGAATGGCGCTTATATTGCTTCAGCTGAATTATCAAAGCTCAAAGCGTTAAATTCTGCTGGTATGCAGCTACCAACAAGCGCGCTTGAGGAATTTTCTTTTGGTAAGGATAAAAAAGGTGGGCCAGCGCCAGGTCTAGCTAACTTGCCTGGTTTCGTTACTTTAGGTGGGGGTATTCCCTTTAGCGTTGGTAAAGAATTTTTAGGCGCTATAGGTGTTAGTGGTGGCATGCCTGATCAAGATGCTGCTTGTGCTCAAGCGGGTATTGATGCGATTCAATAACTTTTAAATAAGTAATATCGAAAGTCACAGCAAAATAGTTGGATTTCATGTGAAAGAACACTGATGAGAGTAAGTAGGGCTAAATCTGTAGAGAATCGTGAACTGGTGCTAGACACTGCGTCAACCCTATTTAAGGAGCATGGGTTTGATGGTATTGGTGTAGCTGATTTAATGAAAAGTGCTGGATTGACTGTCGGCGGGTTTTATAAAACCTTCCAGTCAAAAGAGGATTTGATCGCTCAAGCTTGCCAACGAGCTTGCGATAAAACTCTAAAAAGATGGGAAGAGCATATAGCCAATCCTGAAATTGAGAATCCTATTGCTCGCATCGGCAACTCTTATCTCTCAACCAAAAATAGAGACGAGTTAGCTACAACATGTGTGTTTTCAACATTGGCGCCTGAAGTGTCACGCCATGATATAGCAGTTCAAAAAGTTTTCGAAGGTAGTATTGAGTCAGTCGTTAAGCTTCTATCAAAGATTGTTCCTGGCGAATCTGAGCAAGAAAAGCGCGAGAACTCTATCGCCATGTTTTCTCAATGGGTGGGTGCATTGATATTGGCTAGAGCCGCAGGCACGAGTGAATTATCTGAAGAGATTCTGGATACCTCGAAAAAAATGACTTTGAATGAGTAGTATCAAGAAAGACGCATATGAAATTTAAAGTATTTGGCCGGAATTCTGGATTAAGGGTGTCTGAGTTAGCACTGGGTACGGGCAACTTCGGTACAGGTTGGGGGCATGGCGCAGAGCCTGAAGAGGCTAAAAAGATTTTTGATCAGTATGTAAGTGCGGGTGGGAATTTCTTTGATACTGCAAACGCATATCAACGCGGTGAGTCAGAGTCATTATTAGGTGATTTCATTGCCTCGGATAGGGATCAATTTGTCGTTGCAACCAAATATAGCAATGCAACTGCACCCGATGCCGGGATTTCCAGAACCGGTAACAGCCGTAAGAACATGGTGCGCGCTGTTGAGGAAAGCTTAAAGCGGCTGAAAACGGATCGCATTGACCTTTACTGGGTGCATATCAGTGATGGTGTCACGCCTATGGAAGAAATCCTGCGTGGATTAGATGATTTGGTGCGCAGCGGGAAAGTAATTTATGCGGGCCTTTCCAACTTTCCTGCATGGCGGATTGCACGGGCGGACTTGATGGCAGATTTGAAAGGGTGGTCTCCCATCATCGGCATTCAGATTGAATACAGCTTGGCAGAACGTTCGCCAGATCGAGAGCTGATCCCAATGGCAGAGTCTTTAGGGTTGGGAATCACCACTTGGTCACCCCTTGGTGGAGGCTTTCTAACGGGTAAATACCGGGAGCATCATATGGACACTCGCTTAACTAAGCTGGGGATGTTGGTCCATACTGAAAAGTCAGAAAAAGAAACTGAATTGCTCAATATGATTTTGTCCATTGCAGATGAGTTGGGGGCTAGTCCAACCCACATTGCTATTGCCTGGTTGCTAGACAAGGCCGCTAGATCGACAACTTCAATCATACCAATATTAGGACCTCGCACAGTAGAACAATTAGATGCCACCTTAGGTGCTTTGGATATCAGTTTGCCCCCTGAAATGGTTGCGCGATTGGATGCAGCGAGTGCAGTAGCGTTGGGTGTACCGCATGAACAAATAAACTCTTCTTATAGAAGCCTGTCCGGCGGCAATGATTTGCAGGTGCTAATAAAACCAGCTTAAACCATTTAATACTCAAAAACATTCACAAACTGTAAAGCCTGCTCATAGTCACACATTTTGAGTCATAGCCAAACAATCAGGGGCTGACTGATTCAGCTTCCCCGGGCAAATCGCTGGCCGTTATGTTGGCTTGGTGTGGAAGTAAGGACTTATCCAGGCGGGAGATGGAATAGCTTGATTATATTATTTCGAAAACTCTTGTTCATATGCGAGCAGGTTCAATGCTCGGGAACGTTCTAGCTGCATGCCTAAGTTTGTGCCGGTTAATTGGTGAATAGTGCCTTGCTGTGATGAGATAATTTCACTAATAGCTTTACCTTCGGTATCTCTGTACTTCAGCCATTGTTGTTGAGCTTTCCTAAGCGCCACTTGCTGGGTCGAATTCAATCTTTTCATGAGCCGCTTGTAGACTATATTCATTTCTGAATCCCACTTAACTCTGGCTTCATTAGTAATGTTACGCATGTCAGCAGTTGTTGAAACTGTCTCTTCAGCCATTTTGTTTTCATACCATACATCAATTGGATGTTGAATAGGTTTGATGTCAATGCCGGCGTGCGCAATCGCTGATAGAAAGATAAATACTGTAACCAATAAGGGCTTAAGTAAATTCATATTCACCATAACATTAGGACACTAATATTTAAAGATCACAACTATCCAATACATCACTCAGCTTCAGGCCCACAGCCTCAAACCTTACCCATAGTCTCAGGTCTTTAGCCATAGCCAGAAAATCAGGAATTGGATGATACGACGGTAATCTCGGTGACAATCGTTGGCCATTATGTTGGCTTGGATTATTCATGAAGATCAATTTTGCATACCTCTAGTTCAGGGGAGCGCATGCTCGCATTTTACAGAAAAGCAATACTAATATAAGGATTCAAGCTTAATTCCTTGAGTCTTTGTTTTTAAGCCCGTACAAGTTAGTATGTTTAATAGATTGCCTGGCGTATTGTTTTTAGTCTGCTTGTTTTAGCTGTTATCAATTGATTGCTTATCAAGGAGTGGAAGATGAATGATGTTGCAGATGTAATTGAAACCTTTCATGGTGGGTGTCCTCATGATTGTCCCGATACCTGTTCCATGCAATTCCATGTCAAGAACGGGGAGCTGGTGTCGGTTTCAGGTAATCCTAATCATCCGATGACGCGCGGCGGTTTGTGCGTCAAATTAAAGGATTACGAAAAGCGACATTATCATCCAAACCGTCTTCTATACCCGATGAAGCGGGTAGGGCCAAAAGGAAGTAATCAATTTCAGCGAATCACATGGGATGAAGCGCTGGATACTATTGTTGATCGATGGCAAGCCCTGATTAAAGACGATGGTCCGCGCGCGATACTCCCGGTGAGTTATTTGGGTAATCAGGGGCTTGTGCATGGACTCAACGGGGGTGATGCTTTTTTTAACCGATTGGGTGCTACCGTATGCGAAAGGACCTTTTGTGGTGAAGGCTCCTGTACTGCCTGGTTACTGACTGTTGGGCCTACCGCCGGGGTAGACCCCGAAAGTTTCATACATGCAAATTTCATTGTGATCTGGGCATGTAACTCTGTCTCCACCAATCTACATCACTGGCACATCATTAAGGAAGCGCAAAAAAGAGGCGCGAAGATCGTGGTGGTGGATTCTTTCGCTTCCAAAACGGCGAAAGAAGCGGATTGGCATATTGCACCCAAGCCGGGCACCGATGGCGCTTTGGCGATGGCGATGATGAACGTAATCATTGAAGAAAACCTGGTCGATCATGATTATGTCGAAAGATATACGGTCGGGTATGCAGAGCTAGCGGAAAGGGCGAAAACCTGTACTCCGGAATGGGCTGCCGAAATAACCGGTATACCAGCAGACGAGATTCGATTGTTCGCGCGTGAGTATGCTTCAACTCCCCCGGCAGCCATCCGCATAGGCGTGGCTTTGGAACGTAATTATGGTGGAAGCCAGGCGATACGGGCAGTCACCTGTTTGCCTGCACTTATAGGTGCCTGGCGTCATGTGGGAGGAGGGGCACTACAATTCCCGGTCTGGGAGCATCCCTACAAATTTGATGTGATTTGCAGGCCGGATCTCATTCCCGAAGGTACGCCCGTTGTGAATATCTTGCAATTAGGCAGAGCCCTGCTTGGCGAAACGCCTCTGGAAACCCCCATTAAATCCATCATGGTGTGGAATACCAATCCTGTCACACAGTCTCCTGAAACCGACAAGGTGATAGATGGTTTGAAGCGGGAAGACCTGTTCACCATCGTGGCCGATCACTTCATTTCTGATACGGCTTCTTATGCAGATATCATCTTGCCGGCAGCCATGGGGGCGGAGCAGGAAGACATGATTTTATCCTGGGGCCATTTGTATCTCACCTATAACACCAAATGTATCGAGCCTCCCGGAGAGGCATTACCAAATAATGAGATATTCCGCCGCTTAGCCAAACGGTTGGGATTTGAAGAAGACAATTTCAAATGGACTGATGGCGAGTGCCTGCAGAATTATGTCGACTGGAGTTCACCCGCTTGCAAGGGGATTGATCTCAACTATATGCGTGAGCATGGGTTTGCCAGATTGAATGTGGGTACCAAAGACGACCGTGCACCCCATCGGCAGGGCAATTTCCCTACCCCAACTGGTAAATGCATGTTCATGGTCGAAGGCGCGAAGAATTTCGTTGCCGGGCCTTTCAGGCAGATGTACGAGGGTTTTCAACCCGGGGAAGATCTGGATCCATTACCTGCATATATTGCAAGTCGAGAATCAGCTGATACCAATGCTGTGCTGGCAGCCAGGTTCCCTTTGAATATCATTTCTCCTAAAAGCCATGGCTTCATCAATTCCTCATATGCGAATATGGAATCCAAAATCCGCGTGCAGGGAGAGCAATACCTGATGATCAACCCGGTCGATGCACTAGCAAGAGACGTTCAGGATGGAATGGTGGTAAAGGTATTCAATGACAGAGGTGCTTTTGAGGGGCTGGCACGCGTCACTACAGATGTAAATCCTGGAATAGTCGTAGCAACATTAGGCTATTGGCGCCAACTCAACAATGGTACTGTGAACTGTATCAGCTCCGCTGAGTATGGCGACATGGGTCATTCAAATACGTTTAGCGATAACCTGGTTGAAGTCGAGCTGGTTTGAATAAACAGAGGCAGAGGGTTCAAGCTATCAGGTGCTGTGTTTGACTCACAGAGGGGCTACATTTATAAACAGACCCAAGGTGGAACACCCTGGGTCTGTTTTTATTTTTCAGGTTATATTAATGATTGCTGCAAATTAATTATTCCAATATTAATAAAAGCTCATCGTTGAGTAATAAATCGTTTGTAAATCAAGGGGAGGATTGTTTATGTTTGCAACTTCAACACGTTCTGTGCTGGTGATGACCGTTTTAGGGATGTTATTGATTCCGCTAACGGCATCCTGGTTTGCTTATCCGTCTACGCATCTACCACCCGGTTTTGGTGTTTTTCCGCCACAGTTTGTTGAAGAACCTCCGGGGTTTAATCTGATTGTTTTTATTGGGGTTGCCCTGCTTGAAGCGGCATTTGCTGTTTTTTTGATTTTTCCGCAATGGTTTGGTTTTAAACCGGTCGCACCATCCCCGCAGCCTGCACTGCGTGCCTTGCCCTGGTGGTTTTGGGTGGGGGCGGTTGTGACACTGTTTTTCTGGTGGTTGATGTGGACGCGCACGACACCATTTGGTGATTTGGTTTATTACGCGTTTACGCCGATGTGGTGGGGCTTTATCTTTGTACTTGATGGCCTGACATTCCGTTATTCTGGCGGTTATTCTCTGTTCGCTAGTCGCCCCAAAACTTTTCTGATTAGTGCGGTTGTATCGATTGGTGGCTGGTATTTCTTTGAATATTTCGATTACTTTGCCTTAGGTAACTGGTATTACCCAAATACCGAGATCCCAGGGTTAAGCCATGCCACGATCGTGTGGATATTTATTTTTGCCTACAGCACCGTTTGGCCTGCCGTTTTTGAGTGGTATACCTTGTTGAATGCTTTTCCTAAAATTGCCGGGCGCTATGCCCAGGGCCCCGCGCTTGCACTGCCAGCAAAGCCGATGCTGTATCTGAGTTTTTTATTGTTTGCTGCCGTGCCGTTCTGGCCTTACCCATTGTTCTGGGCAATGTGGATCGCGCCTTTGATAGGTATTGCTGGCATATTGATGATGTGCGGTATCTGGACCCCATTTACGGACATGGCTAAAGGAAATTGGAGCCCGGTGCTTCTGATGGCACTCAGCTCCTTGTTTAATGGATTTTTTTGGGAGGTTTGGAACTACGGCAGTGCGCATCCAGCATTACCTGTCACCAACCCGAATTACTGGCTTTACGATATCCCCTATGTCAATGTAATTCATATTCATGCTGAAATGCCACTACTGGGTTTTGCAGGTTATTTGCCCTTTGGTGTGCTGGTATGGGTGGTGTTTATTTTGGCGGGTAAGGTGTTTGGTTTTAACACCGATATTCTTAAGAGTGGCCAAGGTCATTGAGTTGTGTTTTATGCGGAGAACACTAAACCTATGATGCGTTTGTCATAGGTTTGATTAGCTTATCCTATCAAAATTAAAAAGCGGCTTGCAGGAATGTAAGCCGCTTTTCTTTCGGCGCGTCCGATTTTAAGACTCTACAAAAACAAGGTTTCTTATCAAGAGTACGAAGTTAAAAAGTCCATTTATTCTAAATGGACTTTTACTTTTGAAGCGATAGTTTTTATTACACTCTCTTAAACCAATGCGTACTAAAAATCTAAAGTGGCTGATAACAATGCTGTTCTCGGCGTACCGAAAGTTAAGCCAAATTGAGACGCTGTGCTCCAGTATCTTTTATCGGTGACATTTTCGACACTTGCTCTTAAGGTTACTGTTTTGCCATGGGTTTTGAATACGTAACGACTACCAATGTCTAAACGAGTCCAGTCAGGTATCTCTAATGTATTGGCTTCATTCACATATTGGTCACCTGTGTGAATAGCTCGGGCAGTTAACGTTAAACCTGGCACATAGCTGATATCCCACTCGGTACCAACATTCACATTTACTTTTGCAACGCCAATTGCTGTATTACCTTCATTGATGCCACCTCTGGTTTTGGTGAGCTCGGCATCCAACAGCATAAAGCCACCTAATAGCCTAACCCCGGTCACTGGTTCACCGAAAACGTTGAGTTCCAATCCCGTATTCTGTTGCTCGCCATTCAAGCCAAATATGTTCGTAGTTAGATCAACGAAGGTATTTGGCCGCTCAATCCTAAAAACACTCAGGGTGGTAGTGAATTTGCCCATATCCACTTTGACGCCAGCTTCGATTTGTTTGGACTTGCCAGGAGGCAACATCGCTCCAGGGTTAGATACCCCAACATTCGGGCCAATTGGCGTTTGAGTAAGCGCTTCAATATAGTTGCCGAACACTGAAACCCCTTCAAGAGGTTTAATTACAATTGCGGCAGTTGGTGTTAAAGCATCTTCATCGTATTCGGTTCTCACGCCGTTAGCCGGTGTGCTTACACCGATCACACGCTGCTTTCTGGCGCCGAGCGTGAGCTGAACACGCTCATTCAGTATGGATAAAGTATCGGTAACAGCAAAACTTTCAAGCTGTGTTTTCCCGGTGGGGCGCTCTGAACTCCCTGGTGTATTTGATTGCGGTCGATTAACCGGGTCATAGATATTGGAGGTTATGCTGCCTAAACCGGTTTCAGAGTTGCCGAAGTCAATCCTGTACAAGCTGGCATTGAAATTCACTGAATGATCCACAAAACCGGTTGAAAAAGCAGTTCTTAATCCTGCCTCATTGGAAATGGTGTCTTCATCACGCAGAAATCTATTGGTTTGCGCAGTAAAATTACCAGCTGAATCAACATTTATGGGAGATACCCGAAGGAAATCATAACGGCCTCTTCTCGCGCCCCAGGCGCCGTAAACCGTTGTGAGCGGCGTAATATCGTACTCGCCTCTAAACATTAAAGAGCTATCAATGGTGTCAACATATGACCATTTTTGGGCAAAATTGCGGTCAATGCGATCAGCATTTGGCACAACGGCATTCGTACTTAACGCTACACGTTCTAAGGGGGCAGTTCCATGACTCTCATAATGGTTGATATCGCTTGAAAGCCGCAAATTTTCACCCCGGAAATCAAGACCTACAGAGATTAAACTTCTCTCAATGGTCTGATCATTTGAAAAAGCTGTTTTCCCATCTTGGTGCACTGCATTCACTCTTACACCGAATTGAGCATCAGTGCCAAAGCGTCTTCCCACATCCAGATGCCCACCTAACACTGATTGAGAGAGATAACTTGCGGTGAATTGAGTGATGTCTTTATCCAGAGCGCGCTTAGGCACAATGTTGATGCTGCCCCCAACTGCGCCACTTGGCGACATCCCATTCAACAGTGTATTAGGCCCTTTAAAAATTTCTACCCGTTCAGCAGATTCGACTGGCACTGTATAAGTCGGCACCAGGCCATATAAACCGTTGAAAGCAATTTCGCTATTTACCAGGTTAAAGCCACGAATAGTGAATTGATCAAAACGACCAAAGCGAGGATTGATATTCCTGACTGAGGGATCGTTAGCAACCACATCGGCTACCGTGGTAGCTTGTTGATTTTGAATCAGTTCCCGGGTGTAATTTGTGACGCTATAGGGAGTATCGATTATAGATTTGTCACCCAGTAAGCCAACTCTGCCGCCCGATGCAACTTGCCCACCGGCATACACTGGCATAGGCTTGCCACGTACTTCTGCCGATGCTTTTACTTTTACCGTCTCTAGGGTTTGATCTTCAGAAGATGTTTTTCCAGATTTTGATTCATTGCTTGTTTCAGCTGTTTCGGCTGCATACACAGTTGTAGCGGCGCACATGGCTGCAATTAAAGAACTTAACGTTGTCCGTTTGAATGTATACAGTGGAATAGAGAAAACTTTTTGATTCGGCATTACTTAACCTTGATATTAATACTACGGGGTCAAGATTATAATGTATTTAATGAGAATAATTATCAATTACTTTATGCTTTAGTTCCAAGATTCTTTATTTAAGTACGCGTTTTCCTACAGAAATTTCAGCTTTAAAGGTATGTAGCAAAGTTTTCTTTGAGTTCATTATTGAGTGAGTTAAAACTAAACCTAATTGGAGATTGCTATGGCCTTGAACAAAGACACTAACCCGCACAGCGTCAATCATATTGATGAAAGCCGTCTCGACCCTTCAAACCCGAATTCGATTGATCCAGCCAATACAGATCCGGCTGATGACTCACGTGGATATGAGAAAGATGAGGCAAACGCAGGTAATCAGGATAGAAGTTTGAATAAGCAGAATATTGATGACCGAAACAAGAAGTTTCCTAACGATATCAGCAATCCGGATGCCGGGATTTAAGCTGTTGATATAGCTTCCGCACTTCCTCAATGTGGAGTACATAGATGACGAATAAAACCTTTAATCTTATTGCAACGGTAGTTTTTTATTTGGCCGGCGCGATAGCTGTTGGTTTAGTGTTTATCAGTTGGAATGAGTCCGATACACCTCCTGCTGCTGAACCTCTGAGTGAAACAGTAAAACCCATCACAAACTCTGAAGCCGCCAATCCGCTCCCAATTAATGACAGGGAGCCGCAAAATTTTGCTCAACCGACGGTTAAGCCTGATTCACAACAATAATTCAATCCCAAAAGCCGATTTTGGAATTCATTCATAGTCAGTTACGTCCTACATGTAAATGAGAGCACTACGGATAGGCCTGAGACCAGATACGTCATTTAATGGTTAGCAGTCTAGAAAAGAGTTAAATCCAGTAATGATTTCAATTTTATAGGGACATAGATATGAACAAACTTTTGATCGCATTATTATTCTCGGCATTTGCAATGACAACTAATGCTGCTGATACTGATAACCAGACAGATGGTGCTGAACTGGGTACCCAGGAAACCCCACAAGCACAGGATCAAAGCAAAAATAGTAATAAATCGACGACTACCAACAAACATAATAAAAAGCGTAACCATACGCAGAAAAAAGCCAATCACAATCATCCCAAAGCCAATGGCGCTGAAGAGAATCCACTACAGCCTACCGATTCAGAACCAGCACCAGGAGCGGCTACCAAGTAATAAAAAAGAGATTGCATGCAGCAATCTCTTTTTTATTCGCAGCCCCCAATTATGATCATGGAACTTTATGAACGCCACTATCAGCTTAACCCCCCTCATTTATAGACCTGATTATGAAAAGATTCAGGATGATGAAGGCGACACTCTCAAGGAGTTGGTAGAAACCCTCCAGGAAATTTCCGACATTACTTCTAAGGATTATGGCCGGGCGGTACGTAGCGTTCATGCAAAGCCACATGGTTTGATTCGCGGTAAGTTAACCATTAAAAGAGATCTGCCTGACTTTTTAAAACAGGGCATTTTTGCTTCTGAAGGCATATATCCGGCAATTATGCGTTTTTCCACCAGCCCTGGCGATATCATGCACGACAGTGTTTCCACTCCGCGAGGTATTGCGATCAAACTCATGGGTGTTGAAGGTGAACGCTTAACCGGAGAGCCTACAAGCAGAACACAGGATTTCCTGATGGTAAATGGCCCGGCCTTTTTAAAACCAGATGCCAAGAGTTTTGTGCCTGGCCTGAAATTGCTTGCGAAAACAACTGATAAGGCAGAGGGTTTAAAAAGAGTGTTTTCCGCAGTCTTGCGTGGCACGGAAAGATTGATAGAAAGATTGGGTGGAGAAAGCCCGACCATTAAAAGTCTGGGAGGCCATCCGCAAACCAACATTTTAGGTGAGACTTTCTTCACGCAAGTGCCTTTGCTATATGGGAAATACATGGCGAAGTTTTCTTTAGTGCCCATTGCACCTGAATTGACCGCCTTGAAAGATGCACCATTGGAAGCTGGTAAGGAAAATGGAATCAGGGAAGCGGTTTCAGCGTTCTTCAAAACGCATACAGCGAAATGGGAGCTGCGTGCGCAATTATGTACAAACATCGAAACTATGCCGATTGAAGATGCTTCAGTGGTGTGGCCTGAAGTGGAAAGTCCGTACATTGCTGTCGCCACCTTAGAGGCAACCCCGCAGGTGTCCTGGGATGATGCCACCTTTCCACAAATTGAGGACAGGCTGACTTTCAGTCCATGGAATGGAGTTCAGGATCATCGTCCGTTGGGGTCCGTCATGCGTGCACGCCGCCACGTTTATCAAAGCTCCAGCAACTTCCGCAAGCAATTTAACGGTTGCCCAATGACAGAAATAAACGCTTTGGAAGAGGTATGAGCAAACCGCATTTGATAGCATCAACGGGGGCTGCGGTTGGTTGGAGCTGTTGTAACGGTCTTTCAGTATTTTTGCAATGCCGTATAAAGAGCCTATACGGCACTTATAAGGCCTGAAACGACCTCAATGCTTTTCCTGTACGAATTGTGCATGGTCAAAGCTGGCAAAATTAATTATTCGATTTTTTTGAGAATCTTGCCATGGCACCTGCATGTCAGATTATTGTCAAAAAGCCGATGCCGACTTTCTTAAAAAATATACCTACAACATGATTAAAAATAAAACTGCCGCGCCATATCACGAACCAAATAGTGTTTCCGACCGAATTGCCTTGGCTATAGTCAAATTCATGCGGGTTTTTGCGGATGCATTTTTTTCAGGCCGCTACGGGCATCGTGCCGTTGTACTTGAAACGATTGCAGCTGTACCAGGCATGGTGGGTGGTGCTTTACAACATCTACGTTCGTTAAGACGGATGGAAAATGATGATGGCTGGATCAATGTCCTGTTGGATGAAGCCGAGAATGAACGTATGCATCTGCTCACCTTTGTGCAAATTGCAAAGCCCAGTTTATTCGAACGGTTGCTGGTTATCATCGCTCAAGGCGTTTTTTATAATTTATATTTCATCTTGTATATATTTTCTTCAAAAGTAGCTCATCGGATCGTGGGCTATCTGGAAGAGGAAGCTATCTACAGCTATGGTGAGTACCTTGCAGAAATAGACGCTGGAAAATGTGAAAACGTACCCGCGCCGGGTATTGCTATTAAATATTGGGATCTGCCAAAAGAAGCCCGCTTGCGCGATGTGGTGGTCGTGGTAAGAGAAGACGAAGCCAAACATAGGGATGTTAATCACGGGTTCGCAAACCAACTCGAAAATGCCTGAGTATTCTTGGCGCTTCTCTCCTCTATCAGGCATTTGTAAAATGACACACCACTATGATGTCTATGAGTGACTTAGATTATTCAATGTAATGGAGCAGTACAGAATAATCATGAATGAAAGGCTGCAACTGTAAACCCCTGCAAACAGGGCACTTATTTATTCAGATCAGAGCTTATCCGGCATATAATGTAAGGTAGTAGAGAAAGTAACAGAAATCCATGTCCCCCAGTAGTTTGCGCAGCATCTCCGTAGAATCAAACCGTCGTTCTTGGCAAAAGAAGTCTCAACTTGTAGATGGGTTGGGCGGTGAATATACAGTATTCACCCACGATATTTCTCATACGGGCATGAGTCTTTTTGCTGACAGGCAATATAAGGCTGGACAATTGTGCAAAGTGAATGTGCCTGTATTTGTCGGGTCATCCCTTCGACATTTCAAATTTAATTGCCGGGTTGTTTTCTCATCCCTCAGTGGCATGAAAGGTTTTAGAACAAACCTGGAGTTTCTTGAAGTAACGCCAGAAAATAAAACCTTGATCCAATCGGTGATGGCAAGATAATCCGGGCTAAAGTTTAATAAGCTGGCTAGACTCAAGGTCAATACCTTGAGTTTTTTGTTTTAGAAGATTATCGTTGCCAAATTCAGTAACAGCTTGCCTACAGAACAATCAGTGCTATCTGACTTACCACACTTAGAATCCCAAACTAAACTCAAATCTTTCCGCTTAGCATTTAAACTGGAGATTGAGTATGGACCTGAAGTCAGAAGTAAGCAGCGCCGATAATTCCCTTAAAAGCAGTCTGGACCCATCTACTACCAATGTGGTAGAAACTCCTGAGGAGGAGCCTGCAGAAAATTCTGCAGATTATGAAGCTGATCCTGCGGATCCAGACACAATAGACCCCGAACTGATTAATGCACCTTCGCTGGACGCTGAGGATGATGATTTGACAGAGGAAGAAGTGGATCCTGATCTTGATGAGGATGCGGGTAATCCTATTGAACCTGATTTTGATTTGCCTAGTCCGGATGAGGGGATTCCTGACTAAATTGATTCTGGTTTGGATGGCCGCAACTCTGAAAAAAAGCAGTTGCGGGATGTGAACTGATGCAATTGGCTGGATTGCCATACGAAATCAGTCTATTGATGTGCTGAAGTCGATCATTATCAAGTGATTAACCAGTCAGCTTACTAAACCGATTTTAATGATTTGGTGGTTACTTTAACTTTACTTTTTTTGGTATTCAGTCCGACATTGCCGAGTGTATACATGCTGATTAGGCTTGGCGTTGCGCCTTGGCACAATTGGAAGTGCATAAGGTAACTTTTGCCAACCTGGATAAATTGGCTTGCACTTCGGATCTCATCAATAGTTAATGCTGCATTTTCACCGATATTGGTAAGCACGGTAGTATCAGTTTCATGCCATTTGAAGTTCATACTTTGTAATGAAATGCCGCTTTCGCTATAAGCAACATTTTTAATCTTTGCCTGGGTGACATGCTGCGTGCAGTCCGGCAGTACCTCATCCATGCTCATCAGCGCAATTACATCCTGTTTAACACCTGCTTTATTTAAAGATGCTTGTGGTGAAGTGCATATTACTTTAGCACCGTCGCTTGAAGTATGACCAAACAATGGGTTCAGGAGCAAAGGAAAAAGAGCTATCTGGCACAGTGTTTTGCTCGCTTTTTTAGTGAATATTTGCATGGCATGTTCCCTTTATTTTTATCAGGATTACTTCATCCGCTAACGAATTACATGATGACTGATTCAACTTGCTCCGGAGTCACGGCGCAAGAAATAGCCGCTTAAATCATACAATATATTTATCCTAATTTATATCGGAGTCTGCCAGCTAATGCAATGAAGTCTAGCGGGTTTTGGGATTGTGAAGTCGGCGGCATGATAGAGTTGTGATAAAGCGTGAAGCCATGATCACGCATATCAAACGCGATAAGGAATTGCCAATCATGAAAACAGACAGCAAATCACTGGTGAAAGATCTTCCGTCAATTTTGACCAGTGATTCGCTAAGATTCAAACGCTGGCAGGGATTATTTTCTGCGATTCTGTAATACTGTAGGGCCTTCCAATACGGACCTCACTTTTTTAGCCAGATCTGCCATTTTGTATGGCTTGGTCAGGACTTCAAACTCTACACCCTGATCCTGTTCTTTATCCGGTGACCCGGCATAGCCAGTGGTGAGGAGAACCGGCAAGTTAGGGATAAGTTTACGCAATTCCCGCGCCAGCATAATGCCATTGATACCGCCAGGCATAATAATGTCCGAAAACAGTAATTGAGGAGGCTGTTTTTTTTCAACCAGCTTCTTGGTGGTATTGATCGCTTCAATCGCGCTATTGGATACAATCACTTCGTAGCCAAGCGTCAGCAACATTTCCATTGCTAATTCAGACACTTCAGGCCGGTCATCCACCACCAGGACTGTTTCTTTGCCGCCACGATCTGCCTGCGTTTTAGCGCCAGCCAGGTCAACATGGCGGGTCTGGTCAGTTGCTTTAAAGTAGATACGCACGGTGGTACCCAAATTCAACTCTGAATAAATGGTCGCAGTACCACCGGATTGTTTGGCAAAACCATACACCATTGAAAGGCCAAGGCCAGTGCCTTTGCCTTCTTCCTTGGTGGTAAAGAAAGGATCCATCACGCGATTCAAGATTTCCGGTGGAATCCCGGTGCCGGTATCGGTGATCGCAATCGACACATAGCGGCCAGGTGGCAATCCAGCATAGGCGCTGATGTCTTCCGGGGACACGGTTACATTTTCGGTAACCAGGGTAACTTTGCCGCCTTTAGGCATCGCATCACGGGCATTCACCAGCACGTTAATCAGGCAGGCTTCAAGCTGGGTCGGGTCGAGCTGGCAATTGTGCAGGTCAGGGTCAAGCTCGCGTTGCAGTGATATTTCAGGCCCCAGCGTTTTTAGAACAAGATCACTAATGCCTTGCGCCACGTTGTTAAGATTGACGATACGGCCATCCAGGCGTTGCTTGCGGGCAAATGCCAGCAATTGCTGTGTCAGTGCTGACGCTCTGGTCACTGCACTGCGTATGCTTTCCAACCCGCGCAAGATGGAGGCATCATCCGCTTGTTGGCGGTCTATCTTCAATTTGAGGATATCGACATGGCCAGACATCACTTGCAGGAAATTATTAAAGTCATGCGAAATACCGCCGGTAAGCTGGCCTAACGCTTCCATTTTCTGCGCCTGCGTTAAAGCATCTTCGGCATCGCGGCGTCGGCTGACATCCAGTTGCGAAGCAAAATAATACACCAGTTCTTTTTTCTTGTTGTACACCGGCGAGATGTAGAGGGCATTCCAGAAGGAAGAGCCATCCTTGCGGTAATTGAGAATTTCAGTAGTGATTTCGGTGCGCGAAGCAATCGCTTCACGTATCGAATTCACGGTATGAGAATCCGTATCTGGCCCCTGTAAAAAACGACAGTTATGACCGATGATTTCTTCAGCTTTGTAGCCACTCATGGAAATAAATGCCCTGTTGGCAAACACGATAGGATTATCCGGTTGCCTCGGGTCTGTCACCAGCATCGGCATGCGTGTACTTTCAATCGCGGCAAAAAAGATATCGTCTTTATGCTCTGCAATCGCGTTATCGTGGTATTCGGTGACTTCAATTGTGGAGCCTTGCGAATGGGAAGGCTTTTCGGGATGTTTGCTCATAAATTTTTGTAATGCTTGTATTTGTTATTAATGGGCATAAATATATTTACTCAATAAAACCAAATGCTTGCGTACATTTATGCAATATATTTATCAACGCGTGATATTACCGTTATAGCCGTATTTTGTCTGTCAGATATTTAATAAGTCCTCTTGAAAAGGGCTAAGTTCCATGGATTAGTTGTATCTGCTATCAACAGGCAAAAAAAAACCACTCCGGAGAGTGGGTAGATAGGGAAATAAATCTAGATGTAGATAAGCACCAAATATTATGGTTGCCGTGATAAATATTATCATAATGCATGCAGGTTGGTTTTAATTTAAAAGTAATTTTTAAAACAGATGCCAAGTTGAACCATAGATGAGCGTGTCTAATCAGGTCTTCGCTTCGAATGGAATGGTTTTGTAAACATTCGCCGTAATTTCATATGATCTTAGCCGCGCTGTATGATCAAAGATCTGCGAAGTAATCATCAATTCATCAGCGCCGGTTTTGGCGATAAAAGCCAGCATGTCAGTGATAACTTTTTTGCCGTCACCGATTGCCGAGCAAGATAACACCTGGCTCAGAATCGCCCGCTCAGCACCTCCCAGTTGGTTCCATAGATCAAACATGGGCGGCGGTAATCTGGTTGGATTTCCACTACGCAAATTGACAAATGCCTGCTGCATTGAGGAAGCCAGGAAAATGGCTTCTTCCTCAGTATCTGCCGCAAAAACATTAAATCCAAGCATCAGATAAGGTTTATCCAGGTACTGTGAGGGCTTGAAAGTTTCCCTGTAAATTTCAATCGCTTGCAGCATATAGGCCGGAGCAAAGTGCGAGGCGAATGCGAAAGGCAAGCCCAAAGCCGCGGCAAGCTGTGCACCAAATAAGCTGGAGCCAAGAATCCATACCGGTATTTCTAATCCCGTTCCCGGAATCGCTTTTACCGGACGCTTGGGTTCAGCAGAAAAGTAATCCAGTAACTCCATTACATCTTGAGGAAAAAAAGCATCAGCATCCGAATCAAGATTTCTTCGCAGGGCGCGCGCAGTCAATTGATCAGAACCTGGCGCACGCCCAACGCCGAGATCGATCCGTTTGGGGAATAGAGATTCTAAAGTGCCAAATTGTTCAGCAATCACTAATGGTGAATGGTTGGGCAGCATGATGCCGCCAGCGCCGACACGAATACTGCTCGTGCCCGCTGCGACATGACCTATTAGAATCGATGTGGCGGCACTGGCGATACCAGGCATGCCATGATGCTCAGCCAACCAATAACGATGGTAACCCCACTTTTCTGCATGCTGGGCAAGATCCAGCGTATGCTTGAACGATTGTCCTGCATGACTGCCTTCAGCAATAGGGGAAAGATCAAGGACTGATAACTTGGGTCTGGTGGTGTGTTCGATGTTTAGCATGTCATAGGTTTGATTACTTGATGGTGATTCGTTCACCAAATCAGTGAGTTTTTGACACATTAATTCAATCATGCGTGATTGTAATGAAATGAAAAACCCTGATCGTAAACTGGTTATTTTTGCAGGCTTGTATTAGCATGAGTTTAAATAAGATGGCTATTTATTTAGCTTTAACAAGCATTAAGAGTGAGAAAGTTGATGAGTTTAGAGGGCCGTGTTGACGAAGCGCTGTTTCATCGGCTGATGTCGAGCGCCCATATTCCGTTAATCGGTAGTGCCCTCGGTGGTTTGCTGATCTCTATTTCACAGCTTGATTCTGATAACCGCCACTTGTTTTTTGCCTGGGCTTTCCTTGTATATGTGGTGATTGCGATACGCTGGTGGTTAACGCAGCGCTGCAAAAACAAATTAGCCAGGCAGGGGTTTGATCGCAAGTTAGCTTATCAGTATTGCCTGACCCTGGCGTTATCTGGGATAGTGTGGGGGGCGCTAGGTTTCCTGATCACTGATGCACCGCCGATGACGGTGATTATCGTGATTACGGCTATCCAGGCGATGGTCATGGGTGGCGTGGTGACCATGGCTTCCTGTATCCCTGCGTTTTTTGCATTCAGCCTGCCTGCGATGTTGCCTACGGTAGTGATTTTTGCGACCGGTAACAGCACGCCGAATGCTGTGATGGCGGTGTTCAGTGTGATTTTCTATTTGCTGATGGTAGGCGTCACTTATCGTTTTAATCATTCGTTACGGCAGGCGCAGCGCATCAGCTTCGAGAATGAGGATTTAATCGGGTCACTCAAAGAGGCTTATCAAAAAATATCCGCGCAAAACCTGGAGCTGAACCACGTTGCCCACCACGATATATTAACCGGCTTGCCCAACCGTAAATTGCTGGCTGTGCGCATACAGCAAGCGATCGAAATTGCAGAAGTTAAAAAAACCAGCACCGCGATTTTGTACCTGGACCTGAATGGATTCAAGGCGGTTAATGACCAGCTTGGACACGAGGCCGGCGATCTGGCGCTGATAGAAGTGTCACGCCGGTTGGGTAAGGTCATTCGTGGTAGCGACACGCTGGCAAGGGTAGGGGGCGATGAATTTGTGATTGTGCTTTCTGATCTGCAAGGACACGCCAAGTCTTCGGTAGAGATGGTTGCCAGCAAATGCCTGATGGTGTTTGAGCAGGAGTTCGTTATTCAGACGTCTGAACGGCAGCTAGGGGCATCCATAGGACTAGCACTTTGCAAAGAAGGCGACACGATAGAGCAGCTACTTTCGCTGGCCGATAAAGCCATGTATCAGGCCAAATTATTAGGTTGTGGAAAAGTACACTGGGCATCTTAACAGGTGCCTGCTTTAGCGCTCTTCTAAGCCCATATCCAAATTCTTCAGTTGATAGTTAAACTGCAGGTCTTTCCTCTGCATATTCTATGCTTTGATTTTTATCCTTTCACTTACAGTTTGAGAAATAAAGGCAGTTTCGCAAGTAGATGACAGTTTCAGGAATAGTTTTTATTTATTCCTGTGAATGTATATCATCATGTACAGCAAGAAATAAAATAGCAGGGCCAGTACTTGTGAGTAGCGGGTTCAGGCATGTGCTTGATTTTACAAGCGCGTGAATGTGTTTATATGTATCTGTAGCGGAGTGGTTGATGAGCACGTCGCAAACTGTAAAGCATCATCAGCAATTGACGCAGCTTTATCTGGCACTGAGTCAATGCAGCCAGGCGATTGTGCAAAGCCACGATCGGCAGGCGCTATTTGAGAAAATTTGCCGCATCATCGTCGATTTCGGTCACGCGAAAATGGCCTGGGTTGGCGAAGTCAATCCTGAAACAAGGCAAGTGAATGTGGCGGCAGCTTTTGGTACCGGGCTTGAATACCTCAACAAAGTGTCTATTTCTGCAGATCCGGAACAACCTAATGGAAGAGGTCCTTGTGGGCTAGCCATTTCCACCGACCAGCCTTACTGGCTACAGGATTTTCAAACAAACCCGGTTGCCTCTTTATGGCATGCTTCGGCAGCAGAGTTTTCCTGGAAAGCCGCGGCCTTCTTGCCGCTACATACCGAAGGTAAAGTGGTCGCTTGCCTTTCATTATATGCCTCTGAAGAACACGCTTTTGATCCTGACACCCAGCGCCTGTTGATGGACATGGTGGCGAATATTGACTTCGCACTGGACCGTTTTGCAGTGCAGCAGGAGCGCACGCAATATCAAAAAAGCCTGCTGGCCAGCGAGCAGCGTGCGCGTCAGGTGATGGAAAATGCGCTGGATGCGATTATCAATATGGATACCGGCGGTTTTATCATCGAGTGGAATAAAGCGGCCGAGCGTATTTTTGGCTATAAACGTAGCGATGCCGTGGGTAGAAGTCTGGCAGAAGTGATTGTCCCTGAAAGCTACAGGGAGGCGCACAACAAAGGTCTGCAACGGCTGCAACATTCTGGAGAATCCAAACTGCTGGGCCGTTCTATCGAAATTACAGCGATGCGTAGCAATGGCGCTGAATTCCCGGTGGAATTGACCATTATAGAAATAGTCAGCAGTGGAGAGCGCTATTACAGCGCTTTCCTGCGCGATATTACCCGCCGCAAAGACTATGAAGCGCGCATAAAATTTTTAGCCAATTATGATGCGCTGACCAGCTTGCCCAATCGTAACCTGTTGAATGAGCGTGTGACCAAGGAAATCGAGAATGCCTGGGCGAATGATAGCCAGTTTGCCTTGATGTTCCTCGACCTGGATCATTTCAAGGATGTAAATGACAGCCTTGGACACCGCTACGGCGACAGCTTGCTGATTGAACTGACCAAGCGTTTTCAAAACCTGGTTCGCCCGGAAGATACGATTTGCCGTTTGGGCGGGGATGAGTTTGTGTTTTTATTGGCGGGTTCAGGGCATGCTGTCGCTAAAGAGGTGGTGGAGCGTTTGCTCGCGGCGGTCGAGCAACCTTTGGTGATAGACCAATACCAGCTAACCGTGACCGCTTCGGTTGGCATTGCCATTTATCCTGACGATGGGCTGGATATTGAAACTCTGCAACGCAATGCCGATGTCGCCATGTACCGTACCAAAAAGGAAAGCCGTAACGGCTACCGTTTTTTCAGTAACCAGATGCAAATCCAGACCACCCGTCATTTGCAAATGGCTAA
The DNA here is from genome assembly GCF_001425425.1 of Methylophilus sp. Leaf414. Lineage (NCBI taxonomy): Bacteria > Pseudomonadati > Pseudomonadota > Betaproteobacteria > Nitrosomonadales > Methylophilaceae > Methylophilus > Methylophilus sp. Leaf414. The sequence goes on along the minus strand of NZ_LMQQ01000001.1, from coordinate 874,666 downwards.
TGCCCTGCGCCAGGCAATCTCCTTGAGACAATTGGAAGTGTATTACCAACCGCAAATGGATCTCACTACCAAAAAACTGGTTGGGGTAGAGGCCTTATTACGCTGGCAGCATCCGCAATTGGGTGCAGTGTCGCCGGCCGAATTTATTCCTCTGGCAGAAACCAGTGGTTTGATTATTTCGATAGGCAGCTGGGTGCTTGAACAGGCTGTGCAACAAATACAGCAATGGCAACAAGCGGGTATTCATAATATTTGTGTATCGGTAAATTTATCCAGCATCCAGTTCCGTGATCCCGAATTGCCGGCATTGGTGCAGAGAATATTGCATCGCTACCAGGTGATGCCGCAGGCGCTTGAACTTGAGTTGACAGAAGGCGTGGCGCTGGAAAACCCTGAAGGGGCCGTCAATATGATGGATGCGCTAGATCTGTTGGGTATCCGGTTGTCGATTGATGATTTCGGTACCGGGTACTCATCGCTGAGTTACCTTAAAAAGTTTAAAGTCTACAAGTTAAAGATCGACCAGTCGTTCGTTCGCGATATTTCTACCGATGATGAGGACAAGGCGATTGTGATCGCTATTATCCAGCTGGCGCGCAGCCTGGGATTAAAAACTATCGCCGAAGGCGTGGAAACGGCCGAGCAGAAAGCATTCCTGCTGGCGCATGGCTGCGATGAGATGCAAGGCTATTATTTAAGCCGGCCTATGCGTAGCGAAGATGCAACATCTTTTTTATTGGAAAATCAATAGTTAAACATTTCGGCATTTCTGTTGATGCCATCCTTAAAGCACATGCTGATGTGTGCATTTTTCTTAGATTTCCCTCCTGCTTCAACAAGTACCACAAAATAAAATAGTTGACTTCCTAAATGATAATAATTATCATTTACTTTAAGTTAATCAAGAGGAGAGTGATGATGAAGCGTCAAACTGTAGTGGGCAAGACCATGCTGGCAGGTAAAACGGCTTGTAAAGTGCTTTATCACAAATCTTCCGATACGGTAGAAGTTGAAGTTGGCGGCACAACGCTCAAGTTCGAAGCGGATAGTTTTATTGTGATTAACGAAATGCTGCGCAAAGCTGCCGCCAGAATCGTGATGCAAACCGAGATAGAAATGAGTATTTGAAAGGATCATCATGCAGGCAATCGGAAAAGAGACAATGCGCTTTGATCCGTCACTGCCGGACGCAGAGTCCGTCATGGCGTCATTGCTTTACATCGCAACGCTATATATTAAAAAGCCCACTTACGAGCTGGCCAAGCAAGCCTTGCGCTTGGCAGAAACGCTGACCGCGCCTGAATATGCAGATTCAGATCTGATCTGCAGGGTGTCGCGTCGCATGTGTGTGCAGTGGACGTTGCTGGTGAATGAGTACGAGCAATCAGCGCTACACACTAGCCTCATGCGAGAGTGCCGCTAATTCCATCCATTAATTCAATGAAACTAATCATGAGCGAACATTCAATGTGTAAGAAAATTTTGTTATCAGGCCAGGCGGGTTTCCGCGTACATTACTGTGAAACACACCGCACGGTTGAGCTGGAAATAGGAGCCATGAGTTTGAGGTTGGATGAAGATGCGCTGGAAATGATGAGTGAATCTTTAACTGAATCTGTGAGCAAGTTACATGCATTGCAAGCCACCAAAGGCTCATTTGAGGCGTTTATGCGTCAGTTGAAAAACGCCTGATAACGGAAGAAAATGGTATTAAAAAAGGCAGTGACTTAACCGTCACTGCCTTTTGTTTTTCAGATTAAAGTTTAATCTACAGATTTCGAGCTGACGTTTCTTGTTAATTCACTCAAGGTTTTATTGAGTGTATGGAAGGCTGCATCAGACAAGCCGGTATCGCAGGCAACGCGTTTTTGCACTTCAGACAACTTGCTGCGCAGGTTCAAACCCTCTTCAGTCAGGCTGACAATCACTACCCGCTCATCATCTTTCTGGCGTGTACGTTTAGTCAGTTTCTTCACTTCCAGCCGTTTTACCACAGGCGTAATCGTAGCCGGTTCCAACAGCAATTTTTCGGCGATTTCTTTAATTGAAAGCTGCTTGTATTGCCAAAGTGCGACCAGTACCAGATATTGAGGGTATGTTAGATTCAGCTTATCAAGGTCGGGCTTATAGGATCGAAGTAGGGCATGCGTTGCGGAGTAAAGTGAAAAACATAGCTGATTTTCTAGGTATAAATTCGGCATGAATGGAGCTTTAAATTGTCATCAATGGAATCCGAATATTACAGCATCAATTACTGACACTGTCTAGAGTTGTTTTACGTAGTTATGAAGGTAATTCAGTATAATTGGCTGTTGCATGCTTAAATTATTGTCAATCTCGGCAAAGAACCGCTCTGCGTTGCATGAGTCATAGATTTAAAGCCCCTTATAAGCGTATCAATTAAGATAAAATATATAAGATAAAATATATGGGCGCACATTACTTTTAGTGCCACGAATTGACTCTTCGGAATTATGCTGCCGTCCATCACTTTTCTTGATCTCGAAACCACAGGCGCCACCCCGCTAAAAGACCGCATTACCGAAATTGCGCTGGTGCGTTTTGATGGTGGGGTCGAAACTGCCCGCTGGCAGACATTGGTCAATCCGCAAATGGCGATTCCCCCATTTATCCAGTCATTGACCGGCATCAACAATGCCATGGTTGAAAATGCTCCCGAGTTTTCTGAAGTGGCAGGCCAGCTGCTGGCTTTTCTGGAAGGCAGTGTGCTGGCGGCTCACAATGTCAGGTTTGATTATGGTTTCCTCAAAACCGAATTCAAGCGCATGGGCATCAATTTTCAGCAAAAAGTGTTATGCACGGTCAAGCTATCACGTCTGTTATACCCGGAACATTTCAGCCACGGCATAGATGCGATTGTGGCCCGCCATAAAATCGAAGGCCTGGCCCGCCACCGCGCAATGGGCGACGTCGAAGCCATCCTGAGAATGCTGGCTGATGCGAGGCAGCAGTTGGGTGAGACTGTGATCCAGAGCGCTGCGCAAAAACTGATGGCATCGCCTGTATTGCCGCCGCATATTGATGCAAACCTGATTGGTGAATTACCGGAAACACCAGGCGTGTACCAGTTTTATGGTGAAAACGACTTGCTGTTATATATAGGCAAAGGGACGAATATGCGTGCCCGCGTACTCTCTCATTTTAGCAATGAGCGAGCTACCGGTAAGGATAAGCGCCTGGTGCAGGAGATTAAGCGCTTGGAGTGGATACCCACCGCCGGAGAGTTGAGTGCTGTAATACTGGAGTCGCGCCTGATCAGGGAGCGAGCACCGGCCTACAACCGTCAGATGCGGCAAGAGCGCCAACTTTGCAGCTGGTTACTGGATTCGTCTGCGCAACCAATGATCAGGCTCGTTGATGAAGAGGATATGGACTCCAGCCAGTTGAATCACATGTTCGGCACGTTTAAAAGCCGTCACCAGGCAACTGAAGCCTTGCGTAAAATTGCCCAGCAAAATCGCTTATGCCTGAAAACATTAGGGCTGGAAAGCGACAGCAGCGGCGCTTGTCTGGCGTATCAGTTGAAACGCTGCAAAGGCGCCTGTTGCGGTCATGAATCAACCGAGATGCACGGCTTGCGGCTGCAACAGGCGTTAATCGCCCACAAACTCAAGGCCTGGCCTTTCGCAGGCAAAATTGGTATCGAGGAGTACAGTCTGGAAAACGATATAAGGCAGATTCATGTGTTCGAGCATTGGGTTTACCTGGGAGTGGCTGATAGCGATGAAAGCCTGCAAGGATTAAGCACACAAATCACTAAGCTTAAATTCGACCTGGATACTTATAAACTGCTGAATAAAGTATTTGCGCAAAAAAAGACCCGCGTGCTGAACCTGCCGCTTTAACACGGCAGTCCGGCTTGCGCGGGTGAAGGGGTAGTCAATTAATGTGGTATATAAAAGGTGCTGTCGGTCGATACCGTCTCGCCAGAAGGCTGCGCAGTGACTTCAATCGTAATGCGCTGGCTTCCCGCTCTTTCTGAATGGGGGATAGCCAGGCTTAGCGGTATTAATGCTTCCTTGGTAGCGTTAACAGTGAGTGACTGTTCACTTTCTACCTTGATTTCAGGCAACCCTTTGGCACGAATACGGTAGTGCTGTGCTTGCTCGGTGGCATTGATCAGGTGTAACTGGTAAAGGTTTTCTACACCCTGGCTGGTTTCCCGGTACATGATGTTACGGTCCCGCATGATGTCGACCTTGAAGTTTGGTTTATGCAACATGCTGTACGCCATCCAGCCAAATATCAGCGCAAACAATGCGCTATAAATCAGCACGCGCGGTCGTAACATATGGCTTAATAAACCATGTTCGCTGGTATTGCCGCCTGCAGAAAATCGGATCAACCCACGCGGGTATTGCATTTTATCCATTACCTCATCGCAGGCATCAATGCACAGGCCGCAGCTGATGCATTCATATTGCAAGCCCTGGCGGATATCAATCCCCACTGGACATACCTGCACGCAGATGTTGCAATCTATGCAAGAGCCCAGGCCCTCGGCCTTGAAATCCTGCCCTTTGCTGCGGCCGCCGCGTGGTTCGCCACGTTCGCTGTCGTAAGCCACAATCAGCGTGTGATTATCAAACATGGCACTCTGGAAGCGCGCATAGGGACACATATGTTTGCACACCTGCTCGCGCAGAAAGCCGGCATTGCCATAAGTGGCAACACTGTAAAAACCAAACCAGAACCATTCCCAGCCACTCAGCTGAAAATTCAGCAATGCCGGTGTCAGTTCGCGAATAGGCGTGAAGTAACCGACAAACGATATCCCTGTCACCATCGCAAAACCGAGCCAGACACCATGCTTGCTAAATTTAATAGCTGTTTTTCTTAATCCCCAGGGCTGCGCATCCAGCTTCTGCCGCGCCATGCGGTCACCTTCGATGCGGCGTTCCATCCATAAGAATATTTCTGTATACACCGATTGCGGGCAGGAGAAGCCACACCACAAGCGACCGGCGACAGCCGTAAACAAAAACAAACCCAGCGCGCACACGATTAATAGCAGCGCCAGGTAAAACAGATCCTGTGGAAAAATCACCATCCCAAACAGGTAAAACCGCTGCGCGTTGATATCCATTAAAAACGCCTGGCGTTCGCCATATTGCAGCCAGGGCAAGCCATAAAAAACGATTTGCGTGAGCCAGATCATCAGCCAGCGCCAGTTTTTGAAATAGCCGTTGACCGTTCGCGGATAAATCTTCGCGGTTTTCTGATACAAGGACATGGTTTTTTCCGTGACCGGGGTGGCCACAATGGGAATCACGGTTTTGCTACGAGAGGCTTGCATGATGACACTCGAAAACGACTGGAGACGAGCGCACTATAGGCTGTTTGCAAAAACTAAAACAGATTCAGTTTTTAATTAAAAAACCATATCAGTTTGGTGTGAGTGTTTTTAAAATGAGCTTGCCCAGTGTCTGGATAGCTTGCAGGCCTGCTGGGTTTAATGGGTGCCCATAATTGAGGCGGATAAAGTTGGCGTATTGTTGTTGCGACGAAAACATATGCCCAGGTGCAAGACCGATATTTTGGGTGATCGCCTGCTGAAAAAGCTGCAAGCTATCGCACTGTTCTGGCAGTTGCATCCAGAAAAAATAGCCTCCTTGTGGCTGGTTAAAGCGTACCTGCTCGGGAAAGTGCTGATGAATGGCCTGTGAAAACTGCAATTGCTGCAACATGAGCTGGTGTCTGAGCTGGCGCAGGTATTTATCATAACCGCCTTTCGCCAGATAACTTGCCAGTGCATGCTGGGCCGGGATGGACGTGGCAAGGGTGGTCGAGATTTTCAAGCGCGTGATCTTGTCAGTAAACCGTCCCGCCGAGACCCAGCCGACGCGGTAACCCGGCGCCAGCGATTTGGAAAAAGAGCTGCAATGCATGACCCAGCCCTCCGTATCCCAGGCCTTGGCTGGCAGCGGACGCTGCTTGCCAAAATACAATTCGCGATACACGTCATCTTCGATCAGCGGCAATCGGTGGCGTGTCACTAAAGCAACGAGTGCCTGCTTTTTATCTTCCGGCATCAGGCTACCGGTGGGGTTTTGAAAATTGGTCATCAGCCAGCAGGCTTTGGGCTGGTGTTGAATGATGGCCAGTTCCAGCGCAGCTAGATCAATACCATGCTCGGGATGGCTGGGTACTTCAATCGCCTTTAGCCCCATTCTTTCAATTGCCTGCAAGGCAGCATAAAAGCTCGGTGACTCTATGATCACGCTATCACCAGGCTGGGTTACGGCGGCCAGGCTCAGATTGAGCGCTTCAAGTGCACCGTTTGTCACGACGATATCTGTTGCATCAGTTTGCGTGCCATCCAACTGGTAACGCAATGCAATCTGGCGCCTCAGCTCAAAATCGCCTTGCCCGATATCACTTACCGTATCAGACGGTTGCATACGGCGAACAGAGGCCACCATATGGTCAGCCAGTTTTGAAAGGGGAAAATGCAATGGACTGGGAAACGCCGAGCCGAACGGCACGTGCTGAGGGTCTTTAATGCGATCCAGAACAGTAAAGACCAGATCGCTGATTTGCAAAATGGTCGGCAGGCCGGTTTGCGCAGGGCTTGCTGGTGCGAGTGACCGTTCGCTACGCAATGGCCCGGCCACGTAATAGCCCGAACGTGGCCGCGTGACCAGCAGGCCACGCGCTTCCAGTAAATAATATGCCTGGAACACGGTGGAGGCATTCACCTGTTTCAGGGCCTGAATCTGGCGTATCGAAGGCAATTTGTCGCCGCGGTTGAGCAACCCTTGCTGGATGGTGCTGGCAATTTCTTCGGCAATGATTTCGTATTTTTTCACGTAGTGACCTTGCGACATCGTTGCCGGGCAACTGATATGGTAAATTAAATCTAAACTGAAGCTGTTTGGCAAGTGTCATTATGTTTAGGATGCAGCTTTTTGCAGATTGAGATATTTCCTCATGCCCCAGCTAATCATCAGTCATATTGAACGCTTGAACAAAAGACATTACCTGCTCTGGCTTAGCGACGGGCAATCCTTGCAGTTATCGATTACGGATATGTTCAATGTCAAAGTCATGCTGGCCGATCAGGAGGTTGCTTCTGTGCATTTTCAGCCATTAAGCTCATTGAATAATATTGAAATGCCGCCGCTGTATCGCATTAATGACTATCGCGCGCCAGCAGGTGTTTTTGCTTTATTGGCTGATGGTTTTCTCAATGCCATATTAAGTGTGTACGCGTTCTATACACACGGTATAATCAAGCCTTGGCGAGCGGCACCGGCAACTAAATCGCTGCTGGCTTGACACTCATCCATTCACCACCCGCATTCGCTGTTGAATATACGCAAATGTATTTGCATTCTTGAATTAATTGCGTATAATTGCGGGTTCTTTAAAAGGCGACGTTTAAGGCATTTTTATGTACGCAGTGATTAAAACAGGTGGCAAACAGTACAAAGTTACCGCTGGTGAAAAATTAAAAGTTGAAAAATTGGTTGGCGACGTGGGTTCTACTGTTGTGATCGACAAAGTATTGTTGATTGCAAACGGCGAAACGACTACGGTTGGTGCACCTTTGATAGCCGGCGCTACAGTGAATGCCACAGTGGTATCACATGGCCGTGGTGACAAAGTGATGATCTTTAAAATGCGTCGTCGTAAGCACTATCGCAAGACTCAAGGTCATCGTCAGAGCTATACTGAAATTCAAATCGATACTATTTCTGCTTAATCGGCAGATTGCTAGAGTAAGGAATCAAACATGGCACACAAAAAAGCAGGCGGTAGTTCACGTAACGGCCGCGACTCACAAGCCAAACGCCTGGGCGTAAAAGCTTTTGGTGAAACAGTAGTTAACGCCGGTAGCATTATCGTGCGTCAACGTGGTACAAAAATGCATGCTGGCGAAAACGTTGGCATGGGTAAAGACCACACGCTGTATGCACTGGTTGAAGGCAAAGTTAAATTTGCTATCAAAGGCGCGTTAAAGCGTCATACAGTGAGCATCGAAGCGGTTTAATCGCAGATTCATGTAAAAAGCCCTGTCGCTTGACGGGGCTTTTTACTTTATAGTTATCAGATTGTAGCCTTGTATAATTGCCTGTTAATAAGCACAGGCAATTTGAAATTTTAAGATGCAGTGCAAGGCACACGGCACGCAGAAACCGGAATGTACAAAGTACACAAGGATATTGAGTACCGTGTAACGCAACAATGCGCTTAAAAGGCAAATTGATCATGAAGTTTATTGACGAAGCTACTATCAAAGTTTACGCCGGTGACGGCGGTAATGGCGTAGCCACATTCCGCCGTGAAAAATACGAGCCTATGGGCGGCCCCAATGGCGGTGATGGTGGCAAGGGCGGTTCGGTATTCGTGCTCGCTGACCGCAATATCAATACCCTGGTGGATTATCGCTATACCCGAACTTTCAAAGCCCAGCGCGGTGAGAACGGTAGCGGATCAGATTGCTACGGCAAGGGTGGCGATGATATGGTGCTGCGTGTGCCTGTAGGTACCACTATCAGCGACAAAGCGACCGGCAATACCATGGTTGACCTCAATGTCGACGGCCAGCAGGTGATGATTGCCAGTGGCGGTAAAGGTGGCTTGGGCAATATTCACTTTAAAACCAGTACCAACCGTGCACCTCGCCAATGTACCAAAGGTGATCCGGGTGAAGCTTTCGAGCTGTATCTGGAGTTGAAAGTGCTGGCAGATGTCGGTTTGCTGGGTATGCCAAATGCGGGCAAATCTACATTTATACGCTCGGTGTCAGCTGCTAAACCAAAAGTGGCTGATTATCCATTTACAACGCTGCACCCCAATCTTGGCGTAGTACGCGTCGATAGCAATCGCAGTTTTGTGATCGCCGATGTGCCTGGCCTGATTGAAGGTGCTGCTGAAGGTGCTGGTTTGGGCCATCAATTCCTGCGCCATCTGCAACGTACTTCTTTATTGCTGCATTTAGTCGATCTGGCGCCATTTGATGAAATGGTCAATCCAGTGAAAGAAGCTAAAGCCATCGTTAACGAGTTAAAGAAATACGATCAAGAGTTATACGACAAACCTCGCTGGCTGGTGTTGAATAAAATCGACATGCTGCCTGACAGCGCTGACAAGGTCGCAGACTTTGTCAAAGCCTATGGCTGGGATGGTCCCGTGTTCGCTATTTCTGCGATCAGCGGTATTGGCTGTAAAGAGCTGACGTATGCCATCATGGATCATATCGACCAGGCGCGCGTTCAGCGCCATGCTGAAGCTGACCAACAGCAAGCAGCACCGGCGGCTCAAGCACCGCAAGTGATTGAATAAATAACAGATAATAAAAAATCGGTATGGGTGTCTCCCTTATTCAAGATAGTAAAACCCTGATTGTAAAGGTCGGATCCAGCCTGGTCACCAATAATGGCCAAGGCCTGGACAGGGCTGCGATTGCTGCTTGGGCCGAGCAAATCAGTGCCTTGGTTAAGCAGGGCAAGCATGTGGTACTGGTATCCAGTGGCGCCGTGGCTGAAGGCATGCAGCGCCTGGGCTGGAAAAAACGCCCGGTGGAAATCAACGAGTTGCAAGCTGCTGCGGCAGTAGGGCAGATGGGGCTGGTGCAAATGTATGAGCAATGTTTTGCACAACACGGTTTGCACACTGCCCAATTACTGCTGACCCATGACGATCTGGCCGACCGCAAGCGCTATCTCAATGCGCGCACTACCTTACGTACCTTGCTTGATTTGAACGTGATTCCCATCATTAACGAAAATGATACGGTGGTCACTGAAGAAATCCGCTTTGGCGATAATGATACCTTGGGTGCGCTTGTAGCCAACCTGATTGAAGCCGATGCGCTTATTATACTCACCGACCAGCAAGGCCTTTACTCTGCTGATCCGCGCAAAGACCCCAATGCCTTATTTGTGCATTCCGAAATGGCAGGTAACCCGGCTTTGGAAACCATGGCTGGTGGTGCTGGCAGCGCGGTCGGTACAGGCGGTATGCTCACTAAAATACTGGCTGCCAAACGTGCCGCCAATAGTGGCGCGCACACGGTGATTGCTTCAGGCCGCGAGCCTGAAGTCCTAATCAGGTTAAGCCAGGGCGAAGCGATCGGTACCCACCTGCAAGCAGGCAAAATGAAAATCATCGCCAAAAAACAATGGCTGGCAGATCATTTACGTCTGGGTGGAAAACTGGTGCTTGATGCAGGTGCAGTAAATGTATTATGCAAGGATGGCAAAAGCCTGCTGCCGATAGGGGTAGTCGAGGTGATTGGCCAGTTTGAGCGTGGCGATGTAGTGGCCTGTGTCGATGCCGAAGGTAAAGAATGGGCGCGCGGCATTGTGAATTACCATGCCAGCGAAGTACGCCGCATCATGCGCAAACCAAGTAGCGAGATTAAAAACATACTTGGCTATGTAGAACAAAAAGAACTGATCCACAGGGATAACCTGGTGGTGTTATAAAACAAGTCAGTCATGCACTTGCATGGCGGTTTAAATCTGATCAAAGCACTTTGCACTGAAAAAGTTAACTAAAAAGGTTGTGTGATATGAGTAAACCTCTGGTAGCCATCATTATGGGCTCTGACAGCGATTGGCCGGTCATGAGAAATGCCGCGCAAATGCTGGCAGATTTTGGCGTGGCTTATGAAGCCCGCGTGGTATCCGCACACCGGACGCCCGACCTGATGTTCCAGTTTGCTGAGTCAGCAGCGACTAACGGATTCCAGGTGATCATCGCTGGCGCTGGCGGCGCTGCGCATCTGCCAGGTATGGTAGCGGCGAAAACCACATTGCCGGTACTGGGTGTGCCTGTGCCATCCAAGCATTTGCAAGGCCAGGATTCATTGTTATCTATCGTGCAGATGCCTAAAGGTATCCCGGTAGCTACTTTCGCGATTGGTGATGCAGGCGCTGCCAATGCTGGTCTGTTTGCCGTTTCAGTACTGGCCAATCAGGATGCAGTTTTGGCGCAAAAACTGGCAGATTTCCGCCAGAAGCAGGCTGAAAAAGTGCATGCCATGACTTTGCCTGAGCAGCCTTAATTTTATTCAAGAAACATACCTGGCTTAGAGTTACAAATAATTAGAATAACCGCACAAGGTAATTCTGTCAGGGCATGATGGGGATTGTTGATGAGTTCGCAAGCAAATATTCAAAATCAAAGTTTACATAATTCAAATGAATCCAGCGTGATTCAGCCAACGGCTATGCTTGGCATGTTAGGCGGCGGCCAGCTTGGCCGTTTTTTCGTGATTGCAGCGCACGAAATGGGCTACAAAGTCACTGTGCTCGACCCGGACAAAAATAGCCCGGCAGGGATGATTGCGGATGTGCATTTATGTGCCGCTTTTGATGACGCAGCGGCTCTGAAAACCATGGCTGAAACCTGCGCGGCGATTTCTACCGAATTTGAAAACGTGCCTGCTGAAACACTGGCAACGCTGGCAACATCAACCATTGTCCATCCAAGCGCCGAAGCTGTAGCGATTGCCCAGCACAGAGTTAAAGAAAAAACTTTTTTCAAAGAAGCTGGTTTGCCTATAGGCCCATTTGTCGCAGTCACCAATGCAAGCGATTTGCCGGAAGATGGCGACATGTATCCTGCGGTGCTAAAAGTAGCGCGTTTTGGTTATGATGGCAAAGGCCAGGCGCGGGTGGCTAACCAGGCTGAAGCCAAAACCGCTTTCCAGAATTTCAAGCAGGAAGTCTGTGTGCTGGAAAAAATGCTGGCGCTCGACCTGGAAGTCTCCGTGGTGCTGGCGCGTGATGTGCATGGCAATATTGCAGCTTTTCCAACCGCCGAAAATAGCCATTTGAATGGCATACTGGATATCAGCATCGCCCCGGCCCGTTGTTCTGAGGTGATCAAGGCCAATGCACAGGAACTGGCAAAAAAACTGGCAGCCAGGCTCAATTATGTCGGCGTGCTAGGCGTGGAGTTTTTTGTTGTCGGTAACCAGTTGCTAATTAACGAAATTGCGCCGCGACCACATAATTCCGGCCATTACACGCTGGATGCCTGTATTACCAACCAGTTTGAACAGCAGGTGCGCGTCATTACTGGCCAGGCGTTAGGTAATCCAGGCTTGCACAGCAATGCCGTGATGGTGAATATCCTTGGCGATAGCTGGCTGTATAGTGGGAAACAGAAAGAGCCGGCCTGGGACAAAGCTTTTGCACACGGTAATCTCAAGATGCATTTATATGGCAAACATGAGCCGCGCAAAAGCCGCAAGATGGGCCATTTCACCGTGATTGGCAATGATGCGCAGGGAGTATTAAATACAGCCAAGGTGGCGCGCAGTGAATTGCATATAGGTGAATAGTACTTAAGAGGTATGTATTACAAATCTCGGCTGAAAAGCCGAGATTTTTTTATTTGTATTTTTCAAGCAGGGATGGAGTCTTTTTAAAGTTGCAGCTCTTTAATTCTCAAGTTCTGACACGGGTCAATACACGCCAAAGAGGATATACTTGATATTGTACTGAATACGCAGGCTTGGGTTATGTCGAAGGAAGTTCAGTAATTGCTATTGAACTTAATAGTGCCAGTGATGAGCGTTAAACTCATATTCTTGAATATATAAAATCCACAGCTTTAGAATTTGAACGGCTTGATAGCCTGGTTTTCTTGCCAAGAGACTGGGCTGATCCTTTGATAGTAAGCATTCTTCAGCATATTCATAATCAGCCTAAGGAATTAACCAGCCTTGCAGGCAATAAAAAAGCCAGACATATGTCTGGCTTTTTAAGTAAGCACCCCTACTGAAATTATTCAGCAGCTTTTTTCGCACGAGGCTTGGCGGCAGCTTTTTTGGCTGGCGCGGCTTCGGCTTTAGCAGCAGCTTTTTTCGGAGCTGCTTTAGGAGCAACTGCTTTTTTCACAGAAGTCAAAGTTGCAGGTGCGTCACCTGACAATGCTTTGATCGCAGCTGTCAAACGGCTTTTATGACGGGCAGCTTTGTTTTTGTGAATGATTTTTTTGTCAGCGATACGGTCAATCACGCTCACGTTTTCCTGGTAAGACGCAACTGCAGCAGCTTTGTCACCAGTTTGAATTGCTTTAATTACTTTTTTGATCGCAGTGCGTAAAGTTGAACGTAACGCAGCGTTGTGCGCGTTCACTTTTACGGATTGGCGCGCGCGTTTGCGTGCTTGTGCGGTGTTTGCCATATTCGTTTATCCTGTAACTTTTCAAAAGGGGTGTAATACGAAACCGTGCATAATACTGTTTTTGCTCGGTTTTTGCAAGGCGAAAATCATATTTCTGCGGATTCGAAATAGTCGCATGGTAAAATCGCCCGACTCAAGAACAATTGTTCTAAAAGATTGAAAATTGCAGGCGGAATAATAAAGCAAAAGCTGCCTGCACCTAGCATTTTTTACCAGACTGCCGGAACCTGAATACCCCATATGAACTTGCTTAAAGCTTTGGCCACTGTCGGTGGCATGACGTTTATCTCGCGCCTGCTGGGGTTTGTCCGCGATACGCTGATTGCCCGTATTTTTGGCGCAGGCATGGCGACTGATGCTTTTTTTGTGGCATTTAAAATCCCCAATCTGTTACGCCGCATTTCCGGCGAGGGCGCTTTTAGCCAGGCATTCGTGCCTATTCTGTCCGAATACCGCAAACAGCGCACGCCGGAAGCAACCAAGGCTCTGATCAACCATGTCTCCAGTTTGCTGGGACTGTTTCTGGTCGGCATTACTATCGTTGGTATGCTGGCGGCACCTTTGATTGTGCGACTGACTTCGCCAGGGTTTGTGGGAGATCCGGCCAAGTTTGCGCTAACCACCGATTTATTGCGCATTACCTTTCCCTATATTCTGTTTATTTCGCTGGTATCAATGGCCGGTGGTGTGCTCAATGCACACAGCAAATTCCAGGTGCCTGCCTTTACGCCGGTGTGGCTTAACCTCAGTTTTATAACGGCGGCTTTATTTGTGGCACCACATTTTAATAATTCAGTTTACGTGCTGGCTTGGGCAGTGTTTGTCGGCGGCATCATTCAGTTAATTTACCAATTACCTTCTTTGCAAAAAATCGGCATGTTGCCGCGCTATGCGCTGAATATCCAGGATGAAGGTGTGCGGCGTATTCTTAAATTAATGGGACCAGCCATTTTTGGCGTGTCTGTTGCGCAAATTTCAATTGTACTTAACAATGTATTTGCTTCATTTATGCCCACTGGCAGTGTCTCGTGGCTTTATTATGCGGACCGGTTAATGGAATTTCCGACCGGCGTACTTGGGGTTGCACTAGGCACAATTCTTTTGCCAAGCTTATCCAAAGCACATGTCGATAAATCTCCAGCCGAATTTTCGCAATTGCTGGATTGGGGTTTGCGTCTGACCTTTATGCTTGCTATTCCTGCCGCTGTCGCCATGGCTGTACTTTCTAAACCATTGGTTGCCAGTCTATTCTATTACGGTAAATTTACCGAGATCGACGTTGCGCAAACCGAGCGCGCATTGATTGCGTATAGCCTTAGCCTGTTAGGGCTGATTATGGTGAAGGTGTTGGCGCCAGGTTTTTATGCTCGCCAGAATGTCAGAACCCCAGTCAAAATTGCCATCTTCACCTTGGTGATGACGCAAATATTAAATGTACTATTCCTTTACTTTACCCCGTTGCGCCATGCAGGACTGGCACTGGCAGTAGGATTGGGCGCTTGTTTAAATGCGACTTTGTTATGGGTCACATTGCAAAGAACCGGAGCCTTCGTGCCAAATAAAGGTTGGCTGGCATTCCTCGCAAAACTATTATTGGCCGTCACAGTAATGGCAGTGGGCCTTCATTTTGTTGCAACATGGTCAGGTGACTGGCTGAGTATGCCAGTTTTGCCGCGATTAATGCATTTAGCTGGTGTAGTGGTATTAGGAATAGCTGTGTATTTTGCTATGCTTGGCATACTTGGATTCAGGCCAAGAGATTTTTCACGTAGGGTTGTTAATTAATTCATCAAGTATTTATCAGACAATAATAAAGAGGAACAATATGAACAAAAACCTGATTGCTTTTGTATTATTTTTTACCACTTCAGTAGCATGGTCAGCAGACACCAGTATTAAGAAAGCCCATCTGGACTTGGGTAGTTTGCCTAAGAAAATAGTACTTATTGAACCTGAAATTTTCGTCAAGGAACTATCTGTTGGTGGTGTGGCTGAAAAGGTGGATGAATGGTCAATCAAAGCCAAGAATAACGTGCGCTCGGCGCTTGCCGCTCAAATTGCTTCTAGACATTTGTTTGATAAGTTGGAGTTGCCAGAAAATTTATCTCCTGAAGAAATTGCCAGCCTGGATGAACATGTCGCTTTATACGATGTAGTCGGATTCAACGCATTTTATTACTCACGTGCAGAATTTGATGCCTGGAAACATAAACGCACAGAGTTTGACTATACATTAGGTTCCGGATTAAAAACGCTGGCGGAAAGATCAGGAGCAGATGCTGCCTTGTTTATTGTTGGTGAAGATTATATTTCAACCGGTGGCCGCAAGGCGGCACGTGTATTCGCTGCCATGTTTGGTGTGGTTCTTCCTCCTAGTCCAACGTTTTTATCAGCAGCTCTGGTGGATTTAAGGTCAGGGGATATTCTATGGATGAATTATGGCTTCGCCATGGATAGTAAGGACCTTAGGATAGCCGAAGACGTCAATAAAATGATGAATGAAATGTTCTTAAATTACCCCGGCCGCGTAAGTCTTGAAAACCAGGCCGGATTATGAGAACAATCAGAAAAACATTGAGTGCACTGCTGACTGGCATCTTGTTGATGCAGCAAGTTGCATGGGCTGAATCGCGTTTGCCCTATTCTGATGCGAGTTCATTGCAGAAGCTGGAATCAGATGAACAACGTCTGTGGTCTGCCAGTACTGATTTTGAAAAGGCCATCCGCAAAGGCGGACAGATTTATGCCTCACCTGAACTTGAGACTTATCTACAAGGAATTATGGATAAACTTTATCCGGAATTCGCGGGGCTTATCAAAGTGCATGTAGTCAACTCTCCAGTATTAAATGCATTCGCTATCCCTAATGGACATATTTACATGCATACCGGCCTGCTCGCCCGTTTTGACAATGAGGCACAGTTGGCAACCGTACTTGCACATGAAGGCGCGCATTTTGTTTATAGACATGGTTACTTCAACCAACAGTCCATAAAGGGATCTTCTGCATTTGCTACGATTACTGCCGTCATCGGCATTCCTATCGTTGGATTGATAGGTAATATCCTTGCAACTTCCTCAATTTATGGATATTCCCGTGAACTTGAAGCTGAGGCCGATAATATGGGTTTCAAGCGTCTTGTTCAAGCGGGCTATGATCCCCATGAAGCGCATAAAGTCTTTGAACATCTAGCTAGGGAGGTGAAGTTATCAGAGGCGCAGGAAGGCTTTTTTTATTCCACCCATCCAAAACTTAAAGATCGGGTAGACAACTTTACCAAGCTGGCGGCGCAAGAGTCGAACACGGGGGTTATGAATGAAGCGGAATATGCTGCCAAAGTGAATCGGTTGCGTATTGAAGTACTAGAGCAGGAATTCAGTTTTGGCCGTTATAAGCATGTCATTGCATTGCTGTCTGATGAAAACGTACTGAAACGATACCCGCCCACAGTACATTACTATCTGGGGGAAGCGCACCGAAAACGTAACGAAAAAGATGACATTGACATCGCGTTGCGTGAATTTGACCGGGCAATAGAGCTCAATTCTGATTTTGCACCGGTATATCGTTCAAGGGGTTTGCTGTTAATGAGTCAGAGTAAGAGAGAGCAGGCAGCCAGCGAATTCAAGCGTTATTTAGAGCTGGTACCAGAGGCCAGTGATAAGAGTTATGTAAATAGTTACCTTGAAACCCTTGCTAAACAATAATTTGAAAACTAAAAAAAGGCAAATCATGCATTTCTATAAAAAAATTATAATCTTCAGTTTAATTACATTACTCACTTCATGTGGCGGACCATTCACACGACTGACAAAAGCGGAGTATGTTGATACCAATAAAAACTTTAAAGTGAGTTTGCCGGTAGGGTGGGTGCAGATCAACGGATATCAAAGCGAAAATGCGCTATGGATATCAAAAGATGGTTACAGTTTGCAATCAATCCGGATTGAGGCATTGAAGCCAGATAAAGCGTTCTCCCGCATTAAGAAACCAGCAGCAGCCAATATGCCTATTTCGGATCTTGCAGAATTGGAGTTGGCTGAAATTAAGGCTAAGAGCAGCAATGCCGCCAGTATCAAAGTGCTTGAAAACACTTTGGAAAATGTTTCTGACCAAAAAGCCTTTCGTTTGCATATTCAATATTTAAATGAAAAAGGATTGAGGTTCGAGCAGGTCACTTATGGCTTGGTTAGCGCCCAAAATTATTACAGAATTAGCTATCAGGCTCCTTCAATTCATTATTTTGAACGTGATAAACAGACTTTTAATCAAACAGTAACCAGCTTCAAGATCACGGGTTAATTTAAGTATTCAGTGAAAATATACAGACACATCCCTGATAGCTCTTTACCTCAGACGATTGCGATCGGTAACTTTGATGGGATGCACCTTGGGCATCAGGCGTTATTACGCCAATTAGTTGCCTTTGCTCAAACCTACCGGATTGTTCCGGCAGTGATGACGTTTGAACCTCATCCACGCGAATTTTTTGTGCCGCAAAATGCGCCTGCACGGCTGGCCTCCATGCGGGAAAAACTGGAGTATTTAGCTGAATTTGGTGTGCAGCGTGTCTATGTGCAACGCTTTAGCCATGCTTTTGCTGCCCAGACCCCTGCCACGTTTATGCATACATTGCAGCACCAGCTTAATGCCAATGTGGTCATGGTGGGTGAAGATTTTTGTTTTGGTGCCAAACGGGCAGGCACTGTACAAACCTTGATTGAACATGGGTTCAACGTTATTCCCTTGCCGGAAGTGCAATTTGACGGTGAACGGGTGTCCAGCACCCTGGTGCGTAACGCACTGGCAGCAGGCGATTTTGCAAAAGCACATACTTTGCTAGGGCGCACTTACAGCATCAGCGGCAAGGTGGTGCATGGAGCAAAATTAGGCAGGCAGCTTGGCTTCCCCACGGCTAACGTGCATATGCGCCACGAACGGCCTGCACTCACCGGGGTTTATGCGGTAAAATTGAACAATTTACCGGCAGTTGCCAATCTGGGCGTGCGACCCACCATTGAAGGTATCCCTAAACTCAAATTGGAAGTGCATGTATTTGATTTTAATGGTGATTTATATGATCAGCATGTGCATGTGGAGTTTTTGCACAAATTGCGTGATGAGATGAAATTTGCCGGTTTGGACGCACTGACAGCACAGATTGCAGCCGACGTTGTGCATGCTAAACAATACCTCCAGTCCGGTGCCGTTAAATAGTTAAAAGAAATAGTGTGTCATGCCTTATGAAAATGCAGGGCATGCAATGTTGAGATTTTTTAAATGACTGACCAAAATAAAGACTCTAAATACAAACTGAATTTACCTGAGACCAGTTTCCCCATGCGTGGCGATTTAGCCAAGCGTGAACCGGCCTGGCTAGCTGGCTGGCAGCAGCGCAAAGTGTATGAGCGCATTCGCACCAAACGCCAGGGCGCTAAAAAATTCATTTTGCATGATGGTCCGCCGTATGCCAACGGTGACATTCATATCGGTCACGCAGTGAATAAAATCCTCAAAGACATCATCATCAAAGCCAAAACCATGAGTGGTTTTGATGCACCCTATGTGCCAGGCTGGGATTGCCACGGCCTGCCAATTGAACTGGTAGTTGAAAAAGCCCACGGCAAAAATATAGATCCGGCCAAATTCCGTGAATTATGTCGTGCCTATGCTGCTGAGCAGGTTGAAAAGCAGAAGAAAGACTTTATCCGCCTGGGCGTATTTGGTGATTGGGATCATCCCTACCTGACCATGGCTTTCGATACCGAAGCTGACATCATGCGTGCGTTGGGCGATATCTACAAAAACGGTTACCTGTATCAAGGTAGCAAGCCTGTGCATTGGTGCGTGGACTGTGGTTCGGCCCTGGCTGAAGCCGAAGTTGAATACGAGGATGTGAACTCACCAGCGATCGATGTCGGTTTTAAAGTCGCAGATAACGCGGCGCTGGGTAAAGCGTTTGGGGTTAATGTAACAGGTGATGTTTATGTGGTGATCTGGACCACGACGCCATGGACACTGCCTGCTAACCAGGCGGTGAGCGTAAATGCCGAGCTGGATTATGACCTGATTCAAACCAGCAAAGGCTTGTTGATCCTTGCACGCGAGCTGGCTGAAAAAACGCTGGCACGGTATACCGAAGAAAATACTGCTGTGCTTGCCAGCGCAAAAGGCGAAGCCTTGCGTGGATTAATATTGCAACATCCATTCGATAACCGTCAGGTGCCTGTGATCACAGGCGACCATGTCACGACCGAAGCAGGTACCGGCCTGGTACATACAGCTGCAGCACACGGTAACGATGACTGGCTGGTGATGCGTGCCAATTTCCCGAATGAGAAACCGCGCGTGCTCATCGGTGGAGATGGCAAGTTTTTTAACAGTGAACTGGTCGAGTTTGCTGAAATCCGTGGCTTGAGCCGTCAGGAAGCAAACAAGATTATTCTGGCAAAGCTACAAGAAAACGGTGTTCTGTTTGCCTCTGCACGCCTGAACCATAGCTTTCCGCATTGCTGGCGCCATAAAACGCCATTGATGCAATTAGCGACACATCAATGGTTTATCGGCATGAACTCTGTTGGTACAGATGGTAAACCTTTGCGTGAGCAGGCCAATACCGCTGTGGATGCTACCGAGTTTTTCCCTAGCTGGGGCCGTGCTCGTTTGGAAGCGATGATTAAGAATCGTCCGGATTGGTGCGTGTCGCGTCAGCGTAACTGGGGCGTGCCTATGCCTTTCTTTGTGCATAAAGAAACCGGCGCACCGCACCCTGACACATTGAATTTGCTGGAGACTGTTTGCAAACAGGTTGAACAACAAGGTGTGGAAGCCTGGTTTAGCCTGGACGGTGCTGCTTTCCTCAATCAGCATGCGCCGGAAAATGCCGAGCAATACAAAAAAGTCACCGACACCCTGGATGTCTGGTTTGACTCCGGCGCTACGCATTACGCAGTTATCCGTTCTTCACAACATCCGTCATTGGCGGTTGAAGCACAAGCGCGAGTAGCAGCAGGCAAACCAGTGGCAGATTTATACCTGGAAGGCTCTGACCAGCATAGGGGCTGGTTTCAGTCCAGTTTGTTGACCGGTTGTGCGATTGACGGCCATGCACCTTATAACGCCTTGCTGACACACGGTTTTGTGGTGGATGGTGCCGGTCATAAAATGAGCAAATCCAAAGGCAATGTGGTCGCACCGCAAAAAGTAATGGACACTTACGGCGCGGATATCCTGCGCTTATGGGTAGCTTCGACTGATTATTCCGGTGAATTGACCATCAGTGATGAAATCCTGAAACGTGTCGCTGACGGTTATCGCCGTATCCGCAATACCTTGCGCTTCCTGCTTTCTAACCTGGCGGACTTTGATGCCAGCAAGGATTTATTGCCGGTGGAGCAGTGGCTGGAAATCGATCGTTACGCCTTACATCTGACCCAGCAATTGCAGGCAGATATCCTTGCGGATTATGATAAATACGAATTCCACCTGGCGGTACAAAAGTTCGTTGGTTTCTGCTCTGAGGATCTGGGTGGTTTCTACCTGGATATCCTGAAAGACCGTCTATATACCAGTGGTGAAACTTCACGTGCACGCCGTGCCGCGCAGAGTGCGCTGTATCACATCACTCACGCTTTGATGCGTTTGATGACTCCTATCCTGAGCTTTACTGCGGATGAAATCTGGCAGACGTTGAGACTGGATGAAGTAGCGACCGTGTTTGAAGAAGAGTGGTATAGCTTGCCTGCGCATGGCTTGAGCGATACGCAATTACAACACTGGCAGATCATGATTGATTTGCGCAGCCAGGCTGCCAAAGAAATCGAACTGTTGCGTGGTGAAGGAAAGGTCGGTTCTTCGCTGCAAGCAGAATTGGAATTCCATGTGGCGGGTAAGGCATTCGACGCACTGAAAAGCCTGCAGGATGACTTGCGGTTTGTCACCATCACTTCTGCAGCGACGACTTATCAAGTGGCGGATGCGGCGGCGCAGAAAATCCTGGTTAAACCAAGCGTATATCAGAAATGCGACCGTTGCTGGCATTACCGTGCCGATGTAGGCAGCGATGCCGCGCACCCAAGCATTTGTGGCCGTTGCGTCAGCAACCTGTTTGGTAGTGGTGAAGCACGCAAGTATGCTTAATGTCTCTATGCGCAATATAAGGTCGGCAATGCCGTGGTTTGTGTTGAGCGCAATTGTGATTGTGCTCGACCTCTATACCAAGCACCTGATCCAGCAGGCATTTGTGTATGGCGAACATGTGCCAGTAACTGGTTTTTTTGATCTGGTACGCTATCACAATACCGGCGCGGCATTCAGCTTTCTCGCGAATGCCGGTGGCTGGCAGCATGGATTTTTCACCGCGGTGTCTACGCTGGCATCTGTAGTCATGGTCTATTTGCTGGTCAAGTATCCACAGAAAACATTGTTCTGCTTCGGTATCGCACTGGTGTTAGGCGGTGCACTTGGTAATTTGTATGACCGCCTGACCTTGGGCTATGTGGTTGATTTTCTGCTGTTTTATTATGAACAATGGGCATGGCCAGCGTTTAATGTGGCTGATAGTGCCATTTGCGTGGGCGTAGCTTCGTTGGTACTGGATAGTTTTAAGAATCCTGGCTAGTAGCCACATAGTTTTGGCCTACCAGCTGATGAAAGTGCGTGTGTATGGAAGGTTTGAATTACACTTTTACTGATATCATCAAAGTCTGGCAGGGCAGTAAAAGCATTTGGCATTACATCAGTTTGCCTGAACAGATGTCTGACGAAATACACACACTAAGCCAATATCATCAAACCAAGCGTAGAGGTTGGGGCGCAGTCAAAGTCGAAGTCACTGTGCAGGATCAACAATGGCAGACCTCCATTTTTCCGGTATTTGAAGGTGGCCGTTATGCGCTGTTTTTAAAAGCGGATGTTCGTAAAAAGCTCGGTGTAACTGTTGAAAGTGAAATCACCGTCACGTTGAAAGTGACATTTTAAGCATTAAGCCGGCTGTTGATCTGTCCTGTCAGATTTCAGGAGTGCCTGAATATCTTGAATGGGCATAGGCTTTCCAAGTAAAAAACCTTGAATACAATCGCAGCCGATCTCCTCTAAAAAGTCGAGTTGCGCCTGGGTTTCTATTCCTTCTACTACGACTGAAATCCCTAAAATGCCTGCCGTTTTAACGATGGTGCTAACAATTTCACTATCCGAACTGCTATCCGGTACATCAACCATAAAAGCACGGTCAATCTTGAGTTCGTCAATTGGCAAGTGTTTCAGTTTAAACAGCGAAGAATTACCCACGCCAAAATCGTCCAGTGACACACGCACGCCCATCGCTTTTAGCTGATTGAGCATTTCGAGTGCCTGTTCTTCATGCTCAAATACTGCGCTTTCGGTGATCTCCAGCGTGATACGTCCAGGGGCAATGGCATATTGTTTTAAGTGCTGTGCCACTCGGGAAGGCAAGTGATGGTCGCGGAATTGGCGCGGGGAGATATTAATGGATAGCCCCGGCGCTTGATCATGTGCATACGTAAGTAAAGATAAATGGCGGATGGCCTCAGCGATGACCCATTCACCAATCGGCAGGATCAGCCCGGACTGTTCGGCATATGGAATAAATTCGATCGGCGAGATAATCTCGCCTTTGCTGTTTTTCCAGCGGATAAGTGCTTCTATATTGGCGACTTGAGGTTGATTTTGTTTATTTAGTTTGAATATCGGCTGGAAAACCAGAAAGAACTCCTGCTTTTTAATCGCTTTGCGCAATTGCACATCCAGCTTAAACCGGTTTTGTGCCTGCTTGGTTTGTTCTTTACAATAAAACAAAAATGACTGTTCAGTAGAGCATTTGGCATGGGCCAACGCTGTATTCGCACTACGTGCCAGCTGGTCTGCATTCTCTGCATCGCGCGGGTAGACGCTGATACCAATGCAGGCATCAAGTATCAATTCATGATCTTCAATCATCACAGGTTTATGGACGATTTTGCATAGATTATTGGCCAGCCTTAACAACTCGGCGTCTGATTTATGCTGGGTGATAATCAAGGCAAATTTATCGCCATGCACACGGCCTAACTCGCCACTTTCATTCGCGATGTATTGCAAACGTTGGGATATCTCGATCAAGAATAGATCGCCTGCGCGATGGCCAAAGCTGTCGTTAATGCTTTGAAAATGCCTTAAATCAATCATCATTAATGACACCATCCCGCTCTCGCTGGCGGCATTAATAATATTATGTTCAAGCAGGCTCAACATAGTGATGCGGTTAGGTAACTGTGTCAGCGCGTCCAGCCGCGACAGTTGCTGATATTCCAGTTCTTTTTCAGCCAGCTTTTTCTCGGCGCGTAATAGCCGCTCACTTTCATTTAACAATATGCTTTGCCTGAGCGCCGAAAAAATAAGGATAGAAACAACTGAGCCGATGGCAATGTGATACGCATATGGGTGTGGGCCACTTTGCCACCAGATCTGTATCAATGTGCAAATGCTGAAGATAAAAGCGATCACCGGAATCCAGCCGCGTAGCCGCCTGCATTGACGATGATAGTTTGTTTGTTTGGCGATGCGTACCTGCCAGCCATAGAGGCCGCTGCCTATCAGTAAATCAGCCACTGAGAAGCCGTAATTAATATACAGGCTGGTTTGCGGGAGGTGATTTAGCGCATTCAAATTCCATTGCATCCAGCATATTCCTAACAGTGCCAGCCCTGCGCTAAGCAATAGCCAGGGCAGCATACACACCGGTCTCAGGTAGGGAATTAACAGCAACGAAACCAAGGATGCACTGAGCATGCTGACGGGGTAGGCGGTGAGTACGGCAAGTTGAAACAGGCTGATTCCTGCGGATTTTGGTAAGTAGGAAATCAGCACATAGCCCAGGATGGCGATGCTGAATGCCGTTGCATCTACAGTAAATGCCCAGGCTTTTGAGTGGGAGAGCTGAGTGCGTAACGCGATGATGAAGCCGACGATAATACAGGGGCCCATCAATGGGTAAAAGATATCGGACTGGGCAGGGAATTGCGATTGCTGCGAGAGGACTTCAAAGATCCACATTAAGCCACCCGTAAAGTAGAACAGGGTGCCAATCACAAACCAGCCTTTGCAGGGGCGATGGGTAGTATTCGCGCGCAGATATCCCAGCATGGCCAATATCAGGCAGGCTGCATTGGTGGTGAACCAGTGAATATTATCCAGCCACAGTGACATTTCTGGGGTGGCATGAATGGTTGCTAGCAGGCAGATAATGGTTATGGATAAAGCAACACCAATAACTTTACGAGAAAGTGTCATGCAGCCCCCCTTGTTAAGTCAATTCTAACAAGGGCTTAGAAAAAAACTAGTCTTTATTGATAAATAACTTCACGATACTAATCAGCACAAAACATAATGCGCCAGTGAGTATGCCAACGCCTGCATTGACGAGTAAAGACCACGGTAGCGCAAGTTCAGTCAAACCGTGTAACTGAGGGATACCATGCGCAATAATGCCACCACCCACCAGGAACATGGCGGCGGTCCCCAGCACACTCAGCAAACGCATCAGGTAAGGCACTATGCGCACCATGCCCCAGCCAAGTTTACGTATCGATTGCGAGGTAACATTTTGTCCCTGGCGCTGCATTAACCACAAGCCGATATCATCCATTTTGACGATAAACGCCACCAGGCCGTAAACACCAATTGTCATCAGGACGGCAATGATCGAAAGCACCACAATGCGCTGGGTCAATGCGGCTTCAGCCACCACCCCCAAAGAGATTACGATAATCTCGGCCGACAAAATAAAGTCAGTGCGCACCGCACCTTTAATTTTTTCTTTTTCCAGCGCAACCAGATCAGTGTCAGGGTTTTGCACAGATACATGCACTTTTTCGTGTGTGTCGCCTTTTTTTTCATGCAATTTATGCCAGATTTTTTCAAAGCCTTCGTAACATAAAAATGCACCACCCAGCATCAGTAACGGAGTAATCAGCCACGGAATAAAAGCGCTGATCAGCAGGGCCGCAGGTACCAATACCAGTTTATTCAGGAAAGACCCGCGCGCTACTGCCCACACCACTGGTAATTCACGTTTTGCCGATATTCCGGTTACCTGTTGTGCATTCAATGCCAGGTCATCGCCTAATACGCCAGCCGTTTTTTTGGCGGCTACTTGGCTCATGACGGAAACGTCATCCAGCATGGTGGTGATGTCGTCTAATAAGGCAAGCAGGCTTGGGGTGGCCATGAAAATATCCTGAAACAATGAAAGAGTTGTTTATTCTAAAGGATTGCCGTTAGAATGACGCCATGGTGACGGTCAAATTTCAAAAATGGATGGCGCGCATGGCATTGATGGCAATCATGCTGGCTTCGCTTATCCCGACTTTGAGCCTGGCTTTCCCCATGCAAAACGGTGGCACGTTTATGCAACAAATCTGTTCTACCCAAGGCAGTAAACTGTTGGTGCAGGTGATTACCACGCAAGGCAAGCAATTATCCACGCTGATAGACTTTAAGCCTTCGCAAAAGCCAGTGTCACTGAGCCACCATCTTAATCATTGCCCGTTTTGCCATATGGCGCTGGATGAAATAACTTTGCCTGCGCATAGCCCAGCTTACATTCTGTTTCAGCAAGCTCAGGCTGAGATCGCCCTTAGCGAATATCAGCCACCTGTTGTTTCCAGTTTTTACCCTACTGCGCATCCCTCACGCGCACCGCCACTGACTCCACACTCAATCTAAGCCCGTCCACATGGTGGCCGGATTCTGAGTAATGCCTGCTTCGCAGGCATGGATGGAGTCATCTCAATGATCGTTATCAACCTACAGGCAATGATTTTTGCCAAACAGGTGGAGTGGAAACGCCACATCACCCTTAAAGAAATCGCCGAATCCACGGCTATCAGCCGCATGACCTTGCATCGCATGGTCAAAAATCCTGCTTACAACGCTTGTACCGAGCACCTGGACAAGCTGTGTGCCTATTTCACTTGCGATATTTCGGCATTGATCAGCTGGCAGCCCGACTCGGCCGCCAGGCAAGTATTTGCTGCCTGAATAACTCACTCTGCTGATTAAGAGTTAGTCAGCAGAGTGAATGCCTATTAAAAATAAAGAAAGAATTCGCAATGAAATATACCAACATCGGGCTGGCGATTTTGTCAGCCTTACCTTATCTCGCACATGCTGAGCATGAGGGAACACAACATCTGGATACCGTGCATGTGGTTTCAGAAAAACAGAAAACATCACTGACGCAGCCGGACATTGAGGCGGCCAAAAAAGAGCTGGCGAAAACAGCAGGCGGTACCACCTTAGTGGATATGGTGACCGTACGTGAAGGGCGCACCAGTAATATGCAGGATACGCTGGGCATGGCGACCGGCGTGCTCGCACAGTCACGTTTTGGCGCTGAAGAAACACGATTATCGATTCGCGGCTCCGGCCTGCAGCGCACATTTCACGGGCGTGGTTTGAAATTAATGCAAGATGGCATCGCCATTAACCTGGCTGACGGCGGCTTTGACTTTCCTGCCATCGACCCGATGGCGACGGATTATATTGAAGTCTATCGTGGCGCCAATGCCCTGCAATATGGTTCAAGCAATCTGGGTGGCAGCATCAATTTTATTTCCCGCACCGGCTACACGGCATCTCCGCTGGAAATACGCACTGAAGGCGGTAGTTATGGCTATGCCCGCCTGGGCATCAGCACCGGCGGTGTCAAAGATGACATAGATTATTTCGTCACTGCCAGTAAATACCACACCGATAGCTTCCGTGATAATGCGCAGCAAAGTGCTGATCGCCTGACCGGTAATGTGGGCATCAAAATAAATGAGCAGGTTGAAACCCGCTTTTACTTTGGTTATGTCAACAACGATTCGCAGCTTTCCAGTAGCCTGACCAAATCGCAATTGAAAGATGACCCCAGGCAGGCAACTGTGACTCCCGGGCAAGGGATTAATCAACGGGATATTAACGTGAGCAGGCTGGCGAATAAAACAACCATCCTGTTTGACCAGAGCAAACTGGAACTAGGCGCGTTTTACTCGCATAAAAGCTTATATCACCCGATAGGCAATTTTGGCGATACTACCGGCGTGATTGACCAGTTATCCAACGATGTGGGCCTGACGGCAAGATGGTCGCACATGGGAGAGTTGTTCGGACTTAAAAATGAATTCATTGCCGGACTTTCTCCGACTCGAGGACGTACCGATGCAAAAAACTTCGTGAATGTGAATGCCAAGCGTGGTGCGTTACTGAATAATTTTGACCAGAAAGCTTCCAACTTTGAAGCCTATCTCGAATACAGGTTAAGCCTGGACGAACAATGGACAGTGATTGCCGGTGTGCAATATGCCAAATCCAAACGCGATTCACAGGATCAGCTGATCACCGCCAGCGGTAACCAGAGCGTGGATAAAACTTATAGCCAGACCAGCCCGAAACTGGGTGTGCTATATCAATTGCAACCGCAAGTACAACTATTTGCCAATGCATCGCGCAGTTTTGAGCCGCCAAGTTTTGGTGAGTTAAATAGCCTGGTCGTCAGCAGCTTAAATGCGCAGAAAGGCACTACGTTTGAAATTGGCTCACGTGGTAATAGTGAGTTTATTGATTGGGATATCGCGCTTTATCAAGCGCGCTTGCAAGATGAGCTGCTTCAGGTGGGGGCCGTAGGTTCACCTTTCGCTAACCAGACCATCAATGCCGGGAAAACCATCCATCGTGGCCTGGAGTTTGGACTGACGGGGAGACTTCCTTACAGCCTGCAATGGCGTTCCAGTCTGTTAATCAATGATTTCAAGCTCGATGGTGATCCAACATTCGGTAATAACCGCCTGCCCGGGATTCAACGGTCTTTGTTGCGGGCCGAGCTGTTGTACCGGGGCAGCGACTTTCTCGAAAACTTCTATATCGGCCCAACCATTGAGTGGTCACCACAACGCTACAATGTTGACTTTGCTGAGACGCTATATGCAGATAGCTATTTCCTGTGGGGAATCAAAGCCGGACAGAAAATCAGTCAGCATTGGTCATGGTTTGTGGAGGGACGTAACCTAGCTGACCAGAAATATGCTGCGACGACTGGTGTCATCGCCGATGCAAGACGCGCCTTCACAAGTCCTGCCCAATTTTTTCCTGGCGATGGCCGCACGGCTTACCTTGGTGTGACCTGGACTTACTAATAAATAGCCCGGTAAATAATACCGGGCTTAATAAATAACAATCGGTGCTACAGATGCAATCAGTCAATACAAAGGTGATCCCCCCAGCAAAAGCCGGTTCTGCACTCTATGCACGTGTGTGGCGCTGGCATTTTTTTGCCGGATTATTATGTTTACCAATCTTGCTTAACCTCGCGATCACCGGAAGTCTATATCTTTTTAAAAATGAGATTAATGATTGGATTTATCACAATGAGCGCTTCGTTTCTCCCTCCTCGCAAGCGGCGATCTCCCTGCAGCGACTGACGCAACAGGTGTTACTCGAGTATCCCGGCGAAGTGAAACTGGTGCAAACGCCAGCAACCATTGATCGCAGTATGGGCATACTCATCAAACAGCCACATGGTGAAACCGTGCAGGTGCTGGTGAATCCTTTTACCGGTCAAATCCTGGGTGCACATGCCGAGAGCCAGCAATGGGAGCTGATCGTCAAAAAGCTGCATTCTCTGACCTTAGTCGGTACTTGGGCAAACTGGCTGGTGGAGGTTGTGGCGGGCTGGACGATGGTGCTGGTCATCACCGGCCTGTATCTTTGGTGGCCGCGTGGTAAAAGTGCGAACATTGTGCGTGTGCGTGAAACGCCTGAAAAGCGGGTGTGGTGGCGCGATGTGCATGCGCTCACTGGCCTGATAGGCGGTGGCATTATTCTGTTCCTTGCATTGACGGGGATGCCATGGTCTGCGTTCTGGGGGCAACAGCTGGGGAAAATCAGCACTGCCTATGGCTGGGGTTTCCCCACCTATCTCTGGGCTGCGGTTCCGCAATCCAATATACCACTCGAGTCACAAGGTGATGTGCCGTGGACGCTGGAGAAAACCACTTTGCCGACTTCAAGTGATGACCCATCGAATGGCGCTATTGTATCTATCGGATTGGATGCCGCGCGGCATGTGTTTGAGTCCGCCAGCTTGAAACCGGGATATTCTATTCGCCTCCCCATGGGGCCTGGCGGCGTATATACCGCCTTGCAGTTTCCCGCCGATGCGACGCAGGAGAGGGTGATTCATATTGACCAGTATTCAGGAAAGACGCTCATCGATACCGATTATGCAGAATATGGACCTGTCGCCAAAGTGACTGAATGGGGAACCTCTGTGCACCAAGGCAAGCAATATGGCTTGATCAGCCAGTTGATCATGCTGGCGGGTTGTATTGCCTTGTTTCTGCTAACCATTTCCTCAGTAACGATGTGGTGGAAGCGCCGCCCGGCCGGCAAACGCGTGGCAGCACCACCCAAGCGGCAAGATGGAAAAATAACGCGTAATGTCGCCATCATTACCGTGGCGCTGGGTGTTATATTTCCGTTGCTTGGTGTTTCCATATTATGTGCACTCATTTTCGACACCCTCTGGCAGTTTGTGATTACAAAGGAGCAGCAATGAAGTCTTATGTAAAAAAAATAGTGGTGGCTATCAGCATGTCCTGTTTCACCATCGCAGCCCATGCAGAACTGAAGGTAGCGAATGCATGGGTAAAACCGACTGTGTCGGGGCAGCCAGTGGGCGCTGCCTATATGCAATTAACCTCTGATAAAAATGTTGAGATTATAGCGTTATCCTCACCAGTTGCAGGTAAAACTGAGCTGCATTCAATGTCGATGACGGGCAATATCATGAGGATGAAAAGAGTCGACCGGTTACAGCTCAAAGCCGGAAAGCTGGTGGAGTTAAAGCCAGGCGGGTTTCATATTATGCTGATGGAATTGAAACACCAGATCAAAGAAGGTGAAACAGTGCCTATCAGTTTTGTGACGCAGGATGAAGCCGGAAACAAGGCTACCGTATCAATCAAAGCCATTGCAACTGCGCCTCCAGAATCTGACTCAGATTCTCATATGCATATGCATCATTGATTCCTGTAACCAAGAGGCTGACTTGGTCAGAGGACAGCCTGATTAATAATGCCTCTTGTATTCACAGGAGGCATTTTCAACGTTAACTAAGCGCTGATGACTTTGTCCAGGAAGTAGCTGGTACGCTGTTTCTGGCGCATCATTTTTTGCAGGATAGTAGGTAACTGCTCAGGTTTAAGGCATTGGATAATATTTAGATCCAACACTTCACGCAAGTCGATAATTTCACCATCTTCGTCATTGTCATCCGTGATCATCTGAATAAACGGACGCAAAGGTTGTTGTGGATTGGTCGATAATACGGTCGCCAGTTTCTGGTCAGAAAGTCTGATCACGCTGCCTGGAGGATAAATGCCAAGGCACTTGATAAAGCGGCGCAGAATAGTCTGGTCAAACTGGTGGCGCTGCTGGGCAAACATCACGCTTAAGGCTTCATATGGGGTTTTGGCCAACGCCGGGTTTGAAGGGTTGCACAGGTTATCGTACATATTTGTAATAATCAGGATATGCGATAACGGATCAATATCATCGCAATGCAAGCCTTTCGGATAACCACTGCCATCGGCAAACTCATGATGCTGGCCTATGATGGAGAGTATTTTCCTGGGGACTGAAACCTCTTTCAGCATATTCAGGCCCAGCATTACGTGGGTTTGGTAAATGGCGGTTTCGCGGACACTTAACGGGTCTTTTTTTAATAAAATCTTGTCGCTGATCTGCCTTTTGCCAATGTCGTGCAAAATGGCGGCCATGCCTAGAATAACGGCGTCATCATCCGAAATATCCAGGTTTTTTGCCAACAGCATTGAAAGCACCAGGATATTCAGCTCATGCTGGTAATGCTGGTCACCAATACGATGGCCATTCATGGCATGGATGGCCACGTCACCCTCAGTCAGTGTGCTGGTTACCAGGTCTTGCACCACGCTGGATGCCAGGCCAAAAGCTTTGTCTGGATGCTCAACAGACATTTTCTGTATGTTCCACACATCGGAGCTGGCCTTAAGGAATTTTTGCTCGCTTTCTGTAATCGCGTGCTTGAGTGCCAATTGTTTTTTTTGTGCAGTGCTTAATTCAGGGCTGTCGTCTATCACTTCCAGTCTTGGTAAAAACGCCTTCTTCAAAGGAAATTCAACCACATTGTTGTGGCTGCCAGACCTTAAAGGTGTGCTGGAACTGCGTCTCGGGTCGTAACGCAATTGCGTGAGCCCCAAAGATTTAATGGTTTCAATCTGGGATTCTTCAGTGACTTTGAAGTTGCTGATGGAGAATGGGTGATCCATCCATCCCAAATCCAGATGGATGTAGAGTCCGATCTGGAGTTGTTCTATGTCGATGTAAAAAGTATCGGAGGCGTGATTAGGCATGGCGTTTTATTTTTCTTTGATTATTTAACACTAATAACTGCAAAAAGTCGTCCGAATTGACCGGGTAGGCATACAAATAGCCTTGCGCCGTCTGGCAACCCAAACGCTGTAAAAATTTTTCCTGTTCTTCTGTTTCTACTCCTTCAGCAACGACAGTGAATCCCAACTGGGTCGCCATCGCATAAATAGCACTGGTAATAGCCGCATCATCTTTGTCATCTGGCAAATCTTTGACAAAGCTGCGGTCGATTTTAATCTGGTCTAATGGCAAACGTTTTAAGTGCGACAGCGATGAATAGCCGGTGCCAAAATCATCAATCGCAATGCTGATACCCAGTTTCTTTAACTGGTTGAAGGTATCCACCACATGCTGCGTATGTTGCATCAGCGTGCTTTCGGTGATTTCAAGCTCTATGATGGCCGGGTCACAATCACTTTCCATCAGGATGCCGTATACAGTATCGGCAAACTTGCTCTTCATGATTTGCACGGCTGACACATTGATCGCAATTTTTTTGAATTCGGGATGCAGTTTGTGCCACGCATGCGCCTGGCGCACAGATTCACGCAATGCCCATTCACCTATGCTTAAGATCAAGCCGGTTTCTTCCGCCAGCGGAATAAATTTCATGGGTGGAATCAGGCCCTGGGTCGGGTGCTGCCAGCGTATTAACGCTTCTGCCCCGATAATCATGCCGGTAGTCAGGTCAATTTGTGCCTGGTAGAACATTTTGAGCTGTTTTCTGGATAGCGCCTGGCGCAACTCTGTTTCCAGCTGGAAATGCTCCACCGCATTACGGCTCAACGCAGCGTCGTAGAATGCCACGTGGTTTTTACCATTGTTTTTGACCTGGTACATCGCGAGGTCAGCGGCCTTGATCAGGCCTTCAACATCCTTGGCATCATGAGGATACATGGAAATACCAATACTGGCGCCGATAAATATTTCATGATGATCAATCATGAACTGGCGTTTCAGCGTATCCAGGATATCCTGTGCTTTTTGCGCAGCATCTGCCTTGTTGTGCAGGTTTTCCAGCAACACAATAAATTCATCACCACCAAGGCGTCCGACAATGTCAGACTCTCGCAAAGAGGCCTGGATACGCTCGGTCACGCCCAGCAGCAGCTGGTCGCCTGTGTAATGACCCAGGCTGTCGTTAATATTCTTGAACCTGTCCAGGTCAATAAACAATACCGCTGCCTGCTGCTCATTGCGGTTAGCCCGCTGAATGGCATGTGTAAACAGATGGTTAATCAATCTGCGGTTAGGCAGCCCTGTTAACGGGTCGTGGTTGACCAGCGAATTGAGTTGCACTTGTGAGCGCTTCATTTCGGTGATGTCCGCAAACACACCCACATAATTGGTAATCACGTTGGCATGGTTGCGCACTGCGGTAATCGTCATCCATTCGGTATAGCTTTCACCACTCTTACGTACGGTCTCAATCTCGCCTGACCATTTGCCATGACGCTTGAGTGCACCAAACAGGCCACGCGGGCGTTGGCGGAAGATTTGCGGTTTGGTCCCCAGTACTTCAGCTTCATCAAAGCCAGTGATCAGGGTGTAGCCTTCATTAATCCCTACCAGTTCCCCGGCGGGATTCACAATCATGATGCCCTCGGTGGTACTGTCGAAGGCAATCTTGGCCAGTTTCAGACTTTTGCCGGTTTGCTCGCGGTCTATAGCCACGCTCAAGGTACGACCAATCGCCATCAAAGAGCCTAATTCTTGCGAGCTGGTGCTCTCGGCATCGAAACAGCGCTCAATCACCATTGATCCCCACCACTCATGATCTATCATCAGCGGCACAATCACCAGGTTGACGGTGTCATGCGATTTGAGCAGGAAACGCTCATCTTCCGGCAAGGTATGCGCATCGCACATGACGGGCTGCCCTTTGGAGAGCAACTCATGCCAGCGCTTCAGTTCAGGGGAGTGGAATGAAATTTTCTCCCAATGCTCGCAAGTCGAATGGAAGCCGTTGGTCGCCCAGTGGAATAAAGCTTTGGAACGTGTTTCGGTTTTTTTGCGTGCAGTCGTTGTTGTGTGATGTTGCAGCAAAATCGCACGGCTAAAGCGGAAAGACAGGCAGCATTGCTGCAACACATTTTCCGCAACGGTTTGCCAGCGTTCTGCCGAATGCAGCATCCAGTCGCAAGAAATTAACGTATCCAGCACCGCGCTTCGATTGACTAATTGGCCTTCAATAAACTTTTGCTCGCTGACATCACGCGCCACGCTAATCAGGTGGCTGGGCTGTTCATCCTGGTCGTAATAAGCGGTTTTATTCACTTCCAGCGTTTTGTAACCACCTTGCGGCAAATGCACCAGTTCTTCATTGTGGTAAGGCTGACGCGTTTGCCATACAGTCTGGTCAGACTTCTCGTGGTGTTCAAAACTGTTCCGGAATACCGGATGCAAGTTATCCGCAATTTGCAGATTATTCCGGAATTCGTAATCGTTATTGTCGATCTGAAAGGTGTTCAACATACGCTGATTGGCCATCATCCAGCGATTGTCATGGTCTTTGATGCAGATCAGGTCAGGGCTCATTTCAATCAATGAATGCACAATGGATTGCATGTGCACTAATTGCTGGGCTAATGTATTTTCTTGTTCTTCCAGCATCAAGCCAATTGCACGCCGGCCATTCTGGGCATAAAACAGGCGGCATTTAAACTCGCGGTTTAAACCATTCAAGCGGGTTTGCACTATAAGTTCGGTTTTATTCTCGCGTATGGCTCTTATCAATGCCTGTTGCATCTCTTTGGGCAAGCTGCCTATGCTTTCTCCCAGCAACGTTTTTGCCATCTCGTTGGCAGCCGAGCACTGTGCCCGGCGGTTGATTGCCAGCATGGGCATATCCGGCATGGCGGCCGCCAAAGGCTGTAGCCACGCTGTGCTATGATGATCAAAGGTTGCTTGCATAGTCATAAATTAATTGCTATTCGACATGTCGTCGTTATTCATCCAGTTATTTGGGTTAACGGCTTTTGACCCCCTAACTTTAGCAGCTTTGTTATTTGTAAAGAATTATTTTTTTTAATATATTTTAGTAAGGAAATCTAGCGGTGAGATGGCTGGTGAACGGATTGATGGTGGTCCTGGGTTTTGGTTATTTTAGCCAGGTGAATGCGCATGACAGCCATGCTGATCATTCTGCATTCGGACTGGCGATCAGCCTGACAACAGACAGTGATGGCAGAGTGTGGCAGGCACGTACAAGCAAGGGTCAAGTGTGGGTTTCTTCCAGTGAGGACGCCGGGCAACATTTCAGTCCGGAAGTGGCAGTGAACACTAAGCCAATGAAAGTGTCCTCCGGTGCCGAGGCCAGGCCTAAGATTGCGATTGCCAGTAATGGCAATATCTACCTCAGTTGGACTGAGTCACTTAGAAAAGCCTATGCAGGCTATGTCTGGTTTGCTCGCTCCACCGATGGTGGTAAGCACTTTGATGACCCATATATTGTGCATCAGGACAGGGCAGAGATCACGCATGCGTTTGAGGCCTTGCAGGTAGCTGCTGACGGCACCATTACCGTTGCATGGGTTGATAAGCGAGACCTGGTGGCGGCAAAGGCTGCCGGAAAAACCTATCACGGCGCCGGGATTTATTACGCTATATCCACCGACCAGGGCAAAAGCTTTATGCCGGAGCAAAAGCTCGCGGATAGCAGTTGCGAATGTTGCCGGATTGCCATGACAAGTAAACCTGATAGCACAGTGGCTGTACTGTGGCGGCATGTGTTCGAAGATAGCGAGCGCGACCATGCCATGGCGGAAATAAACAAAGCAGGCGCTGGCAAGCCGGCTATCGTGCGTGCCAGCTATGGCCGCTGGAAGATTGATGGATGCCCGCATCACGGTGCCGCTCTGGCAGTGGGTGAAGGTTTTGGTTACCACCTGGCGTATTTTGATGGTGCCGGTAACAAGCCGGGATTGCGCCTGGTGCGTATGGATGGGCAAGCGTGGGTGATGACACCGCCGAGACCCATTGGAGACCCAAAAAAGAACGCCGGGCATCCGGCATTGCTGAGCGTGGGAGACAAAGTCTGGCTGGCATGGCAGGAACGCAACAATGAAGGCATGGATATGATGACGATGACTTCACTGGATGGCGGTAAAACCTGGGGTTTGCCGACCTTGGCTATTCACAGTGCGGGCAAACTTGATTATCCGCAATGGCTGAATGTTCGCGGCCAGTCAATGCTGGCGGTGAACAGTGCTGAAAAAGGGCTGATTGTGATGCCATATCCGCAATAGAAATGTAATACCCAAGCCTGTAAAACTGACCCGAATTTGATCTGGCTCTATTGAAAACACAAAAACCCGCCTCATTATAGGGTTATCCCGCCGCAGCATGTGGCATGACTTTTGTGTGAAAGGGTTTAACGTGCGTTTTGATAAGCTCACTACCAAATTCCAGCAGGCACTTGCCGATGCGCAAAGCATGGCAGTCGGTGCCGACCAACCAACGATAGAAGCACCACATTTATTACTGGCGATGCTGAACCAGGACGATAGCGGCGTGGCCGCTTTGCTCTCACGGGCAGGCGCGCAGGTGAATGCCTTGAAAACCAGCCTCCAACAGGCTGTAGATGCCTTGCCTAAGGTCAGTGAAAACAGTGGTGAAGTCACTATTTCACGAGACCTGAATAACCTGCTCAATATCACCGACAAACTCGCCCAGAAAAGTGGCGACAGCTACATAGCCAGCGAAATGTTCCTGCTGGCCTTGACTGATGACAAGGGCGAAACCGGTAGATTGCTGAAACAGCATGGCTTGAATAAGGCCACGCTGGAACAAGCCATTAAAGCGGTGCGCGGCAATGACACCGTAAATAGCCAGGAGGCTGAAGGGCAGCGCGAAGCGTTGAAGAAATTTACGCTGGACCTGACCGAGCGCGCCCGTGCCGGTAAGCTGGATCCGGTGATTGGCCGTGACGATGAGATACGCCGTGCCATTCAGGTATTGCAACGCCGCACCAAAAATAACCCGGTATTGATCGGTGAGCCAGGGGTGGGTAAAACTGCCATTGTCGAAGGGCTGGCGCAGCGTATCGTTAATGGCGAAGTGCCTGATTCACTCAAGAACAAAAAAGTCCTCAGCCTGGATATGGCAGCATTGCTGGCCGGTGCCAAATACCGAGGTGAGTTTGAAGAGCGCCTGAAAGCAGTGTTGAAAGAGCTGGCTCAGGATGAGGGTCAGACCATTGTGTTTATCGATGAAATCCATACCATGGTTGGCGCCGGTAAATCAGAAGGTGCCATGGATGCCGGCAATATGCTGAAACCTGCCCTGGCACGCGGTGAACTGCACTGTGTAGGCGCGACTACCTTGGATGAGTATCGTAAATATATTGAAAAAGACGCTGCTCTGGAACGCCGCTTCCAGAAAGTGCTGGTCGATGAGCCTACAGTGGAAGCAACCATTGCGATTCTGCGTGGTTTGCAGGAAAAGTATGAACTGCACCATGGGGTGGAAATCACTGACCCAGCGATTGTCGCCGCCGCAGAATTATCCAATCGCTACATCACAGACCGCTTTTTGCCGGATAAGGCCATCGATCTGATTGACGAGGCAGCGTCCCGTATCAAGATGGAAATTGACTCCAAACCGGAGGTGATGGACAAACTTGACCGTCGCTTGATCCAGCTCAAAATTGAGCGCGAAGCTGTGCGGCGCGAGAAAGATGAAGCCAGCCAGAAACGTTTCACCTTGATTGAAGACGAAATAGACCGGCTTGAAAAAGAATATGCCGACCTGGAAGAAATCTGGAAGGCTGAGAAAGCCGCAGTCCAGGGCTCTGCAGGCGTCAAGGAAGCGATTGAAAAGGTCAAGCTGGATATGGAAGCAGCTACCCGCAAGGGTGACTGGCAGCGTGTGTCTGAGTTGCAATACGGAAAATTGCCCCAGCTCGAAGCACAGTTAAAACATGATGACACGGCTGATGTGCAGCACCAGGTCAAACATAAAATGCTGCGTACTGAAGTCGGTGCCGACGAAATCGCCGAAGTAGTCAGCCGCGCAACCGGCATTCCAGTCAGCAAAATGATGACCGGTGAGCGGGAAAAACTGCTGGGTATGGAAAACAAACTGCATGAACGTGTGGTCGGCCAGGATGAGGCTGTACGCCTGGTATCGGATGCGATTCGCCGTTCGCGCAGTGGTTTAAGCGACCCTAACCGTCCTTATGGCAGCTTCCTGTTCCTGGGGCCTACTGGTGTTGGTAAAACCGAGCTTTGCAAAGCTTTGGCTGGCTTTTTGTTTGACAGTGAAGAGCACCTGATCCGCATAGATATGAGTGAGTTTATGGAAAAACACTCGGTCTCCCGTCTGATTGGTGCGCCCCCCGGCTATGTCGGATATGAGGAGGGCGGCACCCTGACCGAGGCTGTGCGTCGTAAGCCTTATTCAGTGATTTTGCTCGATGAAGTGGAGAAAGCACACCCGGATGTATTCAATGTGTTGCTACAGGTGCTAGATGATGGCCGCCTGACGGATGGCCAGGGTCGCACGGTGGATTTTAAAAATACCGTGATTATCATGACCTCAAACCTCGGAAGCCAGATGATACAAAGTATGGCTGATCAGGATTACCAGGTGGTCAAACTGGCAGTGATGGGTGAGGTGAAAACGCATTTCCGTCCGGAGTTTATCAACCGTATCGATGAAGTGATTGTCTTCCATTCACTGGGCGAAGCGCATGTGAAATCCATTGCAAACATTCAGTTGCAGTTGCTGGCAAAACGTGTGGCTGCCATGGATATGCATCTGGAAGTAACGGATGCAGCGCTGGCGGAAATCGCCAATGCCGGGTTTGACCCGGTGTATGGGGCGCGGCCATTGAAACGGGCGATTCAGGGCGAAATAGAAAATCCGCTGGCAAAAGAAATTCTGGCCGGGCAATTTGCAGCCAAGGATACAATCAAAGTGGACTTTTCTGCAGGAAAAATGCAGTTCAGTAAAGCTTAATCGCATACTGCAAGCGAACCATCGCCATTACTTAGGGTCACAATGATTGTGGCCCTATTCTTTTAATATAGGGATAAAAACTGAAATGATGATGAATCACTTAAAACTCTTGCGTTTAATCTCTGCCATTTTTGTACTCGGCGGCCTGGCAGGTTGCGCCACGCAACCGCAGCAGCCAGTGCAGATTGAGAGAATCTCGCCAGAACAACTGGCAGCATTGGTGCCACCTGCACAATCAACTTTGAGTCTAGAGGAGATTGCCAGCATGAGCAAAAAAGGCAAGCCAGATGCTGAAATTATTGAGGCGATAAAACAGTCCCAATCCCGTTATTCACTGACTGCATCTGAAGTGCTTAGCTGGCATCAAAAAGGAATTTCAAAAGGCGTGCTCGACTATATGCAGCAGGCCAATGCCTTGGCGCAACAAAATGCCATTGCCGATGAAATCAACAAGCGTGAAAAAGCGCGTGTGGAAGCAGAGACTCGACTTAAGCGAGAACGTGATTCTGCCAGACTGCGTAGCATGGACCCATGGTTTTACGGTCCCGGTTATTATGGCGGCCCTTGGGGATACAGACCTTACTGGGGCGGTGGTATGGGTTGGCGCTATTGGTAAGTAAAGAACAGATGGGAAGCCGCTGTAGTACTGATTGCAGAGATGGGTCGCTTAGTCTTGAGCCAGTATAATTAAGTTTTTTGATAGCGGAAACCGGCATGAAACAGCTTCATGAAACACTTTCAATTAATGCACAAGGTAGACGTTTGTACGACATTACGCCGCAAGTGGTGCAATGGATAAAGCAGTCAGGGATACAAAGCGGCTTACTGACTTTATATATTCAGCATACTTCCGCCAGTTTGCTGGTCAATGAAAATTATGACACTGATGTATTGGTAGATCTGGAAGCATTTTTTAACCGAATCGCGCCGGATGGTGACGATTTGTTTATACACACAGTGGAAGGGCCAGATGATATGCCTGCCCATGTGAGAACCGCATTAACGCAAACCAGTTTGTCTATTCCTGTGATTGATGGCGGAGTGGCACTAGGGCAATGGCAGGGAATTTTCCTGTTTGAACATAGACATCAGCCAGCCCGCAGGCGGGTGTTGATGCATGTGATTGGCGAATAGCCAGTCGTTTTTTGCAGTACCTATAATTTTATAATGAAGTAATAAAAGGAGAAACTTATGAGATGGAATACTTACTTGCTGACATTTATTTTGGCGTTGGGCCTGATGGCGTGTGGAAAAGAAGAAGCCCCCGCACCTGAAACAGCAGCCCCCGCAGCAGAGGCAACCCCGGCCGCTGCGGCTGATACGCCTGCTCCAGCAAAGTCTAGCGGCGGCGGCTATGAGCCTGCAGAAAATGAACGCGTGCCTGGTATTACCGTTTCTAAGGAAGAGTTGGAAAAGCAGTCAGAAGCTGCGCTCGCTAATACACCACAGCCAGAAATTCCTGCTGATGAAGCACCTAAAGCAGAATAACCTTGTTGAGCCTGGCAACTCCCTATGAGTTGCTAGTTGATGAATAGATATACCATTCGAAGTCTGTTGCACAGTGTTTCATCCGATGTGTGAAGGCTTCGATGTTCTTCCAAAAGTCTTAAACTTCTAATTTTTAGACTTCTTTTTAGTGCGGGACTGTTAGCCCTAGGCACTTCACCACCCATCAATATTATTTCCAATAGCTTACTCAAAGAATGCGGGTTGTGAGAATGAAATTCGCACCCAGTTTAGCCAAGCCAAGTCTAGCCTTGTGCGTTAACGGACGCTGCTCCATTGCAGCGGATCAAACGGAATGCTGTTGCGGCGCAATTCGTAATACACGCCATTCTCGGCATTGCCACCACTGTTACCGACCGCAGCAATCGTATCTCCACTTTTGACCGCCTGGCCTGAAGATTTATACAGCGCTTCATTATTGCCATACAGGCTCATATAGCCATTGCCATGGTCAATGACAATCAGGTTACCAAACCCGCGCATCCAGTCGGCAAACACCACTTGCCCGCCGGCGACAGATTTAACCTCGCTGCCTTCTTTGGCGCGTATAAACAGTCCTTTCCAGCTGACACCGGTATCTGCACGTGCGCTGCCGAATCGATTGATCACTTCGCCGCGTGCAGGCAAGCGTAACCGGCCACGCAATTGAGCAAAATTTTCTTTAGACGCGTTGTATTCAGGCAAGGTCTCATTTTTTGCAACTACAGTATTGCTCTGAGATTCCGATTCACTATCATCGCCTTTCTGCGCATCTACCTTGGCTTGTGAAGAGTGTTCAAACGTGCGGCCACTGGTTTTCTTCTTGCGTGCCAGTTCGGCTGAGCGTTTGGCAGCCGCTTCCTTTTCACGTTTGGCGCGGGCGATTGCTTCCTGCTCACGTTTTTTTGCTTCTGCCGCCAGTCGCTGGAATAGCCTGGATAATGCTTCCTCATCTTTTTTCAGGCGCACCAGTTGCTGCTCCTGAGTTTCGATCTGTTTGGAAAGCTGGGTCAGTGCCTCGGCGCGCTTTGATTTTTCATTCACCAGTTTATGCGTGGTTTCGGTATATTGATTCGCCAGCCGGTCAGTTTCATGCAGCTGTTCAGTGGTGGCGGCGCGCACGCGTTCAATGGCGTCACGGTTGTCCTGCAAGGATTGTATCTGCTGCTGGTGTGCAGCTGTTAAGTAACCGAGATATTTCAGATTACGGGTGGTATTGGCCGGGTCTTGTTGCTGTAACAGCATCTGCAACGGACTATTATTGCCATGACGATATTGCTGATTTAGCTGCTGACTAAGCAACTCGCGTTGCTGGTTCACTTGCCTTTGTAGCAAAGACATTTGTTTTTGCAGGTCTTGCAACTTACTACGATTTTCCTGCTGCGCATCCTGGATTTCGCGTAGCTTTTTACGTGAGGCACTGATGGCAGTTTCAGAGGCTTTTAAAGCTTCATTGGCATCCTGTTTCGCCAGTTGCGAAGCTTTGATGGCATTGGCTAGTTGCTGGATTTTTTCTTTGACCTGTTCCAGATCACCTTTGGCTGCCTCAGCCTTGTCATTGTTCGCAGCCACAGCCATGATGGGCGCGGCCATGAACAGGGCAAGGAGGGCCGATGCTGAAAACAATCTGCGCAAAAGGGGGCGAACTAACAGGATATCAGGCATGCACCAACAAAGTTTGCTTAGGCTGCTTCATTCAATGTAACCAGGCTTTCACCAGTCATTTCTGCCGGTTTTGGCAAACCCATTAATTTCAGTAACGTCGGTGCAATATCAGACAGCGCGCCACTTTCATTCACTTTCCCCGAGCGGCCAATGTAAATGAACGGCACGAGATTAGTGGTATGTTGGGTATGCGCTTGGGCGCTGTCGTGATCAAACATGCTTTCGGCATTGCCGTGGTCGGCAGTGATGATGACTTCGGCCCCGCTTTTTTGTGCGGCTGCGACGACTCTGCCCACGCATGTATCCAGCGTTTCAACGGCTTTAATCGCCGCTTGCAGGTTGCCGGTATGGCCGACCATATCACCATTGGCATAATTGCAAATCACCGCCTGGTACTGCCTGGACTCAATAGCAGCCACCAGTTTGTCGGTGAGCTCAGGGGCGCTCATTTCTGGTTGCAAATCGTAAGTGGCCACCTTGGGGGAGGGCACCAGAATGCGGTCTTCACCCGTAAATACGGTTTCTTCGCCACCGTTAAAAAAGAAGGTGACATGCGGATATTTTTCGGTTTCGGCAATCCGTAATTGTTTGAGGCCGAGGTTGGCGACATATTCGCCAAATGTGTTCGGCACAGTGAAAGGTGCAAAAATCGGCTGCGCCAAACGCTGGTTTTTATCATATTGCGTAAGTGTCAAATAGTGGCTAAATGCAGGCACACGGCTACGCACAAAGCCATCAAAGTCTGGTTTCAGCAACGCATCAGTGAGTTGGCGCGCGCGGTCACTTCTGAAATTCATGAACACTAGCGCATCGCCATCTTCCATGCGCACAGGCGCATCATCAGCGTTTCTGATAGCCGTACATTTAACAAACTCGTCACTTTCATCGCGTGCATAAGCCTGTTGCAAGGCAGTCAGGCTGTCCGGCGCGACATACTCTGCTACACCATTCACCAGTAATTCATAAGCGACTGAAACGCGTTCCCAGCGCTTGTCTCTATCCATGCCATAAAAACGGCCACCTACTGTGGCAACCTTGCCCACGCCTTGCAGTTTCAGCTCTTTTTCCAGCGCTTCAAGGTTGGGTTGGGCACTTTTAGGCGGGGTGTCTCGACCATCGAGGAATGCATGGATGTAAACCTTGTTCAGGCCTTGCTGTTTAGCCATTTCGATTAATGCATGGATATGCGGCTGGTAGCTATGGACCCCGCCGTCGGACAGCAATCCCAGGATATGCAGGGCTTTGTCGTTAGCTTTGACGGTTTGCATGGTGTTGACCAGTGTTGGCAGTTTATAAAACTCGCCACTGCTGATGCTATTGTTTATGCGCTCAAAGTCTTGAAAAACGATACGTCCTGCCCCAATATTCAGGTGGCCTACTTCAGAGTTACCCATTTGCCCTGCGGGCAGGCCAACGTAATGTTCGGAGGCGTTAATCAGCCCATGTGGATAATGGGCCTTGAGTTGATCCAGATTAGGTGTGTTGGCTTGCAGTACTGCATTGTGCTCCGGGATTTCGCTATGACCGAAGCCATCCAGAATCAGTAAAATAACAGGTTTAATTGACATGGCTTACCGTTTAAATGTGGTGACTGAAAGTCGGATTCAAGAATTACTCTATTATAATCGCAACCGCTGGCGGCGCATACCTAACAACGGTGATGCGGGCGACAGGTTCGACAACAAGCTTAGGTAAAAGATCAAGTGGAATTCTTTAAAGAAAATGTTCTATTAATCGGGCTGGCAATCGGCTCAGGCGTGGCTCTACTATTTCCACTGTTAAACCGTTCTGCAGCGGGTAGCACATTGCTAACAGTCACTGAAGCGGTGATGCTGATGAGCCGCAAGCAGGTTGTGGTTCTGGATGTACGCGAGCCTGATGAATTCAAGCAAGGGCACTTGCAAGGCGCGCGCAATATCCCGTTGTCGCAATTGGCAACGCGCGTAGCAGAGCTGGAGAAGTTCAAGGACAAACCGGTATTGCTGGTCTGCGAGCGGGGCAACCGTACCCGCGCAGCGGTGAAAGTACTCCGGGAAAAGCAGTTTTCGGCATTGCATCAGTTAAAAGGTGGTATGCAGGCCTGGATTGAAGCCAAGATGCCTCTGGGAAAATA
The DNA here is from genome assembly GCF_001425425.1 of Methylophilus sp. Leaf414. Lineage (NCBI taxonomy): Bacteria > Pseudomonadati > Pseudomonadota > Betaproteobacteria > Nitrosomonadales > Methylophilaceae > Methylophilus > Methylophilus sp. Leaf414. The sequence continues at coordinate 830,823 of NZ_LMQQ01000001.1, read as the reverse complement.
ACAGCTGAGTAATCTTTGAACAATCATTAAAGTGAAGTTGGAAAGGGAATCATGGCAAAAATAATGATGTATACCTCGGCAGTCTGCCCTTATTGCATCAATGCCGAACGTTTGCTGCGCAACAAGGGTGTGACCGAGATTGAAAAAATCCGTATAGATTTACAGCCTGAACTGCGCGCAGAAATGATGGAGAAAACCGGTCGCCGCACCGTGCCGCAAATCTACATTGATGAGCGACATGTAGGTGGTTTTGATGATTTGCATGCACTGGATGTACGCGGTGAGTTGGACCCATTGCTGGCGGCCTGATGTCGAGATTGAAATCCAGATCAAAACCTTCACAAAAAACACATAGTCAGGCCGTGGATGACCAGTTAGAATAGCGGCTTTGCGTAGATATTATAAGGACGATTCATGGCTCAGGAACCACAAAACCAAGCAGAACAAAACGCAGGTCCAGTTTTCAGTATTGAAAAACTGTACGTGCATGATGCATCCATCGAAGTGCCAAATGCACCAGCTATTTTCACCGAGCGTACTACTCCGCAAATCAACGTAGAGTTGGGTAATGCTGTTGAGCAAGTACAGGATGGCATTTTTAATGTGTCTATCAAGGTGACGGTGACTGCTAAAATTGAAGACAAAACTGCATTCCTGGTAGAAGTTAACCAATCCGGCATTTTCGCGATCCGTAATGTTCCGCAAGAAAATCTTGAGCCTATCCTGTCAGTGGCTTGCCCTAACATCCTGTTCCCATACGCGCGCGAAGCAATTTCCGACATGGTGACACGTGCCGGTTTCATGCCAGTATTGCTGAACCCTATCAATTTTGAAGCGTTGTACCTGCAACAGCAACAGCAGGCTGCCCAAGCCGCTGGCGCGCCTAATTAATTTTTAAGACTATTTTATTTAAGCAAAAAAATAGGTCAGTGATGGCCTGTTTTTTCTGGATAAATGTAAATGAGTAAAGTCGCAGTTTTGGGTGCAGGTGCCTGGGGTACAGCGCTTGCCATGCATATCGCATTACGGCATGAAGTGGTGCTGTGGGCGCGTAATAGTGGTCACGTTTCCGGTATGCGTAAAGCGCGCGCCAATCCCCTCTACCTGGGTGAATTCCCTTTCCCTGAAAAACTGACCGTTGAAGATGACCTCGCAACAGCCGTTGCTGGATCAGATTTGATTTTATCTGTGGTGCCGACTGCGGGTTTCCGTCCGATTTTGCAACAGCTGAAAGCGTTGGGAATAAGCCAGCCTTTGATCTGGGCCAATAAGGGCTTGGAGCCACAAACTGCAAAACTGCCTTTTGAAGTGGCGCAGGAAGAACTGGGCAGTGCTTACCCTTGGGGCGTATTAAGCGGCCCCAGTTTTGCGGCTGAACTGGTACGAGGCTTGCCAACCGCGATCACGCTCGCGGCCAACCATACAGAACTTGCCCAAGAAGCCGCGCAGTTAATCCATGGAAGCTGTCTGCGTGTATACAACAGCACTGATGTCATTGGTGCCTCAGTGGGTGGTGCAGTGAAAAACGTGATGGCAATTGCCGCCGGCATCTCAGATGGTATGGGTTTTGGTAATAATGCACGTGCAGCCATGATTACCCGTGGCCTTGCTGAAATTACCCGCTTTGGCATGGCTTTAGGTGCTAAAGCTGATACCTTTATGGGTCTGGCCGGGGCAGGTGACCTGATCCTGACGTGTACCGGCCAATATTCCCGCAACCGTGAAGTAGGGTTGCAACTGGCTTCAGGGAAATCACTGGAAAGCATTCTGGCCGGTCTAGGGCATGTCGCTGAGGGTGTGAATACAGCACGGGAAGTAATGCGGCGCGCTGAGGTTATTCATGTCGAGATGCCCATTACTTTTGAAGTGAATCAGTTGCTGACTAATCAAAAAACCGCGCAAGACGCCGTCAGTGCTCTATTAGGCCGTGGTCAACGCCAGGAATCTGCCTGATCCTTTTGCTAGTCATTCCAGTCCATTTTCTAGAATTTGTTTATTCTTAATGAGTTCATCTAATTGCTTCACAGGCACTTAGATCCTGTTTAAAATTTTTCCAGCTAATTCTGTCGCGGGCTATTGCGCCGTATCGCATCCTTGTCATGTAAATGCTCTATAAAACCAGGAACTATACTTAGCGAACGCAGTCTGGTAGTTAGCTCAAATGAATGAGAAGATTATTTTGCAGTTTAGTAAAACAAAGTTATTAAAAGCAGGCTTTACTCTGGCGATTATTGCGTCCATCGCCTCCACCCTGTATGTCATGAAGGCCGAAGCGCTGGCCTGGCATGTGTGGCATCAATTCACTCATCATGATCATCATGGCCTCGATCTATCCGAATATGAGGTAGCCATCGAAGGCAAACAGCTCGCTGATTACAAAAATGCTTCTGGCCTGGCGTTCAATAATGAAACAGGCACATTGTTTACCGTGCTCAATGATATGAGCATGATTGTAGAGTTAACCCGTGATGGCAAACCTATCCGTGAAATCAAAGTCCACGGCACTGATGACCTGGAAGGCATCTCACACCTGGAGAAAGATTATTATGTAGTTGCCGATGAGCGCGAAAGTAAACTCTGGTTACTGCAAATAAAACCGGAGACGCGTGAACTCTCAATCAAGGATGCACGGTTGCTGAAGTTTGGCATGAACGAGCGTGGTAACAAGAATTTTGAGGGAGTAACGTGGGATAGCGTTCACCACCGGCTGATCGTAGTGAAAGAGCGTGATCCTAAATATGTGATGTCTGTGACAGGCTTGTATGAGCCGAATGAAGACAAGCAGAGCCAGATAGAAGTGCAGCGGATGACACAATTTGATCCCGCGTTAAAATGGGCACTAAGGGATTTATCCTCAGTCACCTATCATGAGCGTACTGGTCATTTCTTTTTGCTTAGTGATGAGTCCAAATTGCTCAAACAGTTTAACGAACAAGGTCAAACGCTGGGGTCATTAGCCTTATGGAAAGGCTTTCACGGATTGCACGAAAATGTCCCGCAAGCCGAGGGCGTTTCCATCGATGATGAAGGCAATGTATATATCGTCAGTGAGCCTAACCTTTTTTACGTTTTCAAGCCTAAATCCAGCCGCACTTGAGTCAGATCTAGAGGCCTATTAGCCGGGGCTGATTTCAAAGCTGAGATAATAAAAAACCCGCCTTGGCGGGTTTTTTGTACTAATCTCTTTGTTTAAAACAGTTATTCAATACCCAACAACTCAACTTCAAATACTAGCGTCGCATCCGGACCAATCACCGGGCCGCTACCGTTAGCACCATAAGCCAGTTCAGAAGGAATCGTCAGCTCGAATTTGCTGCCAACCTGCATTAACTGCAAGCCTTCTACCCAGCCAGAAATCACACCGGTCACCGGGAAAACGATAGGTTCACCACGGTCATAAGAGCTATCAAATGCGGTGCCATCAATCAGCGTGCCTCTGTAATGCACTTTTACGCGATCGCTAGGGACAGGTTTTGCACCGTTGCCAGTCACCAATACTTTATATTGCAGGCCGCTGTCAGTAGTTGTCACGCCTTCTTTTTTAGCATTCTCAGCCAGGTAAGCCACGCCGTCAGCCTTGTTTTTTGCCTGTGCAGCCACTTGTTTTGCCTGGCTTTCTTTCTGTACCTGCTCAACCGCGCTTTGCTTTTCTTCATTCGATAAACGGGATGGCTGGTCTGTCATCACATCGCGGACAGCAAGCGCAACCACGTCTGCATCCAGCTCAAGATTATCATTTTTAAGCTGGTGAGCCAGGTTTTCACCCACGATATAGCTCAGGCGCTGGGTCAGGGTTTTTAATTCGATTGTCATTAAGGGTTCTTTCGTGATTTGAGGATGTTGCTTTGTATCGACAACATAATGCGTGATTATGTCCGAGAAAGCCTATAAAACAAAACCCGCCAAAGCGGGTTTTGTCTGAAATGCTACTTAGGGCATTTTGCGTTAAGCAGGAAAGTGAGACAAGGCGCGCAAGTCGAAGACAATACATTTTAGTATGGCAAGACTTGCGCAACGCAGTATCACTGAACTGCTTAAATGCAAAATTACATCATACCGCCCATGCCACCCATACCACCCATATCCGGCATCGCTGGCGCATCTTCTTTAGGCAACTCAGCAACCATGCAATCCGTTGTCAGCATCAAGCCAGCGACTGAAGCGGCATTCTGCAATGCAGAACGGGTTACTTTAGTTGGGTCCAGAATACCCATCTCAATCATGTCACCGTAAGTTTCATTAGCAGCGTTGTAACCGTAGTTACCTTTACCGGCAGCAACGTTGTTCACAACTACAGATGGCTCAACACCAGCGTTTTGCGTGATCTGGCGCAATGGCTCTTCAACTGCGCGCAATACAATTTTCACGCCAGCTTCCTGGTCCAGGTTCTCACCTTTCACTTTAGCAATCGCATCACGGGCACGAATCAGCGCAACGCCACCACCAGCTACGATACCTTCTTCAACCGCAGCACGTGTTGCATGCAATGCATCTTCCACGCGGGCTTTTTTCTCTTTCATTTCGATTTCTGTTGTCGCGCCAACCTTGATCACAGCAACACCACCAGCCAGTTTGGCTACGCGCTCTTGCAGTTTTTCACGGTCATAGTCGCTAGTCGCTTCTTCGATTTGAGTTTTGATCTGGCCGATACGGGCTTTGATGGTTTCTTCGTTGCCAGCGCCGTCGATGATGATGGTGTTTTCTTTACCCACTTCGATGCGTTTCGCTTGACCCAGGTCAGTCAGTTGTACACTTTCCAGTTTCAGGCCAACTTCTTCAGAAATCACGGTACCACCGGTCAACACAGCAATGTCTTCCAACATGGCTTTACGACGGTCACCAAAACCAGGGGCTTTCACAGCAGTGGTTTTCAGGATGCCGCGGATGTTGTTCACCACCAGGGTAGCCAGTGCTTCGCCATCTACGTCTTCTGAAATGATCAGCAGTGGACGGCCAGCTTTAGCGACTTGCTCCAGTGTAGGCAAAAGGTCACGGATGTTAGAGATTTTTTTGTCGTGCAATAACACGAAAGGATTGTCCAGCAACGAAATTTGACGCTCTGGATTGTTGATGAAGTAAGGGGACAGGTAACCGCGGTCAAACTGCATACCTTCAACCACATCTAATTCATTGGTCAGGCCTGAACCGTCTTCAACAGTGATCACGCCTTCTTTACCCACTTTGTCCATTGCATCAGCAATGATCTGGCCAACTGAGCTATCGGAGTTTGCAGAAATAGCACCTACTTGTGCGATTTCCTTGCTGGTTGTACATGGCTTGGATTGTGCAGCCAGGTCAGCCACAGCAGCTTCAACTGCTTTATCGATACCGCGCTTCAGGTCCATCGGGTTCATACCAGCTGCTACAGATTTCATGCCTTCGCGGATGATCGCTTGTGCCAACACTGTGGCAGTCGTTGTACCGTCACCGGCGATGTCATTGGTTTTAGAAGCCACTTCTTTCACCATCTGAGCGCCCATGTTTTCGAACTTGTCTTTCAATTCGATTTCTTTGGCTACAGAAACACCATCTTTAGTGATGGTAGGCGCGCCGAAAGAACGCTCCAACACTACGTTGCGGCCTTTAGGGCCCAAAGTCACGCGTACTGCATTAGCCAATACGTTGACACCGTTAACCATTTTTTGGCGAACGTCATCACCAAATCTTACGTCTTTAGCTGCCATTTAAATTCTCCTAAATTGCTTAATATTCAATTGGTTTTTACTAGAAATTGTGTCTAATCATGAAGCGCTGAAAAGGGATGCTGTAAGCAGAATCGCCTTAAAAGCGGTCAAGAATTACTCAACAATCGCCATGATGTCTTCTTCGCGCATAACCAACAGCTCTTCGCCATCGACCTTAACTGCTTGACCGGAGTATTTGCCGAACAACACTTTGTCGCCCACTTTTACGTCCAACGGAATAGATTTTCCGTTGTCATCTTTTTTACCGTTACCAACGGCTTGCACAATGCCTTGATCAGGTTTTTCAGTTGCGCTGTCTGGAATCACAATACCAGAAGCGGTTGTGCGCTCTTCAGCGGCGCGTTTAACAATCACTCGATCATGCAATGGACGAATACTCATAAAAGTCTCCTTGTATTCCTAAAGTATTATTTGGGAAGCGTTTTAATAAAAAATAACCAACGTTGAGTTGCAGTGCGCATTTTAGCACTCGCGCACCTTGATTGCTAATTTGGGGTATAAAGCCACATTTCAAGAGGGGAAATTAAAAAAATTTGTGGGCAGGCAAACATTAATTACTTTTCAAAACCCATAAGTAAATAACTCGTCTTCAGGACCTTTGTTTCTGGGGCTTTAAAATAATGAATGTCTTAGATTGTTATTTATTTTCCATCAAATTTTCCGGGCTGCATTCTTCTCATTCCTGTCTCCGCCGTATCGAACAGGAACTTAATCCACTCTTATCTATCACTCTAGTTGTCGCGAATAGTATTGATAAATCCGGCAATCTCTTTTTCAAGGAAGTGAAGAATGGCTGAATTCGATCCAAACAGACGTAAATTCATAAGAAATACTGCGGCTTCAAGTGGAGCGATAGCGGTTGCCAAAATTGCGACTGAAGCTGAAGCCAGATCAGTTATCCAGCCTTCACAGACTACCGAGCCTTCCAAGGTGAATGTCTTATTGAGAGTGAATGGCAGTGAGCACCAGTTGCTGGTTGATTCACGAACTACGCTACTTGACGCCCTGCGGGAGCGACTGCATCTCACCGGGACGAAAAAGGGCTGTGATCAAGGCCAGTGTGGCGCTTGTACCGTCATCGTAGACGGACGACGTATCGCTTCATGCCTTACCCTTGCAGTGATGCAAGAAGGCCACGACATCACTACGATTGAAGGTTTGGGTACTCCGAATAATCTACATCCGATGCAGGCTGCTTTCATCAAGCACGATGGCTATCAATGCGGATTCTGTACTCCGGGACAAATCTGCTCCGCAGTTGCGATGCTTGATGAGATCAAAGCCGGGATACCGAGTCATGTCACGGAGGATCTGACACACCCAATTGAGATGAGCCCTATTGAGTTCAGAGAACGCATGAGTGGTAATTTATGCCGCTGTGGTGCTTATTCAAATATCCAGGAAGCCATCACAGAAGTTGCCGGGGTATCCAGATGAAAGCATTTACTTATGAGAGAGTCAATTTACCGGTTGATGCGGCTGTCAAAGCAGCACGTATCGGTAATTCGAAATTCATAGCAGGCGGGACTAACCTCCTCGATTTAATGAAATTGCAGGTAGAGACTCCTGGTCATTTAATTGATATCAATGACCTTGGCTTGGACAAAATTGAACCTACCACCGATGGGGGTTTACGAATCGGTGCCCTGGTGCGCAATACGGACCTTGCTGCGCATGACATTGTGCGGCGCAAATATGGCGTCCTTTCAAGAGCCTTGCTTGCAGGCGCCTCCGGTCAGCTGAGAAATCAGGCAACCACGGCGGGTAACTTATTACAGCGTACTCGCTGTGCTTATTTTTATGATACCAATCTGCCCTGTAACAAACGGGAGCCCGGGACTGGCTGTGCGGCACTTGGCGGATATAGCCGCAATCATGCGATTGTAGGCGTGAGTGATCAATGTATTGCTACTCATCCTAGCGACATGGCTGTTGCCATGCGGGTATTGGATGCGACGATTGAGACAGTTCGTTCGAACGGGTCAACCCGATCAATACCTATTGCTGAGTTGCACAGGTTACCTGGTAATACACCCCAGATCGAACATACGCTGGAGAAGGGGGAATTGATCACTGCGGTGACACTTCCGCCGCCTGTTGGAGGCATTCACATTTACCGGAAAGTAAGGGACCGCGCATCTTATGCCTTTGCTCTTGTATCTGTTGCAGCCATTATTCAACGAGACGGATCAGGCAGAGTGGCGCTAGGCGGCGTGGCACATAAGCCCTGGCGCGTTGAGGAAGCTGAGCGGGCTTTGCCGAAAGGGGCCAAAGCAGTGTCGGCTAAGTTGTTGGCAAATGCGCGTACCACACATGACAATGCATTTAAAGTGTCCCTAGTGGAACGTACGCTAGCGTCGGTCATCAATGAAGCGAAGGCATAACCATGAAATTCGATACCCCGGCAACCAATAACCCTATAGACCAGCTGAAAGTGGTGGGTCAGCCCGTTTCCCGCATTGATGGCCCGCTCAAAACCACTGGCACCGCGCCTTATGCCTATGACCGGAATGACGTTATCGCAAACCAGGCCTATGGTTACATACTTGGATCGAGTATTGCAAAAGGCCACATTACCTCACTTAATTTATCAGCTGCCAAAGCTTATCCTGGCGTAATCACAATCGTGACTTACCAAAATGCGGGAAAGCTCGCTAAAGGTAAATTCAATACAGCCCTGTTGCTGGGTGGCCCAGAAATTCAGCACTATCACCAGGCTATCGCCATTGTGGTGGCCGAAACCTTTGAACAAGCCCGGGCTGCCGCTCACCTGATCCAGGTTAAGTATGAGCGATCCAAGGGCTATTATGACCTGGAAAAAGAAAAGCCCAAAGGCGTCCCCACAGATGATACGGGTACAGCGGGTGAGAGTGCCGTAGGTAATTTCGACGCCGCTTTTGCATCATCATCTTTAAAGTTGGATGCGACTTACTCCACCTCCCATGAATCGCATTCGATGATGGAACCGCATGCCACGATTGCAGCCTGGGATGGCGGCCAGTTAACACTATGGACCTCTAATCAGATGATCGATTGGGCGGTTGGAGATATGGCGAAGACTCTCGGCATTGCCAAGGAAAAAGTGCGGGTGATATCCCCGTATATCGGTGGTGGATTTGGTGCCAAATTATTTTTGCGCTCTGATGCCTTAATGGCCGCCCTTGCAGCCAGGGCCGCACAACGCCCCGTGAAAGTGAGTTTGCAGCGCGCTTTGATCCCTAACAATACAACGCACCGTTCCGCAACGATTCAGCGCATACGCATTGGCGCTCATAAAGATGGACTGATTACCGCTATCGGCCATGAAAGCTGGTCGGGCAACTTGCCGGAGGGCGGGCCTGAGGCCGGCGCATTCCAGACGCGCTCCCTGTATGCGGGAGCAAACCGGATGACCTCGAATCGCGTGTCCAGGCTGGATCTACCTGAAGCCAACGCCATGCGTGCGCCAAACGAGGCTTCCGGGCTGGCGGCGCTGGAAATCGCCATGGATGAAATGGCAGAGAAATTAGGCATGGATCCCATTGAGTTCCGCATCAGGAATGACACTCAAACTGTTCCGGACTCTCCTGCTAAACCTTCATCGACAGATTCACAATCCAAAAAAACTGAAGAAAAAGAGCCACCAAATCCTCATCCACCATTTTCCTTACGCCAACTGGTGAAGTGCTTCCAAACTGGCGCTAAACAATTTGGATGGAGCAAACGAAAAGCTAAGCCTGGGGTATTGCGTGAAGGCCGCTGGTTGATTGGATTGGGAGTCGCATCCGCTTATCGGGATAACATCGTCACGAAATCAGCTGCGCGCGTACGTCTGGATCGGCGTGGCTATTTGACTGTTGAAACTGACATGACGGACATCGGTACCGGCAGCTACACCATCATTGCCCAAACGGCGGCGGAAATGATGGGCGTGCCTTTAGCAAAGGTCAATGTCAGACTTGGCGACTCGAATTTTCCGGTTTCATCTGGTTCAGGCGGTCAGTGGGGCGGTAACAGTTCTACTTCAGGTGTGTATGCTGCCTGTGTCAAATTGCGGGAAGCCATCGCGCAAAAAGCAAATTTCAATATCGAGAGTGCTGTTTTTGCTGATGAGAAAATCCTTCATGGCTCAAAGAGCTTTACTCTGGCGGAATTGGCGGGCAGCCAAGGTATAAACGCTGAAGATACGATTGAATTCGGTGATCTTGATAAAAAATACCAGCAGTCCACCTTTGGTGCACATTTTGTAGAGGTTGCTGTGGATGCTTACACCGGCGAAACCAGGATTCGCCGTATGTTAGCCGTTTGCGCAGCCGGGCGCATCCTTAATCCAAAAACGGCACGTAGCCAGGTGATTGGCGCGATGACCATGGGGGTAGGGGCTGCTTTGATGGAGTCACTGGAGGTCGACCAGCGCTATGGTTATTTTGTGAATCATGATCTGGCAGGCTATGAAGTCCCAGTACATGCAGACATTCCGCACCAGGAAGTGATTTTCCTGGAAGAAACTGATCCTATCTCATCCCCTATGAAAGCCAAAGGCGTCGGGGAGTTAGGTATCTGTGGTGTGGCTGCAGCAGTATCGAACGCCATTTACAATGCCACAGGTGTTCGTGTGCGTGACTATCCTGTCACCCTCGACAAACTTATTGGCAAAATGCCGATCAAGGTGGGATAGATTTCATAGTAATCCCTGAAACTCCAATAAGAACGCTTAAAGTTATCGATAAAATATATAAAAGTGTTCGAGTCATTTTTTATAAGACTTAAATTTTTATGATTCTAAACAGATAGTTATTACCATGGCTGTCTCAAATGCCAAATCGTGACTGGTGTTTTTAAGGTTTCAGTAAGGATTTATATGAGTAGGGCCAATTTGGCTTTTCTTGGGTTGGTTGCGTAGGAGGGCATGCTTACGCTTCTGGAATCATGGCGTTGCAGACTGCCTTAATCAATCAAGTTATAGAGTTTGATTGTTTTATATGGATAGCACATGTCCCAATTTTAATTTCTTAGCATACAAATAGGATTGATTCGAGGCGTTCACTTCTGTCTGCAAAGGTCGGATTTTATCAATCACGATTTTATGGGAAAGCAATGATGAGACCTTTCCCGGATTATTAGTGAGCAGGGTGATGGAAGCGATACCGAGTTTTTTTAAAATGACAGCAGCGGCTTCATATTGTCTGCTATCCACCGGCAGGTTTAGTTTAAGGTTGGCGTCCACGGTGTCCAGCCCGCTATCTTGTAGCGCATAAGCCAGTATCTTGTTGGTGATGCCTATGCCCCGGCCTTCCTGGCCGCGCAGATAAACGATAACTCCTTTTCCTTCTTGCTGGATAAGTGACTGCGCCAGCTTGAACTGATCGCCGCAATCGCAGCGTTGCGATGAAAACACGTCACCAGTCAGGCATTCGGAGTGGACGCGGGTTAACACATTACTCTGGCCTGCGATATCACCCAGCACCAATGCAATATGCTCAATATGGGTTTGCGTGTCTTCAAACACATGCAACAGGTATTCGCCGTATTGCGTGGGTAATTTCGAAGTCGCTTTCAGGGTGATGCGCTCGGCCTCTAATGCGGGCAGCAAATCATCTAAGCGCATTGATGGCTCCCATTTTGATCAGCTTGGCGCGAACTACGTTTCTGCTGACGCCGAGTAATTTGGCGGTTTGCACCTGGTTCTGGTGGCAATGGTCATAGGCGGCTTTGACAAACGCGTCTTCAAAATAGGTATATAAATCCTCTCTGCCTGACTCAAATAACTGGTCGAAGGCCTCTTTCAGAACATCTGCTTCAGCCTGATGTTGCACTTGCTGTTCAGATTTCTGGCGGTGCAATTGGATGGAAGACAGGTGCAGGTCTTCGCTACGTACCAGATTGTTTTTGCAGATGAGCAGTGAGTGGTGGATGACATTTTCCAGTTCACGGATGTTGCCTGGCCAGCTGTGCTGTAGCAGTTTCTGCCTGGCGGAGTCATCCAGGCGGATTTCTGAATAACCCAGGCGGCGTGTGTATTCACCGACGAAGTACTCAGCCAGCGGCAGTATATCGCCGGGGCGGTTTCTTAAGGTTGGTAATTCCAGGTGGGCAACGCGTAAGCGATAGAATAAATCTTCCCGGAAATTACCCGCCTGTACTGCTTCCTCCAGCCGGACATTAGTCGCCGCCACCAGCCGCACATCAATGGGTGTCGATTTTCGTGCGCCAAGGCGGACGACTTCGCGCTCTTGCAACACACGCAGCAATTTGACCTGGATGTTGAGCGGTAAATCGCCAATTTCATCGAGGAACAGTGTCCCGCCATTAGCCGCTTCAAACCAGCCTGCTTTCGCAACAAAGGCGCCGGTAAACGCACCTTTCTCATGGCCGAACAATTCACTTTCAACCAGGGTTTCAGAGAATGCACCGCAATTTACCGCGACAAACGGTTTGCCTTTACGGTTGCTGAGCTCATGCACATGCCTGGCAATCAGTTCCTTGCCGGTACCGGTTTCACCTATGATCAGCACATTAGCATCACTGGGCGCGATCTGATTGATGCGGCTCAGCAGTGCGATAGATTTAGGGTCTTCAAACACCTGCGCCGTGGCACGGATAGAGGTCGTCAGCGAACGCGAATTCGGCAGCGTCAGCAGCTTCTTTTCGTTCTCGCGGGTGGTCACATCATTCGCGTAATCCAGTTGCTCGATAAATTTGTCCATAATTTTCATGAGTAAAATGTAGGGTTAGGGAAGCTGCCATTCAGCGCCCATTCACCCAGCTCCTTGATTTTGTAATCTATGGGGTCATGCAGGGTATGTGTTCTCAGGTTGCGCCAATGCCGGTCCAGTCTCAAGCCTGCATGTGTTGCCCTTGAACCCGCGACTTCGAACATGCGGCTGGTAATATCCAGGCCGGTGCGGGTAGCCAGCACTTTGGCGGCACTGATGCTGGTTGCTACCAGGCCACGCTCTTCTTCAGTTAATGCCAATTCTTTTGCCCAGGCGTCATCCAGTTTTTCTGCCGCCAGGTTGGTCAGCGCACGTGTGGCCTCCAGGCTCACCCAAAACTCGCCATAATGGCTGAGGATATAGGGATCTTCGCTGGTCAAAGCCACGTTAGAATTCTTCCATGGCCTGGCTTCGTGCAAGGTGTAGTTTTGCGCATCATTAAAAGCGCCTTCTGCAATGCCCAGGTAAATATTGGTCAGGATCAATTGCGCGATCAGCGGCCTTAAACATGCAAAAGGGTTGCTGAGTGGCCCCGGCTCGGTCAGCAGTTCGTTTTCTTCAACACGTACTTTCTCGAAATTCACGGTGCCGCTATCAGTTTGGCGCTGGCCGATATTGTCCCAGTCATCCATGATAGTAATACCCGTCCGCAACGTGGGAATAGCCGCAATCACCAATTCGCCATCTGTTTTCCTGATTGCCGATGCAATCAGCATTTCCGAATCCAGCGCGCCGGAACAAAAACTTTTCTTGCCGGAAAACTCATGCCAGTGCGCGTACGATTTCGAAATCGTCCTGTCATCTAAAGGGTTGAGCGCATTACCCCAGAACCAGTCCAGTTGTGCCGTTTGCTCAAACCAGCGTTCCCATTGGTCAGGCCGCGAAAACAGGCGCACAGTTGCCAGCATCAGGTGTTGAAAGCCATACACATGCGCAATCGAACTATCCACCTTGGCAAACTCACGTACTACCAGCAAGGTTTCCTGCCAGTTGGCACCATAGCCACCATATTGCTGTGGAATGATTAACGACAGCAGGCCACTGTTGCGCAACGCATCACGTTCAAATTTTGGTGTGCCACCGCGATGATCACGCTCCACTGCGGTCAGTGCAAATGAATCAGCCAATAGTCTCGCTACCGCCAAAGGTTCCAACCCATCACTCAGGTGCACTGTGGGTATGAGGGCAAATTGATTTATATTCAAAAGTTATATCCAGCTTATTGCTTATGCTGGAATATTCAGCAGGATTTGTGCCAACTCAATTGAGTGCTGATTTTCAGCATGCCGCAGCTTTAATAGTGTCTTGATATTGGCAATAAGTATATATAAAACAATAGCTTATTTATTTATAGATAGGTTGAGGTTGTGGCAATCAAATAACTCTATATTTCTTATTAAAACCACATCTGCTGCTGTATCAGCAACTGTGCTGCTGATACAGCAGCACCCCGGTTAATTGTGCTGCTTATCCAGCAACATTGAATTTCTATCATTTAAGTGACTGAATTGATTGATTTTTATTTATGGCATGCTCTTTGCAGTTGTTCACTCAATCTGTAGCACGAGTGAAGGAAAGCACTATTATGGAAATTTTCTGGTTTTTACCCACACATGGGGACCAGCGTTACCTAGGCACCAGCAAGGGTGCCAGGCCGGCAACATTCTCTTATTTAAAACAAATTGCACAGGCAGCCGACAGGCTGGGCTTTGGTGGCGTACTGGTTCCGTCCGGCCGTTCCTGCGAAGACGCCTGGGTGATTTCTTCTGCCCTGATCAATGAAACCAAACAACTCAAATTTTTAGTCGCCACGCGTCCTGGATTTATATCTCCAGTGGTGTCCGCCAGGATGGCCTCCACCCTGGACCGCATTTCCGGTGGCCGTTTGCTGATCAATGTGGTGGCTGGTGGCGACCCGGCAGAGCAGCAGGCGGAAGGCAGCTTTCTCGCCCATGACGAGCGCTATGCAGAAGCGGAAGAATTTTTATCTATCTGGCGTGCAGTACTGGCAGAAGAAGTGGTTGATTTTGAAGGCGATTACTTGCGCGTCAAAGGTGCCAGCCTGCCCACTGGCAGCCTGCAAAAGCCTTATCCGCCATTATTTATCGGTGGTGCTTCTGAAGCAGCCATTGCACTGAGCAGCAAGCATGTAGATGTGCATTTGACCTGGGGCGAGCCACCGGCAGCGGTAGCGGAAAAAATCCGCGTGATTCGCGAGGCGGCGGCACAGCAGGGGCGCAGTATCCGATTCGGTATCCGCCTGCATGTGATTGTGCGCGAAACCAGTGAGCAAGCCTGGGCGGCAGCCGAGGATTTAATCTCGCATGTGACCGATGACACGATTGCTGCTGCACAGGCAGCAGTTGCGAATTTTGATTCAGTCGCGCAAAAGAAAATGACCGAATTACATCAGGGTCGGCGTGACAAGCTGGAAGTGTCTCCCAATTTGTGGGCAGGGGTAGGTTTGGTGCGCGGCGGCGCGGGCACAGCGCTGGTGGGTAACCCACAGGAAGTGGCTGACAGGATCAAAGAGTATCAATCGCTAGGGATTGATTACTTTATCTTCTCCGGCTATCCGCATCTGGAAGAATCTTACCGCGTCGCCGAGTTGTTGTTTCCGCTATTGCCGGTGCAGCCCAGGGTAGAAGCCGAGGTGAGTATCAACACCAACATGACCGGGCCCTTTGGCGCGGCCAGACCGGTTAAACATGCGGCGTAGGGGAAAGTAATGACACTTGCAGTTAACGCCCGCCAAAAAGATGAATCCAAAGAAATAGCATTGAACGGCGGTACATTAAAGAACGACACATTTAATCAGCATGGCATCTCGTTCAGTGGCGACCCGCAGCAGGTCACGCAGCAACTGGTCGCCTATTTAGCCAAAACAGCGGTAGAGCGCGATGCGGCAGGTGGCACGCCTTACGAGCAAAGGCAGGCGGTTCGCGATAGCGGGTTATTGAAATTACTCATCCCGCAAACCTATGGCGGCCTGGGAGGTAATTGGCAGGAAATCTACACCATCATCCGCCAGATCGCCCGCGTCGACAGTTCCATCGCCCAGGTATTTGCCTTCCAGTTTTTGATGCTGACTTCTATCCGCCTGTACGCCAGTGACACGCAATGGCAGCACTATTACCGGTTAACCGCCAGTCATAACCTCTGGTGGGGAAATGCACTCAACCCGCTGGATAACCGCACCATAGCACGCAAGATTTCCGGTGGTTATGAATTCACCGGCCAGAAAAGTTTTTGCTCGGGCTCTATGGATTCGGACTACATGATTGTTTCCGCCATTGAGGAAAATACCGGCAAGTTCCTGGTCGCGGCGGTACCTACCCAGCGCAAGGGCATACACCTGAAAGGCGATTGGGACAATATCGGCCAGCGCCAGACCGACAGCGGAAGTGCAGAGTTTGAGCAGCTATTGGTCGAAGATGGCGAGTTACTGATTGATCCGGGTCCGCTGAGTTCTTCTTTTGCCAGCCTGCGCTCGCTGGTCGCGCAATTGATATTCACCAATATCTACATTGGCATTGCCGAAGGCGCGTTGGAAGAAGGTGTCAAGTACACCAGCAGCAACAGCCGCGTCTGGTCTGGCTCGCTGGCGCAAACCATACATCAGGACCCGTTTACGCTGCTGCATTACGGCGAATTCTGGGCCGGTCTGCATGCCTCGGCCATCCTTGCTGACCACGCAGCCACTTTGCTTGACCTGTCCTGGGAAAAAGACCTTTCCCTGGACGAAAAAACCAGGGGTGAACTGGCGCTGGCGGTGTTTTCCGCCAAGGTGAATGCGACAAAATCCGGTCTGGATGTGACGACGCGCATATTCGAGGTTGCAGGTGCCAGGGCCACCACCGCCAAACTGCGCATGGACAGGTACTGGCGCAACTTGCGGGTATACACCTTACACGACCCGGTGGATTACAAACTGAAAGACCTGGGGGATTGGGCACTGAATGGCAATTATCCAACCCCAAGTTTCTACGCTTAAACTCTTGATTGAATTGATTTCATGAAACAAAAAATAATTGATATGCGCAACCGTCCTGCATTTTTGCATGACTTCTTTGGCGCAACTCCCAACACGCCTTCATACGAAACAGCAAAGTGGCTTAATCAGCGGGTGGGTTCGCTGGAGCCTGAACATTTCCGCCGCTCTTACACGGTTGAAGGGTACCTGCAGGAAATTGATGAGGCTGGGATTGATTACGCTGTGGTAGTCGGCCGTGAAACACCAGATCTGACGATAGATGATAATCAGGTCGCTCAGTTGGTAAGACACAGCCCTAAGCTGGTGGGATTGGGTTCGGTGGATATCGAAACCCGCGGTGTGGAGAGTGCGCTGGCAGCGATTGATCAGGCTATCAATGACCATAAGTTCAAAGCCATCAACATCGAACCTGGTTTCGGCAAGCCTGCACGTTATGTAGATGACCCGATATTTGATCCGGTTTATCAGGCGTGCCAACGCCACAAGGTGCCGGTGTGCGTGATGTCCGGACCAACCACGCCAGACCTGGATTATGCGCACCCGAATGCGGTCGCGCGGCTAGCCAGGAAATACCCGGATTTAAATATCATTTGCTTTCACGGCTATTACCCGTTTGTGAACGAAATCGTTGGTGCGGCTTTCCGCTACCCCAACTTATACCTGGTACCTGATATGTATATCTTCCAGCCGGGTGCTGAGCTCTATGTGCAGGCAGCCAACAAGTTTTTGGGTGACCAGCTGTTGTTTGGTACCTCGTATCCTTTCCGGCCCATGCAGCAAACTATTGATGATTTTATCCAACTGGGTTTCAAGGACGAAGTGTTGGATAAAGTGTTTTACCGCAACGCAGCCGGATTATTAAATCTGGGCGAAAAAGAATAAGGAAGTGTTTTAAATGCAAAATAATCTGGAAAAGTTTGATGCTGTCAGCCAAGCGATTGAGGCTATCGCCAATGGCGAGTTTGTGATTGTGGTGGATGACACTGACCGCGAAAATGAAGGTGATTTAATCATCGCTGCGGAGAAGATCACGACTGAACAAATGGCGTTTTTGGTAAGGCATAGCAGTGGCCTGGTGTGCGTCGCCCTTGGTGAAGAGCGACTGAATGCGCTGGCACTGCCACAGATGGTGGCTCAAAATGCAGACCCGTTCAGGACTGCTTTTACGGTCAGTGTGGATTATAAATACGGCACCACCAGCGGCATTTCTGCTGCGGACAGAGCCTTAACGTTAAGGGCATTGGCCAACACTAACAGCCAGGCAAACGAGTTTCATAGGCCTGGCCATATATTCCCGTTACGGGCGCGGTTAGGTGGTGTGCTTGAACGCCCGGGGCATACCGAAGCCGCTTATGATTTAGCACGGATGGCAGGCCTCAGCCCTGTCGGTGTGTTGTGCGAAATCGTCAATGACGATGGCAGCATGGCAAGGCGACCGGACCTGCTGTTATTCGCTAAAAAGCATGGTTTGAAAATCATCACCATTGCTGAACTGATTACGTACCGTGAGCAGGACCTGGAGCAAACTTTCCCTTATCAAAGCGAACGTCCGGCGCCTAGCCGTTTGCAGAATAAACTGCTGGATTCCGCAATCAGCTATATTTAAAAATGCCTGGCGGTAACTGAAAAAACGCTGTGCTTTTCAGGTAGCTATATAAAATAAAGCCCTCAATCGAGGGCTTTATTTTTAGCTGAATTCTTGAATCAAATCCATGGATGGCGCGGTGGCTTCACCTTGTTCAGGCTGTAATTGCCCACTGCATGGTATTTCCAGCGTACCGGGTCATGCAGTGTATGCGTACGTGCGTTGCGCCAGTGCCTGTCCAGGTTGTACTCACCGAGTGTGGAGCGCGTGCCAGCCAGTTCAAACAGCTTGCTACCTGCCAGCAAAGCGGTTTCAGTACTCAGCACCTTGGCTTCAGCCACTGCAATCGAAGCTTCCGCGACAGTTTCTTCATTCGGGTTGCGTTGCGCTTCATCGATGTATTCACCTGCACGGGCCAATAATGCGTCCGTAGCATGGATACGGATTTGCAGGTCGCCGATATCCTTGATCGTGTGCGGATCTTCATAACCATGTTCCAGCTCGGTATCTATCCATGGACGGGTGTAATTGCGCACGAAATGCAGTGTGTCCTTAAATGCTGCACGTGCAATGCCTGTATCTACCGCTGCCTGGATGATTTGTGCCACCGGACCCATGGCCGTAGGACGGTCAAACGCCAGGTGATGCGGCACTACATGTTCGCTAGGCACAAAAATATTGTCCAGGATGGTGGTGCCGCTCGCAGTAGTGCGCTGGCCGAAACTGGACCAGTCATCAATAATGGTCAGGCCTTCAGCGCCAGCCGGGACGAACGCCACCACGGTATTGTCGTTTTCGTCTTTGGCCACCACTGGCACCCAATCCGCCAGCAACGCGCCTGAGGAATAGAATTTTTTGCCATTCAGGAAGTAGCCGCTGTTGGCGGGTGTCAGCCTGGTTTTCACATCATTGACGCTTTTGGTGCCGACTTCAGAAAAGGCATTGCCAAAGCGTACGCCTTGCAGCACCAGGTCAAAAAAGTAGCGCTTCTGGAAATCCGTGCCATCCAGGCGCAAACCTTCCACCATATACAAATGGTTTTGCGGGATCTGGCCTATGCTGGGGTCAGCCTCTGCCACTATTGCAATCACTTCTGCCAGGGTTTTATTAGAAACTCCTGCGCCGCCATATTCCTTAGGCACGGTAATGCCCCACAAGCCGCTGCTGGAGAATAAATCCAGCTCTTTGCGCGGCAAGCGTCTTTCCTTGTCGCGGATGGAAGCCTCTTTGGCGATTTCAGTGGCTACCTGATGTGCAACCGCGATGGCTTCGGCATCACTTTTAATAATATGGGCGGCATCCCTGCCGCGATGTTCGTGCGCCTGGTTCAGGCTCTCTGGCAAATGCGCAAGGTTGCTTGCATGTGCAGTCATATTTGAATCCTTCTAACTAAAAATAAGGGAGATTTAAAAGCGCAGTCATTTAGTTCTTAAATAGCGCTGCGCGTCGGTGTAGCTATTGCATTTAGCATGCCAATAGATAAGTAATTGAATTTAAATGTTTTATTTAATTTCGTGATGACGTTGAGCGCTTTAGAAACAGCTTTCTGCTGAATGGGTGCTGATTAATCAGCACCTAATAGCTAGTTTTTAGCTGGTAAAGCGTGAGTCAGGTGCTGTATTTCTGTTTTAGCTGCTGCTATATCAGCAGTGCATCAGCATATATAGCTAAATTTCAACATGGTTAAATGGCGCTTAATTTTCATAAGTCATTGAAATATATAAAAAAAATACTCTTGGCATGGTTGCTGCTATATCTACAGGGAGCTGGCTCACCGATATTGAACACATCAAATTGGCGCCGGCAACCAAAGTTTAGGAGCCACACATGAGTCGTCCATTAAGAGTTACTGCTGTATCAGGCAGCTATAAATTACCTTCACGCACTGCCGCCCTCGTAGAAGCCTTGACCCAGCAGCTGGGCCAGCATATTCCGATTGAACTGCATTCTATTGAGTTGAGCGAAATCGGCAGCAGCCTGGTGTCTTCATTTGACCCTAAACAGCTGCCTGCGAAAGTGCAGAAAGATATTGAAGCGATTGAAACCGCTGATCTGCTGATTGTGGCAACGCCGGTTTACCGCGCGTCTTACACTGGTTTGTTCAAACACCTGTTTGACCTGGTCAATTACGAAGCATTGATTGATGTGCCGGTATTGCTGGCAGCGACCGGCGGCAGTGAGCGCCATGCCCTGATTATCGACCATGAGCTGAGGCCGCTATTCAGCTTTTTCCAGGCATTGACCTTGCCTATTGGCGTATACGCCACCGAGGGCGACTTTGAAAACTACAAAGTGAAAAGTGAAACCGTGAAAGCCCGTATCGAGCTGGCGATAGAGCGGGCATTGCCATTATTAACACATCGTGAACTTGTGAAGGCTGCCAGCCTGCAAGCGGTTTGACGCAGGCCAGTATTTAGAGAAAACCAGTATTAGAGTAAAACAGATTTGGAGATTGGGTGATGAGTACAGAAAACATTAAATTTGCATATTGGGTACCTAACGTCAGTGGTGGCCTGGTGGTCAGTAATATCGAACAGCGCACCAGCTGGGATATCGATTACAACCGTAAACTGGCACAAATTGCCGAAAAGGCGGGTTTTGAATATGCCTTGAGCCAGATTCGCTTTACTGCCGGTTATGGCGCTGAGTTCCAGCATGAGTCAGTCTCGTTTTCACATGCCTTGCTGGCAGCGACCACCAAACTGAAAGTGATTGCAGCGATTCTGCCAGGTCCCTGGAATCCGGTACTGGCGGCCAAGCAGCTGGCAACCATTGATTTGCTGACTGAAGGCCGCGTCGCGGTCAATATCGTTTCCGGCTGGTTCCGCGGCGAATTTACCGCGATTGGTGAACATTGGCTGGACCATGATGAGCGCTATCGCCGTTCAAAAGAATTTATCGAAGCCTTAAAAGGTATCTGGACCCAGGATAACTTTACCTACCGCGGTGACTTCTACCGCTTTAGCAACTACACATTGAAACCGAAACCATTGCAGCAGCCGCATCCGGAAATCTTCCAGGGTGGCAGTTCGCGTGCTGCGCGTGACAATGCCGCCAGCGTGTCTGACTGGTATTTCACCAATGGCAATACCGTGGAAGGCATCAAGGCACAAGTGGATGATATCCGTGCCAAGACTGCTGCCAATAATCACAGCGTCAAAGTCGGCGTGAATGCTTTCGTGATTGCGCGCGACACTGAAGAAGAGGCCAGGGCTGTGCTGAAAGAAATTATCGACAAGGCCAACCCTGATGCCGTGAATGCCTTTGGCCACGAAGTGAAAAATGCGGGTGCTGCCAGCCCGGAAAAAGAAGGCAACTGGGCAAAATCGACGTTTGAAGACTTGGTGCAGTATAACGATGGTTTTAAAACCAACCTGATCGGTACACCGCAACAGATTGCTGAACGTATTGTTGAATTGAAAGCCGTTGGCGTTGACCTGATCCTGTCCGGCTTCCTGCACTTCCAGGAAGAGGTGGCTTACTTTGGTGAAAAAGTATTGCCGCTGGTGCGTGAGCTGGAAGCCAAAAAACTGGCGAAGGCCGCCTGATCAAGACTAACAGAGCTAAAGACGATGGCCGCTGATACATTACCCGACTGGCTCGCTGTGCAGGCTGAAAAGCGGCCTGCACAGGTCGCTATCCGCCATAAAAAACTGGGTATCTGGCATGAACAACCCTGGCACGCAGTACACAACAAAGTGCTGCTGGCAGCGCGATTTTTAAAGCAGCAAGGGTTCGGCAGCGGCGATACGCTGTTCCTGCTCAGTGAGCCAAGGCCGGAAGCCTTGTTGCTGTCTCTGGCAGCACACTGGCTGGGAGGCATCGCCGCACCATTAGACCCTGCCTATGCACAACCGCAGTTGCTGGATCTGTTGCATACCTTGCGGCCACAATTTGTATTTGCTGAAGCACAAGCGCAAGTTGACCAGGTGTTTGACGCCAAGCCGGATGTCTCAGTGCTGATTTATGCCAATGCGCGCGGCCTGGCTGATTACACACATCCTGCCATTCATGCTTACACGAACATCATCTCGGTTGGTGAAGCTGTGCATGGCACATTGGCCGCCGTGGCGAAGCCGGAAAGTCTTGCTTTCCGTTTTTACCGTTTGGGCGATGCCTATCAACTGGAGTACCGTGAACTTAGCCACGCAGAGTTGTTGAAAAATGGCCGTCAGCTGGTTGTACATGAGTTACTGACTGATAAGGAAGAAGCGCTGGCAGCGCGTGCGTTTGCCGCCAGCGGCCATGCGCGCTACCTGCTTTCACCCTGGTTGCTGGCCGGCTTCAAGCTTAATTTCCCTGAAAACCTGTCCACCCGGGACACTGATCGCCGGGAACTGGGGCCTACCCTGGTCGCAGGGACAGCGGCGACTTATCAAAGGCTGTATACATTGGTTCAATCACGCTGGCCGCTGCCAGCCAGCTGGCAATTTACATTAGTTAAATGGGCGCTGCATCAATACCAGAAACGTGTGCCGCTGCTGGCGGCAATTGCAAACTGGCTGGTGATTCTGCCCTTGAAAGACGTACTGGGTTTGCGGCATGCGCGCGTGCCACTCTTGGTTGGCGAGCCTTTATCAGCCGAAGCAGAGCAGTTCTTTAAATCAATCGGTATCCAGGTGCGGGACTGGCCGGAAGAGGCAGACTGGCAGGCCAGTCCTTTACAAGTGATTCCACGCCCACCCAGCCATACCGAACATTACTTTGGTTTGAAAAACCTTAGAGCAGCAATATGAACGATGCGGCAATATGAAAGGCGCAGCAGTATGACAGAGGCAACGCAGCTATTACGCCTGGATGGTATCTCCTTATCCTTTAAGGGGGTGAAAGCCATCACCAACATCAGTTTTTCAGTGAAAAAAGGCGAAATCTGCGCCCTGATTGGCCCCAATGGCGCTGGTAAAAGCTCACTGTTAAATGTGATCAATGGCGTTTACCAGGCTGATGAAGGGCAAATTGTTTACAAGGGTAATGCCAGGAAAAACATGCATCCGCAATGGGCAGCCAGGCGTGGTGTAGCGAGGACTTTCCAGAATATTGCCTTGTTCAAAGGCATGTCAGTGCTGGATAACGTGCTGACGGGCACCAACCTCAAAGTGAAAAGCAGCTGGATAGAGCAGGTGTTTAATGTCGGGCGGGCACCCGCTGACGCCCAACAGCAACGGCAAAAGGCCGAGCAGGTGATTGCTTTCCTCAAGCTGCAACCCTGGCGAAACAGCATCGTCGGCAATTTACCCTATGGTTTGCAGAAACGGGTTGAACTGGCGCGTGCACTGGCGGCAGAGCCCGAGTTGCTATTGCTGGATGAACCTATGGCCGGCATGAATGCCGAGGAGAAAGCCGAGATGAGCCGCTTTATCGTAGAGACCCGCCAGGAGTTTGGCACCACCATCGTGTTGATCGAACATGATATCGGCGTCGTGATGTCACTTTCCGACCATGTGGTGGTACTGGATTATGGCAAGAAAATTGGTGATGGCACGCCGGACGAAGTGCGGGTCAACCCCGAAGTGCTGGCCGCCTACCTGGGTACTAAACACTAAATTTGGCCCAGGCTGGCAGAGGATGACGAAACAATGAATTTTTTTCTGGAAGTGTTTACCGGCGGTTTGCTGGCCGGGGTGATGTATTCGCTGGTCGCCATCGGCTTTGTGCTGATCTACAAAGCCTCCGGGGTGTTTAATTTCGCGCAGGGCTCTATGGTGCTGTTTGCCGCATTGACCTTCGTCAGCCTGGTTGAACGCGGTATTCCGTTCTGGGGTGCATTTGCAACTACATTGATCACCATGGCGGTGCTGGCCTGGTTGATAGAAGTGCTGGTGCTGCGGCAGTTGGTGAATCGTTCGCCTATCACCCTGTTTATGGCCACGCTGGGCCTGAGCTATATTGTTGAAGGCTTGGCGCAAGCTGTATGGGGCGCACAAGTGCATGCGCTCGACATCGGTATCAATGACGAGCCTTATGAGGTATTCGGCATCCTGCTGTCACAGTTTGATTTATTTGCTGCCGGGATTGCCGGTGGTTTAGTCGCCTTGCTCGGCTTTTTGTTTAACAAAACACGCATTGGTATCTCGCTGAGAGCGGTGGCTGACGATCAGTTGGCTGCCCTGGCAGTGGGGATAAAATTGCAGCGTTTATGGCTGATTGTATGGGCGGTGGCCGGCTTTGTCGGGCTGGTCGCAGGCATCCTCTGGGGTGCGCGGGTCGGCGTGCAATTCTCTTTGTCCCTGATTGTCCTGAAGGCATTGCCGGTGCTGATTATTGGCGGCTTTACTTCGATTGAAGGTGCGATTGTCGGTGGGCTTATCGTCGGCGCCTCTGAAAAACTGGCGGAAGTATTTATCGGCCCGCTGATCGGTGGCGGCATCGAAAACTGGTTTCCGTATGTGCTGGCGATGCTGTTCTTGCTGGTCAGGCCATACGGGTTGTTTGGTGACAAAGCGATTGAACGCGTTTAGCAGGATGCAAGATGCTTTATAAAGAATCTGGACAGTTTGTAACCACATATCGTTTTGATAAACGATTTTTCCGGCTCAAGCAGGAGCGGTGGGCATTTGCACTTTTGCTGGCTTTTGCTTTCCTGGTGGTGCCATCCATAGGCAATGATTACTGGTTTAGCGCAATCCTGATTCCTTTTCTGGTGCTGTCACTGGCAGGGCTGGGGCTAAATTTACTGACTGGCTATGCCGGGCAATTATCTTTGGGTTCAGCGGCGTTTATGGCGGTGGGTGCGTTTGCCACCTATAACTTCAATCTGCGTATTGAAGGGTTGCCATTGATCATCAGTCTGATTTTAGGCGGGCTCACTGCCGGTGGCGTAGGACTGGTTTTCGGTTTGCCCAGTCTGCGGATCAAAGGCTTTTATTTAATCGTTTCTACCCTTGCAGCCCAGTTTTTTGTGCAATGGGTATTCACCAATTTCACCTGGTTTTCCAACAACTCTTCTTCCGGGGTGATCACAGCGCCGCCATTACATGTGTTCGGTTCTGATTTCAATTCGCCGGTGGGACGCTACTTGCTGACGTTGACCGTGGTGGTCGCACTTGGCTTGTTGGCCAAAACGATAGTCAGCGGTGAGCTGGGCAGGAAGTGGATGGCGGTACGGGACATGGATACTGCGGCGGCCGTGATTGGCATCTCCGTGCCCAAAACCAAATTGCTGGCTTTTGCGATCAGTTCATTCTACCTGGGCATTGCAGGTGCACTTTGGGCTTTCACTTACCTGGGTACCGTCGAGCCGCACGGCTTTGACTTGACGCGCTCATTCCAGATTTTGTTCATCATCATTATTGGTGGCATGGGCAGCATTTTAGGTAATTTTTTGGGTGCGGCTTTTATTGTGCTGTTCCCGATATTACTGTCGAACCTGTCATCGGGCTTGTTTGCCGGCGCGATTGACCCCGGGCAGCTGGAGAATTTTCAGAAGATGATTTTCGGCGCATTGATCATATTTTTCCTGATCAAAGAGCCCAACGGGTTAGCCAAAGTCTGGCAAACCGTCAAGCAACGGCTGCGCGTCTGGCCGCTACGTTTCTAGTTTATCCAATGCATTAAGGGAGATTTTTCATGTGTTGAATAGGCTCATTACAATTTTTTATATAACCAAAAACGATTAGTAACTGTTTTTATAGTTCAATATTTATTTAAAACCAAGGAGTCTCAAAGTGAAATTTTTAGGCAAACATCGCTGGCTGCTGCTGGCATTAGGGTTAGGCATCGCCAGCGTCACTTCGCAAGTGCAGGCGGCGAACGAACAATATTTTCCGTTACAAAGCTACCGGATCGGGCCTTATGCAGCCGGTGGCTCAGGCTTTTTTGGCGGATTTATCGATTACCTGCAATACGTCAATGCCAAAGAAGGCGGCGTCAATGGCGTCAAATTCACCTGGAGTGAGTGCGAAACTGAATATGTAGTGGAAAAAGGTGTCGAGTGCTACGAGCGCCTTAAGAAAGGCCTGAACGGCGCGCCAGCCGCAGCGACCAATCCACTATCAGTCGGTATCGCTTATGCCACGCTGGAACGCTCTACCGCTGACAAATTGCCGCTGATCACCATCAACCACGGCCGCACCGATTCTACAGATGGTAGCGTGTTCCCGTATGCGTTCCCGTTGCAGTTGAACCCGTACAGCGAAGTGTCTGCGATCGTGAATTACATTGCCACTCAATCCGGTGGGCTGGATAAACTCAAAGGCAAAAAAATCGTGACCTTGTATCACGGTTCACCTTATGGCAAGGAAACCAGCCCTATACTGGAACTGCTGGCCAAGAAATATGGCTTTGAACTGACACTGCTCGAAGTGCCGCATCCGGGCAATGAGCAGCAGTCACAATGGCTCACTATCCGCCGCATCAAACCGGATTGGGTGATCTTGCGCGGCTGGGGCGTGATGAACCCGGTAGCGTTGAAAACGGCACAGAAAACCGGTTTCCCGGCTAACCATATCATCGGCAATATCTGGAGCAACTCCGAAGATGATGCGGCACCAGCAGGCAGTGCAGCAAAAGGCTTTATCTCGATCACCACGCATCCCTCAGGCACCAGTTTCCCGGTGTTGCAAGGTATCAATCAATACGTGATCAAAGCCGGCAAAGGCAACCTGCAAGACCCGAAACGCTTTGGTAACGTGTATTACAACCTGGGTGTGGTGAATGGCATCCTCAACGTAGAGGCGGTTCGCGTGGCGCAGGCCAAATTCGGCAAACGCCCGTTGACCGGGGAAGAAGTGCGCTGGGGCTTTGAAAACCTCAAGCTGGATGACAAACGCCTCACTGAACTCGGTGCCCTGGGTCTGGTGCAACCATTGAAGTTAAGTTGCGCTGACCACGAAGGCGGCGGTGCGGTGCGCTTCCAGCAATGGGACGGCAGCAAGTGGAACGTGATTTCAGAATGGGTGCAGGCTGACCGCCAGTTGTTGCGTCCTATCATCGAAAAATCGTCACACGAATATGCCAAGGAAAAAGGCATCACCCCGCGTGATTGCAGCAAGGAAACTGTCGCTGCCAAGTAATTCTTAACATTGTCTTGATTGGAGATGCATACCGCGGAAGCGGTATGCATGTTCAAGAAAACATGGAGTCAGTGAGCGAGCGGTACAAAGTGCAAGGCGCACTGAACGCAGGAACCAAGACAGTACAAAAGTACGGCTTGGTTACGATGCTGTAATTAGAAAAGCTTGCGCAACGCAGCACTTTGTTCGCGTAGCCACTGAATCCTTGTTTTCTTTAGTTTGATGCCTTGGGCAATGTTATAACAGTGTCCATGAGATCAAATTGAGGAGCACAGATATGTCCCAGACCAGTGAAAAACTTAATCCGGCTGCCGATGCCATTTTGCAGCTGGATAATATTGAAGTGATTTATGAAAAAGTCATTTTTGCCATCAAACATATTTCGCTACAAGTAGGGCCGCAAGCGATTGTCGCCTTATTGGGCGCAAATGGGGCGGGTAAAAGCACTATACTCAAAGCCATTTCCGGCCTGATTCCCGCGCAGCGTGGTGAAATCGTGCAGGGCCGGATTTTTTACCAAGGCCATGATGTGACCCAGGCCACGCCTGCACAGCTGGTATCACAAGGCCTGGTGCAAGTGCTGGAAGGCCGGCATTGTTTCGGCCATTTAACGGTAGAAGAAAACCTGCTGACCGGCGCATTTGTACGCCGCCCATCCGCCAAGGTGTTATCGCAGGAACTGGAGAAAGTGTATAACTTTTTCCCCCGGCTGAAGTTATTACGTAAAAATCAAGCCGGTTACACTTCTGGTGGCGAGCAGCAGATGGTGGCGATAGGGCGCGCGTTAATGGCAAACCCCAAGCTGATCCTGCTGGATGAACCTTCCATGGGGCTGGCGCCACAGATCGTGGAAGAAATTTTCGAGATTGTGCACCAGTTGCAGCAGACGCAAGGCTTGAGTTTTCTGCTGGCTGAGCAGAATGCCACGGTGGCGTTGAGATATGCTGATTATGCCTATGTGCTGGAGAGTGGGCATATTACGCATCATGGCGATGCGCAGACAATAGCAAGCAGTCAGGCGTTGAGTGACTCGTATTTGGGTAAGCAGTGATTGAGAGGTTATTGAAACGTAGTTTTTCGCACCTAGGCGAGTTACTTTTCTTTGCTTGCCCAAAGAATAAGTAACCAAAAGAAAGGGTACCCTAGCTTCCGCTTGATTCCTGCGTTGCTCGAACTAGGACTTTCGTCCGTTGCTTTGCCGGACTTAGGCATAAGCGGTCACGAAACTCATCCTAGCGGCCTGCACAAAACGCAGGCCACCGCGGGATTCGAACAGTCGCTCCCTTCCTCCTTATTTTGCCTGCGCTACTAGGCGCGTCAGATAGGGGCCCGTTTAAACCACCACGGTGCAACGTTGATTGGATATGTAACATTCAGCGCGCTAAGTGAGTTTTAAACTTTAGAGGATCAAAAATTAAATGCTAGTAACTCTAGTTCTTTGCTTCTTTTTCCGCAGTGCTTGAGCGTGATGTAGTGCAAAGAATTACTCTCAAATTGAAAGCGTGTGCCTTTCACGGGCCCCTATCTGACGCGCCGAGTAGCGCAGTCAGCGTGGGAGTTTTCGGCCAGCGTTTGTTCGAGTTCCGCGGTGGCTTGCGTCTTATGCAAGCCGCTAGGGCGAGTTTCGTTGGCCGCCCGCGCTGATGAGCAACACAGGGAAAAAGCGGAGGCTAGGGTGCCCTTTACTTTGGTGCCTTTGCTTTGGGCAAGCAAAGGAAAGACACTCGCCTAGAGGCGAAAAAGAACAGTGAATATTCTGAAGAAATACCTATTTAGGAAATACAGCAAGCGTAGAACCCGCTCTTCGATTTAATCAAGCTTGGCATCAACCTTGCCTGGATTCTGGCCTCCGCCAGAATGACGATATTTTTGCAGGGCGCGCTGGCTTCTGCGGAAGTCAGCTGTTACGCAGAAAGCACAGCATGCTGTGCGAAATCGCTACGCCAGAATGACGAGCATGCAATATAGCGTTGACTTTATCTCGTTGTAAATAAACTTGCGTTCGCCATAAAAAAACGGCTCAGAAAGCCGTTTTTTTAAGATGTTGATGCAGGCGGGTTAGAAAAAATGCGCCACATGGAAAATGGCCTTAATGCCATCAATATCCGGCAGGTTATTACGGTTCTCCCTAAAGTAGAACACATCGATACGTTTGTTGCTGTCACCATCAATCAGGTAACCCACGCCCACATCCACGCGCTTGCGATCCAGGCCGGTGGTATCGTTGTTAAATTCCTGGTAAATCACTTTTGGCTGGAATTTACCGATCCATACCGTATCGGCAAAGGTGTAACTACCATTTACGAAAAAGCCTTTTGCTTCCGGTAACACGGTATCGCCGGTATTGTCGTTATCATAATTATAGTAAGACGCTTCAGCGCCAAGCACCGCGCCATTGCTTAATGGTTTTTCCAGGCGCGCATCTACGTTCCAGTATTTGGAATCGCCCTGATTAAGGATAGTCCCCGTACCATCTTTCTGGTAACGGTAGGAGCCGCCGATGGAAAGGATAGACTTTTTACCATCATAGCTGGCAAGGTTGTAAAAGCCTGGCTCGGTATCCCAGAAGTTGTATTGCAGGCGGGTGGCATATGACAAGTTGTCAGACTGGTTTGAGCCGCCCTGGCGTCCGTTGGTAGCAGACACATAGTATTTAAAGGCGGCGCTTTGGTCCCATCCAAAAAATACCGCGCCGTTATCACGACCGGCAAATTCATAAGAACCCTGTTCCGCAATCGGGAAGTCAAAGGTTGTGGAATACATTGGTGCCGAGGCGGATGCACGGCTGGCTGCCGGCAGGAAGCGACCGGCCCAGATATTCACGTAGTTGTTGATTTCCAGACCCAGGTGACCATCCAGTAATTCAATTTTGTCATCAGCGACATTGCGCGCGAAGTTGAATTCATAGGTCACGTTTTTATGCAATTTACCGTTGGTATATAAACGCGCTTCTTCCACTTCAAAGTCTTTGGAGCGGCTTCTACCGTTCGGGGCGGCATCGCTGATCGAACTGAAGCTCACGCGTGAAGCCAGGCCGATATTGAGGAACAGATTTTCATCCCGTTGGATAGTCGGATCTGCATAAGCCTGGCTGCTGAGGATCATCCCGGTGAGAACCGCTAACTGTTTACGATGAATTTTTAATTTTGTTGTCATTTTAACTCTCTGCTGTTTGAAAGATTGGAATAAGACTTTCGAGCGTTTTCAGGCGCAAAACGAAGTGATACCAATCTGCTTATTGCAGAAAGTGTGCCATTATAAAAACTTAATTAAAACAATGGCTTAATGTGTTTTTTGGTGTGTGGGGTATGCTGGGTAATCGGCACGGTTGCTGGTGCTATGCCGTTGAGTCAGCAGGCCATGATGTGGCGGTCAAATAAGGTAAATCAGGCATCCTTAAATTGCTGCTTTACAAGCATGAAATGGCCAGTGAAGCAGCAACACGATTTATTTTTCCGGCTTATTTTTTGGTAATCAAAAATGAGAAAACCGGCACTAAACCAAGCAGCAATGCCAGCATGATAAATGCATTGGGCAGGCCGATTTGTTGCGCGACAAACCCGATCAAGGCGGGGCCGAGTAAGACGCCGGAATAGCCAACAGTGGAAATAGCCGCCACCGCCAGACCGGTCGGCATCTGGGTTTGCGCACCTGCCAGCCTGAATAGGATAGGTGCCGTATTGGAAGCCCCTGCGCCAATCAGCAGAAATCCAGTCAATGCGGCAAGCCTGGAGCTTGCATGCACTGCGATAAACATCCCCAGCACGGCGACGATACCTCCCCATAATAAAACCCTGCGATCCCCTAAACGGTTACTCAGGCCATCTCCCATAAAACGGCCGCTTAGCATGGCAATGGAGAACATAATATAGGGCAGGCCGCCTTGTGCGGTGGGTACTAAACCGGCATCGGTAATCAGCAAGGCGCTCCAGTCCAGCATGGCGCCTTCGACCAGGAAGGCGATGCCGGTCAACAAAGCAAGGATCAGCACAATACCTCTGGGCAAGGAAAAAAGTTGTCCATGCTCACCTTTAGGCGTTTGCGATAGCCGAGGCCAGGTTGCCAGCATTAATACGGCTAATAAAATAGCAGAGACCAAGGCACTGCTGAACGTGGTCATATGCAAACTCAGCATCAAGGTCATGATGGCCGAACCAGCAAAGCCGCCCACACTGAACATGGCATGAAAACCCGACATCAATGAACACTCGGAGGCTTTCTCTACCTCGACTGCATGCAGGTTCATGGAGACATCCAGTGAACCTAGGGATGCGCCAAAAAACAATAAGGTAATGGCGAGTTGCAGGGTGCTTTCAGCAACCGGGAGTAGCATGACGGTCATGGCAAGTGAGAAGCCACTCAGGATGATGATGGAACGGTTACCAAAACGCGCACTGATGGCGCCGGTCATCACCATGGCAGAAACGGAGCCTAGGCCCAGGCATAACAATAATGTACCTAACACGCCGGGATCCAGATGCAGCTTCTCCCGCATAAAGGGAATCAAAGGTGCCCAGCATGAAAGACCAAATCCGCCCACAAAAAAAGCGAGCCTGGTGGCTAATCTCGCGGCGTTACTATTTAAAGCTGGCATTGATTTCCTGTATAAAATTATAGGTACTTCTTTTGAGTTGATATGTTTTTGGCCTACACTCGCCTTTGCGGTCACTCATCATATAGATCATTGGTGTCTGAATGATTTCAGGAAAACAGATTTACTCCAGGGAGGTATCACAAATGGCAAATCGTCGAGTTGTTCTGGCTGGCGCATCAGGGTTGGTAGGCTCCTCACTATTGGTGTATTTATTGCAGGATAGTTCCGTGTCAGAGGTGCATGTATTGGGCCGGCGTCCTTTAAATATTTCACACCCGAAGTTAACTATCCATGTAGTGGATTTTAAGTTCATTCCTGCTTTGCCTCCTCTGGATGAAATCTATCTCGCATTAGGCACTACCATCAAACAGGCGGGGAGCCAGGAGGCATTCCGGGCGGTGGATTTTGAGGCAAATCTGGCAGTCGCGCATGCAGGATTTTCGACGGGTGCAAAGCGTCTGGGCTTAGTCAGTGCCATGGGCGCCAACGCCAACGCTTCCATTTTTTATAATCGGGTGAAAGGCGAATTGGAAGATGCATTATCCAGCCTGGCGTTAGAAACACTCATTATCGCCCGGCCGTCATTGATCATAGGTGACAGGGAAAAGCTGAACCAGCCCAGACGGGTTGGCGAGAAAATAGGCACCTGGCTCAGCACGCTTTTGAATCCATTACTGCCCATGAATTACAAAGCGGTTGAGGCAAAAAAAATTGCCCTGGCGTTGGTTTCTGAAGTCCCTAGGCATCAAGGAAAACGCGTGTTGCTATCGGGTGAGATTCAAGGTTTTAATACATGATCAGCGTGGATGTGGAGTTGGCTATCTTTGCAGAACCGCAAAAGATAGCCGGTTGAAGACTTGTTAATCAGTGTATACCACGACTGATACCAGGTGCATCACGACCGGCCTGACAATCAGCACGCAAAAAAATGCCACCGGCATTGCCAGCGTGTAGGCGTGCAATACACGCCAAATATATCCGCTATGGATGCCGCTATTCGCCGCCACAATCACCATGGACATTAAAAAAGCCATGATGCCTGCCATAAAGAAAGCAAACACATAAGGGGTAAACCTTTTTGGAATTCTGTATGTGCTGTTTACTTGTTTCATTTTCATCTCCATATTCGAAGCGACACTTTATTCGTATCTTTATTGGTCAGGTAGAAGATTGATTATTTATTCATCTTAAAGATAAACTATCGAATGCATTCATTATTCGATAGTTATGGATACGCTCAGAAGTATTGAAAGTTTCGTCAAAGCCGTACAGGCAGGCAGCATTGCTGCCGGAGCGCGGTTACAAGGCATCACTGCTGCTGCAGCCAGCCAGAATATACAGCGTCTTGAAAAGTCACTCGGCACGCGCTTGCTGATTCGTACTACACGCAATCTGGCGATGACGGAAAGTGGCGAGCTGTATTACGCAGAAGTTGAGCATCTGATTGCGGGTCTGGCTCGTGCGCAATCTGCAGTGACTGAGTTTCATGGCCAGCCGCAAGGGCGTTTACGGGTAGGCACCTCCGTGGCTTTCGGGCGGCATATCCTGATGCCTTTGATTCCGGTATTTGCGCGCAATTTTCCTAAACTGTCGATTGAGGTCGTGTTATCTGACCGCAGTCTGGATCACGTCACCGAAGATATTGATGTCAGTATCCGCTTCAAGGAACAGCTGGAACCTGGCCTGGTCGCCAGAAAGATTGCAACCGCACCTGTCGTCTACTGTGCTTCTCCAGACTATTTGCAACGAAAAGGCATCCCGAACAATCCGGAAGCGTTGTCGCGGCATGACTGCCTGATGTTTCGTGTGCCTGTGGATGGTCGTCTATTCAGCTGGACATTTGTGCGTCAAGGTATCCGTTATGCGCCCGAAATCACGCCCAGCATCATTTGCAATGACATAGACTCACTGCATCGCCTGGTGCTTGAAGGCGCGGGGATTACGCGCCTGGCGACATTTATCGCCAATAAAGATATTAACCGGGGAGCGCTAGTCGCATTATTTCAGCCCGATCCTGCCAGCGCTGACGAGGTTCAATCGGATACAGTTCCACTGGAGTTCTACGCCTGTTTCCGTGACCGGCATGCCATCACCAACAAAGTGCGGGCGTTTGTAGACTACCTGGTGAGTGCCATTCCGCAAAGCTGGTAAATGTGGAAAACGCATCGCAGTAATTCAAAAGCAAGAATCGGCGTTCTTGAATTTTTATTTCCGGGTATCTTTGTGATTATCCAAACAAGTTCAAGCAGGATAGTGTGACCATGCATAGTGACCGTGAACCAGATATCAGGAGTGATCCCCGCTGGCAGTAAGTGCTCACGCGAGACCGTGACGCAGACGGAGAATTCTTTTATTCAGTAAAAACCACCGGCATTTACTGTCGCCCATCGTGTGGCGCACGGCTACCTTTGCCGGAAAATGTTGAATTTCACGTGACCGCCAGTGAAGCAGAAAAAGCCGGGTTCAGGCCATGCAAGCGATGCAAACCAGATCAACTCGCTTTATCGGCTGCACATGCAGAAAAGGTTGCCGAAGCCTGTCGCCTGATAGAAAGTGCTGAGGTAGCGCCTACGCTGACGCAGTTGGCCGCTCACGTAGCATTAAGCAAATATCACTTTCACCGGCTGTTTAAATCCATGACAGGATTAACCCCTAAAGCTTATGCGTCGGCACATAGAGCACACAACGTGCGGCAAAATCTACAAGCCAATATCAATATCACCGATGCCATTTATGCGGCAGGCTATGAATCGAATAGCCGCTTTTATGAAAAATCCAGCCAGACCTTGGGCATGAAGCCTTCGCAATACAAGAAAGGCGGCGCTAATACCGAGATCCGTTTTGCCCTGGCTGAATGTTCGCTCGGTAGCCTCCTGGTAGCCAGCAGTGCCAAAGGCATATGTGCAATTTCCATGGGTGATGCTCCGGATACTTTATTACGTGAATTGCAGGATAAGTTTCCTCAGGCAAATCTCATTGGTGGTGATGCTGGATATGAGTCGCTTGTCGCACAGGTGGTCGGTTTTATCGAAGCACCCAAGCTCGGATTGGAATTGCCATTGGACATACAAGGGACGGCTTTCCAGCAAAGGGTGTGGCAAGCCTTGCGTGAGATTCCTTGCGGAAAGACCATTACTTACAGTCAACTAGCCCAAAAGCTGGGTATGCCAAAAGCGTTACGGACAGTGGCCAGCGCGTGTGCCGCCAATACACTGGCGGTGGTAATCCCCTGCCATCGCGTGGTCAGGCTGGACGGTTCACTTTCCGGTTATCGTTGGGGCGTGGAGCGTAAAAAGATGTTGATTGAATCAGAGAAAATGAAGAGTTGTTAAAGCTGCGTTTTAATCACT
Source organism: Methylophilus sp. Leaf414 (assembly GCF_001425425.1). NCBI lineage: Bacteria > Pseudomonadati > Pseudomonadota > Betaproteobacteria > Nitrosomonadales > Methylophilaceae > Methylophilus > Methylophilus sp. Leaf414. The sequence continues at coordinate 795,889 of NZ_LMQQ01000001.1, read as the reverse complement.
TCGCTTAGCCAGTCCATAAAAATACGTACCCGCTTGGACAGATTGCGTCTATGCGGGAAAAGAAGTGAAACTGGCATAGCTGGCGCTGTGCTATTACGCAAAATCTCAACCAGGTTACCACTAGCCAAAAGTTCATGCGCGCCGAACCTGGGCGCTTGCATAATGCCTAGCCCGGCGGCGCAGGCTGCGCGATAGGCATCCGTGTTATTGACGCAGATGCGGCTTTTCATTTTATAGCTTTGCGCTTGGCCTTTTACGCTATATTCAAAGGCATCGAATCGCTTGTCGGTGCCGGTCTGGTAATGAATCAGGTAGTGGTTCTGTAAATCTTCAATACTGCGTGGTTCACCATGTTCGGCAATATAGGCGGGACTGGCAAAGTTGGTTTGCTGCATTTCGCCAATTTTGCGCATGATCATGCCTGATTCTTCGACTTCGCCAGTTCTGACCACACAGTCATAACCTTCGCTGATCAGGTCAACCTTGCGGTCTTCGCTGCTGATGTCTAGGGACAGGTTAGGGTAACGTTGCAGGAATTCCGGTAATGCCGGAATCACCAGGTGACGTGCCATTGGGTGTGACATATTGACGCGGATGACGCCGGAAATTTGACTGTCATCGCTAATGAACAGGGTTTCCAGTTCTTCTATTTCACTGAGCACATCTTTGCTTTTCTCATAAAACAGTTGCCCGTCTGGTGTCAGTTGCACGGTACGTGTGGTGCGATGAAACAGCTGGGTTTGCAGTTTGGTTTCAAGCTGTTGTATGGCTTGTGACACGCTAGCTTTGGGTAGGCTCAGGCTTTCTGCTGCCTTGGTAAAACTCCCTAACTCAGCCACACGGACGAAGCGCTTTAAACTTTCATTAGTATCCATCTTCTAAACAACCATTCTTTGAAATGCTACTGTTCATTAATTATGAACAGTATAGTCAAATTTTGCATATTTATCCGTTATGAGAATACCAATAAACTGCACCTACTTTGATTACCTTTAATCACTTTAGGAGATAACAAATGGCTACAAAAATTGGATTAATCACTGGCGGCAGCCGTGGATTGGGTAAAAACACCGCATTGGCGATGGCACGTCAAGGTATTGATGTGGTATTGACTTACCAAAGCAAACAGGACCTTGCTCAGGAAACGGTCAATAAAATTGTAGCGCTGGGCCGCAAAGCGGTGGCGTTGCAACTGGATGTAGCAAAGGTCAGCAGTTTTGATGCTTTTACTACCAAGTTGAAACAGGCGTTACAAACAGAATGGCAAACCGGGAAATTTGATTTTCTGATTAACAATGCGGGCACTGGTATCACTGCACCATTTGCGGAAACGACTGAGCAGATTTTTGATGACATGGTGAATATCCACCTGAAATCTACTTTCTTCGTGACGCAGAAATTGCTGCCATTGCTCAATGATGGAGGCCGCATTATCAATATTTCCAGTGGCCTGGCACGATTTACTTTACCTGGCTACAGTGCTTATGCGGCCATGAAAGGTGGCATCGAGGTACTGACGCGCTATATGGCTAAAGAGTTGGGCGCAAGGGGGATTGCGGTAAATACTGTGGCCCCGGGTGCGATTGAAACCGATTTTGGCCAGGGCCTGGTAAGGGATAACAAGGATGTGAATGCGTTTATAGCCTCACAAACAGCACTTGGCCGTGTTGGGGTGCCGGATGATATCGGCCCCATGATCGCCAGTTTGCTGTCTGAAGATAACCGCTGGGTGAATGCGCAACGGATAGAGGCATCAGGCGGGATGTTGATTTAATAAGCGTATGGATAAAAAAACAGGCATTCTCTAGCCTGTTTTTTTACTTACCCTAATCCATCAGGTTATTTGCTTTGCAGTTGGGTGAATTGCGTCTTGTAATCTTCCACCCACTGTTGAGCATGCAACCGTTGTTTGTCATTTGTACTTGCATGCAAGCTGGCGATGGTTTCACAGGTTTGTTGCGTGATTTTGTCGATGTGAGCCTGGTAAGCCAGATTGGGACTGTTTTGCATACGCTCAAAACCTGCACGGACCAGTTGTGATTTTTCTTCGTTTGACGTAGAAGGGTTTCGTAGGGCTTTTAAAATATTTAACGCATCTTCATCACGCCGTTGAATTTCAGAGAATATGGTAGCCGGGTCTACATTATTCCTGGCAATGCTTTGTTTTAAGATGTTTATTTGTTTTTCGTTTAAATCCCCATATATTTTTTCAGCATACTCTTTGGATTTCTCCAGTCTCACTTCACGCTGTTCCTCGGCGGTTTCCTGCCACCATTCCTCTTTCCATTCTGTATTGCGTTTTTCCAGCTTTTGCTGGAAATGCTGCAATTGTTTATCGCTCAGGGTAGTGCCTATGTCCACAATGATAGAGATGAATTTCGTTTGCAGCGCCTGCGCATTGGATTTGATGGATTCAATGCGCTGGCAGGCGGTTTCTGCAGTCACCTCATGGCCTAGATCTTTGTTTATTTCATCCAGCAACGCTACATAACGAGGCAGCTCGTTTTTACGGTGCCATGCATGCAACTCCTGCAGCGCTGGTTTAAGTTTGGCTTTTTGCGCATCGCTGAAATTGAAGTAATCATCCAGCCGCCATGCGATCAGCGCAGGCGCGTTGTTGTAAGCGGTTTTTACCACACTACAACTGAGGGTTGAAAAGGCGAGCGCCAGGATAAACAGGTTTTTAATTATTTGCATGACTCTAGGACCACGCCTGCAATGCTTAAGTTTGCGATGCAGTGATTTATAGCTAGTGTTTTATTGTGAAACTGGCCTGGCTCGCCAGCAGCGCTATCTTTGCCGAACCCATCTTTACACAGGCGCACCTGTGCCTGCGTTTGCGCGGCCCGGAATAGAAAGTGAACAGACCAGTCACCATCAGGCAGCGCAAAATGGTTACCTTTTTGGATTATTAACGCTGATAGCCAGGGGGTGGCGGTGGAGGAGGGTAGTAGGTTGACCTCTCAGGAGGCGTGCCTATCGTAGTTTGCGTTCTGGTGATTTGGGTTGAGCTGGTGCCCTGTGTATAGGTTTTAGCCATGCTGGCAGGCACGGGGATTTTATGACCTGCCGCATACATGCATTGAAAATACGCATTGTCGTATTTTTGCTGGGCATTCTCGCCACTAGCCGCGGCGGTATCTGCGCCAATCGCGCCGCCGGATAATGCCCCTACACCGGCACCAATCGCAGCTCCCTGGCCACCGCCAGCAGCAGCGCCTATCGCTGCACCGATGACAGTGCCGACTGCGGTGGTCGCGGCCAGGCTCTCGTTATATTGCTGATTGACCGATTTGGAACCCATCTGCGTCATGGCAAAATTCCGGCAGGATAAATCGGCACTCCTGAATGTGTTGAAGTCTTTGCCGGTGCCGGGTAAGGCCATGTTGCTAGGGCCGGTCGGGGTTGTTGCACAGGCCGTTAAAGCCAGCGTCAAACTGACAAGCGCAATATTTGTGGTCTTGCTCATATGCTTATTTCGCCGAAGTCGCTGGAGGTGTTGGTGTCACCTGTTTCCAGCCGGCCGGGCATTCTTTCACGTATGGATAATAAGTATCTGACTGCTCACAGTAATACCAGTAACCCTGGCTGTTACCTGCGCTGGTAGAGGGCGCAGCCTGTGCTGGTGGCTGAGCGTTGGCGTTGGCATCAGGCACTGAAGTGATACTCCCACCCTGTTCGATATATACCTGAGGTTGTGGTGGTTGTGTCACAATCACCTGCGGCTGGCTGTAAGCATATGGGTATGGGTAATAAGGATAGCCATAAGAATATGCAAACGCTGGCGGAGGCGCATAGAACGGGTAGGGGCTGCCGACATAGACGCCTACACTGCCACGCCAGCCTCCGCGGTGACCGGGTGGATGCGCTTGTGCGATGTTGCTGATTAGCGCCAGGCTAACCAGCATACCCGCCAATATACTTGATTTCATTTTCATCATTTACTCCCAAAAAACTTCGGTAATACGCTTAGCAATTAAGACCGGAGAATAATGAAATCTATTCATAAATACCCTTGTTGTTTTGTATCGGTTTGTATCTATAGTGTTTGAAAGCGTATTGCCCTGTAGCCACATTTGTTGCCAACACGCCCAAAGTGAAACATTTCCATAAAAAGCCGCTTGATAGCCTATCTTTTTAAGGCTGCTTTTAGTAACTTGTCAAAGTGCGTACAGAGTGCGCAAGCAAATTGCTTGATTCCAGGAAGTACAAGATGCAACCTCAATCCCAATCCGTGCAGCAAATCAATTTGGCTTATGACAACCAGCAGGATCGCCTGCTGTTGAAAGCGGCTGTAAATAATGAGCAGGAAGTCCGCGTATGGATTACTTACCGTGTCGCGCGGCAAATATTCATTGTGTTAAACCGTGAGGCGCATTTGCCGGTGGCAGCGACTTCAGTGACTGCTGCCTTGCTGGATAATATGCAATCCCCGGCAGAAGCGACACGCCAGTTTGAACAGGAAGCAGAAGCGGTGCAAAACCTGGAAGCACTGGATTTTGATACGGCTTATCAGCAACGCGGATCTTCAGTGAGTGAGCAGGAGTTATTGGCAATCGAGGCCAGGTTTGTGTCTATTAATGATCAATTGAACAGCATGCAGCTGGTATGTGCAGGCGGCATGAACGTCAATATGGGCTTGAACAAGGAGCTGGTGCTGGCGATCAGCCGCATGTTGATGATCGCCAGTAAAGACGCCGGTTGGGTTTTACCGGCAGAGAAGGAACCACAAGCCGTTTCCAGCATCGTAATGCAGGTACCAACAGAAAAGCAGGTGTTGCATTAATGGATGAGACGTATCTTGGAGACAGCGGCATCCGCGTTTCTAAAATTGCTTTGGGCACCATGACGTATGGCGACCAGAACACACAACAGGATGCAGAGAACCAGCTGGACTTTGCCCTGGCGCAAGGCATTAACTTTATCGATACCGCTGAAATGTATCCGGTGCCGCCCAAAGCCGAAACAGTTACCCGCACTGAAACCATCCTTGGCCACTGGATCAAGAAGCAACCGCGCGACCGCTTTGTACTGGCAAGCAAGATAGCCGGGCCGCGGCGCGGCATGCATTGGATCCGCGGAGGTCCTACCGGCATGGATAGGGCGAATATCCGCCAGGCCGTGCATGACAGCTTGCAGAGACTACAAACCGATTACCTGGATGTGCTTTACCTGCATTGGCCGGAGCGCAACGTGCCTATGTTTGGCCAATACCAGTTTGATCCTGAAGCTGAACTTGATAGCGGTGGCCAACCGATGGCATGGGTGCCTATTCAGCACCAGCTGGAAACGCTGGCGGAGCTGATCAAGGAAGGCAAGGTGCGCACAATCGGGCTTAGCAATGAGCAGCCATGGGGAGTGATGGAGTTTTTAAGAATTGCGCGCGAACAGGGCTTGCCGCGTATTTCTGTATTGCAGAACTGTTATAACCTGATGAACCGCGGTCTTGAGTTTGGCATGGCAGAAATCCTATACCGCGAACGTATCAGCCTGGCGGCGTATTCACCGCTGGCATTTGGCCATTTGACCGGAAAATATGTTGAAAATCCTGCCGCGCAGGGCCGGGTCACCATGTTTCTTGGTTATGCGCAGCGTTACAAAAAGCCGGGCGTGCTGGCCGCCTCCACTGCCTACGCTGCGCTGGCAAAAGCGCACGGACTGACCCCGACTCAACTCGCTTTGAGCTTTGTCTATCACCGCTGGTTTATGGGGGCTACCATTATTGGCGCGACCAACATGACGCAGCTGCAGGAAAATGTTGCTGCTTATACGGTTCACTTAAGCGATGAGGTTTTGCAAGAAATTGAGCTGTTGCATTTAACCATGATGAATCCAGCGCCCTGATGAATCACAGATATATAGAGCGTAGTAACCACTATGCTGTTTAAAGTAATTGGATAAGGAAAATCGTATGTTAAAAAGTAATGGGCTGACTGGCCTGATGATGCTGGCATTAATGTTTTCCAGCGGGGCACATGCAGCGACCACCAATGATATGCAAAATGCTCTGCGTACCTGCAAAACCGAGTTTATCGATGATGCCAGTCGCCGGCTGGTGTGTTTTGACCAGGTTGCAGCACAATATGCAACCACGCAAGTCGCTGCCGTAGCCTTAACACCCAAGCAGGAAAATCTTGTGAAAACGGTGGATGCCAAAACCGGCTTCCTGGCACGCAAATGGCATTTGAACCCTGATGACGAGTTGCATTTCACCGATCTGGAAACGTATCAACTGAACTACGTGGTCGGTTCGATTTCTTCTAACCCGAACGATGTACCTACCTCACCTTCCAGGCCTAACACCCAGAATAGAGACTTGAGTAACAGTGACCTGCATTTCCAGATCAGCCTGAAAACCCAACTAATGAATTTGTCTGACTGGTTGCCCGAGAATAACTGGGTACATAGCGCAAGGCTTTGGGGTGCTTACACCCAGCAATCTTTCTGGCAAGTGACCGAAAAAGACCAATCGCGCCCCATGCGTGACCACAACTATACCCCTGAACTGATTTTGTCATTAGGCCTTAATAAACCCGGTGAAACCAAACAGTGGGCAGTCATGCCGGACATGTTAAACCTGGGCATAGTGCATGACTCCAATGGGCGTTCACAGCCACTGTCACGCAGCTGGAACAGGATTTACCTGCAAGGCGGCTGGCAACTGAACGAGCGTTATAGCCTGTTGTTCAAGCCATGGTGGCGTATTCCTGAAAGTAAATCAGAAGATGACAACCCTGACATCAGCAAGTACATGGGTTATGGCGACGTAAGCTTGCGCTGGGATAATGAAGCCAATGACACGGCTGCCAGTTTTACATTGCGCAACAATTTGCGCAGCGATAACAAAGGCTACGTGAAGGTTGATGTGCAATACAAACCACTCAAGAGCGAAAGTGTTAAATTTTACGCCATGCTGGCAAGTGGCTATGGTGTATCACTGCTGGATTACAACCAGGCACAAACGATGTTCGGAATTGGCTTTGCCATTGGGGAGTAATCCCAAGTTTCTGTAAAAAGTGTATTGGCAAGTATGTATCAAGGTAACATGACGGCTTATGTGGCTATTTAATCAACTTCGCAGGCTTTTTGCGTCCGATCAGTCAAGTAGTTTACTGCTATTGCTATTCACCATACTGGCGCTTGTCATTGCCAACAGCGGTTTAGCCGGGGAATACCATGCGTTTTGGCATGTCCACTGGTTGGATCTGAGTTTGGAAGAGTGGGTAAACGATGGGCTAATGGCCATTTTCTTTTTGCTGATTGGCCTGGAGTTGAAGCGCGAGCTATATGTCGGTGAGCTATCCAATCTCAATGATGCCTTATTGCCGACTGTTGCCGCCATCGGCGGTATGTTAACTCCGGCCCTGATCTTCTGGACATTCAATCATGGCACCGAGTACCAGTCAGGTATAGGTATCCCGATGGCAACGGATATCGCGTTTGCTATTGGAGTGCTATCGGTATTGGGATCGCGTGTACCCGTCGCTTTGAAGGTGTTCCTGGTGGCATTTGCGGTGATTGATGACCTTGGTGCGGCTATCGTGATTGCCGTATTTTATACCTCCTCCATCTCGCTGGCTTACCTGCTCGCTGCACTGGCAGTCATCGCATGCTTATTGTTGTTGAACAGGTGGCAGGTGCGCTTCATGGTGCCTTACATACTGGGTGGCGTGATGGTGTGGTGGTTAACGCTGCAATCCGGTGTACATCCCACTGTCGCCGGCGTTGCGCTGGCGTTTACCATCCCCTTTTCAAGGGAAGACCAGGATTCACTTTCGCATAAACTTGAACATGCCCTTTATTTGCCTGTGGCTTTCCTGATTTTGCCGATTTTCGCATTTGCCAATACCGGGCTGGCGATTGATATGCGCAGTTTGCAAGACATGTTCTCTCACAGCAATAGCATAGGTATTATCGCTGGTTTACTCATTGGCAAACCGGTTGGTATTGCATTGGCAGCGTGGCTTGCGGTGAAAGCTGGCCTATGTAAGCTGCCTTCTTCGTTACGATGGGGGCATATAATCGGCGCTGGTATTCTCGGCGGCATAGGCTTTACCATGTCTATTTTTATCACCAACCTGGCCTATGCTGGTGAAGAAGAAATTATCCATATCTCTAAAATGGCGATTCTGGCGGGTTCATTGTTTTCCGGGGTTATCGGTTGGTGGTGGCTTAAAATCGCGCTGCCACCGAAAACGCTCACTACGTAAAATCATGACTGATTTTTAGGGATGCTACGCAAGCCTTGTGCACGGCATCTGCGTATAGTTATTCCTAACGAGATGCATCATGTGATGCGCTCTTAACCTTCTAGGAGAATGACTATGTGGACTAAACCAGCAGCTACTGAAATGCGTTTTGGCTTTGAAGTGACTATGTACGTCATGAACAAATAATTCAAGCGTTAACTTGTATAAACAAACCCGACCTAGTGTCGGGTTTGTTGTTTGTAAAGCCTTAAAGCCTGTTGTTATAGATGATTTAAATGTCCATGGTCGCCCAGGCCGATAGGTCTTGCGGCAACAATGGAAGCTGCCATTGCAAACAACCTGACCACGGAACTATGCGGTGCGTCCCAATATTCAGCGGTATGCGGTACAAACTTAAGCAACGCCAAATTAGGCGAATCAGGGCCATCAGGAAACCAAGGTTTCACAAATGGCGACCATAGCTCTTCTTTACGCGCCTGATCTGTTACCAGCTCGCCGTAACCTGACAGGGAAATATAAGTGCCATCAGGCTCGCCGCTAAAGGCGAGGTTTAATTCATCCAGGTGCTGCGCTTTTTCTGAAGTGCTGTCAGTAAAAAACCAGATATTGCCATCACTATCCATTTCTATCGGACCCATAGGCTGGCTGATTAAAGCACCTTTGTCATCGATAAAGGTGAGCATTGAAATCCTGAAGTCTTCAATCAGCTCGCCCAGTTTGGTCAGTTCTTCTGTCGTTTGTGGGTGAATTTTCATTCTTTTTCCTTTTAAATAGATCAATGTAAATTAATTCAATAGTGGTTAAGCCAGGTATTTTGTTAGTTAAGTCGTAATCGATTTTTCAGCAGATTCACCGGTCGCAACCAAGGTAAAGTCCTCTATATTTAAATCGGGGTTTTCGCTTTCAAATCGCTCCTTGCCTATCCGGTAACTTTCTTCCATATCCTGAGCAATCACGCTGGATGTCCAAAAGGGAACGTCTTGTTTGGGTTTGCTAGCGCTTACATAAAATAAAGCCATCGAATAATCTCCTGTAATTGAAAGGCTAGTCTCAAGAAATAGCTTCTACATTTTTCTTTACGACTACACTTCTATCAGTAATCATAAATTTTCACTCTTGAACTTGCCGTAGGACATTCGAGGATAAGGCTGTCAGATATCATTTATTTTTATGTCAGTCACAAGGAATCATGGATAGTCACAACCAGTTGAATATTCCTACAAAACATTCAGTCATAGTGCCCTAGAGGCTAGAGGCGGCTTGCAGGCAAAATAGAAGCTCGAATTCAGTATGCATCTGGATTAACTAATGCCAACGAAGGGAAGTTAAAAATGATTGAAGCTCATGAAATTAAAGAAGATATGCCGGTAGTGACTGCGCAAGCTGAAGAGTTCGCGGTAGTTGATCACACCACTGGGCCCGATTCGATCAAGCTGAAGAAGGATGATTCCGGCACTCACCATTACATTCCGGTTAGCTGGGTCATTTCTACTGAAGGCGGTGTGGTAAAGATTAACCGCACGCTTGAGCAAGTTAAAAAGGACTGGACCACTAAATCAATGGAAAACGTTTAACGTTTTTCACATTGTAGAAGCAAAAAAGCCCTGCCATATGACAGGGCTTTTTTCTGCTTCATACCTTAGTGAACTTCAGCTGCAGCACGTGCTGCGTCACGTAAATGTTTCACTTCGTCATGGTTACGTTTAGCGCCTTCAAGTTGGCGAGTAACCACCATGCGCACGTTGATTGGCAAGTCTTTTTCAGCCGCTTTACGATAAGCTTTCAGTGCAACGTCCTCACCGCGTTCTGCTTCATTCAGCACTGCGACTGTGTCATTGCTGGTCAACGCTGTTTTCAAATCAATCCAGCGTCTATGCAACGCACCCCCCAAGGTGCTTGAATCGGCAGGGTCGCCACCTAATGAACGCACCAGACCTTGCAGTTCTTTAACGCTGGAAGCGACCTCTAAAGAGCGGCGTAAAAAGAATGCTTTCAACTGTGGGTCGTCCACATTTTCTGCTGAACTGCGGAATCCTTCTTCACCATCTTTAGAAGTTTCAATCAAATCATTGAGTGTAGAAATTACTTCGTCGTTATCTGCCATATCGTTCTCCAAAGTTAAAATTTAAGAGTAGAAATGTCAGTATGCCAACAGCACCTCGCCATCTGAATCAGAGAGAGTCGTAAATACCTGTAGGAATGCCTTTACAATAAAATATAGGCGCTCACGAAACTTTGCTATGGGATATTTTAGCGTGGTTATTTTCATTGAGTCTTGCCTTGGAAGCAAATAACGGAGCATGCGCGAAAGGCGGGTATCAATGATTTTAGTCAGGATTTTAGTCAGGATTTTAGTCAGGCTAACATTGTGGGAATCTACTTCATGCGAAATGTGCTTTTTCCTACATCCAAATCAGACGCAGTCTTGTAGTGACTTTTCTGCAACGCTGGATAATGGCTACTAACGGGCTTTTGAATCTAAGCCATCACCAATTTTTAATAGTAGTCAGGAGTACATTATGAATCTCATCCGCTTGTTTAGTTATGTCACGCCTAAAAGCAGGGAAAAAAGCTTTAAAGCTGAAAAACCCAGTGCCATGCAGTTAATGTTGTTCTATGTACTGCCGCTGTCGCTGATTCCATGCGCGATGATGTATTTCCGTTTGTACCATAATTACCCGAAACAGTTTATGGATACCTTACCCGGTAACCGTTTGATGGTTATCAGTGCCGAGCTGCTTTTGTTACAGATCAGTGTCATTCTAGCGATGGCCTGGATTACGCAGAATCTGGCAGAAATGGTGAATAGGAAGCCATCGTTTCGTGACTCGTTACTGATGATTGCGATCGCCACCACACCATTATGGTTAACTTCTATTTTTTATGTAGTGCCTAGCCTGAGCTTTAATGTGATTGTGCATGCGGTGGCCGTGTTGATTTCAATCGGCCTGGTTTATCGTGGGGTGAAATATATATTCACGATACAAGAGCGTGGTGCGATCGCAACACTGACACTAGCGATTGTTTGTACGGCCGGTTTGGGATTTGCCGTGGTGATGATCGGATCCCTGATTTCATGGGAAGCGATTGAACAATTGCAATTCGCGGTCAAAAAGTCCTAAACATTGATTATTAAAAAAACCTGCGCTCGGTTGAGTGCAGGTTTTTTTTGTTTTCATCTAATATGTGAATTAAAGGTGGCGAGCAACTCAGCGCTTAATTAATCAGGTGATGATCAAGCGCATAGTGGATTAACGAAGCATTATTATGCATATTCATTTTCTTCAGTATCTTGGACCTGAATACACTGACCGAACCGGGTGCGATAGAAAGCTCTTCCGCCACTGAATTTACCGCCTGTCCTTTAATCAGTTTAAAAAACACCTGCAGTTCTCGAATAGACAAGCGCTCATGAAGTAAAGGGTGATCTCTTTCATCCAGCTTCTCATGCGTCGACGCATAATAGGTCTGGCCACGTGCCAAGGCCTTAATCGCCGGCACTACTTGTGCGCTGGTGGCGGTGTAAGACAGATAGCCTCTGCAGCCTAGGCGGGTGAAATTCGCCATCCGGTCTACCTGGTCACTGCCATTAATAATCAATATGGCTAAATTCGGGTAAGCCTGTTTCAGGTCACAAAAAGTTTCCAAGCCGTTTTTATTGGGCGCGGAAACGTCCAGTACCACTACATCAAATTGCTGGGTGCGGATTTTTTCGATGGCTTCACCGACATCACTCACTTCTTCAGCGAGATGCATGGTGCCATCGGCGTCTATCAAGGCTTTTAGTGCGTTATGACTTAATTCATGGCCATAGAGTAATAATATTTTTTTCATTTCTTCGTCTCCAGATCAAAGGGAAGAAGAGTCAGCAAAAAACATAACTTTTTACAAACTAAACTTGTGATCAATAAATTCATGATTGTGCGCTTACCCTTTGTTTTAATAAGCACAACATATATTGCTCGGCCGGATTCAGCTCGGTATCCTTATATTCGGCCTCTTGCACATCGTGTGTAAATCCACTGCCGGACAGGTAGTGTTCGAGAATAAAAGGATGCACATAGCTATTGCGGCATATCGCCGGCGTATTACCCAGTTTAGAAGCCGCAATACGAATGGCTGCCACTATATTTTTCTTGGCTTCGGTGACACTGGTAAATGGCTCCAGCTCGCTCAGAGCCAGCAGCGTATGCAAGCTGCCAAACCAGGTGCGGAAATCCTTGGCAGTAAAATCGCCTTCGGTGATTTGCTGCAAATACTCATTCACATCAGATGAGCCTATGGTGTGGCGTTCTCCTTCAGCATCAACATACTGAAAAAGTGCCTGGCCCGGCAACTCGCGCATATTGCGTATCATGCGCGCCAGCCTGCGGTCTTTCAAGCTGACGCTATGTTCTACCCCGCTTTTGCCACGGAAATGAAATTTGACTTCACTGCCCGCTATCTCGACATGGCGATTGCGCAAGGTAGTGAGACCAAATGATTTATTGGTTTTGGCATATTCGTCATTGCCTATTCGGATCAAGGTGTTTTCGAGCAAGTAAATCATCATTGCCAGCACTTTTTCTTTGCCCAGGCCGGATGACGCCAGGTCGTGTGCAATGTGCTTGCGGATAGCAGGTAACTGCCGGCCAAACTCTATCATGTGCTCGTATTTCTTCGCTTCCCTTAGCCGGCGCCATTCAGCGTGGTAGAGATATTGTTTGCGTCCCTTCACATCGCGGCCGGTAGCCTGGAGATGTCCGTTGGCGCGGGCGCAAATCCATACCGCTTCCCAGGCGGGGGGGATTCTTAACGCAATAATGCGGCTGATTTCGTTTTCTGCCTTGATCAACTGACCCTGCAGATCCAAATACCTGAATTTTCCGCGAAAGCGTTCCCTGCTAAACCCAGGCGTGTTGTCCTGGATGTAATGCAGCTTGTTTAACCTGGCTTCACGCGCAACGTCGATATCAATCGATGTATGCGTATCTTCAGCCAGTGATCGGGTATTTTTTGACAGTTCAGAATCCATCATCAGTTAAAGACATATCTTTCAATAATTAAACGCTGCGCTCCCGCTATCAGGAGCACAGCGTAAATGCTGGTCTTATTTTGTCGCGGTTTTATTATTGCCTTTAACATTCCAGATAACATTGCCAACATCATCAGCCACTAACAGGTGACCACGTTTGTCAACAATGACACCAACCGGACGGCCTTGTGCCTCGCCATCTACATTGAGGAATTCAGTCAGCACATCAATCGGTTTACCTGCTGGTTTGCCACTTTCAAACGGCACAAAAATCACTTTGTAGCCGCTATATGGAATCCGGTTCCAGGAACCATGCTGGCCAATAAACATGCCATTCTTGAATTGGTCAGGCAGGTTGTTGCCTTTTGCCGCAGTGAGGCCCAATGAAGCGGTATGCGAGCCCAGCGCATAATCCGGTTTAATGGCTTTAGCGACCAATTCCGGCTGTTGTGGCTTGATGCGGGTGTCCACATGCTGGCCATAATAACTGTAAGGCCAGCCATAAAAGCCGCCTTGCGACACGGAGGTCATGTAGTCAGGCACCAGGTCGCTGCCGATTTCATCGCGTTCATTGACTACTACCCACAAGGCTCCGCTGTCTGGTTCCCAGGTCATGCCGTTTGGGTTGCGTAATCCGGAAGCGAAAATATTATGCTGACCGGAAGCCGCATCCACCTCCCAGATGGCCGCGCGCTCTTTTTCAGTCTCCATGCCGTTTTCGCCAACATTACTGTTAGAGCCCACGGTGACATAAATCTTGCTGCCATCTTTGTTTGGCAGAATATTTTTGGTCCAGTGATGATTACGTTCGGCAGGTAAATCAGTCACTTTCACGCCCGGCGCAGTGATCTCAGTCTGGCCTTCTTCATAAGGAAACTTCACCAGTGCATCCGCATTGGCGACATAAAATGTATTGCCTACCAAAGCCATGCCAAAAGGCGAGTTCAGATTCTGCAAAAAAATGTGTTTTTGGTCAGCGACGCCATCGCCATCGATATCGCGCAGCAATGTAATGCGGTTAAAGCTCTCAGCACCGGCACCGCCTTCTTTCATAAACAAACCGGCAATCCAACCTTTCAGGCTAAAGCCATCGCTTTTTTCATGATGGTTGGTTTCAGCAACCAGAATGTCTCCATTTGGTAACTCATACAACCAGCGTGGATGTTGTAAATCCGTAGCAAACGCGACTACATTAGTGCCAGGCGCCGAAGTTGGCTTTTTGCCTTCAGGCCAGCCAACCGCTTTAGCGACATTGACGGTAGGGATTAAACCGGTCTGATATGAAGATAAATCGGGTTCGGGACCAAAGCCAGCGGCTTCGGGCAGTTTGGCTGGTTGCGAGCAGCCACTCAGGGCGATCATTAACAGGGAAGCTTTTAGCAGGTGTTGTGGGGGTGTGGTTTGCATGTTGTAACTCCTCAGGCTATTTTATGATGGCAATTTAATTATGTTGTGCGGACGGCGAGAATCTGGTGAGTGCCGGTGACACCTTGTTCAAACTGAATGGCGCAAGCTGTCATATACAGGCGCCAGATGCGATATGTACGCTCACCGACGATCTGTGTAATTTCTTGGTGAGATTGTTCCATTTTTGCCAGCCAGCGGCGTAATGTCAGTGCCTGGTGCCGCCGTAAACCCTCCACGTTAAATACTTCCAGCTTTGCTGCATGCATTTGTTCGCGAAAGTGGGAGAGGGAGGTTAACGGGCCGTCAGCAAATATCTGGCGGTTAATGAATTCTGTGGAGAGCTCATGCTGGCGACCAGGGCTTTCAGTGGTAATGGCATGATGAAGGAGTAAACCACCGGGTTTCAGCACCTGGTGGATTTTAGCGAGATAAGCTGGCAGGTTTTGTTCGCCAACCTGTCCGCAAACATCAATATTCACGGCTTTGTCGTAGCACGCAAAATCGGACAAACTGTCATATCGACCTAGCCCCACAGTCACCAGTTTTTCCAACCCATGCTTTTTGATCTCGGCAGATACGTGCGCACATTGCTCAGGGTTGTGGACTAAAGTGTGTACAAATGCACCATAGTTTTTAGCCGCCCAGTATGCCAGTCCGCCCCAGCTACCACTTACATCTAATAACCTGTCGCCATGTTGCAGATGCAGTTTCAGGCATATAAGATCGAGCTGGTTATGCTGGGCTTGAGCAAGGTCTTGTGAAGCATTGCTAAAAAAGGCACATGAATGCAGCATTCTTTCATCTAGCCACAAACGGTAAAAAGCACTGGGTAGGTCGTAATCAAGCGTAAATGCTGGGGATTCATTTTTTTGTAATGAATTGGTTGCAACAGTATGCTGGTCTGTTTCGGCAACATCAGTCTGATTATCAGCAAGTGTCAGCGCTTTAAATACCAGTCCCAATTTTTCATGCAGTGGCAATGACAGCGACTCAAAATAATAACGCAGCTGCATAGCTGCATTGAAATCACCTAAAATTTGTACTTCACCGGCAAAGTAGGCCTCTGCCAAACGAGCCGGATCACTGAAAAACACCATGTCGCGCAACACTGACGCTTGTTCCAGGCAAAATGTAAATGCAGGCGTGTCGTTGCCGATATAAAGCATGCTGCCATTCCATAAGCGAACCGCAAACGATCCACTATAGTCCTGGAATAAACGGTTCAGGATAAAACGTGCTTTCGATGTTTCATTGACTGCACCGGCAGTCTCAGGCGAGGGTAATTCGGTGGGTGCACTAGGTAAACTGGATGAGAAAGTTAAACTGGTTTCGTCAAATTGCCATGCTTGATCAAATGGAAGCAGGTGATGAGTGTTGCTTAACATGTTATCTGTCTCCAAATTGATCTGTAAAATAATGGCTAGGCATTATCTGAATCAGGGTTAGTCGAAAAATCAGCATCGTTTGAATCATACGAATTCGCCAACATCGGACGATGGCAGGCAAGTAGTAAACGCGCTTTGGCGATCTCCATCCTGGCTTTCTCAACACTGATTGCAGAAACCAGCGAGTTTTCATACATGGATAGAGCTTGATTGGTATTACGCATAAAGACTCCTGCCAATACATGATTTAACTGAAAACTTCTAATGAACCCACAGCATTTTGCATGAGTCAGGCTGAGATCAATTTTCCAGCTTTCAGAAAATGATGATTACTGTCAAACGAAGGCTTGAGTGTAAAAATGAAGTATGTTTTTCAACATAGGTCGGCTACTGATTGTATTGTCAGACCTGTCTGACACAAGTCTTTACGCCTGTTAAGGTGCCTAATTCATGACTAATATCAGGCTAAATTACCCCTCGCGAATTTGACGTTTTTCTCTTGTTGCAACGCTGAATTAGTACAAATTGAAACCGATTCCTACAGTGAAATCAGTTTTTGCCTATGACATGGTTATTAATGTGCCCCTAGAATAAGCTGGAAATTCAATAAAACCGTTTATTTCTGGTTCAGTAGTATTTCCCTTAACAATAAATATAGGAGCAGTAGTTATGCGTAAATTAATTGTGATGATACTTGTAATGATGCCAATGATAGGGACGGCCTGGGGTGCTGATAAACCAGCTAAAAAGCCCCTCACCAAACCTCCGGTAAATAATGCAGTGCCACCCTGTGATAACTCCCCAAACTCAAAAAAACCTTCCTGTGATATGGATTCGGATAGCGTGAATGTGCCACCGAAAATGCCACATGAGCGCGGCGTGATTGTGCCACCAGAAGTACCTGCTGAAGGTTTGCCAAACCGCGAGAAAGATATTCCTACCCCTCGAGAGCCTATGCAGCCTACCTCGTTTGAGAACAATCTGCAGAATTAGGTTACAGAAAGCCACTCTGGAAAAAGCCAGGTGATAGCCTGGTTTTTCCACCTAGATACACATGTCACAGATATACACATGAAGCACAGTAGTTTTGCTAGTTAGCTATCCTGCCAACTAGCCGTTAGGAGAACTTGTATGGAAGCAGCAAAAGAAAAACTTAACCCGCCACAACATCAGGAAGATCAACCGGGTTCGGAAGAAGAGATGACGCCAGCACCAGTTTATATTGATGCTGCATATAGTGCCGGTGCTAAATTAAAAGATAAAGTAGCCATCATTACCGGCGGTGATAGCGGTATTGGACGCGCAGTGGCGGTGCACTTTGCAGCTGAAGGCGCCAATGTGGCGATTGTCTATCTTGATGAACACGAGGATGCGCACAAGACGAAAGCGCTAGTCGAATCTTACGGTAGCAAATGTTTGTTACTGCCGGGAGATATTTCAGATGAAGCATTTTGTCAGCAATCCGTGCTGAATACTTTAAAGCAGTTCGGCAAGCTGGATATTGTGATTAACAACGCCGCCCAGCAATTTCCGCAAAAAAGTATCCTCGATATTACTCAGCGACAACTGGAACATACTTTCCGCAACAATATTTTCTCTATGTTTTACCTGGTCAAGGCGGCATTGCCGCATTTGCCGAAAAAGAGCCACATTATTAATACCACTTCCGTTACCGCTTATCGTGGCAGCCCTGAACTGCTGGATTACTCATCGACCAAAGGCGCGGTGGTTTCATTTACCCGTTCATTAGCAAAGCAGTTGGTCGAAGAAGAGATTTATGTAAACGCTGTCGCTCCAGGGCCGGTGTGGACACCTTTGATCCCTTCCACTTTTGATGAGAAGAAAGTGAGTGAGTTTGGTAATCAGGTGCCAATGAAGCGCCCAGGGCAGCCAAGTGAAATTGCGCCTGCCTATGTTTTTTTAGCCTGCCAGGACTCTTCGTATATGACTGGCCAGGTTTTACATGCAAACGGTGGTGAAGTTGTGAATGGCTAACCATTTTCTACCTGTTGCCGGGTAGATTAATTAGCGACATGTTTATTAAATGTTAACCGTTAAGCATTAGTTTGTCTGACAACAGAATACGTCATTGGATGATAACCGCGGCAGTTACGGTCACCTAAGATAACTTAGGGTTAAATTTAAAATTAGGGATTCAGCCTATTAACCCTTTGGCTGCATCTACACATTAGGAGAAGCGATATGTCAAATCCACAAGATAATCAAGTAGGCCAAGATCAGAAAAATCAAGGTCAGCAGAATCAAAGCCAACCAGGTCAAGGCCAGCAGGGTCAAGGCCAGCAAGGGCAAAATCAGGCAGGCCAAGGTCAACACAACCAAGGTCAACAAAACCAGGACCAGAAGAATCAGGTTCAACCAGGTCAGGATCAACAAAGACAAGGTCAGCAGAACCAGGGTCAATCTAGCCAAGATCAGAAAAACCAGGGTCAGCATAATCAGCAAGGCCAGAATCCAAGCCAACAAGGACAGAATCAGCCTAAGCAAGATCAACAGCAACAAGGCATTGGTGCAGGTACTGAGCATCTTGACCCAGCCCAAAAGCAACAGTCCAATATTGGTAAAGATGAGGCGCCTGGTAGCCAGCCTTTGTCAGGTGGCAATAGGCAAGGTGAAGGCGATAGTGGTAATTAATGCCTGCTACGCTTGATCATAAAAAACCTGGAGTAATCCAGGTTTTTTTTGTTTCAGATAATTGGTTATATATGATGAAAAGGTTGGATATTCTGACAGCAGATTAGGCGCTTTCACGATAAAGTCATTGCTAAAACACTTTTATCATGAACTCACGTTACTATATTTCTCAAGAAACATTTAGGTCATTCAAGTAACGGTTTGACTAAATAACATTCCGAAGGAGATTTAACAATGGCAAATGTACAAAATAACAAAAATCAGCAGCAGGATAAATCCAGTTCTAAAATATCTGGCTCTACCAGCAAAGATCAGCAGCAACATGCGCAAGGTGGAAAACAGCAATCGCCTGGTAGCCAGCAAGATAAATCCCGTCAGCAAAGTAACAAGCAGCACGGCTAGAGTAAGCAAGTTCTAACTAGCTGCACATAGAAAAGCCTGGAGAAATCCGGGCTTTTTTAATGCTTGACTGATGAAATCTTTCCAGATTTGATAGCGAAAAAGATCCTCTGTCCGAATCGTCCTACAAAAGATTGCGCCATTCTTACATGGGCGGCACTTTCTGTTTTATTCATAATCGGTCTGCAAGCAATGCTTATATAAGCAGTGACTACAATAATTTTTCAAGAGAACATTTAATACTAAGGAGAATAAGCATGAATACTAAGCTCGGACTTGGCATGTTGGTGTTGATCACAGGCCTTACCGCCTGTAACAAAAATGAATCCGGTTCTGGTGAGGCTGCTTCTGCAGGTGCCAGTGGACCGGCCATCAAATTCGTTACCACCCAGGATGGTTCTCCAATGGAAATCAAACCTGAGTTATTTGATACGCCTGCTGCGAAAGAGTTTTTAGCCACAGGTAAAAACCCATATGTGGGTAAAGATGATGCGATTAAAGCCGGTAAGAAAATTTTCCAGCTGTATTCATGTACCCAGTGTCATGGCCCTGAAGCAGGTGGCCAGGTAGGCCCGGCATTGACTGGCCCAAATTATAATTATGCCAAAGATGCCACTAACAAAGGGATGTTTGAAACCGTGTGGCACGGTACTAACGGCGGTATGGGTGCAAAAGGTAAAGGCCTGATGGACCCTTCCGACCCTAATAATGGTATTTCACCGGATGAATTATTGAAGGTGATTGCCTGGATTCGTAGCCATGGCAGCCTGACCGGTAACGAGGATAGTTAAGCGCTCGTCATTATCCTACATCACATTCGTAGGCCTGCTTACATACAAGTAAAACGTGGGTAAGTAACATGGTTATCACGCTTCTAAAATAAGAAGCAATCCAATAATTTTTGAGGAGATACCATGAATAAATTACTCACAGTTTTACTTGCAGGTCTGTTTATGTGTACGACGACTACTGCCTTTGCAGCGGACACTAACGCTGGTGCGGGTCGTGATGTACCGCCTGCGCATCAGCAGAAAAAAGAAGTGCCTAACACCACCAAAAATGGTGATTACCTGCAAGAACAGCAAGACAACAACAATGGTAACAGTGCCAACCAAGGCTCTGGTAATAAACAATCCAAGCCTGGCAGCAATATGGAAAAAAGTAAACGCTTCCATGAGCAACCTGCTGATGGTGGTACTAACGTTCAACAGGGTAAATAACCCTCGTTAAATTTACGTTTTCACTCCTTTTTAATAGGGGTGAAAACGTAAGTCACTATTATCAAATGTGGTTCCTGACAGCTGATTTATTATTTGGGAGATTAAGATGAACGAACAGAATTTAAAATTGTGCATGGATCTCTGTAAAAAGGCTGCAGATGCATGTGACAGCTGTGCTATCGCTTGCGAAAGCGAAGCCAACCCGATGATGCGCACCTGCATTGAACATGACATGGATTGTGCCGACTTTTGCCGTTTGACAGCTTCATTTATTGCCCGTGGTAGTGAGTTCGTTGATTTGGTCTGCCAGGACTGTGCTGAGATTTGTACTGCCTGTGCGGAAGAATGTGAAAAACATGCATCTGAGCATTGCCGTCTCTGTGCGGAAGCTTGCAGACGTTGTGCTGAAGAATGCCTCAAGGTAGGTGTTGCAGAGTATGCATAAGCACGATCAAGAATAAAAGTGGAGAGGCTAAGTGGCCTCTCCATTTTTTATATCTCAACGTTGATAAGAACTAATTCTGAGCCATTTTCTGGCTAAATTTCAGAATAATAAATTCAGCTGGCCTCACACTGGCCAACCCGATTTCCAGCAGCATGCGCCCCTCTAAGATATCCAGGGCTGTCATGGTCTTGTTTAAGCCAATAGCTACGTAAAAAGCATGTTCAGGTTTAGCGCCTTGTAATGCGCCTGCACGCCACTGTAGTGTTAGGAAACTTTCAATCATGGCTTTAATTTTGACCCAGGTATTGGCATCGTTGGGTTCAAATATAAATGCATGAATCGCTTGTTTAACGGATGCTTCGATAAAGTTGAAGTATCTGCGCGCACTGATGTAACGCCACTCATTGTCATTGCCTGCCAAAGTCCTTGCTCCCCACACCAGGGTCCCTTTGCCGCTAAAACGACGAATAGCATTGATGGATTTACCCGTAGCATGCACGTTCAGCGTTTCTTGCATGTCATCTGTGATTGCAAATACAGGCTCTAAGACCTCATTGATAGACACATTAGCCGGGGCTTTCCAGACGCCACGATTAGCATCTACGCGTGCATAAATGCCCGCCATTACGCCGCCTGGCGGGATGGTATTCAGGGCTGCCGTCGATTGAGTCACCCAAGTTTTGAATAATTCAAACTGGGAGTAGAGGTCGTTGTATAGCTGCTGTAAAGATTTATGCCCAATTTGAGTGTTTACTGCAGTTGCTTCTATCTCAACACTGGTTCCTGAGGTTTCTGCCAGGCGGATCTGTGCGATCAATTCAAGAATACTTGCGTCGCTGGTGAGGCTCTCCGGCCGGATGACGGTGCCATCTGTTTTGCGCTTGAGGGTCAAATTTGCAAATCGGATTTCTCTGGGAAGAGTACTGATCAGCCATGGCCCATAAGCTGCTCCGTATTTAAGATTCTCATTACCGATCTCGTTTCTGAATGTATCCACGACTTCGCTAAAATCAGTATCGGTTGAGTGGTAACCCAAGTCGCAAATAACGATACGGTTGTGCACCTCTGCACATTGCGCCAGTGCAGCCATATATAGCGGCGCGCCATATTTTTCAGTGGCAACGGCTTCCGGCATCACGATGATGGTTGGCTCAGGGAGCTTTTCAATACTGCTTAATCCCTGAGCAAGCGCTGCTGCAGAAACAGCACTGCTGTAGCCGCCAACTGACACTATCATGCATGGGCCGCCGCCATTAAAAAAATACAAACGCAAGCTGTCATACAGGTAAAAAACATGATCAACCCTGGTATCAGTGACCTGATTTTGCTCATCTAGCCATAGCGTCACAGCCTGTGCAGGCGGACCACCAAAGCAGGATTCATATTCAACTAAGGACGAGATTCTGGTAGGTACCTGCAACAACGAGGCACCATCGCGCTCAGCTTTTTCTGTATAGCCGATAAACACCGGAAATGCGGTTTCAACCTCGGTGACTGTCGGGGGTAGCTTGATGATTTCTTCTATATACACGCCTGGAGTTTTGTATTGGGCCATGATTTAATTTCTATCGCGGTTAGGGGTGGGCAGCCGTCTTTCCAGCATAGGCAATACCTTGGTGTCCGGCGCATCTGTCGCTAAGGTCAGTAAACGTAATTTATATAGTGCAGAAGGCACTGGCACTGCTTTCAATGTCGACCACACATCATGCGTTTCTTCCAGTGTCGGCGAATATAAATCAATCGCAAGCTTGAATTCGCGCAATCTGTCCAGCGCATGCGTCGGCGCATTGTGCGTCATGGATTCGTGCTTCACATTCATCTCGCTAAACAATGGCTGTGCGTGGAAAAACTGCATGGCGCGTCCAAGCATTAACAATGCTTCAGTATAGGATGCATAAGTCGCGGACAGCAACACAAGCAGGTTTAGCTGCAGCGGTGGCGATTGATAAACGGTATGGGAGGGGTTCATGCCCGGCGGCGAATTTTTTAACCCGGCATCTTCCTGAACATTCACCAGCGTCAGGTTTAAACCTTCACGCTGAGCATTTGCAGAAGAAAGATCATGCAATCCGGCTGGCGTGGCATTACTACTGATACCGTACGCCTCTACCAGCTGATGATTTAACTCATTCACAATGATGGTTAATGCATGTGCGATCATGGCTTCTCCCCAGACTGTTCAAGCCATTATAGGACGGTTAGCACGGACGCGCGACCCTTAACGTTGCACTAGTGTAAAAGCTGTATATTGCGAATCAATGAATGGTAAACGCAAAGCCGGGTGGCAACTGAAGATGGTGAGGATGTATTTAGCTTAAGAATAAGAGCCCTGAAAATTAAATACCCATAGGAATTTTGAAATTCCTATGGGCAAGTCCTGCGCTTAGATGTGGCGAGTTGTAAGTCTTGTCTATCTAAGTATCGATTGCTGCTTAGTTAGCAACAACGATTTCGTTTTTAACGGCAGTTACGCCTTTGATGCTCTTAGCAATTTTTTCTGCTTTTTGAGCTTCAGCTTTAGATTTTGCATTGCCTGACAGTTGTACCAGGCCATTGCTATCAGTTTCGACGCTGATGTCAGTTGCGCTAACAACTTTGTCTTTAGCGAAAGCAGCTTTAACTTTAGTAGTGATCACTGAATCTTCTACTTTGGTACCCAATGAGTCACCGTCAGCAGCAAAACCAGCCATAGGCAAAGCCAAAGCACTTACCAGCAATAATGATTTGATTGTATTTTTCATAATGTTTCCTTCTTGAGTGGATTTAGGAGGTTCCATTATTCAAAAATCGCCTCATGCCGTGAATACACTAAATTCTGATAGTAACGTAGGAATGGGCTGACTTGCTTTAGCCACCGTTGCATGCCATTTGATTGCAATGCAAACTGCCTGTATTCTTGGGTGGATCAACTTATCTAAGCTTGCAATATGCAACTGCATTTTTTATCGGCGCTAGCCATTTTTATCAGCGGTTACGCACCGTTGGGCCTGATTCTCATCATCAAGGACTTGAATGAAGACACGCTTCATTTTGAGCATCCGATGCGTGCGCTCGCCATTTTTGTGATCTTCGCACTCAGCGCTTTATTTGCCTTGAGTGCAGCGCGCAATATCAGGCAGGGCGTACCGGTGAAGATTTCCAAGGTATCCAATAAATCCGGCGATATGTTTACGTATACCATCCCCTACATGATGTCTTTTTATAAGTTTGACCTGGGTGACTGGAAATTGCTGTTATGCCTGTTTATCTTTTTGAGCCTGATGTTTGTGCTTTCATACCGTACGCAAAATGTGTTCGTCAACCCGGTGCTGGCGCTGGCCGGTTACGGGCTGTATGACTGCCAGTTCAAAGATGGCACGCAAGAGAGGCAGGGCCTGCTGTTGTCAAAACAGCATTTCCAGGTCGGTGATTATTGCGCAATCAAACGGCTTTCCAATTTAATGTACTTTGTTACTCATGTAGAAGTCACGAAGGAAGCAGGCGAAGGAGAATCTCAGTGACGACTAATGTGAAACACAGCTTACAGGCCCTACGCGCCAGTGATTTCAAGCATTGGGTGACCACTTTTTGGCTGGTGAAAAGAAAGCTCAGCCAGCAGCAGGCAAAATATTCGGTGTTAAAAGTAGATACCGATACCAAACTGGAGCAAAAGCTTAAAAATGCAGTCACCGAAAAAATCCTTGATCAGGACTACCAGCTGGATGAGTACGACTTCCTGACCGCCGACCAGGACAAAAGCCTGTTAACCATTGCTTCGTCTGAGACCGATGTCACCCTGATCCAGGCCGAGATTGAAAAAGGCACCGCCAACGCCAAAGTCGAGCAATATGAGCAACTGCTGGATTCATGGGCGATGGTGATCAAACTGGAGCACCAGGACAAAGCCATCTATGCCTACCGCAAAATCAATAAATTCAATCATGCAGCCCGCCTGTCGCATGTGTCTTTTATCCAGTTCAAAGACCAGGAACTGAAAGACCTGGATGAAAAGGAGATCTTCACCATTGATACCCAGGTGGATTTCTTCACTTATGACGGCACGACTTTCATCGCCAATAAAAAAGAGTTTGAAAAGACGTTGAATTTCCGCGCCGGTATGGAGAAAAACCGCGATGTGGTGTTAAAGGAATTTGTAGACCTGAACATATTCAACGATGCCAGCTTGCTGAAAGAACATATAGGCGCCAACCTGAATTACCTGCGCAAGGTGTCTTCGATCCAGAAAAGCGGCTACTACAAAGACGCCACATTCATGGAAGAACTGGTCAAAGTCAACCAGCTGAAAAACTGGGGGCTGCAAGTCGAGAATGGTGCGATTGTCATCAATGAAGCCTCGATAGACCTGGTACTGACATTGCTGAATAACGGCCGACTGGAATCGCCGATCAACCACGAAATGTTTGATGCTGCCGTCAAGAAAAAAGTCACTTAATATCATTTAATGCCGGTGAATGCCGGCATACCTAAAGTATGCAACTACATTATCAAACGCTAGGCGAGGGGATGCCGTTAGTCCTTATACACGGCCTGTTCGGCTCAGCCGATAACTGGGGCAATATCGCCAAACATTTTGCTCAACATTTCCAGGTGATCAGCATAGATCTGCGCAATCATGGCCGCTCGCCGCATAGTGAGTCGCAAAGCTACGCTGACATGGCAGATGACCTGCTGGAGCTATGCGATGTCTTAGATTTAGAGCAGATTCATTTACTCGGGCATTCTTTAGGTGGCAAGGTCGCCATGCAGTTTGCCACGCAATACCCTGAGCGTGTCAGCAAGTTGATTGTGGTCGATATGGCCATGCGGGCTTATGCGGATGAACACACGCATTTGATCAATGCCATGATGACCGTAGATTTAAGCCATGCGGAATCACGTAATGATATTGATCGCGCATTAAAGGCACCGATCAGCAACCTGATGGTGCGCCAGTTTTTACTGACTAACCTGGTAAAAGTAGAAGGTCAGTTACAGTGGCGGATCAACCTGCCAGCAATCAAAGTTAACTACCCAAAATTTCAGGCTGCATTTTCAGCGCACTTTGCAAAGCCTTGCCTGTTTATTCGCGGCGAGCGCAGTCAATATGTGCAAGAAAGTGATATTGCTGAGATTAAGCAGCATTTTCCTAAAGCCGAATTTATCAGTCTGCCAACGGATCATTGGGTACATGCCGAACAGCCACAGCTGTTTATACAAACGGTTGAAAATTTCCTTGTTTAGCCAGTTAATTAACATCAGCAATCGTCGCCACTTGAATGAATCAGGCCACATCGTTGTGGCCTGATCTGCTGCTTACACTGCGACTACGGGAAAATCAATCTCCGTCTGCGCAATATGGTTGGTGTAGTTGGTCAATGTGTTTAAAGCAACATTGGCAATCACTTCCAGAATTAAACCGTCATCGACACCTGCCAAATGCGCTTCACTCAAGTCCTGTTCTGACAATACCCCACGCTGTTGCACAATTTTCACCGCCAGTTTCAACAATCCATCAGTCACTTCATCGTTTGCCCCGGCGTGGCGTGCGGCCTGGATAGCCTCTGAGTTAAGGCCAGCCCCCCTGGCAATCAGGCTATGCGCAGACAGGCAATACTGGCAACTATTGGCCTGCCCAATGGCAAGTGCAAGTGACTCCCTTTGTTTGGCGGTCAAGCGGCCTTTGGTGACTCCTTCACTTAAGCTGAGGTAAGCATTTAACGCAACCGGTGCCTGCGCAAAAGTGGCAATCAAATTAGGGACTTTGCCCAGTTTGGCTTTGACTGCGTCTAGCGTTGCATTGATCTCCGCACTGGCGGTTTCGCGGTTGATTGTTTGAATTCGTGCCATGATAAATCTCCTTGTTTGGTTAATTAAGACGCTTTGTGCGTTGGAGATATTATGCAATACTAATGATTATCAAAGGTCTCGTTATGTTGATCAGGAGTATCGTTTGGACCCATTATTACCCCTTTTGAATCAGATTTCACTTTCTGCCAAAGTATTTTTTACCGGTGATCTATGTGAAATTGCAAACTTTGATGGATCAGGGCAGGTGGGACATATCCACTTGCTACGGTCCGGCAAGCTAGACCTCATGTGGAAAGGTCAGCCTATTTCACAGATAGAACAGCCCAGCGTAGTGTTTTTCCCGCGCCCCAGCATACATATGCTCACGCCTGTGGCGGGCTCAGCCTGTGAGCTGGTGTGTGCCTCGATTGATTTAGGTGCCAGTGTGCGTAGCCCGTTGGCGACTGCATTGCCAGAATTTGTGATCGTGCCTCTGAATGAAGTGCAGCTCATTGCGCCCACCCTGCAATTATTGTTTAACGAGGCATTTGAGCAAGCATTGGGCAGGCAGGCTGCCTTAGACCGATTGGCAGAGTATTTCCTGATTCAGGTATTACGGCATGTGATTCAGCACGGTCAGTTGCAGCAAAGCATTTTTGCGGCATTGGCCGATACTCGCCTGGCACAGGCCGTGAAGGCCATGCACGAAAAACCATCACATCCGTGGACACTAGAAACCCTGGCCGATGTATCCGGCATGTCACGCGCCAGGTTCGCGGCTAACTTTAAAGCGACGGTAGGCACCACACCGTTAGACTATCTCACCGATTGGCGGCTCTCCATTGCGCAAAACCTGATCAGGCAGGGCAAGCCACTCAAAAGCATTGCCACCCAAGTGGGTTACCAAAGTTCAGCGGCATTCAGCCGGGTGTTTGCAAAACGGCTAGGCATTACACCGACCGAGTGGCATTAGCTGCGCCATCATCTTTTTAAGCATATTTCAGCCTGCATACAATATTTCCAAAGCTGAAACGTCTACACAGCATGGATACACATTTAGAAAACAACTTGCGCATGGCCCAACAAGATTCTGTGATCACAGAAACATTCAATAAAGAAAAAGCCAGGCTACGCAATTTCATCAGAAAAAGTGTCCCGAATGCCGGTGACGCAGATGATATTTTGCAGGATGTGTTCTACGAGTTTGTGTCGGCTTATCGCTTGCCCGAGCCGCTGGAGCAGGTCGGCGCGTGGTTATATCGTGTAGCAAAAAATCGCATTATTGACCGTTTTAGAAAGCAAAAGCAGGAGGTCACACTTGACCAGGATGAGGATGAAGACTCCCTATGGCTGGAATCTATACTTTCGATTGAAACCGAAACCCCGGCCTCAATTTACGAAAGAAAAATGCTGGTTGAACAAGTGATTGCGACGCTTAATCAGCTACCAATTGAGCAACGACAAGTGTTTATCGTACATGAGATAGATGGCAAAAGTTTCAAACAAATTGCCGCAGAAACCGGTGTTTCTATCAACACCTTATTAGCTAGAAAAAGGTACGCAGTGACTTTCCTCAGAGATCAACTGCATGCCAGTGACTAAGCATATTAATGACTAATGATTGGAGAGATGAATGAAAAGTTGTAAAAGTAAATGTGCTGCCTTTGCAGCGTTAGCCGTAGTTGCAATCGCCGCGTTATCTTATGTCGTCATGCTGTTGTGGAACCACGTGGCTGTTTCATTAGCCGATGGTATTCATGCGATTGATTACTGCCAGGCAGTGGGCTTGTTGATCCTCAGCAGGATTCTTTTTGGTGGATTCAGAGGTCGTCATGGGCATCACCACAGGCATTGCTGTGATGGCGCCATGACCGCAGATGAGGCAGAAAAAGTCCGTTGTGGCCTGTTCAGTCGGTTTAAATCCAAACAGGATACGGAGTCATAATGGCAGCATAAAACAAGGAAGGCCACGTGTGAAGAACGGCTTCTGGCAACAGAGGCCCTTTTATATTTTTAAATTTGGGGTAGTGGCAGTCTGTTTCACTTGAGCTGCCAGGTGATCAATAAATGCCCGCACTACTGGTGGTAATCCGCGTCGGGTCGTGAATACAATATGCAGAATACCCATGGTGGTTTTCCATTCAGGGAAAACCTTTACCAGTTTGCCGTCATGCAAAGCTTCACTGCACGTATGGTCAGGCAGCAATGCAATGCCAATCCCAGCGATAGCCGCCTCTCTCACCGTTGAAAAATCCACACAACTCAATATGGGTTCATGCCAGATAGATTTTTCTCCTAACGAAGCATGATGGAATTGCCATTCGATGGCATGGTTCTGGTCCGAAGTCGCAATGGTTGGCAGGCTGGATAAATTGTCCAGGCTAGATTGATCTATTTTTTTTGCCAGCGTCGGTGAGGCCACAAGGATGCGTTCAGAATGGCCAAGCGTCCTCATTACCAGCGAGCCATCGGTATCCAAAACCGTACGCACCCTGATGGCGACATCGATTCTATCCTCGATCAGGTTCACCGGATTATCTCCGGCCACCAGCTGCAACCTGGCTTGGGGAAAGGCCAACAGAAATGAAGAAAAAATAGAGGAGAGGGTTTCGTACAAACCCAGCGGGCAACTGCACCGCACCAATCCTTTCGGTTCGCTAAGTGACTCCGAGACAATGGAATCCGCCTGTTCTACATCCAGCATAATCACTTTGCACCGCTCATAAAACGATTGCCCGATTTCAGTTACCCGAAACCGTCTGGTGGACCGTTCAATCAAGCGTACGCCCAGCCTTTCTTCCAGCAAACCGATTCTTCGACTAATGGTGGATTTAGGGATACGCACGCGTCGGCTGGCCGCTGCAAAACTGCCGCCACTCACCACCTCCGCAAACAAGATGTAATCATTAATGTCACGCATATTGGCTCATTATTGGAACAATTAAACTCAAAAAAGCAGTCTAGTGCATTTATTGGCCCACTGGCAATATTTCATCCATGCAGTGACGTTCATTAATTACTTAAGGAGAAATATCATGTCAACAACATTTGAAAACAAAGTCGTCGTGGTTACGGGTGGCACTAGCGGTATCGGCCTGGCCACAGCCAAACATTTTTCAAACCAGGGCGCTTATGTCTATATCACTGGTCGCAGACAGGCTGAACTAGAGGCCGCCATCAAAACCATAGGCGGTAAGGTGAAAGGCATCCAGGCCGATATGTCCAAGCTGGCGGACATTGACCGTCTCTATGATGCAGTACAGCAAAATCACTCACAAATTGACGTGATTTACGCCAATGCAGGTGGCGGTAACATGTTGCCATTAGGCGCAATTACTGAAGATCACTATGAAGATATTTTTGGCCGGAACGTAAAAGGCGTGATCTTTACCGTGCAAAAAGCCTTGCCGTTGCTTAAAGATGGCGCGTCTATTGTATTAACCGGCTCAACCACCAGCATCAAAGGTACCGCCGCATTCAGTATTTACAGCGCCTCAAAAGCCGCAATCCGCAACCTGGCCCGAAGCTGGATTTTAGACCTCAAAGACCGCGGTATTCGTGTCAATGTGGTCAGCCCTGGCCCGATCAAAACCCCAGGCCTGGTTGAACTGGCCGGTAACGACCCAGCGCAGCAACAAGGCTTGCTGGATTACTTAGGCGCTCAAGTGCCTATGGGCAGAGTGGGCGACCCTGATGAAGTCGCCAAAGCTGTGGCATTCCTCTCATCACCACATGCCAGCTTTATTAACGGGATTGAGTTTTTTATAGATGGGGGCCAGGCACAGATTTAACCTAGCCTAAAATAAAGGCCCTCATTGAGAGGGCTTTTTCACGTCTAAATCTGCTTAATCACAGTCCATCCCTGTCATGAAATTCTGTACGGATAAATGCAAACCCTTCTTTTTGCGTATGAATGTAGCCAATCCCAGGATATGGCAAGTGTGGGGCGGCAATCATGGCCTTGCTTTTAGCAAGTTGATCGAATTGAGTCTGTCGTTGTTTCGCTGCACTAGGTTGGTCAACATCGTAAGTAATGGTGATGTCAGGTTGAGGAAACTGCACCGCTTCAACATGCACGGAGTCACCAATGAATGTAATCGACTGGCCCTGGCTTTCTAACCTGTAGTAGTAATGCCCAGGCGTATGGCCGGGTGTTGGGTAAGCATTAAAATCAGCAAGAATTTTTTGTACGCCACTCAGCGGTTTTACACGGCCCAACGCCACATAAGGCTGCATCGCAGTTTGTGCCTGCTGGAAATAGGCTTTGTCATAGCCATCCACCCCGTTTTGGTTTTTAGCATCCAGAAAAAAAGCTACATCGGCTTTACCTACATAGATATTCGCATTGGGGAAAACGGCTTTGCCCTCATGCACCAGGCCGCCTGTATGATCGGTATGGATATGAGTGATCAATATGTCAGAAATATCCTCAGGCTTCACGCCCAACTTGTTTAAGCGCTCACTAAACTTGCCGCCAAACCCCTTGCCAAAAAAATCGCCCGCACCCGTATCCACCAGTATTAACTTCTTGCCTGTGTTAATTAAAAACACATTGATGGATGCCTCTACCGGGTTATGCAAATGCACCTGCTCCAACAAGCCATCCACCGTTTGCTGGGGCGCGCCTTTTAGCAATGCATGTAAGTCTTGAGGCACCGTGCCATCCGAAATCACCGTGATTTCATACGTACCCAATTTAAACGTGTAATAACCAGTTTCAGCATGGTATTTAGCAACAGGGCTTGCTGGTAATTCAGCTCCGGCAACAGAAGTGTTGGCGTAAGTCAGGCACTTCAACAATAAGCCGATGGCTAAAACCGTCTTCTTGAATCTCATTCTTTTTTTGCCTTGCACATTGCTCATCAATATTCTCCTTTTCATTTAAATTGCCGTCAGAATACGTATAATTAATGATTATTTAAAATTGAATATTTGTATTGGAAGTATAAATATTATGGATATTAAAAGAGCCGACCTCCCTTTATTGATTTCGCTGGATATTCTTCTGGAAGAAAAAAACGTCACCAAGGCGGCGCAGAGACTGAATATCAGCCAGCCAGCGCTCTCTACGCAGTTAGCCAGGCTGCGGGTGCTGTTTGAAGACCCGTTGCTGGTTCCGGCTGAAGTAGGGCGCGGTATGGTGCTCACTGAGCGGGCTTTAAACCTACAGCATAAATTAAGGGCATCCATTAACGAGCTTAAGTTTGCCGTCAATTTCAAATCCAGCTTTGACCCACTCACCTCGCGCCGCAAATTCACCATTGCAACCAACGATAGTGTATTCACGATTCTGGGCTTGCCAGTCTTAAAAAAGGTTCTTTCATTTAATAATCCCGGGCTGCAAATTTCATTCGTGTCAGTGTTTGGCGTGAATGTGAAAGAAGACCTAGAGAAAGGCAACATTGATTTATACATAGGCGATATCAACAAAATGCCAGACAGCCTCAAGGTCAGGTATTTAATGAAAGACAGCTTTATCATGGCGCAGAAAAAAAGGCATGCGCGAGGCACCAAAAAACCGACGCTCAATGAATATTGTCAACTCTCGCATGTCATCGTATCTGCAAAAGGTGACTTATCCAGCTCAATTGATCATTTGTTATCCGAGCAGTCACAAACCAGGAATATCGTGGCGTCTGTGCCCAGTTATAACCAGATTGCTTTGGTGCTCACTAATAGCGATTGCGTCGCCACCTTACCTAAGCAGTTACTTGAGAAGTATCAAGATTCGTTGGATTTGATTGAGCTGCCATTCTCAATCCCGCCTTTCGAGCTAGGCATGGCGTGGCATATAAAGTCTCAAGAGGACGAGGCGATGGTTTGGTTAAGGCAGCAGTTTACACAAGCTAAATTCTAGGAGATCAAAGCTCACGAATCTAATCATCAACTTTGAAAGTGCAGCAAGTTTGAAAGTGTTGCTCTGGCAGATATTCATTTAATTCGCATTTTTAGTGCATGTTATGCACTGTTTTTGAGAATTAACTGGTATTTAGTACCTTTTTCAGCGAATTTAAAGTCAAAACATGTGCGTGTTTTTTACCTTAACACTGTTTTACCTGGGACTGATTGTTAATCCTGAAATCCTTTTATCAAGTGAGCAGTAAAAAAGGATTCCTAAAAGATTACGTCTTTATTCCTAATCATTTCTCATGAATTTTAGAACTTGTTTTTTTATTCAAAAAGTCGTCTGAATGTTTTGAATTTTGATAAGTAATATTTATTTTATTTTAATTTATAAGAATTATTTTTAAT
The DNA here is from genome assembly GCF_001425425.1 of Methylophilus sp. Leaf414. Taxonomy (NCBI): domain Bacteria; kingdom Pseudomonadati; phylum Pseudomonadota; class Betaproteobacteria; order Nitrosomonadales; family Methylophilaceae; genus Methylophilus; species Methylophilus sp. Leaf414. The sequence continues at coordinate 763,139 of NZ_LMQQ01000001.1, read as the reverse complement.
TTTAAATTGATGTTTAATCAACCTTGGGTGCACTGGAAAAGCAGTAAAAAGAAATGGCATGTGAATTGCTGTAAGTGAGAAAAGTTTTTAAAAAGCAGCAATCTCATCGTTATCTCAGGGAAAAATCATGAATAAATTCATACGTTTGTTGACAGTTCTATATGTTTTTCTACTTTTTGTAAGTCCAGCCAAAGCTGCATTCGATGTATGGGATGCGGCAGCACCTTGGGGTTCTTCGCCAACTTATTATGCGGGGTGGAATGTGTTTGACGTGCTGCCCCAAGACAACACGCCCGATGCTCCTGGGAGTGGTACAGGGTCCGTGTTTTTTTATCCTTACAATGGCGGGCCAGTTTTTATGACACCCACTCCATATTACGGTAGTGGCAACGTGAGCATGCCGAATCCGTCCGGGAATGTCAGTGGAATCTTGAGCTCAAATATATCGGGGATGGACCCCACTTTGCCGGGTACTTTTGATGTGTATTTGAGGCTGGAGACATACAAGGCGCCGGTACTGACGGATGCCTATTTATTTACCAGCACCGATTCGTATATGGCTACAAGTATCGTTGCCTATTCCGATTCAAATTTCCTGGAGTATGAGTACTATTGGCTGTTTCAGGGAATACCTGCGGACAGCACATATCAATTCAAGGTACTCAACGTTGGCAACCTCTTTAATCAGACTAACTTCACCCAGGTAGACATCGCAGTGGTTGGTTCAGTCACTCCAGTACCGGAGCCAATGAGTAGCAGCTTGATGCTTGCGGCAATGTTCATGTTATTTTTGAATCGTAAGGCAAGTACTTACCTCAAGAAAATATCAAAAGTTAAATTGTTCAAACATGCATTGCTAGTCACAGCCGCCACTACAACAGTCAATGCACACGCTGCCATGGATACATGGGATTCCGCCACACCCTGGGGTAGCGCGACAACTTCAATGTATGTGGGCTGGAACAACTTCGATCAAGTGCCGGTTGATAGCACGCCAGATGTCGTCGGTAGTGGCGGTGGGTCATTCACATTAAATGTTCCAGGTTCAAATTTTTACGGTGGCGGTAATGTGTATTCGCCGCCTAATAACACGAATGGCAGTTACAGCATCGTGATGCAAGGTTCTACCGGTGGCTTTTATGATATTTACCTGAGAATTGAAACTGGTCGTGCTACACCCACAACATTTACCGGGGCAACGCTGATTATTGATGATGATGTTGCGTCTTCACTAGGTTTAAGCAATGATTTTCAGACCACGCAGGTCGTGACGTTTTTTGATACTAGCAGTGGCCTGAATGAGTCAGAGTCTTATTGGGTATGGCACAACATTCCTGGCTCTAATTTTTACAATGTGATGCTCGCGCAGGATTCGCAGGCTTCGGGTAGCAATTACTACACGATCTTTTCGCAGGCTGAGATGGCTGCAGTCGCAATCCCAGTGCCTGAACCTGAAAACAAAGCGATGTTGATGGCAGGATTATTATTGATCGGGATGATGTTTGCGCGTCGGAAACAATAATCTATCCAGTAGCGTCATTATCAATCACGCCAAAGGCGGTGAGCAAAAGTCCGAAGTTATCTTTGATTTTTGTTAGAGTTTATCGACACTCATGAAGTATTTTGCAAGCAGGACTCAAGGTATTCACTTGAGTCCTGCTGCTTTTTAAATAGCGCTGTTAATTAGTTTTCTGATCTGATCTGAAACTATGTACGCCAAGGATGCTTAGGCACATCACAGACACCAGCGACATTCACACCGGCTTGCGCAACCAAATGATCATTCTCAACCGTATCACCACTGACACCGATAGCACCAATCAACATGCCTTCTTCATCCACAATCGGTAACCCGCCAGGGAAAGTGATCAAGCCATCATTGGAATGCTCAATGCCGTATAAAGGCGAGCCAGGCACTGAAAGTTTGCCGATTTCACCAGATGGCATGGCGAAATAACAGGCTGTTTTCGCTTTTTTGATGGCAATATCGATACTGCCTACCCACGCATCATCCATTCTTGTGAAGCTTTTCAGGTTGCCGCCAGAATCCAGTACGGCGATACACATCTTGACGCCGATCTCTTTGGATTTTTCAACTGCTTTATCTATGATTTCTTGTGCGACTTCAAAGCTTACGTGCATTTGTTTTCCTTATTTTTATGAATGGAACAAATACGACTACCGCAGCCCATTTAAATTCATTGAAAGTTTGTTTGAAACCCAAATTAGCCGCTAGGTGATGTTTTCGCCTATGCGCTGCAATTCTTTTTGCAGTTTATCTTTATCTGCCAGAAACTCGGCATCCAGCGTTAAGAGTGCCTCTATGCGTTTGCGCAGCGTGGAGTAAGCTTTGAAGAATGAGGCTTCTATTTCAGCTTCGCTTCCCGTTGCTTTTGCAGGGTCATCAACGCCCCAATGTGCCCTTAATACATTTCCTAAATAAGCCGGGCAGGTTTCTCCGGCAGCATTGCTGCACACTGTGATCACGATGTCTGGCGTTGCGGGCAGGTTATCCCACGACTTGCTGTAATAGCCTTCTGTGGCGATGCCTTCACGCTTAAGCAATGCCAGGGAACGCGGATGTACTTCGCCTGTAGGCTGGCTGCCGGCGCTCATGGCTTGCATGCTTGCCGGGGCTAGTGCGTTAAACGTGGCTTCTGCCAGGATGGAGCGGCAGGAGTTGCCGGTGCATAGAAACAGGATATTCATAGACTGCTTTCAAACATTAGTGGGTCTCGTACCAGGTACGGCTACGGTTGACGATGGAAACGACGGAAAGCATGACAGGGACTTCTACCAGCACGCCGACGACAGTGGCCAGCGCTGCCCCTGAGTGAAAACCAAACAGTGCGATAGCTGTTGCCACAGCCAGCTCAAAGAAGTTGGAAGCACCGATGAGTGCAGAGGGCGCAGCAACACAGTGGGCGACCTTGAGTTTTTTGTTCAGCCAGTAAGCCAGCATGGAATTGAAGTACACCTGAATGATGATAGGCACGGCAAGCAAGGCGATGATAAGTGGTTGTTCCAGGATCTGCTGGCCTTGGAACCCAAATAGTAAAACAAGCGTTGCCAGTAAGGCGGACAGGGAAACAGGCTGGATGCGCTTAAGTAACTTTTCAAGTGCGCCTTGCCCTTTTGCCAGCATGACCTTACGCAGAGCCTGGCTGATCAAGACAGGCACAATGATAAAGACAACCACGGACATAAAGAGCGTGTCCCATGGTACAGCGATGCTGGAAAGGCCAAGCAAAAGCGCTACCAGGGGCGCAAAGGCAAACAGCATAATGGTGTCATTGAGTGCGACTTGTGACAGTGTGAACCTGGGCTCGCCATTGCAAAGCTGGCTCCAGACGAACACCATGGCCGTGCATGGCGCGGCGGCTAAGAGAATCAAGCCTGCGATGTAGCTGTCGAGCTGGTCTGCCGGTAGCAGGTCTGCGAACAGGTGCCTTATAAAGACCCACGCAAGTAAGGCCATCGAGAACGGCTTGACTACCCAGTTAATGAACAAGGTCACGCCTATGCCCTTGCTGTGCGCGAGGACTTCTTTCATGGTGCTGAAGTCGATTTTTAGCAACATGGGGATAATCATCAGCCAGATCAGTACGGCCACTGGCAGGTTTACTTCGGCAACCTTTAAGCCACCTATGGCCTGGAAGAAGGCGGGGAAGGCTTGGCCTAATGCTATCCCGACCACTATGCAGCCCAGTACCCACCAGGTCAGGTTACGTTCAAAGCTAGAGATTGCAGTTGGGTTAGCAGCAGCCATGATGTTCTTTTGACTTTCTCGGGGTGATTTGTATGGCTTGCGTTACTGGCGTACAGCATGCACTTTCGGTTTCTGCATTGTTAAACGTGGGCGCGCTTTCCAGCGTGCGGTAACTTTCCCAGGCGATGCCGGAGGGATCTTGCACCCAATGCTTGTCTGACCTGGCGTAACAGCAGGTGGTACTCTCCTGGGTAAGGAGTGACATCTCGGCTTGTTCCAGTCGTGTCCTGATCTCCTCCAGCTCTTCTTCTGTTTCAACCTGGATGCCGATATGGTCCAGGCCCGCTTTGGCACCGCGCGAGCTAATAGCGAAATTCACGTGCGGGCTTTCCAGCATCCATTTGGCATAGTCAAGTTTCTCAACTATCGGAGGGACACCAAAAAGCGCCGAGTAGAACCGGACACTTTGCGGGATATTGTCGACAGCGACATGCATGTGCATACGTTTCATGCGTTGTTCTCCGTTTCAGGGTGGCAATTGAGGTCAGGGCAACACACAGCCTGGCCTGCGCAGCAGTTTTCGGTGAGGTAGGCGAGCAGGGTGTTCATGGCTTGATAGTTGGCTGTGTAATAAATAAACCGGCTGACCTGCCGTGAGCTGGTTAATCCGGCATGGGTCAGTTCTTTCAGGTGGAAAGACAAGGTGCTCGCAGGAATCTTGAGCTGTTCACCAATTGAGCCCGCCGGGAGGCCTTCGGCACCTGCCTGAACCAGTAACCGGAATATCTCCAGCCTGGCCTCTTGTGCAATGGCTGAGAGTTGCGTAACTGCTGTTGTCGTTTCCATAGATTCTATATTTCCATAAATATGGAAATAATGCAAGCGCTGGCAGATTGTTAAGTAAGGTGCTTGCTTCAAAAACTGTGATGCGCTTCAGTGAGCGATGAATCACTCTCTAAGAAAGGCGTGATAAAAAACCACCCGGAGGTGGTTTTTCATGGCGGGCTATTTATTTCACTTTTAAACGCGATTGAGTTCTGGATTGCCCCAGTCGCTTTGGAAACGGCGGGTGTCTTCATCATTTTTTGAATTAACACCAATCAGGATGCCACCCTCTTTAACATCAGCTTCGTATTGTTTCAGGGTATCTTCCGGAATACCCCAGCCAATCAGTGCACCGACCAGACCGGCGGTTACCCCGCCAGCACCTGCGCCTGCAATACCTGCGGCCAGTGGACCGGCAATGACCAGACCCAAGCCAGGTACCACAATGGCTGTACCCACAGCGGCGATAGCAGCTGCAATCGCACCTGCCGTTGCACCAAGTGCACCGCCGATAGCCGCGCCTTCAGCCGCTTTGCTGCCCACTTCAGTTTCTAGTGTGGCATTTTTACCATAGTAGCGCTCACGCGTTTCCTCGGACATGATGACGTTGATGTCATTCGCCCCGTAACCCGCTTCAGTAGCAGAAAGATATGCACGCTCTGCACTTTCCTGATCTTTAAATAAACCGGTAACTGTAGTCATAGTCGTTCTCCAAATGTTTTTTTATTAGAGCGACCAGTGTAGGTATTGGTATGGGATGTGACGAGTGTGATTATTCTGATTCGAATGTAGGAAGGCGCCTCAACGAATTAGCATCCAGCAAGTATTGCCATATGTTTTAATTCAATGACTGGTGCGTCAGAATTAGGACGTCAGATCACCTTTGCAACCGCTAATAGCCTTTCGCGATCAGCGTCTGGTAGCTGGTTGGGTGTACAAGCGTATACAGCTACGTCTAACAGCTGTTCCAGTTGATGTTGAATTTTGCCAATATCTTCTGGCATAAACTCATAGGTGCGGTCGACCACGATTTCTAGAAATGTTTCATCAAGATCGTAGCCATGTAAATCGTTGAAAAGTATTCGAGGATATAACGCGTGATTTTTCTCAACGATCTGGATAATTTCTAAGCGTTTTGATTTTATTTTGGCCGAAAGCTTCATTCTCAGAGGTTAGTTAAATTACTTGTTTAACCTTATATGATTTTATGCGCTTCAATATGTTCATTTTTTTGAAGCTCTAGATTGAATGCAGACGTTAATGATCTGGGGACGGCCACCACTTAGGCAGCAGTTTTTTAATTTTGGATTGGTTGTAGCGGTCGTCCATTAAATGAATCACGCCACTATCATTGGTTGTGCGAATCACTCTGCCGGCTGCCTGGACAACTTTTTGCAATCCCGGATAGAGGTAGGTGTATTCATAACCCAAGCCAAATATCTTTTCCATTCTCAAGCGCATTTGCTCATTCACATCATTGAGTTGTGGCAATCCTAAGGTGGCGATAAAGGCGCCGATTAACCTGTCACCCGTTAAGTCAATCGCTTCACCGAATGAGCCGCCCAATACCGCAAACGCGATGCCTTCTGAAGTGAGGGTGAAGTCATTCACAAATTGCTGTTTATCCATTTCCGACATTACCCTCAATTGCGCGCGCGTTGGAATGTGGGGATACAAACTATTGAACAAGGATTGCACATCGTTCAGGTAATCAAAACTGCTCAAAAACAATATGTAATTGCCCGGTCTCTCGATGAACTGCTTTGCCACCAGATGCACAATCGGTTCATGGGATGAATGCCGCTCTTTGAACCTGGTTGAAATATGTCTGGCTACTTTTACTTTCAATTGCTTGGCGTCAAACGGCGATTCCACATCCAGAAAACTGGTATTTTCAGGAAGGCCCAGCATGTCATTAAAGAATGAGGAGGGGCTTAGGGTGGCTGAAAATAAAGTGTTTGAATTGGCTGCCTGGAAGCGGGGGGTTAAATGTTTTGCCGGAATCACATTGCGGATGCATAACGTGGCGTCTTGCTGAAACAGGCCGACACTGGTTTCGTTTTTAGTGATATCGAATAGGGAGTGATCCCCAAATGATTCAGCCAGTGTCGAAAACTGCAAGGCATCAAAATAGAAATTGAGCACTTTGGCATCATTGAAAGTTGGGTACTCCGCAAGATAATCAGTGATTTTTGAGATCACGCGTTGTAATGCATCTTCAAACTCTTCAGGGATATAGGGATACACTTCATAACGCACCTTCTGGCTACGGTTCAATACCGCCCAGCTGACATTCAGTTTCTCCAGTACACCTTTTAATGACTTGGGCACATGCGGCAGCATTTCGTTGAAAGCGCCATAATTCAATTCTGCACTATACATTTTGCGTGAGCGCTCGATCATGTTGTGCGCTTCGTCAACCAGTACACTGACTTTCCATTCATTGAGCACAGTGCCCGCATACAGCAAGGCATGCAGATCAAAATAGTAGTTGTAATCACCCACCACCACATCGCTCCAGCTAGCCAGATCCTGCGATAGGTAGTACGGACACACCTGGTGTTTAAGCGCAACCTTTCGGATGGTGGGTTTATCCATCATAGTTTGTTTAAGCGCCTCATTTCTGGCGTTGGGCAAGCGGTCATAAAAGCCATTGGCCAACGGGCATGACTCACCATGACAGGATTTGTCCGGATGCTCGCAAGACTTCTCGCGGGAGGTTAATTCCAGTGTCCTGATAGGCAAGCCTGGATTGGTCTTTTGTACCATTCTGATGGCATTTAATCCCAGCTCACGGCCGGATGATTTGGCAGTCAGGAAAAAGACCTTGTCCAGTTTGGCTTCTGGCATGGCTTTTAATAAGGGGAAGATAGTGCCCAGTGTTTTTCCTATGCCTGTGGTGGCCTGAATCAACTGGTGCCTTTGTTTCATGGCTGATTTATACACCGACTCTGCCAGCACTCTTTGACCAGTCCTGAATTCAGGATACGGGAAATTGAGTCTGGATAATTCACTATCCCTGCTGGCTCTGTGTGCCAGTTCCTGCTCCGCCCATACCAGCAACTTGCGACACAATGACTCAAAGAATGCTTGCAAGGTAGCTGCCGAATATTCTTCAACCAGCAGCGTTTTCTCTTTGGAAGTCACGTTGTAATACACCAGGGCCACGTTGATGGAGGGGAGCTCTTTCTCCATACACATCAGATGCGCATACACCTTGGCCTGCGCCCAGTGCAGCAACCTGTGGTTCTCAGGCATGCGGTCCAGATGCCCTTTATAGGTTTTCACCTCTTCCAGCTGGTTGAGCTCCGGGTCAAAGCCATCGGCCCTGCCACGCACAAAGATATTCTGGTATTCACCGGTGAGGGTAATTTCAGTCTGGTAATAATGCTCGCGACGGTAAGCCACGGCCAAATGACACAGCATGCCTTCGATGGCAGTGGGGGAAGGGGTAAATCGTTGATCCAGGCTACCGGTTTTGGCAGTCAGTTCACACAGCGTGCGCACAGAAATCACATACTTAAAGATGGCTTTAAGATCTTCTGAGATTGCTAAGTTTGCGACTAACTTAATGGCTGGCCTACTTTGGGGGATTTAGAATTTTAATTATCAAGCACGAGAGGCAGGTCCATTTCAATTCTTGCCAGTCTCTGCGCCATTTTGATTGTTGACTCATCAAAAAGGCTGATGTCAGTATCTGCGAGTGATATTTGCCTGTATTTTTCCAACGCATTTTCAAAAGGTGACTCTTTGATGAAGGCAATCAGTTCAGAGTACCTATCCCTTTGTCTGGTGTCTTTCGGATGGTTGTGTTCGCTGTAAATGTTTTCCAGATGCATGGAAAAACAGGCAATAAACTCTAATTCAAAACTATTGTTGATTTCCATGCGGGTAGTTACAAAATAGATTTTGATGAATTCAAGTACACTATTTTAAAGCTTTTTAGGTCAGTGAAGCTTTTTAGATTGTCGCCAGAGTCCCATGCGAAGCTACACTAGTTGATACGATTTCTTTGAACTTCTCAACTGCCTTTTCAATGCTTTGCTGGGCGGCTTTAAAAACTTATGTGCATCTGTTTTCTATCGTTACTCTGCAATCGGTTTTTCTTCTACTAAACCAAAAATTTGATGATAGATGGCCGCCGTAATGTGGATAGCGAACAGGGGATAAATCATGACTGAAATGAAATAGTGAAAACCTAATATTTTTTCGTAAATGGAAGCTTTTTCAAGCAATGGCGGTAAATCAAATATATTGAAAAAATGCAGTACTTCGCTTCCTGTCAGCAACATCAATACACCTAAAACACATTGTGCAATGATGATCACATAGATTGATCGGTGAAGGGAAAGCGCGAGCAGTTTTTGCCAGTTTTTGATGCTGTAAGAGTGAATAGGATTTGGATTCAGGTTTCGCCATGTGAACCTAGTGATCATGAGTATAAATAACATGATGCCTATTGAAGCGTGCAGGTTGATCAATTCCTGTTTTTCAGGACTAGGCGCTTGATCTGTAAACTGACTCGCCACCACAATAAGCGTTAACAGCATCGCAACACTGGTCCAATGCAAAATCCTGGCGATCAGACCATATTGCGTATGCGAGTTTTTAAAAGCAATGCCCATGTGGAATAACCCCAAGTTCTATAGCTTTACTCTAACGTCCATTTATTTGAGTGAGAATCTCAGTGTTTTAATTGCGGCCATCCCATAACCAAAGGTCGTTAAAGATAAGGTTGTGTAGAGGAACACCATAAAAGTCAGTGATTGAATTTTGGGGGCCATTGCTAATACAAGGAAAGCCGTTGGGTTGCCGATAGAACCAAGTGCCATTGGCCAAATAACAAATTTGGGTAATCTGATTTTTGATGCGTAAAAACCTAATAACAACATGGTCATCATCAAAAAGTCTAAATGGGCAGAGAGCAGGTTTTCGGTACTAGGGAATATATTCAGCATGTAAGGAATTTTCATGCCTCGCGTCATGACCAGGCACCATGCAAGCACCAGCCCGGTAAGTAATGTAATACAGGCTGTTCTCAATAAAATCACATTGCCTGCATGTTTATCTTCATTCATTTTTTGTTTTCCCTTGAAGTCTTTGTTTTGATTAACCGTAACGCTAATAGCGCCACTTCTTAAGTATCTATTCTGTTTATGCAATTCCTGGTTTCATGAGCTTCACTCTTATTTCTGCCAAGTAAACTCCGGTTAATCCCAATACCAGTGCTATTACGTGGTGCGGCAGGAAAGGCTCACCTAAGATAATGACGGCGAACATCGCCCCCAATGCCGGAACCAGGCAAGGGAACAAGCTAGCGCGGGAGGGGCCGATCAACTCTACTCCTCGCATATACGCTAATTGTGCTGTCAAGGTAGGCCCGATCGTTACGAACAGCAACACCCACCAGCCTGTAGAGTTTGGCCAATAGGTATAGCCTGCTGCCAATTCCACTATGAAGAGTGGTAAGGATGTAAGCAGGCCGCCGATAGCCATACCGAAAAAAAATACTAATGCCGGTAATGCTGGCCTTGTACGAATTGAAAGCGTGTAAAGGGCATACAGCATGCATGCCAGTATCATCGCAAGATCGCCCAGATTGAAAGAAAGCCGTAGCAGAGTTTCCAAATGGCCATGAGATGCAATGAATACCATGCTTAACAAAGCCATCAACATGCCAATGACTCTAATGCTATTGATCTGCTCTTTGAAGTAAAGCCATGCCCCAAGCATGATAAAAGGGGGCATGGAAGTTTGAAGTAAGGTGATGTTGACGGCTGAGGTTTTATACGCTGCGAGATAAAATAGAGCGCTGAACCCGGTGAATCCTGCAAATCCCAACCAAAGAAAGCGCACGGAGTTAGCTTTGAGTAGTGGCATGTGACGGTGTATGGGTTCTCGCAGGAATATAGCCAATACTGCGCACACCATTAGCCAGCGCAGCATGACTAAACTCATAGGCGAAATGTTGCCTGCTGCTATTTTGGCAGCGATGGCATTACAACCCCAGATTGAGGCCGTGTAAAGTAAAAGCAGCACGGGGCTGTGCCACAACTGATGGATGACTTTTTTGACAAGTGTCATCTTAAGTATTGCTCAGTAATGCCTGCTTGCTGATGGGCGACAGGGCGTTGCACCTGGCTTAACTCATCTGCCAAATGTCGGGATATGATTTTTGAGCTATATCCCGCGCCCAGGGCAAACCGCATCAGAGGACCAAAGTTATTGACCGTAGATGGTCCGGCGAAATACAACCCGCGTACGCTAGATTCGAAATGCCGGTTTAGTCGGGGGGTATTTCCTATGAGATGTATTTCCTTACGTATTCCTTGGCTCAAGAAATGAATACCCTCCAGGCTGGCTTTGTAGCCGGTCGCTGCAATCACATGATCAACCTCTATTTCGGAAGTTTTACCGTTTCTGTCGATAAAGCGTAAAGAGGCCTTATCTGCAAGTGAATGTGCCAAAATGAGGTGCTGCCCCAATATAATCGGTACTTTATTCAGGCGGTCTTGTATAAACCAGGCACCGGATGGGCCAAGAAAATTCTTGGCAATACGGATGCGCGCCTGCGCGGGCAAATAGCGAAAAAGCCCTGGAGCGGATGCACATAACAGGTTCTGCCATCCAGGTCCCAAACCCGACATAGGCGCTAAAATTCTGCTCAATAGTCCCCTGACTCGGCCTTCTTTCTGATTAAAGTTTAAAGTGCTGCGCCGAGCTAACAGTGTGGGCTTTGCACCAATTTCATTAAGTAATACAGCCATATCTATCGCTGAAGAGCCGCTGCCAATGATCGCTACTTTTTTACCTGAAAAATGACTGAGCTCATGATGTTGCGAGCTATGGGAATAATGCCTCTCATTTAAGGATTTCAAGGCAGCAGGCGTGTAGCGGAAATAGTCAATGCCCACTGCAAGTATCACCTTGCCAGAAGTGAACTGGTCGCCGTTGTCTAAAGTCAATTCAAACCCATCACGCAGTTTTTCCATCTTGACTACTTTTGCCTCCTCAAGATGAGGCGCAAACTGTTGTTGAAAGGCAATGCCATATTTGGTAAATAACTCTAGGGAAATGGGTAAGCCCTCATCCTCATAAGGGATGTTATTTTGCCTGCAATAATCTTTAAGCCTGAACTTGTGTTCTGGATCAAAAAGAGTGGCAGACAATCCTGCAGACTTCAGATGCATGCCCTTGGGCATATGTATGCGCCAGGTATGCATCGGGCTACCTATAATGCGGAATCTGAGGCCCAGGTGTTTGAGATGTGCAGCAATAGAAAGCCCATACGGTCCTGCGCCAACGATAGTAATTTCGGTGGATGCACTCATTCCAATCTCCTGTCCATAGTACTGTTCTTAAATCGATAACCTGTGGGGAAAACAAAGTCTTTGCCGGCTCTTGTCGCTTCAAGAAATGCTTCAATCGTTGGCGTGGTATAGCCCACAGCGCCTTCCCGAATAGCCGTTGCGGAAATGCAGTCGGAGCGCACAACTGGATAAGGATAGATATCACCTGATAACTCAAAGATGTTACGTACCCATATTCCACCCACGTCGCTACCATGCATGCCATGCAGTGGTTCACCTGGCGCCAAGGCTTCTTTCACTATGTCCAGCAAAGCAAAAAAACCACCATGATCATAAATATGAGGAAGATTGAGCACTTCAACTTTATCCTGAAGACCTGCATCAAATATCGCGGCTTGTAGTAATTGCTGGCGTAACTCATATTCATAAAATTTTCGGCCGGTTGGGAAGTAATGTTTATGGGGGTCAGCCAGCTTAGTAGTGCTATATACGCGCATTCCCGCTTCCTCAACCATACTGAGTTCTCCTTTTTCCAATGCCACTCTATGTAACTTGGGAACGGTAGTAGGATGTATATAAACCTTGCGTAAACCGCGCTGCTGGATAGCTTGTTGCAAAATCTTTACGTGGGTTTTATGGACTGGATTAAAGCTTCCAAAAAACACACCTACTCCATGCTTTGGATAGAACATAGAGCGAAAATCAGAGCAGATGCTTTCAACCAGCGTAAAAATCCATTGCACGGCTAGACCAATCGCTAGCAGTAAGGCCACTGGCTTAATCAAAATTAAGGTAATAAGTATGGATGCGCTACAAAATGCCAGTAATGAGTTGCCGGCTCTATCGCCCCATCCCCTGTAGGCGGCGGCGGTTGCTAGTGAATGCAATCCGGAAGATGCCATTATAAGGATGAGTATGAATACCCCGTTCGCAGCCGATGAGGTGGCTATTGCCTGGATTAATAACACTAGAGGAATATGCCATATCAGCCTTAACACCCGAGCCGGGGTCAGAAAGCCCAACTTTAAATTCACCACATCTTCAACATCCAGAATGCCTTTGATATATCGCGGTATGATTTGTAGGCTGATGAACATTACCAATGGATAAGCTAGCAATGTAAACGCCACGCCTATTAATTTGGGCGCGAAAAATAAATAGGGAGTTGATAAAGTTAATCCTGCATATAGCCTTGAACGGTGTTTGATCCAGAATGTTTTAAACATATGCGCTCCTAGTTTCTAGTCATAGCAATATGTGGAATGCGGTCTTCGATGTAGGGCTCACCTTCTGCGACAAATCCAAACTTGCTGTAAAAGTTTTTGAGGTATAACTGGGAAGAAATACAAATAGGCGTTCCATGGCGTATGGAGTCCAAATATTCCAGGCCTAGTCCAACCAGGGTATGACCTATCTTCCCGCCTCGTAATGATTGCTTTAATACCACTCTGCCCATGCTAAAACTGTCGGGTTTAAATAACCCTTTTGGCACCAAACGAAGATAAGCGACAAGTTCATTGTTCAGATAACCCATTAAATGTGTACACTGCATGTCCTTACCATCAATGTCGATGTAAGGCACATCTTGTTCGACGATGAAAATACTTTCTCGGAGTGCCAGGATTTCATAAAGCTCCTGAATTTTAAGTGACTCAAAATCCCTGAAACACCAAACCAGCTTGGTGCTCAGGTCATCATTAATCAAATTTGCCTGCATGGCATCATTGGTTATATGCATACTTGTCGTCTCCTGAGCATTGCTTCACACTGCATCCGACAGGCCGTACAGCAGTGTCGCTGTGCGCCCATAATCCGCTACCGGTGTCGATTGAAATGCCAGGTTTACCACTGACCGGCGTTCACCTGAGCGCTTGAGCGGGCATACGCGATGCAAATTGATATCAGCCCTTAACAAATAGGCGTCGCCACTGTTGTGTGAGTGTCTGTCCACCATCCCATTCTCTTCAGCCCACAAAATGAGATCTTGAATATTGCTATCCGGCTGGCGCTGTTTTCGCCTGCAAATATCTTGCCAGTTAGAAATAAACTCAACTTCGCCTCCACCTCCTTCCAATGGGCTTTCGGCAAAAATAATCAAGGCATAGGCCGGGTCATCCAGGTGCCAGCCGTGAGTGTCTCCACTGTTATGCAGGAAATTGGCCACCATATACTCTTCAGGATGTGTACATGTATAAATGCGGCGACCTGTGAGCTGTTCAACGCAACCACGCAACGCATAGTGATGGTACAAAGTGTAAAGTACAGGGGAGTAGGATTTAATTTGGCTACCTCCGGCGACTGAAAGTTTGCGGGGAGTCTGGTAGCCTGGCATTTCGAACTTCTTGCGGGATGCGAAAAACTCAAGTTGCTCCATTTCATCGCGAAACACAGCTAAAGCATCTTTGGAGAGAAATGAAGGCAGCTTGACGTAGCCAGAGCGGGCAAATTGCTCGCGCATATCAAGTAATTCATCCGCCAAAAAAAACTTGGGTGTGATGAGTTCGTATAGGTCTACATTCCTGCTGAAGTCGAGTAAATTTACTGGTTGTTCAATTGCAGCAATCGTATCTTGCACAGTATCTCTCCCATTATTCGAGGCGATAGCCCCAATGTCGATGAGGTTGTTGGGTATATCCTGTTTGCAGGAAAACTACATTGGATTATAGGAATTGGAAGCGGTGAATTAACCTAGTAAATGTGCTAGGTGTATGTCTTCAGGGAAACGCATATGATCCCTTTCCATATCGAGGGAGGGGACAATGGACGACAATCATTTCACGGAATTAGAAATACCGATTATTGACATTGCCGACTTGCGAAAGCCGGGAACAACAGGATTGTCTGAAGTTGCGCAGCAACTAGGCAGGGCGTGCCGGGAAGTGGGATTTTTCTATATAAAGAACCATGGTATTGAAGAAGGGCTGATACAGCAGACCTTTGAAATGGCCGACACCTTCTTTTCTCAGCCTTTGGATGCCAAGTTAGATTATTCAATGGAAAAACATAGTAAATGCTTTCGCGGCTATTCCCCAGTGCTAGCAGAACTTGCAGACGGGAAACGTAATTCTTATGAGTTGATGGAGTTCAGCGTAGATTTTCCACCAAATGCACCGGAAGTTTTAGCGAAAATGCCTATGCATGGCCCTAATATCTGGCCGCAGATTGATGGTTACCAAGGTATTTTGACGCGGTATATAGACGAGATGAACCGGCTGGGGTTTGATCTCATGCGAGGTATCGCCATTAGCCTAAACCTTGATGAACATTACTTTTTCAATGCATTCAATGGACGTTCATTCTGGCAATTCCGTACGGTTAATTATCCTAAATCATCCGAAATAGGACAGATGGCAAAGAAAATGCCAGAACTTGAAAAGCGTATGGAGGGTATTGAAATCGGTGACCATAACTGTGGGGCCCATACCGATTACGGCTGTTTGACGATTTTATTAGCAAACAATCCCGGTTTGCAGGTTCTGAGTAAAAACAATATTTGGTTTGATGCGCCGGTGATAGAAAATGCTTACATCTGCAACATAGGAGACATGTTGCAATACTGGTCCAGAGATGCGTATGTCGCGACTAAACACCGTGTGCTTACCAATATTCCCCGCTTATCCTTACCATTCTTTTTTCAGCCTAATTACGACAGTGTGATTGAGCCTGTTTCTACCATGCAAGGATTGCCCGGTAAGGCATATCCCCCCATTCAGTACGGGCCATATGCTTATAAAAATTATCGAGGGATTTATCCTGCCTGCCCCACCTACGAAGGTTCATGACCATCATGATGAATCTTATTCCTGATGTTGTGGAACAGTCCAATGCATTCAAGAGTATCCGTCGCCACATACATGCTCATCCTGAAATTGCGTTTGAAGAGTACGACACTAGCAAACTGGTGGCCGGCATGCTTGAGGAGTGGGGCTTGGAAGTTCATCGAGAGATTGCTGGAACAGGGGTGGTAGGCGTACTCCGAGGGCAGGCTGGAGCTAAGTCTATTGGCTTGCGTGCGGATATGGATGCTTTGCCAATGCAAGAAAACAATACCTTTTCGCATTGCTCACACAACAATGGAAAAATGCATGGCTGTGGTCATGATGGACATATCACTATGCTGCTTGCAGCCGCGAGATATCTTTCTTTGAACCGAACTTTCAAGGGTGCCATCAATTTTATCTTCCAGCCTGCAGAAGAAGGGGGTGGGGGAGCGAAACGTATGATAGAGGAGGGGTTGTTTGAGCGATTCCCCTGTGACGCAGTGTTTGCCTTACATAACTGGCCTGGTCTTCATGCTGGCGAATTTGCTACCCGATCCGGGCCTATTATGGCTTCATGTAATCAATTTAGCATCACCGTTCATGGCAGAGGTGGGCATGCAGCCATGCCACAACATACTATCGATCCTATTCTGGCGGCAGCTAACATTGTCAGTGCATTACAGTCTGTTGTGAGCCGGAATACTTCTCCGCTAGACAACGCAGTCCTATCTGTGACTAGCCTGCAAGCAGGTAGTAGTTTTAATATCATCCCCGATCACGCTCGCATAGGAGGTACGGTGCGTACTTTTGACATGACAGTATTGGATATGATTGAGAAGCGTATGGAGGATATTTCAAAGTTAACTGCACAAGCGCATGGCTGTCATGCGGAATTTAGTTTTCATCGGCAGTCTATCGCTACAGTTAACGATGCTGACCAGACTGCATTTGCCTCAAGTATCATGAGTGCTATTGTAGGCTCTGAAAACGTCAATACAAATATCGAGCCAACCATGGGGGCTGAAGATTTTGCTTACATGTTATCTGAAAGGCCAGGGTGCTATGCTTTTATTGGCAACGACATGCAAGCAAAAAATAGCCGGAATTTTGGCTTGCATCATCCTAGTTACGATTTTAACGATGATGTTATTTCATTGGGTGCCAGCTATTGGGTGAAACTGGCAAATGCTTTTCTTGATGGTGCCCATTAATTGCCAGCAGTCAGACAGAAATTAAGCCACAACGCATTGCTTTGACGACAGCCAACTGGGTGCTACCAACATTGAATTTATTTCTTATGTTCGAGAGATGAAAATTAATAGTTGACTCAGAACAGCTTAGTATTCTTGATACTTCCCAACTGGTTTTTCCAGCGGCACACCAATTGATGACCTCCTTCTCACGCGGTGTCAGGTGTGCGGAACGATAATTCAAATGATTGTTGAAGGATTTCGACAATTCAAACACATAGTCTTTGAAAAGGGACAGCATAGGAATCGAGTTTGAAATATGCTCCTTTTTAATCTTGCTGATTGGTGTATTCGTTGCGAAATTCATCATACCAAACTCCCCATTAGCACCATGTATTGGGAATACCAAGCCTGAATTTAATCCAAACCTCTCTCCTTGCTTATACATAATTTCTTGTGAAGGCGTCGAATAATCAGATTCATCCCAGAGCATGGGGAAGTGTGAGGAATAACAATGCTGGACTATTGGATCAATATCACAATAGTGATAAACATTATAAATAGAACACCATCGGTCATCATAATTAGTAAGCACAAAGGCTTTATCCATAGGGCTGAATTTATTTGGTAGGACTCTGAAATTGCATTTTTCAAAGCCGTAACTTTCTGCCCAACGAAAAACAGCTACAGACAGCTGATCCAAGCTTTTTAATTCAAATAATCCTGCGAATTGATTTATATGCATCTCACTCTCACCTGTTTCACTGGGTTGCTATGCACTGCTCAGGCTACCCATTAATTTCACTATTCTCAGTTGTTTACTTCCAGCTACCGTGGCATGACTTCATATTGAATTGATTTCGTGACTGCAAAGAATGACGAATGATTTGTTTTTTTTAAGTACCCTTCAGTGGCCAACTATTTCAAAATAAGATATTTGTATTTATTTAAATTTAAAAAATAACATTAGAATGTGATTGATTAATTTTCTCTAAGGGAGTGGCTAGGATAATCGACCGCATATTGTTCGCTTGACTGAAACGGTATTAAAACTTGACTTAAACGGAGGCATCTCACGTACGTGTTGAGATGTTCGCATCTTTAGAAGGAGGGATATGATGCAGCAGACTTCACAATTAGTAACTGAAACTAGGCGCAGATTCACCACTGAAGACATACAACCCTGGCATCGCAAAGCCTGGTTGCGTGAAGTGATTGGTAGAGAATATGCCGATGTCGAGATTATTCCACCCTCAACAATGCCGTTGTTCAATGAGATGACACTTTATCCCTGGCAGGATCTTCAGTTATCGGTCATTCACTCCAACAGTCTCACCATAGAGCGAGGGGCACGCGAAATCAGCCATCCCGATCTTGATAACTACTTTGCAGTTGTATTGTTAAAAGGACGTTATAGTTTGCAGCAACAGGGTAAAGAGGTGTTTCTTAAACCGGGTGATATGACAATCTACGATGCCACTCGCCCTCATCGTATCCATTGTCCTGATGCTTTTTCTAAGCTAATTGTGACTATCCCGCGTGTTTTACTGCATCAGCATTTACCTATGGCTGGGCATTACACTGCGATGCGCCTGGATGGTGAGCGGGGGATGGGCGCCATACTTTCACCCTTGATACGTAATTTGAATGCTCAATTGAACTATCTCTCAACGAAAAGCTTTAATCATAGTGCCAATACGGTGATTGAACTACTTGGATTAACTTTGAGTGAGCTGGCTGAATCTCCTGTACCGTTATCCAGCAGTCGTTCGTTGTCATTGCTCAGAATCAAACAGTGGATAGCCAATAACCTGCATGACAGCGAATTAAATAGTGAAAAGATCGCAGCTGCTACTGGCTTATCTTGCCGTTATATCAATCAATTATTTGCTGAGGAAGATACTTCCTTGATGAGGTACGTTTGGCAGCAACGATTGGCAATGAGTGCCCAAAGCATGTTGCGTCCATCTTTGCAGCATCGGAGTATTTCCGACATTGCATTGACGTGTGGATTTAATGATTTTTCACACTTCAGTCGTGCATTTAAGAAGCAGTTTGGTCAATCTCCAAAAAGTTATCGAGAGTGTGAAAAGTAGAGATGCAAAGGCGATATTTTCAATGACATCAAGCACAGCATCCCCTTTCAGTATAGCAATGCTGTTTTAGATAGTTAGTATCTTTAACGAAGTAATAAAAATTAATTTATGGCGTGACCATATAAGGAATTAGCTGACACGATGTATAGCCCTATCGCCGAATTCAAGGCAAAAAAATAAGCCACTGATTTATTAAATCAATGGCTTATTTAAAATTTTGGTGGTGAAAGAGGGACTTGAACCCTCGACCCCAGGATTATGAATCCTGTGCTCTAACCAGCTGAGCTACATCACCATTTGAAAGACCGCGATTATAGCAGTTGTGTCTAGGGACGACAACAATCGTTTATAGTGTTTTCGCAGTCTTTTAAGTCAATTAAACATTGAAGCGGAAGTGCATGACATCGCCGTCTTGCACGATGTATTCCTTGCCTTCCAGACGCATTTTGCCTGCTTCCTGCGAGCCTTTTTCACCTTTGTATTGCACGTAGTCGTTGTAGGCGATCACTTCGGCACGGATAAAGCCGCGTTCGAAGTCGGTGTGGATGACGCCAGCAGCTTGCGGTGCGGTAGCACCTTTTTTCACAGTCCATGCGCGGACTTCCTGTACGCCGGCGGTGAAGTAGGTTTGCAGGCCTAGCAAATCGTATGCGGCGCGGATGACGCGGTTGAGGCCTGGTTCATCCTGGCCGAGTTCTTCCAGGAACAGCAGTTTGTCTTCTTCGTCCAGTTCGGAGATTTCACCTTCGATTTTGGCGCAGATAGTCACGACGGGTGCTTTCTCGGTTTTTGCCAGGGCTAATACTTTGTCCAGGTGCGGATTGTTTTCAAACCCACCTTCAATTACGTTGGTGATGTACATCACTGGTTTTACGGTGATCAGGCACAGCGGTTTCAGCAATGTTAGTTCATCAGAATCCAGGTTCAGTGTGCGTACGGCTTTGGCTTCGTTCAGGCACGGTAATACCTTGTCTAATACTTTTATGAGTGCGATGGCGTCTTTGTCGCCACTTTTGGCTTTTTTGCCTTCGCGCTGCATGGTTTTTTCTACGGTTTCCATATCCGCCAGTGCCAGCTCGGTATTGATGACTTCAATATCGGCCAGCGGATCGATTTTGCCAGCTACGTGAATCACGTTGCCGTCTTCAAAACAGCGTACGACGTGGGCAATGGCATCAGTCTCGCGGATATTGGCGAGGAATTTGTTACCCAGGCCTTCACCTTTGGAAGCGCCGGCAACCAGACCGGCAATATCTACGAATTCCACAATGGCAGGCTGGACTTTTTGCGGCTTGACCAGGTCGATCAGCGGTTGCAGGCGGTTATCCGGTACTTCAACAATGCCAACGTTAGGCTCGATGGTACAGAAGGGGTAGTTTTCTGCGGCGATGCCGGCTTTAGTAATTGCATTAAACAGGGTGGATTTGCCTACGTTTGGCAGGCCGACAATACCGCATTTCATAATGGAATGGCTTTCAGTGTGTGCTGCCGCACAAGATTTTTGCGGCTGGCATTGAATAAAAGTGATATTTTACCGTTAGTAAAGAAATACAACAAAAGTATCTTGCAATGACTTGCTTTTATACAGGCAGGCGGGCAGGATGATGACAATATACATTGCATGACAGCGGGGGCATAATCATCCTGTCATGCATCTTCCTGGATAAGGATGAGAAATGTTTCTTTTCGAAATGGCGCCGTTGCGACAACTCCTAATGTCGCGCTGGATTGCCGGGGTGATATTTTCGGGAGCGGTGCTGACTACACTATTGCTGTGGATCAGCGAGCGTCACCATGCGGAAGCATTGCAGGAAATACAATTCAGGCAATCCGTCGTCAATGCCGCGGAAGATATTCAGCACAGGATAGAGGCCTACCGCCAGATATTAAAGGGGGTTGAACAGCTGTATATTTCTTCAGAGCATGTTTCTGCCGATGAATTCAAACTCTACGTGAATGACTTTATCGAGCGCCCCGGTGATGCCAGCCTGAGCGCGATCGGATTTATCAAATACATCAACCTGCAACACCCTGATACTTTTAAAGACCTGGAAATGCCTATCCAGAAACTGTTGCAGGAGCGTGGCAATACATTCAAGGGCGACGAGTTCGCGCCTATCATCTATGTGGAGCCTCGCAACGATACCAACCGTGAAGTATTATTCAAGAATGCTTTTGGTCATGCAGCGATAAGGGCTGATTTGCTAACGTCTGGGGATGGTGGGCAGCTGGTAATGGCTACCCATTCGATGATAGATGATATCTTGCCGCTGCAAAAACATTATGTGTTACATGCGCCGGTGTATCGCGGCAAGCTGACGGATATTCCTGTGCATGACCGCAGGCGCATGTTGAATGGCTGGGTATTTTTGCGTTTCGATGTGGCGGTTTTCTTAAGTGAAGCGCTGCACCAGACAGAGCAGCGGCATGTGCATTTTGATGTGTTTGATCAGGTCAAAGGCAAGGGACAGACGCCGTTGTACCACAGCAACGACGAATCGCAACTGCATGCACTGAAGGCGATTTACGGCATGTCTCATGTGCTGGGCATCAATGGGCAGGAGTGGAGTTTGCGGGCCCGCTCCACGCCTGCATTTGAAGCGACAATTGATTATGGCCAGGCCAACCGCATCGGTATTCTGGGGATTTTCCTCAGTATGTTGCTGGGCGGCATTGCCTACTTCGCAGTGATGCGCAGCCAGACTCAGCAGGCACTGGAGAAATTTAACCAGGAGTTCAATACCAGCGAGCAGCGCTGGATGCTGGCACTGGAAAGTACCGGCGATGGTTTGTGGGATTGGTATGTACCGGAATCCCGCATTGTGTATTCTGACCGCTGGAAAGGCATGCTGGGGTTTTTACCGCATGAGTTTGATCACCAGCCTGGCAGCTGGCATACGCGTATTCATGAAGATGATTACCCGGCGGCGATGGCCATGCTGCAACAAGTGCTGGATGGCGAGCGTGACCACTATGCGATGGAGTATCGCATGGCATGCAAGGATGGTAGCTGGAAGTGGGTGTATGACCGCGGCATGGTGTTCAAGCGCGATGACGAGGGCAAGTCATTGCGGGTACTTGGCACATTGGCAGATATCAGCAAAATCAAGCAGTCTGAAGAGGCGATCTGGCAGTACGCGAATGTGGACACGTTGACTGGCTTGCCTAACCGGCGCATGTTCTTTGACCGCCTGGATCAGCAATTGCGACTTGTTAAGAACAATAACCATAAATTGGCGATTATCTTTCTAGACCTAGACCGCTTTAAAGAGGTGAATGATTCGCAAGGTCACGACCAGGGCGACCTGTTACTGAAACATGCTGGGCAACGCCTGACACAATGTATTGATGAAAACGGCCTGGTGGCGCGGTTGGGCGGTGACGAATTTGTATTGATGCTCACCGATGCACATGCAGCTTATGTGGAGAATATTGCGCAGAAGGTGATTGATAGCCTGTCTACACCATTCAAGCTGGAAAACAGCCATGCATATGTTGCCGCCAGCCTCGGGATTGCGATTTTCCCGGATGATGCCAGCAATAAGGATGACCTGATGAAACGGGTGGATCAGGCCATGTATGCCTCCAAGCAGAAGGGTGGTAACTGCTTCACCTACTTTACGCCGCGCATGCAGGAGCACGCCGAAAACCGCATGCTGTTGTCGCATGACCTGCATATGGCGATTAAGGGACAGCAGTTTTTCCTCGAATACCAGCCGGTGGTCAATCTGCAAACCAACGCGGTGTTAAAAGCGGAAGCGCTGATTCGCTGGCAGCATCCGGTCAAAGGGATTATCCCGCCGATGGAGTTTATCAGTATTGCAGAAGATACCTTGCTGATTGTGTCGATTGGTGACTGGGTTTTTAAAACCGCAATCCAGCAATGCCGCACATGGCGGCAGAGTTTGCATGCTGATTTTCAGGTGGCGATTAATAAATCGCCTGTGCAGTTTGCATCCGAGTATAAAAAACAGCATGACTGGCTAAAAGAGATTTTAAGCGGCAATACCGAACGCAACATGGTAGTAGTGGAAATCACTGAGCGCTTGTTAATGGATGCCAATTCGCAGGTGAGTGAACGCCTGGCGTTATACCAGCAGGCGGGCGTGCAGGTGGCGCTGGATGATTTTGGTACAGGCTATTCGTCATTGTCTTACCTGAAAAAATTCCCGATTAATTACGTCAAAATAGACCGTTCGTTTGTACGCGAACTGGAGACTTCCAGTGAAGATGAAGCTTTGTGCCGTGCCATTATCATGATGGCTCACAGCCTGGGCATGCAGGTGATTGCAGAAGGTATTGAAAGTCTGCGCCAGCTAGAAATATTACGCGATATGGGTTGTGATCACGGCCAGGGCTTTTATTTCTCGCAACCACTGCGGCCAGATGATTTTGTCAATTGGGTCCACCAGTGGCAGCAGCATACCGTGTCGCAGTAGGTTGTTTGTGAAGTCATTCAGCGCACCGCTGATAGTGGCGTTGTTATTTGCTATGCAGTTGCAGCATGGCCTTTTCAAACTGGCCTTGTGCCAATAGGTCAGTCACTGTAGTCGCTTTAATGATGCTGTCGTCTATGGCCTGCTGCTCGTTTTTACTGGCCGCTTTCAATACAAAATTAACCACTTCGGCTTTGTTGCCTGGGTGACCAATGCCTATGCGCAAGCGCCAATACTCAGGCGTGTTTAATGCTGCATGAATATCCCGCAGGCCATTGTGGCCACCATGGCCGCCGCCGAACTTGAGTTTTGCCTGACCGGGTAGTAAATCCAGCTCATCGTGCACCACCAGAATTTCGGCAGGTAATATTTTGTAGTAATTGGCGAGTGCAGCGACGGATTTTCCGCTGGCATTCATAAACGTTGTGGGTTTTAAAAGCCATTTGTCAGCATGTGGCGACCATTTTCCGGCGATGCCAAACAGTTTGGCTTCAGGCGATAAACGGCTGCCAGATTGCTGCGCCAGAAGATCTACCATCCAGAAGCCGGCGTTGTGCCGCGTCATGGTGTACTTTTCACCCGGGTTACCCAGGCCTACAATTAATTTGATCCCGCTCATGAGTTGTCTTTAATGATTAAAAGCGCACAGCTTTAAGAGTGGCTGCAATAAGTGGCCTATATATTTCACGTGGAAATTCAACCTAATAAACCTGTCGCCATAAAAAAACGCGCACAAAACTGTGCGCGTTTATTTTAGCGTTAAATCGCCGGCCTGGCCGATGATTATTCAGCTGCTGGTGGTGCCTCTTCTTCAGCAGCTACTTCTTCTTCACCACCGCGTGGTTTCAGGAGTGTTGCAATCGCTGCATCATCACCATGTGCCAGTTGTACGAACTCAACGCCTTTAGGCAGTTTGACTTCGGACAAGTGTACTGAATGGCCTGTTTCCAGGTTGCCCAGGTCGATTTCAATAAACTCTGGCAGGTCTTTAGCCAGGCAACTGATATCAGCTTCAGTCTGGATGTGCGAGATATTACCGCCACCCAGTTTAACGCCAGGTGCTACATCTTCATTGATGAAGTGGAAAGGCACTTTAACGTGGATTTTTTCTGAAGCAGACACACGTTGAAAGTCGATGTGCTGAATCGTATTGCGCACTGGGTGCAGTTGATAGTCACGCAGTAACACGCTTTCTGTTTTGCCATCCAGAACCAGGCTCAGGATAGAAGCGTGGAAAGCTTCGTGGCGGAACTGCATAAACAGTTCTTTATGATCAAACTCGATAGAGATGGCTGGCTTTTCACCACCATACACTACACCTGGCACATTGCCAGCGCGACGTAGACGGCGGCTCGCACCCGTACCTTTAACGTCACGTTTGACGGCTTTAATTTCGATACTCATGTGGAAAACTCCTAAAAACACCATGAAAAATGGTGGTACTACACTAAAATCCACCCGCCGCGACCAGCTGGTGGTGTAAAAATTATTCTTTAATCCTAGCCTTAACTGTTTATGACATTCAGTCCATAAACAGCGAAGAAACTGACTCTTCCTGGCTGATGCGCTTGATGGTTTCAGCCAGCAAGGTTGCCGCACTCAGTTGGCGGATCTTTCTACAGGCCCGAGCATTGTCGTTTAGCGCAATGGTATTGGTCACGACCAACTCATCCAGTTCCGAATTCAGTATGCGCTCGCCGGCGCCGCCTGACAGTACCGGGTGAGTAGCATAAGCCACCACTTTCACCGCACCCTGATTTTTCAGCGCTGCTGCGGCTTCGCACAGGGTATTTGCGGTATCCACCATATCATCCATGATGACGCAGGTGCGGCCTTCAACTTCACCAATAATATTCATGACCTTGGCAACGTTCGCTTTTGGGCGACGCTTGTCAATAATTGCCAGGTCAGCATTCAATTGTTTTGCAGCGGCGCGTGCACGTACTACACCACCAACATCCGGTGAAACGACCACCAGGTTTTCATAACCTTGCAGGGCCAGGTCATCCAGCAAAATCGGCGTTGCATAAATATTGTCGACCGGAATATCAAAGAAACCCTGAATCTGGTCGGAGTGCAAATCCATGGTCAGCAAACGGTTTACACCGACGCTGGTCAGCATGTTTGCCACCACTTTGGCCGTAATCGCAACACGGGCAGAGCGCGGGCGTCTGTCCTGGCGAGAATAGCCAAGGTAGGGAATCGCTGCGGTAATACGGCCAGCGGATGAGCGACGCAATGCATCTACCATGACCATGACTTCCATCAGGCTGTCATTGGTTGGATAGCTGGTGGATTGCAGCACGAATACATCACGGCCGCGCACGTTTTCCAGCAGCTCCAGCATGATTTCGCCATCCGAAAACCGGCCAACATCAGCGCGCCCTAATTCAATGCCCAAATGCGTGGCAACTTCTTGTGCCAGTACCGGATTGGCATTGCCGGTAAAAACCATCATGTTGGCGTTACTCAACGTTGTACCCTTTTCAGCGAAAACGATGTCTTAAAACCCGAATTCCTGCCGGAGGCAGAAACCTGCAAAAAAATAAGCGTGTAAATTGTTAAATCTACACGCTTTATATTTGGCTGAGGAGGAAGGATTCGAACCTTCGCATGCCGGAATCAAAATCCGGTGCCTTAACCAGCTTGGCGACTCCCCAAAAACTTTTCTTACTATCACTTTTACTGCCGGCAATTTAATCTTTTGCCGAGCTGAAAAGCGGATGGTATTTTAACCCTTTTGCCCAAAAACCAGAAGTGTTTTCTGGTCTGTTTGCAATCAATTCATCTGCTTTTTTTGCACTGTCTACCGCCACAAATACTGAAGCACCGGAGCCACTCATACGAGCATCGCCGTATTGTTTTAACCAGGCCAACGTATTGTTAACTTCAGGATAGAGTGCACAAACAACTGGTTCCATATCGTTTCTGGCTTGCTGCCAGAACGCGCTGGAATTAGCGCCGTTTGAAAAGTCCGCTATTCTCAATGGTTTTGAATCTCTTGTCAATGCTTGATGTGCAAATATTTCAGCTGTTGGAACCTGAATTTGCGGGGTAATCACCACATAGTATTTTTCCTGCATTTCAGCGGTTAAAGTGACTGCCGAAAGTTGTTCGCCAACACCTTCTGCCCAGGCAGTTTGGCCAAAAATAAATACCGGCACATCGGCACCCAGGTTTAAGCCAATCTGCATCAGCTGCTCACGCGAGTAATTCAGTTGCCATAATTGGTTAAGGGCCAGCAGGGTGGTAGCGGCATCTGAACTGCCGCCGCCAAGGCCACCCCCCATAGGAATGCGTTTAGTGCAATGGATATCCGCGCCAAACTGGCAACCGCTGGCAGTTTTTAAGGCACGGGCAGCACGAACAGCGAGGTCTTTTTCCGGCGGCACGCCGGCGAGCGGGTTTTGGTGCACGATTTGGCCGTCAGTCCGTACACCAATGCGCAAGTCATCGCCATGGTCTAGCAGCAGGAAAATGCTTTGCAGGACATGGTAGCCATCGGCACGGCGACCAGTGATATGTAGAAACAGGTTGAGCTTGCACGGCGCGAAATATAACGAAGAATCCATGCGCGTATTGTAAAGCATGTGCCTCAATTAAAGGCACATGCATATTGATTCTGGAACGAGGCTAACTTTGAAGTCCTGGCCTTATTCCAGAATCATGCGGCCCTGGCTGTCCTGGATAGGACGCAAATTTGGTTCGCCAATCGCCTGTTGCAATCTGGTCAGCTGTGCTTTGGATATTTTTAAAGCTTCCTTCATGATGATCCATTGCACACCTTCGGTACAAGGCGGGGAGGTCAATGAGCCGGTGTAGCGGTAGTAAGCCGGTTTGGTTGGCATCAACTCTGCCGGTGTGACCCGGATCGCCAGAGATTTGCTTTGTCCTTTTTCCTTAGGAATGCTGCTGATCAACGTTTCCAGCGTGCTATTTGCAGTGCCTTCTTCCAGCATGACGGCAATAATCACGCGATGCCCGGCCTTATCTTCATGCACCATTTGCAATTCTGCCGCATAAGACTTTTCTTTAATCTGGTGCTCGGAAGGCGCATGCACGCTGATATATTTCAACTGGTAAGGCTTCTGATCCAGCACCATCATATTGCCGCTACCCGCATCCAGAATCAGGCTGTGGTCTTTTAAAGCAATATTCTTCAGCGGAAATTTTTGCAAGCGTTTGATCGGCTTCAGCGCTGCGGTGATGGTGTTGTCCACGTTAATCGGAGATTGCTGGCTACCGGCATTACATACTGCAAAATCAGGGTTTAAGCTGCCCCATTTATCAGGACCGTGCGGACCACTATAGGCCCAGGACTTATCTTCTTTATCTTTATCCTGTTTCTCCTCTTTGCCTTGTTGGGCAGATTTGTCTTGCTTGGCGGCTTTGTTCTTGTCTTTTTCCGATGCTTTGATTTGCTCTGTTGCAGCCGCTTGCTCAGCTTTTTTGGCTGGCGCGTCTTTAGCAGGTGCAGGTTTTTCTGCAGCCGGTTTATCAGCGGCGCTGGTTTTCTCCGCAGGTGCAGCCTCTGCAGCCGGTGTCGCAGGCTCGGCTACACTATTTGGAGCGGCCGGTTTATCTTTATCGTTAGCAACAGCTGGCTTGATAGGATTGGCCGCCCGATTGGCGATGGCTTCGGCACGTTGCTTTTCCTTGGCTTGCCATTTGCAGGCATATTGCTGCGTAATTTCCACTTCGGAGTCAGGCAGTGGCTCGATAAAATCGGCTTGTTTGAGTGTAGTGCCAGCTGAATAGACCAGTTCACCCTGGTCATATTGAAATACCTGGATAGTCGCTGCTTTACGCTTGGCGCAATCAAAATACCATAGTGCTTTTGCGTGATTGTAAACACGGTCTACCGACTCCACATTTTTTTGCGGCTGGCGGTAATCCACTTTTACCCAGGCTTTGATGTAATTTTTTTCTTCTACCAGTGATTGCTTGTCAACCATCAGTTGGTTGAGATCTGTTTTCTTGATCGACAGCCATTGCGCAGCCTGGCAATCCATAGACGGCAAGCAGGCGAGAATTAGCAGGCCGGAGGCTAGCCAAAAGCGATAGTAAGTGATTGAAAACTGATAACGGCTCATAGTGCCATTATCGACAGCTGGGGATGAATCTTTAGTTAGAACGCAGGCTTTTACCGCAGGTTGTGATGATCGGCTGTTTTTAATACAGATTTATTACCAATGCTGAATCACCAGTTTTAGCCGCACATCCTGCTGTTGCAAGCGGGTGGTGTATGGCAACGACGCTGTGATGCCATTTATTGAAGCTGTCTGGTAGTCATCATATTCTATGCGCCAGTCATCCTGGGTTAAGGTAGCAGGTTCGCCACTAGGAAGATAGCTGGCCTGGTATGGGCTGGCATTATGCGGAATACCTAATATCCACTGGCTTAGGCCTGCCAGTGGCAATCTCCAGCCTAGCAAGCGCTCAGTCAGGCTGGCAACATCACCAGCCTGATGCTGTTTGCCCGCCTGGTCGGTGAGGGTGACGGAATTTGCAGTGCGATGAATCAGCGCGACTTGCTGACCTAAGGGGCTGAAAATCCGCATGTGATCTTCCTGACCATCATGTTGCCAGTCCAGCCTTGCGGTATAGCCTTTGCCGTTGTATTGCACAGCCAGTTTGGCTTCTAAAGAAAACTGTTTTACTGCTGCGAGCGTTTGTATGCGTTGCTGTGAAGCAGCGCTTGCAGTCTGGCTCACTGGCTGTTTTGGCAGGATGCTGCAAGCTGCCACGGCTAACGCCAAACAGCAGCTTGCAACAATTCTGCCCCAGGCCAGGGGCGTAGACAGTTTCAAAAGCAGCGGCATTACAATGGTGATTTAAGTTTTTGCGCCGTAGAGGCAAGCACTTCGTTTTCCGGATTGGCAGAAAGCGCCTTATCCAGGATTTGCTTGGCTTCTTCACGCTGGCCTTGCTTCCATAACACCTCGGCCAGGTGGGCAGCGATTTCAGGATCTTGCTGAATGGCATAAGCACGGCGTAATTGCTCAACGGCATGACCCATGTCGCCTAATCTGTAATAAACCCAGCCCAGGCTATCCATGATGTAATGATCTTCAGGTGACAACTTGGTGGCGGCTTCAATCAGCGCTTTGGCTTCGATCAGCTTGATGTTGCGATCAGCGAATGAGTAACCAAGCGCATTGTAAGCAGCCGCGAAATCCGGTTTCATTTGGATCACTTTACTCAAGGTGTCTTCCATCACCTTGAAATTACCCACACGCTCTGCATTCAGCGCATAGTCATACAAAAGCTCAGGACTATCCGGATATTTTTGCACTGCCTTTTCCAGCAGGGCATAAGCTTCATCTGTGCGTTTGGCCTGGTTGAGTAGCAGAGCCTGGTTTTGCACAACCAGGGTTTGTTGTTCAGGCGTGAGGCCGCTGACATTATCCAGCATGGCAATCGCGGCATCGATGCCGTCGCGACGGGCGATAATCGCAGCTGCCGCTAATCTCCCGGCCAGGAACTGTTCACCATCGGTAATTTTGTCAAACCACTGTAGCGCGCGGGTATCATCATGCTGTTCAGCAGCCGAGCGGCCCAGATTGAAGTAGACCTTGTTCGGTTCCTTGAATCCGACTTCCAGTGCATGCTGCAGATAGCGGTCGGCAAATTCATATTCTTTGGCGTCCAGCGCCAGCAGGCCAACAATCACGTTCATTTCCGGATTGTTCTGGTGTCTTTCCACCAGTTTGGTGAACTCTACTTTTGCTTCGGTAGGATTTTTCTGTAAAAGCAGCGTGCGTGCCAGCGCCAGCCTGATCTGGTCAGCTTCCGGGTGCGATTGCAGGAATTCCCTGTAATAGGCGATGCCTTTTTGCGGGTCTTTCTCAGTCAGCATCTGGCCGCGGATCTGTGCCGGTGCTTCCCAGCCAGGACGCAGTTTCGAGGCTTCTTTCAGCTCTTTTTCCATCAAGGCTTCATTGCGCGCAAAGTAAGCCGCCTGCGAGATGGCAAAATGCGCTTCAGGCAATTTAGGATAAGGTTTAGCCAGCAACTGGATGGTTTCCAGCACACTGTTCTTATCTGTCACGCGCATCATCAGGCTGTTCAGTTCCATAAAGGCACTTGGGCGTATGCGCTCATCCGCCAGTACTTTCTGGATATTAGGCACCGCTTTTTTCAGTTCGCCGTTGGCGATTAATAACTGGCTGGCGGCTTGTGCGGCAGGGATGGAGTCCGGCACCAGTTCAGACCAAAGCTCTGCGGAAGGCAGAGCGAGTTGCGGCGCACGTGCGATGGTGGCCGCCTGGGTGGCACGTTCTGCCAGTAATGGGTCGCGGGTTTGTTTCGCTAAATCAAGGAACAACTGGCTGGCTAGTACAAACTCACCGCGCTGAGCCGCCACTTCTCCCAGCAGGTATTTGTATACAAATTCGGCAGTGGGTGTTGTCATCGTGGGAGAGCTGCTGGCAGACCAGACAGGGGGTGCCAATAATGCAAGCCACAACGCCAACGCCGGGCGGCGCAGTAAGGTTGGTTTAAGCTTTGGGCGGCGGGTTTGAGGCATACTTGATTCCTGTTTAATAAGTCTTGTAATGGAGGCTGCAATGAGGGTCATGAAGCGGGCAATAGTGATCCCTGAGTTTTAGTTTAGTCCGTGACAGTTGCTGCAAGTTCATCCATAATGTGCGATTTGTAACTGAATTGTAATTGACGTTTATCATCAGTCTTCAGGCACTGATAAAACGTGATGTAGACACTATAACTTTTTGGTGAAAACTTTGTCTAGGAATTTGCTTGCCGGTGCATCATTGTGCCTGAGTCAGGCAAAGTCTTGAGTAAGCAGGTGTGTGGAAGAATTATGGCAAATTTGACAGTTGAAGCAATTGAATTGACCCGTCTTTATGGAGGTCGTGCCGCAGTAAGTGACGTGACTTTTACTTTGCAGCAAGGACAAGTACTCGGATTTCTCGGCCCGAATGGCGCCGGTAAATCCACCACGATGAAAATGTTGACCGGCAACCTTGCACCTAGTGCCGGCAGCGTGAAAATCTGTGGCATCGATATGATAGAAAATCCCAAGGAAGCCAAGGCATTGATCGGTTATTTGCCGGAGATGCGCCCGCTGTACAAAGAGTTTACGGTAGACGAATACCTGACTATTGCAGCACGACTGCATAACGTTTCCAGCAAACACATTAAAAAAGCGGTTGAACATGCCAAGGAGCGTTGCGGGTTAACGCACATGAGCAAGCGCCTGATTGAGAACCTGTCTAACGGCTATCAACAACGCGTTGGCATCGCTCAAGCGATTATTCATAACCCTATGGTGGTGATTCTGGACGAACCGACTGTCGGTCTGGACCCTATCCAGATTCGCGATATCCGTGCGTTGATCAAAGAAATTGGCCAGGCGCACAGCGTGATTGTGTCTACGCATATCCTGCCGGAAGTGGAAATGGTGTGTGACCATGTGCAGATTATCGATAAAGGCAAGCTGGTGTTTAATGGCGGCATTGATGTGCTGAAACAGCAGCGTATTGGTAACAAATTGCTGGTAGGCCTGCGTCAGTCACCAGATGTTGCGCAGCTGGCTGCCATCGAAGGTGTCGCAGAGGTTGAAGCGGCAGACGGTTTATGGCGCATCCGCTTTCATGAAGGAAGCCAGCCGCACGAAGCGATTGTGCAGGCTGCAGTTAAAAATGGCTGGGGGCTGTATCATATCGCTCCTGACCAGACCAGCCTGGAAGACGTATTCGTTCAGCTGACCTATCATGACTCTGCCACTTCGTCAGACCTGCCAAAAGCGGCTTAAGCTGATTCTGCAAGACTGTCTACATTGAAAGACCACGTATGTTGAATATAGCAAGAAAAGAACTACAAAGCATGTTCGCCTCGCCTATGGGGTGGATTATCCTGGCTGTGATTGCGGCGATGTTTGGTAACTACTTCGCCAATGGCGTGACGGATTACCTGGATGTCGCCTCTGGCGCCATTCGACCGGCCGAGCGGTTTGGTATTACGCAATCTGTATCGCAGAGTGTCTATGGTTCGGCCTCTTTTATCATGCTGTTCGCCGTGCCTTTACTTTCCATGCGCCTGATTGCCGAGGAACGCCGTAGCCAAACTTTACCGTTTCTGTTTAGCTCGCCACTGTCCATTACCGATATCGTCGTGGGTAAATTTCTAGGACTGATGATATTCCTGTCTAGCCTGATCCTGTATATAGGCCTGATGCTATCTACGCTCAATCTGTGGTCCGACATAGACTTTGGATACATCATTGCGAACACCCTGGGACTGCTATTATTGACCGGGAGCTTCTGTGCACTGGGGATTTACTTTTCCAGCCTGACTTCCCAGCCTATTATTGCCGGTATCTTGAGTTTTATTGTGTCGTTTATCCTGATGATCCTGGGGCGTTTTTTCGCAAACGACCCTACCAATGTAGCAGGGCAGTTTTCTTTCTCCACCCATTTCCAGTCATTTGCCAATGGGCTGCTCGATACCGCTGACCTGGCCTTCTTTATTTTATTCATCATCACATTTTTAACTTTGACCATCCGTCGCCTGGATGCTGATCGTCTGCGTGGTTAACAGGAACTGTTTTTTAAGTTTGAAAGCATTATGAAAATTAACCGTAAATTTAGATTGCAGTTGTTGGCACAAAACTGGATGTTCGTGCTGGTGTTTTTAACCATGATAGTCATGTTGGGCTATCTATCTAACCAGTACCGTTGGGCAAAAGATATCACACAGGCCAACCGTAATATCCTCACCCAGGGCAGTATCAATGTGCTCAAGCAGATGGATGGTGATATCAATATTACCGTCTATGCGACCAAGGATGACGCCAGTAACGGTGACACTTTCCGCAAGGGTATGCTGGATTTCGTGGCCCGGTACCAGCGCGAAAAGAAAAATGTGTTCATCAATTTCGTCAATCCATCCGAAGAGCCAAAGCTGGCGCAAGAAGCCGGTGTTAAGGTGGATGGAGAAACCATCGTTGAATACAACAAACGCAGCGAGCACATTAACCCGCCGTTCGCCGAGCAGGAGATGACCAATTTGCTGGTACGCCTGTCACGTACCAATAACCAGCCGGTAATGTACCTAGATGGACACGGTGAGCGCTTGCTGCAAGGCGAGAAAAACCATGACCTGGGCGAGTTTGGCAAGCAACTGGAAAGCAAAGGTTTCAAGTTCGCCAATCCTGATTTAACCATTGCGCAAGATGTACCGGCTAATGGTTCCATGCTGGTAATCGCAGCGCCCCAAGTAGATGTCAGTGCGGTAGAGGCCAAGAAAATCAAGGCTTATATTGAAGCCGGTGGCAATGTACTCTGGTTGTTGGATGATGATAACCTGCATGGTTTGCAAGAGGTTGCCGATTATCTTGGTATCAAGGTTTCGGCAGGCATGGTGGTTGACCGCACGGCTGAACAGTATGGCGCGGACCCTAAAATGTCATTCGCCAGCCTCTATGGTGATCATCCGATTACCCGTAATTTCATGTTGCGCACCGTATTCCCTGAGGCACACGAGATCGATGGTCACGCATCCGATGACCTTGGCTGGAAAGTAGGGCGCCTGATTGATGTGGCCCAGAACGGCTGGCTGGAATCGGACAAAATACCAGCCGGTGCGCAAAACCTCAAAGTACGTTTTGACCAGGGCAAGGACAAAGCCGGCCCGATTAATATCGGTGTGGCTTTAGAGCGCCAATTTGGTAAAAAAGGTCAACGCGTGGTGGTGATTGGCAATGCTAATTTCCTGGCTAATACGTTTATCACCAATGGCGGTAATCTTGACCTGGGTATTAATATCATCAACTGGCTGGCTGGTGATGACCGTTTGATTACTATCCAACCCATGCCCTTGAAAGATATCAATATTAATATCCCTTCAGGCTCTATTGCGGCATTAGTCGTCGGCTATGGCACCCAGTATGTGTTGCCGGTCATTATCCTGATCGCAGGCTTTTTCCTGTGGTGGAAACGCCGTAAAGCATAATTGGGTAAAGTTTGTGAATTATTGAAGTCGTATCGCGCACGGAGTTGGTCGCAATGAAAAAAAGATGGATTTTGAACCTGTTGCTGCTGGCAGTTGTGGTTGGCATTGCCGTTTTCCTGCACCTGAAACCTGAAGAAAAAGCGCTGGCTGCCAAGTATGATGTGTCTAGCCTCAAAATGGCGGATGCAGAGGCATTAAAAATCGAATTCCCAGCCAAGGCGCCGACCATTTTTGAACGTCAGGATGGTTACTGGATGATGCGCAAGCCATATGCCGCACGTGCTGACCAGATGTCTGTCCAGCGTGCCTTGTCTATTATTGCTGCCACCAGCGGTACCAAGTTGCCATTGCAGGATGCAGCGAAATACGGACTGGACCAGCCGGAGTTGAAAGTGACTCTGTCAGGCGCGCAGGGCGAGCATGTATTTATTTTCGGCACGCATAATCCTGTTACCGAAGAGCAGTATGTTGGCTACGCAGGCAATGTGTATATGCTATCCGGCCAATATAGTGAGGCGGCGTCCACGCAGCCTATTGAGATGATAGATAAAACACCGCTGTCACCTGCCGAGCGCAAACAGCTGGCCGGCCTAGACCTGGCGCATCTTGAACAGTGGGAAGAAAACGCCCTCAAGATTG
This sequence comes from Methylophilus sp. Leaf414, assembly GCF_001425425.1. NCBI lineage: Bacteria > Pseudomonadati > Pseudomonadota > Betaproteobacteria > Nitrosomonadales > Methylophilaceae > Methylophilus > Methylophilus sp. Leaf414. The sequence goes on along the minus strand of NZ_LMQQ01000001.1, from coordinate 728,199 downwards.
AGTTGGCAACTGATGGCAAATGGTCTGCGAACGACCCCAAGGCCAAGCCTACCCAGAATGAAATGAATGAGTGGCTGGACTTTAGCTGGAAACAGGCGCAGGCGACTTCTGTTGAAGTGTATACGCCGGATCGCAGACAACCTTACGCGTCTTTCGAAGTGCTGCTGCGCGATGGCAAAAAAGTGCACTTTGATAAAATCCAGGAATCCCCGGAATACCTGCTGGCACGCCCCGATGAAGGCATTATTTATCACTTCCCAAATGACGTTGGTTTCACTATGGTCAATCCACCGGTGAATATCCAGGCCCCGAAAAGCAAATAGCGCATGCCAGAATTACCTGAGGTAGAGGTCACCCGCCTGGGTTTGTTGCCGGTGCAGGGTGCGCGCATCAGCGAAGTCACTATCCGCCATCATGGCCTGAGATGGCCGATTCCGGCTGATTTACCACAGTATTTGCACGGCAAACGGGTATTGCAGCTCACCCGTAGAGCCAAATATATCCTGATGGAAGTCGGCGAAATCAGCGATGCTGGGGAGCCGGTCTCCCAGGGCGTATTGTTACTGCATTTGGGTATGTCGGGCAGGCTATGTTTGCTGGAGCGCTACTTTCCGCATGAGAAACATGACCACGTCGATATTGCCTTTGAAGATGGGCGAGTAATTCGCTTGCGTGACCCAAGACGGTTTGGTGCCGTCTTGTGGCTGGATAAAGATCCATCTGAGCATCCATTACTAAGTAGCCTTGGGCCGGAACCTCTGGATGCCGAGTTTGATGGCGAATATTTGTTCCAGCAATTACGCTCACGTAATGCGGCAATCAAACCAACGATTATGGATGCGCATATTGTCGTCGGCGTCGGGAATATCTATGCCAGTGAGTCTTTGTTCCGGGCGCGTATTCATCCGGAGACACCATCCAGAAGTCTGACGCTAGCACAATGCCAGTTGCTGGTAGCAGAGATCAAGGCAACATTACTTGCGGCGCTGGAAGCTGGTGGGAGTAGTTTGAGGGACTTTTTTGGCGCAGATGGCAACCCAGGCTATTTTCAGCAGACCTACTATGTCTACGGCCGTACAGGACAGCCTTGCCGGGTGTGTGGGCAATTAATTGCTAATATACGCCTGGGCCAGCGCTCTACTTTTTATTGCGCGACATGCCAGCCGCGTGCACTTGTGTAACTGCCAGATTTTCAAATAACGCTTCATCAAGCCAGCCTTATCAAGCCGTCTCGTTATCCGTATCACTATCAGGCTTAATGCAGTTGCGTCCGGCATGTTTGGCTTCATAAAGGTGATGGTCAGCACGTTCAACCACTTGGGCGAACGCTTCACTTTGCTGCATTTCTGCCAGCCCGGCACTAATCGTCACCCTGACAACCTGGTTGTTAAAGTGAAATTCCAAACCAGCGACTGCTGACCGGATGATTTCGGTAATTCCCCGCGCGCGCTCAAGATTGCAGCTCGTCAGTAGTAGCAGGAATTCTTCACCACCCCAGCGGCAAACAATATCTTCTTCACGTACATGGGATTTAATCAGCTGGGCAATTCTGGTCAGTACCAAATCGCCTGCCTGGTGGCCATAGTTATCGTTTATCAGCTTGAACAGGTCGATATCCAGCAAAACTAATGACAGTGATTCGTCACGTCGTTTGCAGCGCGCAACAGCCTGACCAAAGTAAAACTCAAATACCTGGCGGCTGGTGGCACCGGTTAGCTTATCCTGTGTCGCCATCGACTCCAGTCTTTCATGGTAACCACGTACCGCCACATGTGCGAGTAACAATACAATCACGCTAATAACCAGTGCTACTGCCATATTAATAATAAAGGCAGTTTCAATGCGGTCAGAGCTCGGATCGTTGACCTGTTCGACAATCAAATGCCAGTCAAACTCAGGCACCAGCCTGCTGTTGAGGTAAAGCGTACTGCCATTATTGGTTTTAAATGAAGATGACGCGCTTGGAGAAGTCAGGATTTTGACAAATGCCTTGCTCAATGCCGCTTTGTTTTCGTTATGCAGCTCGGCATGATACTGGCTGCTTCGCAACATGATTTCGCCCTGGCGGTTCACGAAGTAAATCTCGCGGCCATAGCGTTTTTGATAGTTTTCTATCAGTTCAACCACCGATTGTAAGGCCAGGCCAACACCGATGATGCCGATAAAATTGCCTGATTTGTCCTCGATGCGGTAATTCACAAAAATGCTTAAGCGACGTACGTCTGCTGTGTCGCGATCAATATTGATGACATAGGGATTACGTGATTTTTTTGCCTCAAAATACCAGCTTTCATCTTCATGTTTTTCCGAAATTTTCTTCAATACGCCCGACGGGTGATAGTAAAGCCTGGATTTTTCGGAGATGAAAAATGCGGTGATGGTGTTATATTTTTTCTGGATCTGGGCCAGATAACTGGTCATCTTGCTGGCATCTTTTTCGCCACCATTTACCCAGTCAAACACAAATACATCATTAGCCATCAGTGAAGAAATCAGCAGTGGCTGTAACAAGTCACGCTGGATTTCCGAGTAGATATTGTCGCTGGTAAGAGGCAGCATTTCCTGCTGCAGGCGCTCGGTCAGCGAGTCTTTGGCCACAAAGTACCCAATCAGGCTGGTCGCCAGAAAACCTGTCAACACAATGACGCTGAGGATGATGATGTAAAACCGTTTGTTGACTACCATAAAAATGCTTGCTTACGAATTACTGAAAACGCCCCGGCATTATCTTGAATGCCCGCCTGTTTTGTTTGCGGGAACAGTCGTGGCTTTAAACTGCAGTTCCATAAATACCGTTCCGGATCCGATCATTTTATATCAATACAGTTTTAAGCGTTACCTGTGAAGGTTTATTCTGTATGCCTGCGCGAAGCATGTTCGTGCAGGTAACCATGCGGCGGTTGCGGTGAGCCGCCAAATTTTTGTGGTAGCAGCGAGCCTGCCACCATCGCTATCGCACTGATGACCAATCCCAGTAATTGTGCCGGAATCACGCTTTCGTCACCAATCATGACTTCTACCAGTATCCAGCTGCCGATACCAAAAATAATCGCAGCGAGCGCACCCTGGCTGCTGGCTCGTTTCCAGAATGCCCCAAAAAACAGTGGCACAAATGCGCCAGCCAAGGTGATTTTATAAGCACTTTCTACCATGCCGAAAATAGAGAGCTCGGAATTGAGCGCATAAAACAGTACCATACCGGCAAAGCCGACCAGGCACAGGCGCATGACGCGCAGGAATGCATGGTCGGTCATGGTGGGGACAAATCCTTTAATGACATTTTCGGCAAAAGTGACAGAAGGCGCCAGCAAGGTCGCAGAAGAGCAACTCATAATGGCGGACAGCACTGCGCCAAAGAAGATTGCCTGGGCCACTAATGGCGTATGCGTTAGCACCAAGGTTGGCAACACACGCTGAGAGTCCGATTTAACTAGCGCACCAAAGGTTGCAGGGTCTATCAACGTTGCCGCATAGGCAATGAACATGGGCACGAACGTAAAGCAGAAATAAATGCTGGCCCCCAGGAAAGAACCCCAAAGTGCGATATTGGCAGTTTTTGCCGAGGTGATACGCTGGAAAACATCTTGCTGTGGAATCGAGCCCAGCATCATGGTGAGCCAGCCGCCCAGAAAAGTTAGCCAGACGCTCCAGTTGGTGGATTGCGGGAAAAAGTGCAGTTTTCCTGCATTGCGTGCATGCTCTATCACCGGACCCACGCCACCCGTCTGGCCGGAAACAATGCTGGCGATATAAAGCAGCCCGCCTATCACTACAATCATCTGCACAAAGTCGAGGATAGCGACAGATAGCATGCCGCCTAATGTCGTGTAAGTGAGGACAATCGCGGTGCCTAGAATCATGCCGGTCTGTTCCGGAATATGGCCATCGCTGATCAGGTTGAAAATCAGTCCCAGTGCTTTGATTTGTGCCGCGACCCAGCCCATGTAGGAGACGACGATGGCAATAGTGGTGAGGATTTCTACCGTGCGGTTATAACGCATGCGATAAAAGTCGCCAAGGGTCAGGATATTGAGTTTATACAGGCGGCTGGAAAAGAAGATACCGGCAATGATCAGGCACATACTGGAGCCAAACGGGTCTGCCGCAACGCCGGTCAGGCCCTCACGTACGAAAGTCGCGGAAACGCCAAATACAGCTTCGGCGCCAAACCAGGTGGCAAATACCGTCGCCATGACGACGGGTAGCGGTAAATGGCGGCCAGCGACCGCATAGTCCTTGGTGCTGTGAACATTTCTGGCTGCAAACAGGCCGATTGCAATGGAGACCAGCAAATACGCTATCACAAACCAGAGCAGCACTATCTCTATCCTTTTAAGGCCGTTGCAAAAGGCAGATTTTAAAACAAAACCTGTTTAAGGATAGGGTTTGTTTTGTCTGGAAAAGTAAAAAAGCCTGAAACCCAGGCTTTTTTACTTGTGCGTGTGTGTTGCGACTTAATTTGTGAATAACAAGAACAAACTGCCGAGTTGTAACACTACCAGTACGCCAATGGCGCTGATAAACCATTTCTGCCAGATCGCTTGTTTGTGTTGCGTTGCCAGCATGGCATCAATATGGCTTTGCTGTTTGGCAAACTCGCTCTGGTTGCGTAAATATTGTTCGAACAACCTTGGAATTTCTGCCGCGTGTGCCAGCATGTAAGGTAATTCATGTTTGGCGGATTTGATTAACCTGCGCCAGCCTATCTGCTCGCTCATCCAGCGTTTGAGGAATGGTTTTGCGCTATGCCATAAGTCGATGTTGGGATCGAGTTCACGCCCCATGCCTTCAATATTGAGCAGGGTTTTTTGCAGCATGATCAGCTGCGGTTGAATATTGACGCCAAAACGGCGTGACATCTGGAACAAGCTGAGCAGGGTCCGGCCAAACGAAATATCCTTAAGCGGTTTCTCAAAAATCGGCTCACAGATGGCACGGATCGCCGTTTCCAGCGCTTCAACGTTGGTATCCGCTGGCACCCAGCCAGATTCAATATGCGCTACCGCGACATCGCGGTAATCACGGTTGAAAAATGCCAGAAAATTCCGCGCCAGGTAATATTGGTCTGTCGGGGACAAGCTGCCCATAATCCCGAAATCGAGGGCAATAAATTTGCCCTTGTCCGGGCCTTCGGTCACAACCTGGATATTACCGGGGTGCATATCCGCGTGGAAGAAGCCATCACGAAACACCTGGGTGAAGAATATTTCAACACCTTCGTGTGCGAGTTGGGTAAGGTTGATTCCTGCTTCTTTTAATGTGTAGGTATCACGCACAGGTGTGCCAAACATGCGCTGCATGGTCATGACTTGTTTGCGCGAATAGTCCCAGTAAACAACGGGCACAAGCAGGCGCTTGTCACTGAAGTTGCGGCCCAGTTGTGAGCATTGCGCAGCTTCAAGCGTCAGGTCTAGTTCATGCTCTGTATGGCGGGCAAATTCATCCACCATTTCATCCGGCTTCAGGCGGCGGCCTTCATTTGACAGTTTTTTGACCCACCATGCCAGCGTGCGTAATAGCGCAATATCACGATGGATAATCGCAGCAATACCTGGGCGCAATACTTTAACTGCTACCTGTTCGCCACTGTGCAGGGTGGCGAAATGCACTTGCGCGACAGAGGCGCTGGCGACCGGCACCGGGTCGAAATCGGCATAAGTGCTCTGAAGTGGAGCGTTAAAAGCTTCCATGAGAATGGTTTCTACCATGCTGAATGCAAATGGTGGTACCCGGTCTTGCAGTTTGGTCAGTTCATCGGCCACATCAGGCGGTAACAGGTCGCGGCGGGTAGACAGCATCTGGCCGAACTTAACAAAAATCGGCCCTAGTCTTTCCAGTGCCAGCCGTAACCTGATCGCGCGCTGATGGGGTGCCTGGCGCCAGAAAAACATCAGGTTAAGCAGGCGCGGTAATGTATTGGATTTCTCTTCGCGTACAAAAAAGATGTCCAGTCGATACCAGATAAAAATGCCGATAATATGGAAGAGGCGAAACCAGTGCATGTTTATCGGCTTTCTGTCGAGGGCGCGGCCGCCAGCAATCTGTCGACGCGCGACTGCAGACGGTCAGTATCTTCGCGCAGCTGGTCTACTGACTGATTGAAGCGTTCAATACTGGATTTCTTGGCAATCAAGGGTTGCTCTTCCTGCCAGTATTCCACTAGCATTTCCCCGAGATTTTTGGCATTGGCTTGCAGTTGCTTGAATTTTTCCTGGCCCAGTTGCACTACCTGGTAGGCGGCGACGTCACCGACAATTTTACTCAAGTCCTCTTCTACATCCCAACGGATAGCAGAGAATATTTTGCCGATTTCAATACCCAAAGCGACATCACCATCAATTTTAATCAGGCTGGAGGCGAGCGGGTCTTTGCGTAACAACCGCATGGCCAGGCTAGGGGGTAAATGAATCGTGGCGTCTGCCGTCGCGGAGTCGGCAGCGACGGCCAGTTCACCATTTTGCAGGATGGTAAGAGCGACCCTGGCCACCTTGAAATCCATGCAGATGGTCTGGTTGGCATATGGCTGAAGCAGGGGTGCAGTCCAGCTGTTTTGCTGCATCAGGTGTTGCAGCACAAATTGAATCAATGGTTTAAACATAGAATTAAAGTTTAATGCCTTTGTGCAAGGCAACGACGCCTGCTGTCAGGTTGTAATAATCGACTTTGGCAAAACCGGCGTCATGCATCATCTGTTTCAGTGTCTCCTGGTCCGGATGCATGCGGATGCTTTCAGCCAGGTAACGATAACTGGGTTCGTCATTGGCAATCCATTTACCAAGCTTGGGCAGCAGTTTGAAAGAATAGGTATCGTATAATTTTTCCAGCGGTTGCCATACTTTTGAGAACTCAAGTACCAGCAGGCGGCCACCTGGTTTTAGTACACGTTGCATTTCACTCAGCGCATTATCTTTATGTGTCATATTGCGCAAGCCGAATGCCACGATCACACAGTTAAATGTTTCATCTGCAAATGGCAGTATTTCGGCATTGCATTGGGCAGCCGGAATATTCAACCCTGCATCTATCATGCGGTCACGGCCCACACTCAGCATGGAGGCATTAATATCGGTCAAAATTACCTGACCGGGGTTATGTGCTGCTTGCGTGCCTACTTTTTTGGCAAACAGGCTGGATAAGTCGCCACTGCCACCAGCAATATCCAGCACCTTGTCACCCTGGCCAACGCCGCTGACATCCACTGCAAAGCGCTTCCATAAGCGGTGCAATCCAGCCGACATAACATCATTCATGATGTTGTATTTTTGCGCCACAGAATGGAAAACCTCGCCGACTTTCTTTTGCTTGTCTTGCTCGGCGACCGTTTCAAAGCCAAAGTGGGTCGTTTTATCCTGCTCAGTGTTGTCTTGCATATTAGGTTTCCTTACGGGTGTGGCCTGCCATGGTCAGCTTGGTGATGTAGTCCTGCCACAGGCTTTCATAGTGTTGGGCCAGGTAGTACAGATAATCCCATGAATACAGGCCGGTATCATGACCATCATCAAAAATCAGTTTAATAGCATATCGGCCCACCGGTTCGATTCCGCTGATGTTCACAAGTTCTTTACCTGTTTGCAGGACTTCCTGCCCGGCACCATGACCGCGCACTTCAGCCGAAGGTGAATACACACGCAAAAACTCGCATGAGAGCATACATTCGGTATGGTTATCGAAATGAATTTCCAGCAAGCGCGATCCCTGATGTAACTGGATCAGGGTAGGGGTTGGAGTTTCTGCTTGAAGACCGCTCATGGCATTGAAGAATGTCGTACTTTGGACCGTTATATAGCTTATGTGAATGATAGCAGATGACAACCACCTACGCATAAGTGCGTATATGTCTAATCTTATGGTTGATAATTCATTTTATTTATGAATTAATGGCTATACCTTCATGATTTATTTGAACTTTTACGAAATCATGATAGATTAATGAAAAACAGGCAATCCTAAGTAGGTTACCGGATAACTATATAAGCAGGTCCTATGGAAAATAACAGACTGGCACAACAATTTGATTTGTATACGCGCTGGCGTGAGACGATTGCTGATGTATTGGGGGAGTATCGGCGCTGGTTGGCTGATAAGCAACTCAGCGATGTGCAACTTGAAGAACGTATTCAGCAGCAGCTTAACCGTTTGCGGGAAGATAAACTGACGGTCGCATTTGTGGCAGAGTTTTCCCGTGGCAAGTCCGAACTGATCAACGCTATTTTCTTTTCAGATTATGGTCATCGCTTATTACCTTCCGGTGCCGGCCGCACCACGATGTGTCCTACCGAACTTCGTTATGACCTGGGCAAGCCAGTCAGCCTGTCATTATTGCCGATCGAGAGCGGCGCCAATCAAATATCCATCAGCGAATACAGACGCATGCCGCAGGCATGGTCGGTGATTGAATTCGACGCCCATTCCCGCGAGAGCATGGTTGAAGCCTTTAAAGAGGTCAGCCGCACCCGGCGTGTCACGCGTGAAGAAGCGCAAGCATTGGGTTTATACCATCCTGATCATCCCGATGACTTAATGCTTATCGGCCAGGATGGCTTGATGGAAATCCCGTGCTGGCGCTATGCAGTGATTAATTTTCCGCACGCCTTACTCAAACAAGGTTTAGTCATTCTGGATACGCCAGGGTTAAACGCGATTGGTGCCGAGCCGGAATTAACCATGAGCATGCTGCCAAATGCGCATGCAGTACTGTTTATACTGGGTGCCGATACTGGCGTCACCAAGTCCGAAATGGAAGTATGGCGCCGTTACATCAGTGGTGCACGCTGGAAGCAAAAAGGGCGCATGGCTGTGCTCAACAAGATAGATGGCCTGTGGGATCCGCTAAAAACTGACGATGAAATACAAGCCGAACTGTCTCGCCAGTTGCAAACAACTGCCGAACTCCTGGGCCTTTCTCGTGAGCAGATTTTACCAACTTCCGCTCAGAAAGGCCTGCTGGCAAAAGTGACTGGAGATCATCAGTTACTGGCAAAAAGCCGTTTGTTACAGCTGGAAAAAAATCTTTCTGATGAATTGATTCCTGCCAAGCAGGAAATTGTGCGTGAAAGCATACATAGCGAACTCGAAGATATGATGCTGCAAACCCGCAGCATTTTGGAAACGCGCTTGCAAAGCGTTATCGATCAAACCGATGAGCTCAGATGCCTGCAAGGCAAAAACGAAGATGTGATTGCGCAAATGATGCGTAAGGTCAAGCAGGATAAAGTAAATTTTGAAATTGGTTTGCAGCGTTATCAAGCGCTACGTAGCGTATTTTCGGTGCAATCCAACCAGTTGTTCCATCACCTGGGCATGCCGGCCCTCAAAAACAAAGTGCGCGAAACACGCGACAATATGATGAAAGCGTCATTCACGAAAACCATGCGTCAGGCAATGGATGATTTTTTCAGTGACTTGAAGCGCCGCATGATGGAAGCGGACATCCATGTGCTCGAAATCAAAAAAATGATGGAAGCCATGTACGAAAAATTCTCGAAAGAACACGGCCTGTTGCAAAAAAGCCCACCCCCATTTTCAACTTCGCGCTACCTCAAAGCGCTTAATAAGCTTGAAACCATATATCGCGATCAGTTCAATACGACATTCAATATGATTGCGCATGAGAAATTCACGTTAACCAGCAAGTTTTTTGAAACATTGGCCAGTCATGTCATTCTCGAGTATGAAGCAGCCAACCGTGACGCTGAAAGCTGGCTGAAAGCCGTGATTGCGCCTATGGAAAGCCAGATGCGTGAGCATCATGTGCAATTGAAACGCCGCGTGGAAAGTATTAAGCGTATCTACCAGGCGACTGATACGTTGGAAGAGCGTATTGGAGACCTGGAGCAGGTCGAACTGACCATCAGGCAGCAACTTGCCGAATTGGAGCAACTAAATGGCAAAGCCTTACATACCCTGCAACACGAAGATGTGATTGTGCAGGCGGCTTAGATTATTAGTTGGAGATTGATAATAGTTGAATAACACAAATAAAAACGGGTGCCTAAGCACCCGTTTTTATTATTTGCTTTCCAGCATGTAAGTCTTGATTTTCTGCATCGCCTTTTGCTCAATCTGGCGGATACGTTCCGCAGACACATTGAACTCAGCCGCCAGTTCGTGCAGAGTAGATACATCGCCCTCAGTCAACCAGCGCGCCTGCAACACACGGCGGCTACGCTCATCCAGCTGTTGCATGGCATTACTTAAGCCTTCAGTCTGCATATGCTCTGTTTGCAATGTCTCAAGCAAAGCTGACGGCTCAGGACCTTCATCCTGCAAGTAAGCAATCGGACTGTATGCTTCTTCACCATCATCATCTACCTGAGCGTCCAGTGGAATCTCCTGACCATTCAGGCGATATTCCATTTCAACGACTTCTTCAGGTTTTACATTCAGTTCGGTAGCGATACGATTTACATCGTCCGGGCTTAATGTTTCAAAGCCTTGCTTCATGCTACGCAGATTAAAGAATAGCTTACGTTGTGCTTTAGTGGTCGCGGTTTTCACCAAGCGCCAGTTGCGCACAATGTATTCATGAATTTCAGCTTTGATCCAGTGCATGGCAAAAGACACCAGGCGCACGCCGCGCTCAGGGTCAAAGCGTTTGACTGCTTTCATCAAACCAATATTACCTTCCTGAATCAGGTCAGCTTGCGGTAAGCCATAGCCACTGTAACCACGCGCAATACTGGCAACCAGGCGAAGATGCGAAACAATCAGCCCACGTGCAGACTCAAGGTCGCCGGTTTCTTTCAAGCGTTTGGCATAGCTGTATTCTTCTTCAGGCGTGAGTATTGGAAACTGCTTGATGGTTTGCAGGTATTTATCCAAGCTGTCCGCTGAGGAAACGACAGGTATAGTTAAAGCGTTAATGGTAAAGCTCCTTGTTTGATAAAGAGGTTTAAACTAATTTTAGCACTCAAAGAGTGAGAGTGCTAGCCTGATAGAAAAGTTCAGGCAAATTGTGATGATTTGCAAGTTGGCGGTTGCCATAGCATTTAATCTAAGACAGGTAATGTCCCCATTTTCATTGATACTGAGCAATCGATAATGCGCGGCTTAGCGTCATTTAGAGAGTAGTTGGAAAGAAAAGTTAAATTTAAAAATATGAGCCCGGTAAAAAATATCTAAATTTTCTATAGATGCAAAAACATGGTGTTCCAATTTATTTATCTAGAATGGATATACATGCGATTAGAGAAGTTATCGACCCTCAATCTAAGTAAGAATTAATTCGCGAGTTTAGGAGATAAATTGTCTGCAAAGTTTGCAGGGCTTTTCTTTCGCAGCTATGCATTTATTGCATGAATTATCAATTTAATTTCCTTAACTTAATGATTTTAAAGTAATTTTTTTATTGGCATGTCGCTTGCTCAGTTAGGATCGTATTCTTACGGAAAGCCTATATGTTCAGCGCATCGATCCCAGTGTTTCCTCAGGCCTTTTATGCTGAAAGAGCCTATGATTTACGCGTCTTTGCAAAACCCAAAAGATATACCCTGCAAGAGATTAACGCGTTTGAAATAAATGCAACTCATTCGGATCGAATCGAGGTCGAAAACTTCATTGCAGCAGTTTTCGATTTTGCATACGGCGCGCATGTAAAAAATTTCATGCCTAAACTGATCGCTTTACGAGATCAGAATCATCAATTGATGGCAGCGTTTGGAATGCGCGATGCAAGCGATTCATCTTTATTCCTGGAACAGTATCTGGATGAACCTATTGAAAACGTTATATCGCAAAACCTCAATTGCAATATTCAACGTTCAGATATCACGGAGATCGGCAATCTTGCTGTTGCCAACCCCAGAAACGCCGGCATCCTTATCTCACATGTAATCCAACATAGCATTAATGCAGGGGTGCAGTATTGTGTGGCGACTGCTCATCACACATTACAAAATGGATTGATTAAAGGTGGCGTCGATGTACTGCCTTTATCACCCGTGGACCCCATGCGCTTACCCCCTGGTGAACTAGCCAGCTGGGGGCGTTACTACGATAACCAGCCACAAGTCGTGGTTGTTCGTCAGCCTGTGAGGTAAGAAGATGCAATACGCTACTTTTGAACAAGCTTTAGCGAAACATGCCTTACTAAGCCCTCATTCCGTCGCCTTGCAGGGTAGTAGCACAGCACTTACCTATGCGCATTTGCAGCTCGAAGTTGATCAACTGAGACGCGAGTTAGCTCTGGATAGTAGTTGTCAGCCGATTGCTTTTGCAATTTCCAATCATCCGGCATGGGTAGTATTGGATATAGCTGTATTAGGTTGTGAAATTCCGTCAGTGCCTCTTCCATTTTTCTTCACTGACACGCAAATCTTCCATGCGGTTTTGGATGCCGGTGTCGGGACATTGATTACAGACCAGCCTGAACGATTCAGCAGGATTTTTGCAAGCTTAATCAAGAGAAAAATGACCTTGCTGATTGCAGGTAAACGCGTCATGCAAATCGAGTTAAGTGTTCCTCCAAAGCGTTTACCAAAAGGAACTGTAAAAATTACCTATACCTCTGGCACCACGGGAACCCCGAATGGCGTGTGCTTAAGTGTAGAAAGCATGTTGAATGTAGCCGAGTCTGTGATTCACGCAACTGGGATCACTGGTGAAGCGAATCATTTATGCGTATTGCCACTAGCTACACTTTTGGAAAATGTAGCGGGTGTTTATGCAGCCCTGCTTGCAGGCGCAAAGGTACATTTACTCTCCAGCCAGGAAGTGGGATTAAATGGCAGTCAATTAGATTCTCAGCAATTGCATTATGCACTATCGGACACGCAAGCCAACACCGCTATTTTCATTCCAGAGCTACTCAATGCACTGGTCAGTGTGATTGAGTCCGGGGCCTTGCCTCTGCCCAATTTGCGCTTTCTTGCAGTGGGTGGTGCAGCTGTGGCGAGCCAATTGCTGTCCAGAGCCAATAAGCTTGGCGTGCCAGTCTTTCAGGGTTATGGGCTATCTGAATGTGCCTCAGTGGTTGCTTTAAATACCATGTCCGAAAATCAAGTCGGCAGTGTTGGTAAACCTTTGCAACATCTGGAAATCAAGCTGGCCGATGATGGTGAGATATTGGTGAAATGTACGCATTTCCTAGGGTATACCGGACAAGCGGAAGTTGTTCGCCATGAGTGGTTAGCCACTGGTGACATAGGTGCTCTGGATGCGCAGGGATATTTATATATCAAAGGTCGCAAGAAAAACATGTTCATCACATCCTTTGGTCGAAACGTTTCACCCGAATGGGTTGAATGCGCCTTATTGAATTCTCCATACATTACTCAAGCGTGTGTTTATGGAGAAGCGCAGCCATGGAATATTGCACTCATCGTATGTAAACCAGGCATATCCGAGAAATTGATTTCGGAATCAATCGCGGAAATTAATCAACAGTTGCCAGATTACGCCCGTATCAAACAGTGGGTGCCGGTCAGCCCATTTAGTAGTGCCAATCAACAGTTAACCCTGAATGGCAGACTGAAACGAGAGGCAATTTATCAAGTACACCAGACAGCGATTGATCATTTATACAAGGAATTGGCATGACCTTTTACGAACAGCTTTTGCAAGCAACAGAACCGGACAGAAAAGCACTTCTAAGTCTACCGTTAATAACGCGTGGTGCTGCAGGTGCATTGAACCTGGAAGCCTATGTGGCATTCCTCACACAGGCTTACCACCATGTTAAACATACTATTCCATTGCTTATGTCTACAGGCGGACGTTTAGAGGAGCGATACGAGTGGTTACGGGTGGCGACTGGTGAATACATCGAAGAAGAAATGAGTCATCAGGAGTGGGTACTGAACGATATTGAAGCCTGCGGATTTGATAAAGAAAAAGTACGTCATGGCAAGCCAGGTTTAGCCACTGAACTGATGGTTTCATATGCATATGATATGGTTAACCGTGTCAATCCAATCGGCTTTTTTGGCATGGTATTAGTACTTGAAGGGACGAGTACAGCAGTGGCGAGCCATGCAGCAAAAGCAATTTCTCAAAGCCTGAATCTACCAGCCAACTGCTTTAGTTATCTGGCTTCTCATGGCGCTCTTGATGTCGAGCATACGCAATTCTATGAGGAGATTGTTAACAAAATCTCTGATGAGAAAGATCAGCAGTTATTGGTACATGCTGCCAAGGTATTTTACAAATTGTATGCCGATATCTTTCGGGATTTGGGTGAGCAGTTCATTGGGAAGGCTTGATATGGACCTCAAAGAAAAACGAATTCTCCTGACTGGTGCAACAGGCGGGTTAGGCCAAGAGCTTGCAATCGCACTTGCCAGAAGAGGCGCTGAACTCACCTTGGTTGGCCGTGATGAGGCCAAATTGCTACAACTGAAAAATTCGTTATTTCAGATTGGCAAAAGTGCGCACACTATTGGGATTGATCTCAGTGAAACGGGAGCAATTTCTCACGTTTCAAAAGCTGCCAGGCGATATATGGGCGGGGTCGATATTTTAATCAATAACGCAGGTGTCATGGATTTCATTAAATTTGAACAGCAGACTCCAGAGCGCATCGAGCAAATGATAGAAACAAATGTAACCATACCGATTCAGCTTACTAACGCCATTCTTGCAGAATTCCTGCTGAGGGGTACAGGCCATTTAGTATTTGTTGGCTCAATATTTGGCTCGTTGGGTTTTCCTCATTTTGCAACCTACTGCGCCAGCAAGTTCGCTATTCATGGATTTTCACAATCTTTACGCCGGGAGCTATTAGGTACCAATATTGGCGTCACTTATATTGCACCCAGAGGGATTAAGACTGCGATGAACGATGCCAATACTGTTGCCATGTGGGAGAAGACTAACAGTGTAATGGATGAACCGGTAGTAGTTGCCAACCGTATTGTTCGCGGCCTTGAAAAAAATCAACAAGAAGTGTTTATTGGACAGCCACAGTCATTCTTTGCCTGGTTAAATGCGGTGTGTCCGAAATTAGTCAGTAGTGGTACTAAAAAAGATACAGCCATCGCACGTCATTTTTTATAACTTCGAAGGAGCATTCTCATGAAACATTATCGGCTAGGTATTTCTGTTCTCTTATTCAGTTTATTTTCCGGTTTAGTCATGGCTGATGAAAAACTTGATGGAAGTATTGCCAGTTTGCAGCACGAATGGGCGAAGGCTAATTACAGTACCCCTAAAGATGCACAGGAGTCTGCGTTCAAAAATCTGTCCGAAGAAGCGCACCTGATCACTGAGAGAAATGCTAATGCCCCGGAAGCCCTGATCTGGGAAGGCATTGCCAATGCTTGTTATTCTAAAGCGAAAGGTGGGCTTGGGGCACTTAAGCTTGCCGAAAAGGCACGTGACTTGCTGCTTGCAGCCGAAAAGTCTAATCCAAATGCGCTCCAAGGATCAGCGTATACCAGTTTAGGTTCACTATATTACAAGGTACCAGGCTGGCCAATCGGATTCGGTGACAAGAAAAAAGCTAAAGCTTATCTTGAAAAGGCATTGCAAATAAATCCAGCTGGCATAGATCCCAACTTTTTTTATGCGGATTTTCTGAGTGAACAAGGTGAATATAAGCAAGCCATTCCGTATTATGAAAAAGCATTGGTTGCCGCACCAAGGATTGGACGCGAAGATGCTGATGCCGGCCGTAGAGCTGAAGTTGAAGCAGGGTTGAAGTTAGCCAAGAGCAAAGTCTGACTTAAAGTGACCAGCCTAATTGTTTATCGAATGGATAATAAAATTTCAGCGAGATATCGACGCTTAATAATCAAACAGACTCAAAGAGTTAACCTTGAGTCTGTTTAAAAATAATACTCATTGCAGAGCAGAGAATGCATCAATGAATTGGCGTTAGCGACCAATTTTTCATTGCTTCATCGCCAGGGCGATCAACGACAACTTTGCCATTTTCAGTACTGCTTACCCAACTGGTCGGAATATAGTGATGCTGGCCGTTACTATCTTTATTCAACTTGATGCAGTCGGTGCCTTCAAGGTGATCCACTGTAGCAAACTGACCACCTTGCGAACAGACGACCGGCATTTCCGGAAGGATCTGGTTGATATTCACGTTGTTTTCCTGTGACAGTGCGTTTTGATTGCCCGTGTCAGCGTCAGGGGTAAGCGCGTTATCAATGATTTCTTCTACAAAGTTTTTTGGGGAAGTGTTCGCCATTTGATCTCCTTAATGTTCTTCTTCATTTGAAAATTCGATGATAAATGGACGGTTTGGAAAAGCTTATCAGGAGATGGCTGATTGCGCTGTAAGAATTACGGAAAGCTATTAAAAACCCCAAGGCTTCAATTACTAGCATGTTGTAAACACCGGCAGTGATTTCAAAGGATCTCAAGCGAGACTCATGGTTGAAAATTTGCGAAGTGTTTATTAGCTCATCTGCCTGGGTTTTCGCAATAAAAGTCAGTAAGGCATCCCAAACCTGCTGGCTGGTGCCTCGCCGAACATGATAATCCCATGCTTGATGAAAGCCCGTTCCGCACACCTAGTTGATCCCAGAGATTTGCAGGTGGTAGTAATTTGATGAGACGGCTGCAGGGCAGATTGATAATAACTGTTGTGCGGAGAGGTCACGAATACTGTCTCCTCTTCTGTTTCCGCTGCAAACACATTGAACCCCAGAATCACTGAAGATTCGCCAGATATTGCTAGGGCTTGAAAGTTCCTCTTTATATTTCAATGGTTTGCAATAGATAAGCTGGCGCAAAATGCGAGGAAAATGCTAAAAGCAGGGCCAATGCAGAACTTTGCGAGACACAAATCAATTAATTCATTTTAAGTAATTTTACTTATCCAATTGTATAAATGGACTTTACAAACTTTTGGTTTAAAAACTGGGAGCATAGTTGCAGGAGACTTTGAGTGACTAGTTACATAAGTGGTATATCTTTTGCTAATAGGTCTTGTAAATCGATATTGAAGCTAAATTCACTAGCAATTTAATCCGAGATGTTTAAACAACTTCCCATCCTGGTCACTTTATACAATAGCTTGTAAATTTTGTGACAAATTTTAGCTATTCTTGATGCGCAAGAAGGGTAATCATCAAAACAGCAATGCAGTGTAAAAGCACTTTAAATATCGAATAATCGGACACTGTCTAGATTAAAAATGTGGATCGACTTAAAAGAAAGGATGTTATCTAAACCGTTAAACTTTAGTGTTATGGGTTTGCTAACAGTACAAATTGAGATAATAGACTGGCAATTATTTTTTGACTGTCAGTAATTATACTCATATCGAAAAAAACAAAAGCCTTTAGGTTTTTGATGCAGGTGAGTTAGAAGTGTTATTGGAAAGCGTTTTAGTCGTTGGCAGTCACCTCGTGGAAACAATCCGTATGGCGACTGCTTGGAATGTCAGTGCAGTAAAAAATGTAAAGTGCATATCATGAATGTTGTGCTTGTTCATCAGTATAACTACTCATAAATGCCACCCAAGTTTGCATGGGTTACGTTGGATTTACGAATGCTGATCATTTAATCATAACCTTTCCTTATAGGAGTAAATGATGAAAGCATACACAAACGTGTCTTTTATTATCCGGAATTGCCTAGCCTCAGTGTCCCTATTAACAGCCATAAGTGCTGTTGGTGCAGTTGATCCAAATGTTGCGGCAGCCCAATTAAGTAACAATACTAATTCGAGCAGTAGTCAATTACGGCTTGCTGAATATTATGCAAAGCCCTTTGCTAAAAACTCTCTTTGGAATAGCAGGCCTATTTCCCCGACTTTTTCTAATTATGTGATCCCACCTTCAATATATTATCCTTTAATTGAATCAGGTAAATATTCGTCAGGATGTTTTTATGCTGACGATAAAAGTGGGGCTGTGACGGTTAAACCCACTCCAGGTCGACAGGGTATATATGATGCTGATTCCGAAACAAATCTGCCTCAAGTCGTTGTCCCGCATTGGCCCGCTGACTTGGAGCCTTCTGCAAGTGGCGATGGTCATGCTGATATCTATGATGTTTCAACCGGCGTGATACATTCTTTTTGGCAGCTGAAAAAAGTGAATGGTGCCTGGACGGCCTACTTATACGCATGGTCATCAATGAAAGGTGATGGCTGGGCTGATCCGGCACATTATTACCAAGGTGCAAGGGCTGTCGCGATAGGCGCCTGCCCAGGTATCATCCGGAAACAGGAGTTTCTAAGTAACGATGCTATCTATCCTCATGCGCTAGCCATGTCTCTTGATAAGACTGGCATGGGACCAGGATATGTTTATCCTGCAACATCAGCTGACACTTTAAGTGCAAAAAATACTGGTCAAATCCCTGAAGGTACATTACTCATGCTGCCCTCAGATTTTGATGTTTCCAAGATTAAGACGCCTGAACTGATCAAAATTGTGAAAACATTAAAAGTGTATGGTGCCTATGTGGTTGATCTTAATCACGGCACGCCTTTTGTGATCTAT
The DNA here is from genome assembly GCF_001425425.1 of Methylophilus sp. Leaf414. Classification (NCBI taxonomy): domain Bacteria; kingdom Pseudomonadati; phylum Pseudomonadota; class Betaproteobacteria; order Nitrosomonadales; family Methylophilaceae; genus Methylophilus; species Methylophilus sp. Leaf414. The sequence goes on along the minus strand of NZ_LMQQ01000001.1, from coordinate 709,798 downwards.
GCTGAAATAGGCTCTGGGCTTAATGTACATAAAAATGGATGGAATTCCAGAGCCGGTAACGAGTTGCACTTAATTCGCCAGTCTTTGCGTAGAGTCACCGCTGCCAAGTATTGGGTGGATGCAAATGGAGCCCCATTTACGCCAGAGAAAAATTTAAATATTTTATCTATGCGTGGACCATGGGGTGTTAAAAGAGGAAATGGTTGGTACAAGAATGACCCTAGCGTCGGGCAATTTAATACGTGGAAACAAGCGGTGGAATTTGGCCCAACAAAATCACCTATTGTGCAGTCGAATCCAACTAACCGGTTTGTAAGCCAGGTGACATGGGCTAAACCTAATCCTGGGGACAAGTTTAAACTGACTGCCGTCACTACTGGTGGTGGTAAACTGAGACTGGTTATTTACGACCAGAGCGGGAAGACGAGGATTGATACTTATGATTTATCTAATGGGCAATCGACGACTTTCATTTGGCCGACTGGTACTCTTAACTTTAATCTTTTTGCGACTAGTGGTGTCGGTCAGGGCTCAAGCGTCAGTGGTACTTTATTACGGGTTAAGTAAATCATAGCTTACCCTAAAAAACGGACACTTTTATCAAGCGTATTAAGATGAAAGTAAACGTAAGAAAGGGTAAGCAATTTGCTGCAAAAGAAGAGAAATACATAAAGAAGCTTATCATTTCAAAGTATTGCACGGAAAGTGTGTGCAATACTTTGAATTAAAATCAATCCCTGCCCTTACTGTTTCCATTGCCGTTCCCACGCCCTTTGCCATTTCCCGGCACACGATCATCATGCCTGGGGCCACGTCCTTTTTTGTCATAGTGCTCATGGTGATGATCATCTCTGTCACCCCTGTAATCGCCATGATCATGTGAGTAAGATACATAGCGGGGCGCATATACGTTTTGATACCATGAATCCTGGACAAAATACACCTGTCTGCCACATGCGCCGTAGTGACCACAATAGCGTGACCATTTTTTCATCTGGCCAGGCGGGACACGCAAATACATAGGCGGTTGGACAACAGCTACGGGTGGTGGTTGGATAATCACCGGTTGCGCATAGACGACTTGTGGGGCCGGGTAGGGGTCACCTAAAACGATCTGACCATAAAATCCCGGTTGACCAATACTGACAGCGACGCCATCTGCATAGGCTAGCGCTGAAGTTGTTAAAAATACTATACCCATCGCTACATTTTTAATCATGGTATTTCCTCTCAGATAAACATGCTTATTAGATTAAGCATGAAATAAATGCATGGTGGGCATTTTAAAAATCTGTACAAAAGGAAAGTAGTCTCATAAATCTGATAGCTTCGTCAGAATGCGCTGACAGCTGGATAGGAATTTATCCTAGTGAGAGTGGTAGATAAGCAGAAAAGATGTTGATTAAAGTGATAGCTTAAAGGATGCAGGAAAATGAAGCAATTTTCCTGCGTGTAATTTAATGAGCGATACATTACTTAATATTCCTGATCGCCATCCATCCCAAATCATGCATGCATACTACAAAGGCGCGTTTGAACGTCTGGGTTTTGTAGTTGGGTAAATAATCTGGCCCCAGTTTTTTCTCACAGGAGACTTGATCCTGTTTCAGCTTGTCTGGAAATGCCCCCATTTTCCACCAGGAGTTAATCGCGTATTCCACATCGGGGCCGTCATTTACTGTTGAGAGGCTGGCGGCCTTATCTGTTTTCTCTTCAGAGGTGGTGCTGGTTGTCGTTGCAGCAGCGGTAGGTGCAGCCATCTCTGTAGGCTTGGTTAAAGTTGTAGCACTATTCTGTGGTGTTTTCGCAACAGCAGGGGCGACTGGTTTTTCCTTTTTATCCGGAGTGATCTCAATAAACGGACTCGGCTTACTGATGACTTCCTGGTGGTTGTCACGGGTTTCAATGGTCGCAAACAGCGGATCCATCGCGTCAACTTTTGGTTTTTGCCAGCCTTGTTCTGCCAGGCAGGCACTCAATTGATCGCCGCTGCCGCGGCAGGCTTGATGCGCTCTATCTATATCTTGCTGTGAACCTCCACGCTTATATGAAACCTCGCCACAGCCGGGCAATAATGCTACCAATATTAAGTAAGTTAAAAGACGCATTGCGAGTCCTGTTCTCAATTTGTTATGTGCAGTCTAGCGATGTTTGCTATTTAGCATCCTACGCAAATTGACGTATTTGTCCTACACCTCCCTGTCGTTAATCTGGGCACAAGTTTTGATCGACTGTGATTGTTTTGAAGTTAACGAGAAAGGGAGTTTTAGATGATGAATATTAAAAAATGTGCCTTGCATACCGCTGTAGCAATGGCTTGTGGCTTCGGTGCGCAATTGGCAAATGCGGGCGCCACTATCAGTTTTGGTGAAGACAAGTATATCAGTGCCGGCTTCGGTTTTATCACCAGTTATAACTCTGTTGAAGATGCGGCCAACAACGGACGTGACCGCTCAAACGATTTTGCGCTGGATAGTGCGCGTTTATATTTGTCTGGTTCATTCAATAAATACATCAAAGGCATGTTAAACACCGAGAAGTCCGGTGGTGGTTCTGCAGGTAGTAACTTTGAAGTGATTGACGCCAACGTGCAGTTCCAGGTCACGCCTGAAGTGTCCATCTGGGCAGGTCGCTTCCTGTCTCCAAGTGACCGTGCCAACATGGCAGGCCCTTATTACTCTATGGGTGGGGGTTACTGGGCAAACATCGCTTCACGTTACGGCTGGAATGGTGGCGTAATTGGTCGTGATGATGGTGTGGCAGTTGTAACCAGCTTTATGGAAGACCATGTAGCTGTTTCTTTCGGTGCTTTTGAAGGCGACAACATTTTCCGTTTCAGTGGTCCAGCTGGCGCACGCCTAGGTGGTCAAGAAAATGCCGCAGTAAAAGATAAGTTGATGTATGCCGGTCGCGTACAAATCGACTTCTGGGATGCTGAACCAGGCTACTACGGTACTGGTAATTATTTTGGTGCCAAGGACATTCTGGCTATCGGTATTGCCGGGCGTATGAAGAAGGATGGCGCAATCAGTACATTGGCGGGTGTTGTGGGTGATTACAAGTCCTACAGTGTCGATTTCTTGCTTGAGAAAAAAGACGTAGGTCCAGGCACATTCTCTGCCGAAGCAGCTTACTACTACTACGACACTGATGATGTCTTCCTGGCAGAACAAGGCAAGGCTTATTCAGCTGGTCTGGGTTATCTGTTCAACGATCCAATCGGTTGGGGCAAGATTATGCCTATCGTTCGTTACCAGAAATTTGATGCGGATGGTTTGACCAGTGGCGGCAGTGTCAATACTCGTACCGGTGCAGATACAAAGCGTTTCGAGATCGGTGCTAACTACGTCATCGCGCCTTATAACTCAGTGATTACCGCGACTGTGGGCAAAACAGATGTACCGCAGGCGTCTACTGATAATTTCTTCAAACTTGCGTTACAGATGCAATTTTAAACAAACCTTATAACCCTTTCTCACAAAGGAGATGAGTGTAATGAAAACAATAGTGAAACTGGATTTGGATAAAAAACCCTGGGAGCAGGACGGTCAAATCCATAACCGTTGGCACCCGGACCTGCCGATGATTGCCATGGTCAAGCCTGGTGACGAGTTCCGTGTCGAGTGCATGGACTGGACCGGCGGCCAGATCGGTAACAACGACAGCGCCAACGATATCCGTGATGTGGACCTGACCCAGGTGCATTACCTGAGTGGCCCTATCGGGGTTGAAGGTGCTGAACCGGGCGACCTGATGGTGGTGGATATCCTCGACGTGGGTACGTTTGAAGACCAGCAATGGGGCTTTAACGGCCTGTTTGCCAAGGAAAATGGCGGCGGTTTCCTGACTGACCATTTCCCTAAGGCAAGCAAGTCAATCTGGGATTTCCACGGCGTTTACACTACTTCCCGCCATGTACCTAAGGTGCGTTATGCCGGCATCATGCATCCTGGCTTGATCGGTTGCCTGCCATCACGTGAATTACTGGAAACTTGGAATGAGCGTGAAGCTGCGCTGATTGCCACCGACCCTGACCGCGTACCGGCGCTGGCACTGCCACCCGAGCCACAGTCTGCGGTAATGGGCCGCTTGTCAGGTGATGCTGCCAAAAAAGCGGCGGCGGAAGGTGCGCGTACCGTTCCGCCACGTGACCACGGCGGTAACTGCGACATCAAGAACCTGACCAAAGGCTCCAAAGTATATTTCCCAGTGTATGTGAAAGACGGTGGTCTCTCCATGGGTGACCTGCACTTCTCACAAGGTGATGGTGAAATTACTTTCTGCGGTGCGATTGAAATGGCCGGCTACCTGGACATCAAGGTCAGCCTGATCAAGGATGGCGTCAAGAAATACGGTATCAAGAACCCGATTTTCCAGCCTAGCCCGATCACTCCGACTTATCGTGATTATGTGATTTTTGAAGGTATCTCGGTAGATGAAGCTGGTAAACAACACTACCTGGATGTACATGTGGCTTACCGCCAGGCTTGCCTGAATGCGATCGAGTACCTGAAGAAATTCGGCTATAGCGGCGAACAGGCGGTGGCTATCCTCGGCACGGCCCCGGTAGAAGGTCATATCAGCGGCATTGTAGATATCCCGAATGCGTGTGCAACGTTGTGGGTCCCGACCGAGATCTTCGAATTTGATATCCGTCCAAATGCTGATGGACCGAAGATCGAAGTCCCACCTGGAATCAATGTGGCGCCAAGTACTTAAGATTTAAGGAAACTTAGGTTTACGTTTTAAAAGTTTGCATAAGGAAAAGCGAGATGCCTCTTTACGAATATGAGTGTGACAGTTGTGGCGTGTTTACCGCGCTACGCAAGATGAGTGAATCCAGTTTGCCAGCTGATTGTGAGTGTTGTGGGTCAGAAAGTCCGCGCATCCTGTCGGTGCCTAAACTGGCCATCATGGGCAAGCAACAACGGTCAGCGCATGAACGTAACGAGAAATCTGCCCACGAACCACGCAGTGGTCGCCGCTCAAGTTGTGGTTGTACAGGCTCACATACCTGCAAAACCACCACCAAGGTGAACCCTGATAACGGCAAACCGGCGATGCAGATGCAAACCAAGAAAACGGCCAGGCCCTGGATGATCGGACACTAGTCTGATAAGTAAAGCTGATCGGACACTCGTCTGATCAGCCGACTAAAGCCCTCATCGTAATAAAGCAGTTCCTGAATACAGTATGTAGTGAGCAATGTTTAATTTTGAAGTTAACTGATTTTTAAAGGAGAGTTGTAATGAGTACCTTGAACAGAAGGGGTTTTATCAAAGGCGCGATGTTAGGTGCCATGATGGCAGCGGGTCTCGTTACCGGACACGCATTTGCTGCAGACTATCCAACAGCAAAAGTGAACACCACCGGCCTGGCCGTGACTGACACAACCGTCAAAGTCGGTATCCTGCACTCCGCAACCGGCACGATGGCGATCAGTGAAACAGGTTCTATCCAGGCTGAAAAGCTGGCGATTGAGCAGATCAACGCCATGGGCGGTATCCTGGGTCGCAAGATCGAAGTCGTGCAGGAAGACGGCGCATCTGACTGGCCGACTTTTGCTGAAAAAGCGAAGAAACTGCTGGAAAAAGACAAAGTGGCTTCTGTGATGGGCTGCTGGACATCCGCTTCACGTAAAGCTGCATTGCCAGTGTTTGAAAAAGACAACGGCTTGCTGTTCTATCCAACATTCTACGAAGGTTTAGAGCAATCTAAAAACGTGTTCTACACAGGTCAGGAAGCGACTCAACAAATCCTAGCAGGTCTGGACTGGATCGCTAAAGAGAAGAAAGCTAAAACTTTCTACCTGATCGGTTCTGATTATATCTGGCCACGTACTTCCATGAAAATTGCCCGTAAACACATCGAGCAACATCTGGGCGGCAAAGTGGTAGGTGAAGAGTACATTGCTTTGGGTGATACGCAATTTGGTTCTGTGATCAACAAAATCAAACTGAAAAAACCTGACGTGATTTATGCAGCGGTTGTTGGCGGCAGTAACGTAGCCTGGTTCAAACAGTTGAACGCAGCTGGCCTGAACTCAAGCAAGCAAACCATGTTGACCATCTCCGTGACCGAAGATGAAGTATTGGGTATCGGTGGTGAGAACCTGGCTGGCTTCTACTCAGCCATGAAATACTTCCAGTCGCAAGACAACGATGCAAACAAAAAATTTGTTGAAGCCTTCAAAAAACGCTGGGGTAAAGATGCTGTGATCGGCGACGTGACGCAAGCGGCTTACCTGGGCCCATGGTTGTACAAAGCAGCGGTTGAACGTGCTGGCAGCTTCGATGTAGACAAGGTTCAAGCAGCATTGCCTGGTTACGAGTTTAAAGATGCACCAGAAGGCCCTGTGACTGTAGAAGCTAACCATCACCTGACTACCAAACTGCGTATTGGTCAGTGGGGTAAAGATGGCCAGGCGAAAGTGGTTTACACCTCTGGTTACATCAAACCTGATCCATTTCCAAAAGGCTACCAATAAACTAGTCTGGTCTTAAATGCCTGAGCGGTAGCCGGTTTTGCCGGCTACCGTTTAGCGCAAGTAGTCAATCCCATTAGTGTGTTTTTTAAGTTTCAAGGAGACCTGTATGTTTGGTTATTCGATGGCAGATATAGGCAATATTGTGGTGATGCAGGGCTTTTCCGGCCTGAGCATGTTTACAGTGTTGCTGCTGATGGCACTTGGTCTCGCAATTATTTTCGGGCAAATGGGTGTAATTAACATGGCACATGGTGAGTTCATGACCATCGGTGCGTATACCACGGTCCTGCTTTCCAAAGTGGCGGCGACTTATGGCTTCACTAATTATTACTTTATATTTGCCATAGCGATTGCCTTTTTACTGGCATTCGCCGTCGGTTACTTTATTGAATTCATTATGATCCGGCACCTCTACAAGCGGCCGCTGGATACCTTGCTGGCCACCTGGGGTTTGAGCCTGGTCATGCAGCAAATTTTCCGCTCGACCTTTGGCGCCAAAGAAGTCAGCGCCGAGTTGCCTGAATGGATGCTCGGGTCATTTAAACCGACACCAGATATTGATATTCCTATTAATGGCGTATTCGTGATGGTGCTGGCAGCGCTGGTGACTTTCGGTGTGTATATGTTTATGTACAAGTCCCGCTGGGGCCTGCGTGTGCGCGCTACCGTGCAAAACCGCACCATGGCTGGAGCAGTAGGTATCAACACTGCCAAAGTTGACCGCGTCACATTTGCACTGGGCTGCGGCATTGCCGGAATCGCTGGTGCTGCGTTTACTACCATTGCTTCCACTGGCCCGACCACAGGTACCTTGTACATCGTCGACAGCTTTATGGTGGTAGTGTTTGGCGGCGCAGCAAGTATCGTCGGTACGATTGCCTCTGCCTTCGGTATCGCCCAGGCACAATCTATCCTGCAATTCTTTATGACCAGCTCTATGGGTAAGGTGTCTACCTTGCTCGTCATCGTCACTATCCTGATGATGAAACCAGAGGGCTTGTTTGCCTCCAAACTGCGTAAATAAAAGGGTGATGGCAACGTGTGAACAGGTTTTCCACGCGTTGCCATAAGTAAATGAACGTATTAAGTGTTTTGCCCTGCCGCAATAGAATCAACGCATCAACAGAGGAGAAATCTTGATGACATTATGGGAAAAAATGAAAGCCAGCCCTGTACTGGGTGGTAAGGAGGGAGTGATCAGCCTGGCTGTACTGGCTGCCATCATCTTCGTTGTACTTCCACTGGGCTTAGATATCTTCCGCCTCAATTTAATCGGTAAATACCTGACTTACGCGTTTGTTGCTGTCGGCCTGGTCATGCTGTGGGGGCACGGCGGTATCCTGAGTTTAGGCCAGGGTATCTTTTTCGGCCTCGGCGGTTATGCCATGGCCATGTTCCTTAAACTGGAGGCTTCTGATCCGCTGAGTACCAAGATCCAGTCTACACCTGGTATTCCTGACTTCATGGACTGGAACCAGCTGACTGCCTTGCCATGGTTCTGGGAGCCGTTCAAGAGTTTACCGTTCACCATCTTTGCCGTGCTGACCATTCCTGCATTGTTCGCCTACATCATCGGTTACGCCATGTTTAAACGTCGGGTGGGCGGTGTGTATTTCTCCATCATTACGCAAGCCGTGGCGCTGATCCTGAGTATCCTGATTGTCGGCCAGCAAGGGTATACCGGCGGCGTGAATGGCATGACTGATTTGCGTACCATGCTGGGCTGGGATATCCGTAGTGACTCTGCCAAATACATCCTGTACTTTGTGAATGGCCTGTTGCTGTTCGGTGCGATTTTCCTGTCCAAATACATCATGAGCAGCAAGTTCGGTATGTTGTTGCTGGCGATGCGTGACAAAGAAGAGCGCGTACGTTTCTCCGGTTACGACGTCTCCAATTTCAAAATCTTTATCTTCTGCCTGGCTGCGATGATGTCCGCGGTGGGTGGTGCCATGTTTACCCTGCAGGTGGGCTTTATGTCACCTTCCTTCGTCGGGATCGTGCCATCGATTGAAATGGTGATCTTCTGTGCTGTGGGTGGCCGTGCTTCACTGGTTGGCGCTGTCTATGGCACCTTGCTGGTGAATTATGGAAAAACCGTGTTTTCGGAAACTTATCCTGAAATGTGGCTGTTCCTGATGGGCGGGCTGTTTATCGCAGTGGTGATGTTCTTCCCAAGCGGTTTGGCTGGTATCTGGGATAAATACGCGACTAAATATGGCTGGTTCAAAGACAAGGCACCTGCAAAAAAGCCTGAGGTAAGTACTTCTAAGGTAGAAGCACAAGCAGTACTTACCGAAACAAGCATTGAAACATCCCTGGCTACAGACTCTACCGGTGTAGCCACCAAGAGATCACCGCGCAAGAAAGCAGATGCGACATCTGCAATCGAGGGTAATAAATTAAGAGGAGCAGAAGCATGAGTAACACCGACTTCGTCTTGGCAGTAGAAGATTTAACCGTCTCCTTCGATGGCTTTAAAGCAGTGGATAGCTTGACCATGTATATCGACAAAAATGAACTGCGTGTACTGGTGGGCCCTAACGGTGCCGGAAAAACCACGGTGCTTGACCTGATTTGCGGTAAAACCAAATCTACCGCCGGGTCGATCAAGTTTAACAATACCGAATTGACCAAGCTCTCTGAGCACGAAATCGTACGCTCAGGGGTAGGCCGTAAATTCCAGAATCCATCGATTTATGAAAATCTGTCGGTGTACCAGAACCTGGAAGTTTCTTACCCGAAAGGCCGTGGCGTGTTTGGCAGCCTGACTTTCAAACGTACACAGGAAGTCGAAGATCGGGTACGCAAGGTAGCAGAAGACATCATGCTGACCGAGTTCCTGGATATGGAATCAGCCTTGCTCAGCCACGGCCAGAAACAATGGCTGGAGATTGGCATGTTGCTGATGCAGGAGCCGGAGTTGCTGATGCTGGATGAGCCAGTCGCTGGCATGAGTGCAAAAGAACGCGACCAGACGGCTGAATTGCTTAACCGCATTTGCCAGAACAGGTCAGTGATTGTGATTGAGCACGACATGGAATTCGTCAAGAAAATCGCACATAAGGTCACTGTACTGCACCAAGGCAAAATCCTGGCTGAAGGGCCGATGGAAAAAGTGCAAGCTGACGAAAAAGTCATTGAAGTATATCTAGGCCATTAGAGGAGCACAGCATGTTTGAAATTGAGAATTTGCAGGTGAGTTATGGCCAAAGCCAGGTGATTCATGGCCTGAACTTCAAAGCCAATAAAAACGAAACCTTGGCGATTATGGGCCGCAATGGTATGGGTAAAACGACCTTGTTCAAGTCATTGATGGGTATTTTGCCTAGCAAGTCCAGCAAGGCCACTGTGGATGGCGTGGATCTGCAAGGTGCCGCTACGCATGATCGAGTGATGAAGGGCCTGGCTTATGTACCGCAAGGCCGCTGGATTTTCCCTAACATGACGGTGCAGGAGAATATCGAAACCGGGTTGGAGAAATCTTCCAGCCGCGAGATCCCTGATGATATTTTTGCCTTGTTCCCCGTGCTGCATGAAATGCGCAAGCGCAAGGGCGGTAACCTGTCTGGTGGTCAGCAACAGCAACTGGCGATTGCCCGTGCGCTGGTAACTAATCCTAAAGTGTTATTGCTGGATGAGCCAACCGAAGGCATCCAGCCTTCTATCATCAAGGATATTGCCAGGGTATTGAACGAAATCCGCAAAATGCGTGAAATCACCATCATTGTCTCAGAGCAGGTGTTGAGTTTCACGATGGAGGTGGCTGACCGTATTATCGTGATTGATAAAGGCCGCTTTATTCATGAAGATACCCGCGATAATGTCGATGCTGCCAAGGTGAAAAGCTATTTGTCTGTTTAGCTTTAGGATTGTTTTAGCTACAGAGAACACAGATTTCAAATGCTGAGTTAAGTTTTCTCAGTGAACTCAGTGTTCTCTATGCCAAGTATTAAAATAATTTTCTAAGCTGTGGCATGATGCCGTTATGGATGATTTAAAGCCTGCGATCGTATCGCCACCCTTAAAGCTCACTGCCACAAAACACTGGCAAGCAAGGCTTGAGCTTGGCTTCGCCAGGCGTGATGCACGCTCTTACCTGGCACATCGTCTGCATCATGGACCATTGGTCGTTCAGAAAAGCCTGCATCCTGAAGGCGAAGATATCTGTCATGCGGTAGTGGTGCATCCTCCCGGTGGGGTGGCAGGTGGCGACGCACTGCATTTACAGGTACAAGTCGGAGAAGGTGCAAGAGCCTTGTTGACGACGCCTGGTGCAGGCAAGTGGTACAAGGCCAATGGTACCAAAGCGACACAAACGCTCACCTTTCAATTGGCGGCAGGCAGTGGCCTGGAATGGTTACCGCAGGAAAATATTTTATTTGATGCTGCAGAAGTAGGTTTTTCTGCAGAGATAGCGCTGGCAGCAGATGCCACTTTGGCGGCGTGGGATATCGTTTGCCTTGGCCGCCAGGCGCAACAGGAAATCTGGCAAAGTGGTTTTTACCAGTTAAATCAGCGTATCACTCGAAATGGTAGATTGATCTGGAACGAGCGTGCGCGCATGCAGGCGGATGACCTGGTCAAGACGAGTCGAGTTGGTTTGGGGGGTGCAGCGGTATTCGGCACCTTTCTGGTATGTGCAGGCGCTGTACCTGCCGAAGTGTTACAAGCCTGCCGTGAGATAGTGTTATCAGATGCCAAAGTAGGCATCACGGCCTTACCCGAAGTGCTGTGTATCCGTTATATTGGTAATGCATCGCAGCAGGCCAGGCAATACTTTGAGCATTGCTGGCAGATTTTAAGGCCGTGGTATTATCAAAAAGACGCCATCAGGCCACGTATCTGGAATACCTGATCGCCATAGAAATAGTCAAAGAGCATTTGTCTACGTAGCTCACCATTTATGGAATTAGCCGCTTATGGAATTAACCCCAAGAGAAAAAGATAAATTATTGATTTTCACTGCCGCTCTGTTGGCCGAGCGGCGCAAGGCACGTGGTTTAAAGCTGAATTATCCTGAGTCTGTCGCTTTTATTTCCGCGGCGATCATGGAAGGGGCGCGGGACGGCAAAACGGTGGCGGAACTGATGAGTTATGGCACGACTTTGCTGGCCCGTGATGAAGTGATGGAAGGGGTGCCGGAGATGATTCCGGATATCCAGATAGAGGCAACATTCCCGGATGGGACGAAGCTAGTCACCGTCCACCACCCCATTCCTTAGGCATGGAGTTGCAAGCGCAGATGGCGGTGTTACACAACCTTGTCGTACTGATTGTACTGTCTGCGGTTGTGCGCCTTGCCCTCCACGCTTGCAACTCCACGCCTGAATATGCAGAGAAATAATGTTTGAAAATAAAGTAAGAAACGACTGGAGTAATTAATGATTCCCGGCGAAATGCAGGTCGCAGCAGGCGACATCGAATTAAACACAGGGCGCGAAACGGTGACGCTGGATGTGGCGAACAAGGGTGACAGGCCAATTCAGGTCGGCTCACACTATCATTTTTATGAGACGAATGAAGCGTTGTCGTTTGACCGTGAGTTAGCTTACGGTGCCCGCTTGAATATTGCGGCGGGGACGGCGGTGCGGTTTGAGCCAGGCCAGACGCGTACAGTGCAATTGGTCAAACTGGTGGGCAAGCGTGAAGTCTACGGCTTTGCCGGTAAAGTCATGGGCGCCCTGAAATAGCAGGCGAGCAATAAAGTCAGAGCAATAAGGAAAAACAATGACAGTGAAAATGGATAAACGCGCCTATGCTGAAATGTTCGGCCCGACTGTCGGTGACAAGGTAAGGTTGGCGGATACCGAGTTGTGGGTGGAGGTCGAAAAAGACTTCACCATCTATGGCGAGGAAGTGAAGTTTGGCGGCGGCAAAGTGATCCGTGATGGCATGGGCCAGGGGCAAGGCCTGGCAGCTGAAGTTGCTGATACCGTGATTACCAATGCATTGATTATTGATCACTGGGGTATTGTTAAAGCCGATATTGGTATCAAAGGTGGTTATATTTCTGCCATCGGCAAGGCAGGCAATCCTGATATCCAGCTCGGTGTCACAATTGCAGTGGGCGCAGGTACTGAAGTCATTGCCGGTGAAGGCATGATCATTACTGCAGGCGGTATTGATACGCATATCCATTTTATTTGCCCGCAACAGATCGAAGAAGCATTGATGTCCGGCGTCACCACCATGATTGGTGGCGGTACCGGCCCGGCGACTGGCACTTTCGCCACTACCTGTACACCAGGACCATGGCATATCCATCGTATGTTGCAGGCCGCAGATGCCTTCCCTATGAACCTGGGTTTTCTGGGTAAGGGGAATGTGAGTTTGCCTGAACCACTGCGTGAGCAAGTACGGGCGGGTGTGATCGGGCTTAAATTGCACGAAGACTGGGGAACCACACCGGCAGCCATTGATAATTGCCTGAGCGTCGCTGACGAAATGGATGTGCAGGTTGCCATCCATTCGGATACCCTGAATGAATCAGGCTTTGTCGAAACCACTATCGGTGCGTTCAAGGGCCGCACCATCCATACGTTCCATACCGAAGGGGCGGGTGGCGGCCATGCGCCGGATATTATCAAGGCGGCTGGCTATCCGAATGTATTGCCTTCCTCTACTAATCCAACAAGACCATTTACCGTCAATACCATCGACGAACATCTGGATATGCTAATGGTCTGTCATCACCTGGATCCTGCGATTGCAGAAGATATCGCGTTTGCCGAAAGCCGTATCCGCCGCGAAACCATTGCTGCGGAAGATATATTTCATGACCTTGGCGCTTTCTCGATGATGTCGTCTGATTCACAGGCCATGGGGCGAGTGGGTGAAGTAATTATCCGCACCTGGCAAACCGCGCATAAGATGAAAATTCAGCGTGGACCACTGGCGGAAGACACAGCTGGTAATGATAATTTCCGTATCAAGCGCTATATAGCCAAATACACCATCAATCCTGCCATTACGCACGGTGTATCGCATGTGGTGGGTTCTGTTGAAGTGGGCAAACTGGCTGACCTCGTGGTCTGGAAGCCGGCATTCTTTGGGGTGAAGCCTTTTACCATTATCAAGGGCGGCATGATTGCCGCGGCTGCAATGGGTGACCCTAATGCTTCCATTCCAACCCCGCAACCCGTACATTACCGTCCCATGTTTGGCGCTTATGGCGGTGGCCTCAAAACAGCAGTGACCTTTGTTTCGCAAGCCGGGCTGGATAATCCTGAAGTGAAGGCACTGGGGTTGCAAAAACCACTAGTCGCTGTCAAAGGTACGCGCGACGTGAAAAAATCCGACATGGTACATAACACCTGGCTACCCAAAATTGACGTCGATCCCGAAACTTATGAAGTGCTTGCTGATGGCATGCCCTTGGTCTGTGAACCGGCGGATGTGTTGCCTATGGCACAACGCTACTTTTTGTTCTGATCAATGTGGGCAAATTGCAGCGTTTCGGGCACTTTGTACTTTATCCCGCTCGCTCATTGATGGAACTGAGTTTATAAAAGATTAAAAATGATTCATCTCACCGAACGTATCACTGTCAGTGGCCATATAGACGACACACTCGAACTGCCTTTTGACCTGCGGCAGAAAAGCCGCCTGCGTGTGAAGTTGGCCTCGGGCAACGAAGCGGCATTGTTTTTAACCCGGGGCATCATCCTGCGTGGTGGCGATCTACTCAAGTCTGAGGATGGCCTGGTCGTCCAGATTGTGGCAGCACAAGAGCCGGTCTATAACGTGATTGCGCCTACACCTCGCGACCTGATGTGTGCAGCCTATCATTTAGGTAACCGTCACGTGCCATTGCAAATTGGCGATGGCTGGTTACGCCTGGAGCAGGATTATGTGCTGAGAGATATGCTGTTGGGGTTAGGCATGCAGGTGAGCGAGGTTAAAGCGCCTTTTGAGCCGGAAGCCGGCGCTTACGGTGGCGGTCATCGCCATGGGGATGATGCCTTGCATTCGTTACGACCAAAAAATAGTGGGCGTGCACATGGTTAATGCCCTGGCACTCAGTCGCTTGCTGCAATTGGCCAGCCCGCTGTTGCCAGTCGGTGCTTATGGCTATTCGCAAGGGTTGGAGTGGGCCATTGAATCGGGTGAAGTTACCAGTGTTGCAACCGCACAAGCCTGGATAGGCGACAGTTTGCAGATTTATCAGGCCCGTTTTGAATTGCCGGTGCTATACCGTTTATACCAGGCCTGGCAGGCGCAGGATTTAGTCGCAGTGCAAGAGTGGGACATGTTTTACCAGGCAGGGCGGGACACCGCTGAAGGATGGGCAGAAACACGGCAAATGGGCTATTCCCTGCGGCGTTTGCTGAATGACCTCAAGCCCATGTCGCCCGCATTGGTGGCACAGATTAACGCACTGGAATCGCCAGCTTTCCCGACTTTATATGCAGCCATTGCCCAGCATTGGCAAATTCCGGCTGAACAGGTGCTGCATGGTTATATCTGGGGCTGGCTGGAAAATCAGGCCAGCGCTGCCATGAAGGCTGTGCCGCTTGGTCAGGTGGCCGGGCAGACCATCCTGCTTAGCTTGGGAGAGCGCTTGCCACAAGTGATAGAAGCCGCTATGCAATTACCGGATGATGCCATGAGCAACTTTAACCCGTTACTCAGCATTGCCGGCTGCCAACACGAAACGCAATACAGTAGATTATTCAGATCATGAAAATACATACCCAATTTGAAACTCCCACACCCGCGGTTACCGAGTACAAAGAGCCTTTACGTATTGGCATCGGTGGCCCGGTCGGTTCCGGTAAAACGGCTTTAACACTTGCGCTTTGCCAGCGGTTGCGCGAGCTTTACAACATTGCTGTGGTGACTAACGATATCTACACCAAGGAAGATGCCGAATTCCTGACGCGCAACGAGGCGTTATCGCCTGAGCGTATCATCGGCGTGGAAACCGGCGGTTGTCCGCATACAGCGATTCGTGAAGATGCCTCCATGAACCTGGAAGCGGTGGATCAGTTAAGTAAACGCTTCCAGACGCTGGATATTGTGTTTGTCGAAAGCGGTGGCGATAACCTGGCGGCAACATTCAGCCCTGAGCTATCTGACCTGACGATTTATGTGATCGACGTAGCCGCCGGTGAGAAAATCCCGCGTAAGGGCGGCCCCGGCATTACCAAGTCTGATTTGCTGGTGATCAACAAGATTGACCTGGCGCCTATGGTAGGCGCTTCGCTGGAAGTGATGGATCAGGATGCAAAACGCATGCGTGGTGAAAAACCTTTTATTTTCAGTAACCTGAAGAGTGGGCAGGGGTTGGAGGAGATTGTCTCCTTCATCGAAAAACAAGGCCTCATGCTTTGAAAATGATGGCTGTACGCCTGTGGCGGTGTTGTGTCGGTTTGCCGTACTGAATTGTACTGTCTGCGCCGACACGCCTTGCCACAAACGTACAGCCATCATTTTCTAATCGAGCCTTTTTTGAGAGCCGAGGTTGGGGCAAATTAAGTAATCTATTAGTAATTGAAATGTTGTGGGAGAAGATTCTATGAAAAAAAGTATTCTTTTAGGTATCGGGGCTAGTGTGTTATCGGGTGTGGCATATGCGCATCCTGGACATGACTTACAGGCGGGGTTCGCCACTGGTTTTTTTCATCCACTGACCGGATGGGATCATCTGCTGGTGATGTTGTCCTTAGGTATCTGGGCAGCACGTCGCCAGGCGCAGCAGGGCTGGCAATTACCAGTGTTGTTTGTCAGTGTGATGGCAGTGTTCGCGGCACTGGCGATGGTGTGGTTGCCGATGTCACTGGCGGAAGTCATGGTGGCGGCCACTGTGCTGGTGATGGGTGGGCTGCTGGTCGCTCGGGTTGAGTTATCTAGGTGGACGCAGTTTGGTGTAGTTGCTTTAGTCGCGGCTGCGCATGGTTATGTGCATGGTGTTGAGCTTGGCCAAAGCTGGAGTTCATTAACGGGGATGGTGCTGGCAACAGCCACCCTGCATGGCCTGGGTTGGATATTGGGTCGCCAGCAACAGCCGTGGCTAAAAGCCACTACGCAATTGCTGGGCGGCATGATGATGGGCCTGGGTGCTTACTGGCTGATTGCCTGATCACGAATTTATAAATACGAATCACCTGGAAGCGGATCATTGAGATCCGCTTTTTTAATGTAAAGGCCTGTGATGTTGCTTGCCTTTCATCGCTACGTCAATTAACGTAATGATTGATTTACCTGCAGACCTTACTATAGCGTGGGGAAAGTTTTTGGTCTGTGGTGCATTGCCACAGGCCTGTTATTAAAGCCTGTCATCATTAAAGGGTTATTGATTGTCTACGCCGTCTCCCGGATTAGCTAGCGAAATTACTGCCGAACCGATACAGCGTATCGTCAAGATTCGTCGCGACTATAACAATTGGGTAGCGAACGAGACGATTGAGGATTATGCGCTGCGCTACACGCCGCGTGCCTTTCGCAAATGGTCCATTTTACGGGTATCCAATACTGCGTTGGGCGCCATCTCTTTCCTGGTGCTGGAAGCGATTGGCGGCACAATCACCATTAATTACGGTTTCCCCAATGCCTTATGGGCGATTTTGGCTGTCGGCGCGATTATCTTCCTGACCGGTCTGCCTATCAGCTATTACGCGGCCAAATACGGGCTGGATATGGATCTGCTGACCCGCGGCGCCGGATTTGGTTATATCGGCTCGACGATATCGTCTTTTATTTATGCCTCGTTCACCTTTATCCTGTTTTCGCTGGAAGCGGCGATTATGGGCTATGCGCTTGAGCTCTATTTCCATTTGCCGCTATACCTGGGTTACCTGGTCAGCGCACTGATTGTCATTCCGTTAGTCACACATGGCGTGACCCTGATCAGCCGCATCCAGATGATCACGCAGCCGATCTGGATCGCGCTGATGTTCCTGCCATTTTTTGCGATTCTGCATGCTGATCCCGATGTGTTGCACAGGCTAAGTAATTTTGCCGGGACATCCACCAATGGTGGGCATTTCAACTGGTTGATGTTTGGTGCGGCGACCGCTGTTGGTGTGGCGCTGATTCCGCAGGTTGGCGAGCAAGTCGACTTTTTGCGCTTTATGCCGGCGAGAACTAAAGAAAATTACTGGCGCTGGAATATTGGTGTATTAATGGCTGGCCCCGGTTGGGTCATTCTCGGCATGCTCAAAATGCTGGCAGGGGCTTTGTTAGCCTACCTGGTATTTACTCGAAATATGCCAATCAGTTCTGCGGTCAATCCGACGCACATGTATCTGGTTGGTTTTGAGCATGTATTCAGCAATCACGATATTGCCCTGGCAATCACGGCCTTATTTGTCTGTGTGTCGCAAATCAAGGTCAATATGACCAATGCCTATGCCGGCTCACTGGCATGGTCTAATTTTTTTGCGCGGCTCACCCATAGCCATCCCGGGCGTATCGTCTGGGTAGCCTTCAACGTGATGATTGCCATTGTGCTGATGGAGCTGAATGTGTTCCAGGCACTGGAAGAAATTCTGGGACTGTATGCCAATATTGCCATTGCCTGGATTGCTGCAGTGGTTGCTGATCTGGTCATTAATAAACCGCTCGGGTTAAGCCCGAAAGGCATTGAATTCCGCCGTGCTTATCTATATGACATCAACCCGGTTGGCGTGGGGGCCATGTTTATTGCATCGGCGATTTCGATTGCGGCTTACACCGGTGTCATGGGCGTAGTAGCGCAATCCTTTTCTACTTTTATTTCATTATTTACCGCGATGCTTCTATCGCCGCTGATTGCCTGGTATACCAAAGGCAAGTATTACCTGGCCAGGCAGCGGCCGATCTATCTGCAACCTTCAGCGACCAAGCAATGTGTGATTTGTGAACGGGAATATGAAGTTAGCGATATGGCGCATTGCCCTGCATATGGCGGCGCGATCTGCTCCTTATGCTGCTGCCTGGACGCAAGATGTCATGATGCCTGTAAACCGCAGGCACGGTTAAGTGCGCAGTGGGAAGCAGTCAATAGAAAAATCCTGCCAAAGCGCTTTTGGCCGCATCTTAACGGTGGTGTGGCGCACTTCTTGTTGCTGATGGTGATAGCCATGCTGTTATTTGGCGCGACCATCAGCTTGATTTACCTGCATGATTCATTGACCATAGGGCAGCAGTATCCTGAACTGATGGCGCGCTTCCGCTCTGGCTATCTCAAGGTATTTGTTGCATTGCTGTTTTTGGGCGGCATTGTGGCCTGGTGGCTGGTGCTGACTTCTGCCAGCCGCCGCGTCGCACAGGAAGAATCCAACCGGCAGACGGGCTTGTTGCTGGAAGAGATTGAATCTCATAAAAAAACCGATACCCAATTGCAAAAAGCCCGCCGCTTGGCTGAAGAGGCTAACCAGGCCAAGAGCCGTTACATTACCGGCATCAGCCATGAATTGCGCACGCCGCTCAATAGCATTCTTGGCTATGCCCAATTGTTGACTAACGATGACAGTATCCCTGCGCATCGTAAACAGGCAATCAAAACCATCAGCCGTGGCGGCGAGCATTTGCTGTCGCTGATTGAGAGTACGCTGGATATCGCGCGTATTGAAAGTGGAAAAATGGCGTTTGATGTGAAGCCACTGCATTTTCCCGAATTCATCAGCCATATGGTGAGTATGTTTGAAATCCAGGCACAAAATAAAGGCCTGACTTTCAAGTTTGAACAGAGCGGCACCTTGCCTGAATATGTGCGTGCAGACCACAAGCGCCTGATGCAGATATTGGTGAATATCCTCGGTAATGCGGTGAAATTTACCACCAAGGGTAGTGTGACTTTCCGCATCAGCTACGCACGTGAAATTGCACAGATTGAAATTCAGGATACCGGCCCCGGTATTGCTCCGAATGAGGTTGAGAAAATCTTTGAGCCATTTGAGCGGGGCAGTGCAGCGAATGTGGTCGGCATTGGGGGCACTGGCTTGGGTTTGACGATCAGCAAGCTTTTAACGCAACTGATGGGTGGTGAAATTCATTTCGACAGCGTGGTCGGGTATGGCACACGTTTTGATATCCGTTTGTTTTTACCACAAATTCGCGAGACTGCGCATTTATCCAAACAGGCGGTCAGGCAACGTACCGGCTACGAAGGCTCGCCCCGCACTATTCTGGTGGTGGATAATGAAGAGGTCGATAGAGAGTTGTTGCGGGATACCTTGCAGCCGCTTGGGTTTATTATCCACGAGGCGGCCAATGGCCAGGCTTGTGTAAATCAGTATCGGACTGTGAAAGCTGATTTGATATTGATGGATCTGGCGATGCCGGTGATGGATGGCTGGGAAGCCGCATATATTATCCGCGAGGTGCATCACTCGCAGATTCCTATCGCGATTGTGTCTGCCAATGCCTACGACCGCAGCCTGGATAACCAGGCCAAAATACCGGCACAGGATTTCTTTGTTAAACCGGTGAATCTGGACGAAGTGCTGGATTGGGTAGGGCACCGCCTGGGCCTGGTCTGGCGGTATGTAGATAGCAACAAAGAAACCCAGTTACTGCTGTCAGACGCTCAGGCGATACCAGTTCCAAAAGACGCCCCCGCTATTCCGGAAGAATTAATTGAAAACCTGATGCAGTATGCCAAGGTCGGCTATGTCAAAGGTGCGCGAGAAGTACTTGCGACATTGGCGCAAAAACATTCACATCATCAAACATTGATTAACGCTCTGCAACAGGCCATAGACCGCTTTGATTTTGCTACACTGCAACGCTTGATTGAGGATGCAAAATGACCAACCCAAACTATACTGTGTTGATTGTAGATGATGTGCCGGAAAACCTGGCTTATCTGCATGATGCCCTGGATGAGTCTGGCTATCAGGTCTGTGTCGCCAATTCAGGTGAAATGGCCTTGCAGGTCGCCCACCTGATGCAGCCGCATGTGATCCTGATGGATGCGATGATGCCCGGCCTGGATGGATTTGCCACCTGCAGGCGCATCAAGGCCACTGCCGAAACCCAGCATATCCCGGTGATTTTCATGACCGGCCTGACTGAAATTGAACACGTCACCATGGCGTTTGACGCCGGTGGTGTGGATTATGTGACCAAGCCCGTGCGTCCGGCGGAAGTGTTGGCCCGCGTGAAAGCGCATGTGCAGAATGCCACAAAAATGCATCAGGCCACTTCTGCCCTGGATGCCTTTGGCCAGGCCACGATAGCCATTCTACCTGCGGATAAACGGTTGGTATGGCAAACGCCGTTAGCCAAGCAATACCTGGAACAGTATTTCGCCGAATGGGTAGCCAAAGAGGCTTACAGCGCAGTGCAGACTTTGCCACCCATGATTTATCAATGGCTGGAAAACTGTGTACAGCAATTTTCCGCCAAGCAAACCATGCAAACCTTGAATGTTAATCAAGGCAGTGCGCGGCTCAGCCTCACGGTTGCAAATACCAGTGAAGAGCAATGGGTAATCGTGCTGCGCGAGCACTCGGACGAACTGCAGATTGAATCACTGGGTAAGGTATTCCAGCTCACCAAACGTGAATCAGAAGTGCTTTACTGGACAGTCAAGGGCAAAACCAATAAGGACGTTGGTGAGATCCTGGGTACCAGCCCGCGCACTATCAATAAACATCTTGAACACGTGTTCCAGAAACTCGGGGTGGAAACCAGGACAGCTGCCGCTTCGCTGGTCGCTTCAAAAATTAAATTCTAGTTTTTAACCCACAGTGGTTTGAATGAGTATTTTAATTTTTTATCCGGTAATCACTAACTCGGTTTAGCAGTTCAAAGCTGATGTCATCAGAAAAACCGTCACCAGGCCTGGTGATGGTTTTTTTGTTGGTATTTTTGCTGATCTGGATTTTTAAGCTGTTGTTGCTGCAACAGCCTACTGTTTTATTTAAAACAAATTTTCTTTTGTTAAATTATTTTTCTTATCTCCCGGCCTGCTTTTTTAATTCTTATCTCATTGTTTCTATTGCAATAAGTTATGTGATGTAAGCATTTTTGTCATCTGGTATAGCGTTTGCTATATCCCCTGTAGCCGTTGATGTCATGGTGTTGTAACCGATACGGTGCGTTTTCTAACATTTACCTGATGATGGAAATAAAAACAATGAAGAACATACAGTGCCTGGCTTTACTGTCAGTCTTATTTGCTGGTCCGTTAATGGCTGAAGAGGGGAGTCCGGCTAATTCAGTGACAGAAAAACGCTGGTCACCTTATGAGACAGCGCAAAAACCTGCTGTGCCGGTGGTGTCGCAAAAAGCATGGGTACGCACGCCTATCGATAGTTTTGTTCTGGCGAAGCTGGAAAGTAAACAGTTAAAGCCTGCTGTAGAAGTTGATCGGGTAACTTTTATCCGCCGGGCAACCCTGGATGCCTGGGGCTTGCCACCTACCCCCGAAGAGGTGAAGGCTTTTGCCGCTGACAGGTCTTCTGACGCCTATGAAAAGCTGGTAGATCGCCTGCTGGCATCTCCTCGCTTCGGAGAACGTCAGGCACGTCGCTGGTTGGATCTGGCGCGGTATGCCGATAGTGCAGGATTTGAGAATGATGCCGGGCGTCCAAATAACTGGCGCTATCGCGATTATGTGATTGCGGCCTTTAACCAGGACAAGCCGTTTGACCTGTTTATCAAGGAGCAAATTGCCGGGGATGAATTATGGCCGGACAGCCAGGAAGCGAAAATCGCCACCGGTTATCTCGCTGGCTATCCTGATAACAGCAATTCGCGCGATATGATACAGCGCAAATACCAGATTGAAACCGATATTGCTGACAATGTGAGCGAGACTTTCCTGGCCACCACCATGGCATGTGCGCGTTGCCATAACCACAAGCAGGACAAAATCAGTCAGAAAGAGTATTTCCAGTTCCAATCGGTGTTCTCCAACACGGTGTTTGACACCAAAAAAGAGCTGGCAAAAGGGTCTGAAAGTGTCTGGGACAAGCAATATGTGGAGCAGTTTGTCAAATACCAGGCCGCAACCAAACATATCCGTGATGCTCAGCGCAAAGTGCTGGATCCATACAAGGATGCCAGCATTCAGTACCAGAAGTCGCGCTATATCACCGACACCCTGGCTGCCTTGCAAAAGCCGGAAAAGGAACAGAACGGGCTGGATAAATGGATTAATTTCCGCTGGCAATCTGTGTCTGGCGTGAATGGCGGCACCGGCTACCTGAAACTGGTGGCTGAAACCAAGGAGCATCCGGAGCATACGCCGGATAAGGTGGCTGCGTGGGATGAATACCAGCGCCTGCAGAAAGAATTACGCAAGTTTGATGACCTGAAACCTGCCAGTGGTTCCTCAAATTACACTGCAGCGGCAGAGCTGAGCGCGACTGATATCCCACCGACCTTTGTACGGTTCGGTGGTATTCATGAGCGGCCAACCGAAGCTGTGCAGCCAGGCCTGCCAAAGCTGTGGGGCAATGCCACACTCGACATCAAGCCGACCACCACTTCTTCAGGCCGCAGGACTGCGCTCGCTAACTGGCTGGCCAGCCCGGAAAATCCTCTCACTGCCCGTGTATATGTCAACCGCGTGTGGGCGCAATACTTTGACCGCGGCATTATCTCCACGGCTGAGAATTTTGGGCGTGCCGGCGACAAACCTACGCATCCCGAACTGCTTGACTGGCTGGCGACTAACTTCACCGAGCAGGGTTGGAGCATCAAGAAACTGCATCGCCAGATTCTGCTGTCCAGCGTCTATCGCCAATCTTCAGCAGAGCGTCCGGAAGCGGCCAAAGTCGATCCGGAAAACAAATTGCTGGCAACTTATCCGCGCAAACGACTGGAAGCTGAAGTGATCCGTGATTCTCTGCTCTATGTAGCTGGCGTGCTAAACGAGGAAGTAGGCGGCCCATCGGTATTGCCGCCTGTGACGGCTGGCGACCAGGGGCCTGTGGATGAGAATGGCAACCGCCTGTGGCCGGTTTCAAAAACCACATCTGACTGGAACCGCCGTTCGATCTATATCTACAGTAAACGCAGCTTGCCCTATCCGATGTTGCAGAATTTTGATCCGGCGGATCCTTCCAAGGCCCATCACAAACGTGATGTCACCACCACTCCCTTGCAGGCGTTGACCTTATTCAACAGCCCGCTGGTGGTCAACTGGTCGCAGTCGCTGGCTGGCCGTGTGATAAATGAAGCCGGTACCAATGAAAAAGCACAGCTGGACCGGTTGTATCAGGTGATCTTCTCCCGCTTGCCTAGCAACCAGGAGCGCGCCTCATTGCAGGCTTTCCTGAATAAGCAGGAAAACATCATTAAAACGCAGGCCAAGGATGGCGGATTTGCTGTCGCCGTGCCCATAGGTGTGGCAGATACCAGCCACCTTAACCCGGTACGTACCGCAGCTTTTGTCGATATGGTGCAAAGCCTGGTGAATACCAATGAGTTTGTATACAGGTTCTAAGTCCGTATTACCTTAAATGTGAGTTTCTAGGATTAACGTTTTTAAGTTTTGGGGAAAACAATGAATGACAGTCGCAGGAAGTTTTTGATCAATGCCGGTTTAGGCCTGGGTGGCGCAGCCGCTGCGGCCGGATTTATTCCAGGCGTTGGCTTTATTGGGACGGCCATGGCGTCCGATCTGGTGGATCCTCTCGCACCAAAACCGACGCAATTTGCCGGCAAGGTGAAGTCGGTGATCTGGCTGCATATGAAAGGCGCGCCTTCCTCACTCGATTTGTTTGACTATAAACCGGAACTGATCAGGCTGGCCGGGCAAGATGTACCAGCCTCTTTCCTCAAAGGACTTAAAACCTTTACTCAAGGGGGCGTAGGCAAACTGTATGCGGCTAACAACCGTGACTGGAAGCAGCATGGTGACAGTGGTGCCTGGTTTTCAAATCTGCTGCCTAACATGGCCAGTCAGGCCGACAAGATGGCATTTATTCGCTCCAGCGTGACCGTGGGTGCCACGCATGATATTTCTATCCTCAAGCTGAATACCGGGGATTTAAACCCTGGCCGGCCTTCACTCGGCGCCTGGGTGAATTATGCACTTGGCTCAGCCAACCGCGACCTGCCTTCTTATGTGGTGCTGTACAACGGCATGCGTGAACCGGATGCCGGTTCGGTCAACTGGAGTTCCGGCTTCCTGCCGGCTGTGTACCAGGGTACCGCTTTCCGTCCTGGTGATTCCCCTATTGTTTATCTGGATCGCCCCGAACTGCGCTCAGTTTCACAACAGCGGAATTCGCTGGACTTACTTAACCAGCTAGACCGGTTGCGTGGTTTGGGACACACCCATGATACCGAGTTGCAAGCGCGGTTACGGTCATATGAATTGGCTGAACGTATGCAACTGACGGCGCCTGAAGCCGTAGACCTTAAAGGAGAATCCGCTGCGACCAAAGCCCTTTATGGCCTGGATGACAACACCAGTGAAGGGTATGGCGCCACTTTGTTGCGTGCACGTCGTCTGGTGGAAAGAGGCGTACGGTTTGTGCAAGTGGTATCCGCCGCGCCAGATAACAGGCCGGAAGGTTCTGCCGATGACTGGGATGCGCACCATGACCTGGACGGCAACCATGGCCTGATGTCACGTATGGTGGATAAACCGGTCGCCGGTTTGCTGGCTGACCTCGAATCACGTGGTTTGCTGGATAGTACGCTGGTGGTATGGGCTTCAGAGTTTGGCCGATCACCCTGGAGTGAAAGCGGCACTGGTCGTGACCATAATGCCTTTGGCTACACCCAATGGATTGCTGGCGGTGGTGTGAAAGCAGGATCCTCCTATGGTGAAACCGATGCCATTGGCCTGAAGGTAACAAATAAAGATGATGCTGTTGACACTTATGACCTCCATGCAACTGTCCTGCATCTGTTAGGCCTGGATCACCTCAAAGTAACCTATCTGAATAATGGACGTTCTGAGAGACCGACTGTGGTATATGGCCGGGTGATTGATGAACTGCTGGCATAATGCGTTTGCAGGTAGTCATGATGCTGGCGGTCATGCTGGCCACCACGTGGAGCGTAGAGGCCGGAGATTTTGAAGTCGATGAAGACTTCATGCATGACGTTGAAGATACCAGCAAAAGCCTGACTAATCACCTGGCGTTGAATAACAAGACAGCCAGCAATGATGACGTGCAGCGATTAATAGGCATGTTTTCCAAGGTGGAGTCCTATTACACGCTCAAAGCTGATTCTGATGAGCAGTTAGGCTTGGCACAAAAAAGCCATGAGTTGACCAAGGAGATTAAATTCCTGGTCGACGCCGGTGATTTCGAGCATGCGGGTCAAAAAGCGACCGTGCTATCGCGTACCTGCAAGTCCTGCCATGATTTATAAGTTTTTGTTTGATATGCCCTAATAAAAAAACCAGCGTTTTCACGCTGGTTTTATTTTGCCTACTCTTTCATTAAAGTTTGCTGCTAAATACAACTCCTATCCAACGTGGTAATGATGGTGTATAGCTGGCGAAGCCATACGGGTTGTATTCTTTGTCAAACGCGTTTTTAACTAGGATGTTGGCATCAAACAGTCCATCACGGCGGCCTATACCTATGCCTAAATCTAACAGGCCGTAAGCATCCACTCTGTCATATTCCGATGTGCTGGTATAGAAACTGGTGGTGTATTTGTAATTGGCATCCGCGTGGAACACATGATTGCCGAATACCGGCAGCGTAGAGCCTACAAAGAGGTTAGCAGTAAATTTAGGCGCCTGTGTGAGTGTGTCACCCTTCGCATTATAAAAACGTCTATTTGCAGCTATGTTTGTAGTGTCACGCTCACTGGGGAAAGCAATGTAATTATCCTCGGCATAACGTACATCGTTGTATGCAGCAGCTAGGCGAAAGTTGAAATGCTCAAGGCCAATATAAGAGGTATCGATTTCCACACCTTTGGCGCGCACCCTAGGCACGTTGCCTACCTGGCTGGTAAATGCCTGGCAATCGGCACCGCTACAAGTTCCTCCAACCACGTTAGCTGCCGTCTGTACCGGATCCACCGTGGCAACAGTTGTCTGGAAATCTCTTATGTCGTTCACATAAACGTTGGCATTGAATAACAGCTTATTATCCAGCAGGCTGGTTTTAGCTCCCAGCTCAAAGCCAGTGGTTCGCTCCTTG
This sequence comes from Methylophilus sp. Leaf414, assembly GCF_001425425.1. Lineage (NCBI taxonomy): Bacteria > Pseudomonadati > Pseudomonadota > Betaproteobacteria > Nitrosomonadales > Methylophilaceae > Methylophilus > Methylophilus sp. Leaf414. The sequence continues at coordinate 683,257 of NZ_LMQQ01000001.1, read as the reverse complement.
GCGATCAAAGCGGTTGCGCCACCTGCATTAACCTGTGCAATCCCGGCTTTCTCGCCGTACTGTACAGAGCCATATACTGAAACTTCATCCGTGAGTTTGTCAGTCAAAGTCACTACAGCAGCTTGTACTGTACCATCCCAAGGTTTTGCTTTTTTGTAAGGGTAAAGCTGGGTAGGCTGTAAAGCGCCGTTTCTGACAGCTGCAGCATTTTGCAGCAGCGCACGTTGGTTATTGTTAAGGGGATTAGCGCTGCCGACAGCGAAAGTTTTACCCGCACCAAAATACTTGGCGGCCAAGCGATCTGCTGCGGCTATGGCTTCTGCGCTAGAAGGATTGTTGCCATTGACGAATGCGGTGGTGAAGTCTTGCCCAACACCTGGATCAAGCAAGAATAGTCCTTGTGTGGTTTGACGTTCTTCCTGAGCAATTGCATAACCGGTGGTAAGTGTTAAAGGTTTGGAAAGATGCCAGTCTGTTTGTGCGTTAATGCCTACACTTTTGTTCTGAATGCGGGTGTCCTGCGAGCGGTAAGCATTATTTAAAGAATCCCTTAGCATTGCTTGCGCTGCTCCTGCATCAGCACCAGTTGCACCTACATTCGGCTGCGGAGCTGCTGGTGGTATTGCAGGTGCAAAGGTGATACCACTTGTTAATGCTGTATATTGAGCATCACTCGCCTGAAATGCACCCGCATCACTACCATAACGTGTACGACCTCCCAAGGATTGATTGTCACTTTTGAGGTATGTCAAACCGCCCTGGTAATCAACAAGGCTGTTTTCGTCTTTGAGAGAGTTAAAGTGGAATTCCTGACTGAGCTGTTTGTATTCTGTAATGTAGCCACCACTTTTGGTAATGTCGTAGGGGGTGCCTTCATCATTAGAGGCACTAAACCAATGGGTACGCCAACCTGTGGTTGAACGCAGTTCATGTCCCAACACATTCCAGTATAGATTCCCGGTCAACCCTTCTGAGCTGGTGATAATTGCACCGTTATTATCAGAATTAGTCATGTCTCCATAAAATGATGTGGATGGATTCCAGAACGTTGGATTCGAATTGAACCAAGCCCGGCTGATGTATTTTTTGTAATTCGTATCAACCAGGTTTGCAGGTCTTGCCACGCCGTTACTAAATGTGGTTGGTTCTGGATGGCGCACGGTATTTCCGTTTACAAACTCTGAGCCTTTAGGTTGTAATTCATAACTGAGCTTGGCTCTAAAATTTTCTGAAGGCGTCAGCAAAAACTGGATACGGCCAAAGGTTCGGTCTGTGTTCTGGTAAGAAGCTCTGCCTTCGGAATCCGGAAACTCGTTTTTAAATGGACCTTCTTGCTGCTCACGCACAAAACTACCGCGCCAAGCCAGTAAGTCATCAATGATAGGGCCGCCAACCACGCCTTGGGTTTTAGAAGTCTTCCACTCTCCGAAAGTCTGGGCCACTTTCGCCACCGGAGTGAACGTGGGTTCCTTGGTTTTAAAGGTGATTCGGCCGATATTACTTATTTTGCCCCCAGTTGTACCTTGTGGGCCACGTGTGACATCTACAGTATCAATGTCGGTATATATATAGCCGTTTGACAAGGGTGTGTATGCGATACTGACCCCATCGATCATCACGCCTACAGTCGGATCGATCTGGTCGCTGGAACCGGTAGTAATGCCACGTAATGTCAAAGAACCTGTTCGTGGGTTGCCATAGTTAAAATTGACGTTACCGATGCGACGCAACACTTCAGTCACGTTTGTGGCCTGAAAGCGATCAAGTTCTTCACCGCTGACAATTGATACAGAAGAGGGTTTGTCTTTAATATTTTCCAGTGGACTTTTCTTCCTTGCTGTTACGACCAATGAATCCAATTCGTTGGCATCTTCCGGTGGTGTCGTCTGTGCCTGTTGTGGAATTGTAGTCTGTTCATTGTCGGTTTTTTCGGTGCTAGTTTTCGCAGACTTTTCCTCCGCCAAGGCTTTTTCAGAACGACTAAGCGCTTGTTTCAGTCTTTCGACCTCTTGCCTTAGTTCGTTCACTTCCTGATCGTCAGCCGCGTAGACTGGATTAACTGCAGTCAGCGAAAGTCCGGCAACGGCAATGCTAATCAATGTTCGTCGGAAGATCGGCCGGACAATCTGATCGGCCGGGTATTTTTTTATATAGTTCACTTTTAGAGTCCCTTTACTTGTTTGAGGTGCCATGGTTTTAGCAACTTGCATTCCAAATCCAGAGTAAGGGAGTTTTAATCGGTGTGATCTATATGTGATTTAATAAGTAATTGATTTTTAATGAAAAATAAACATTCAGTATTGTGTTTTTTTATGTAAATACGTGGGTGGATGAGTTATTTTGTTGATGATAAAACATATTTCAAGCAAACTGTTTATACAGAAACATGATGTTTGTTTTTGACGTCATTTTAATGATTAATAATGAATGATAGATTCAACTTGTATCATTTTAGATACAAAATAATTTATAAAAAAGCCGGAAGCATTCGCTTCCGGCTTTTGAGTCTCTAACAGTTTCTTATCTACGGGCGCCTAAACCGAATCCACCGTTATTTTCGGTACAAATACGTTCTTCTCGATCTAGAAACACTTTGCCCTGTGGGTGATTGGCAATAGTGGCTTCAAATTGCCAGCCATTGGTCTTATCAGCAGCTGTCCAGCGTTTGGCGGGTATGGTCACTGTAAATGGTCGCGTATAAACCTCAGGGTCATCGAACGTCGCAACATAGTTAAAGCGTTTGTTGTCTTTATCAAAAATATAGCGTTCCTGGATTTTTGCATTTTCGCTAACGAACTCGCCAGAACGGCCAAATAAGGCTTTACCGTTATGGTTGCTTACATCCACTACCAGCGTGTTGCCTTCCCAGTGGCCGCGCGAATCACCGTTCCACAGCTTGATGTTGTCCGGCAGGTGCGGTTTGTTATCCAGGTGGATAATGCGCGTGCCGGAGTTGAACTGGAACAGCACGTAACCGGGATACTGGCTGATCTCGAAACCGTGCCAGGTAAAGGTCTTGGGAACGCCGCCAGGCGCGCAACGAGCCAATGGTTCTATGTACTCAGGCTTTTTCGGGTCGTGGAAACCGATCTGGAACTCCTTCACTTTTTCCAAAGCCCATGGCCGTAATGGCAACTGGCCATCTGCCGGGTCGCTGACTCGGCTAGGCGCGCGTTCATTACGCGGACCTTTGGCCAGGCGGTTAGGGTTAGGGTCGTGAGGAATACCGCCTTGCGGGTCAGTGAAATTGTTGTGGTTGGCAATGGTGTTGGACCAGTGGCCTGAAATATCCGGTTGACCGTCCGCAGTACGTGCGCCAGTCCATTTGCCTGAAGCGATGGCCGGAAATTCTTTTTCCCAGCGGGCCACTTCAGGGTTGGGCGTACCTTGCGTGCTGCCAGCTGTCGCTGCAACTGGTTTAGCCGGTGGCGTTTTTGCTGGCTGATCGGCAGAAATACCAAGCAGCGGGGTGAGTAACAGGCAACCCGCCACCACATTTGACAACGAGGCCAGCGGATGCTTGATAGATGAGTTGGTTTGCATACTTATTCTCTCTTGATAGATTACTTATCTTTAGTGATCGCGATGTCGTAAAGGAGCTATTCGGCGTTGGCCGGGCGTTTAGGTGGATAGTACTCATCGTAATCAAGGGTGAAACGGTAATCCTCGATCAACTGGAAGTTCTTTTCGCGGTGGCGGTACAAGATTACGCTCAGTGTCCAGGGTTTGCTGTAGACGTTTTCATCTTCCAGCGTGGCTTTGTACTCGATGGTATTGGCGTCCAGGTATTTCCATTTTTCAACCACATGCAGTGCATCACTGTGGAAGTTGCCGGAACGGTCCAGCCAGGTCTTGCCATTGAAGTGCTTGACGTCCACTACCAGCGTGTCGCCTTCCCACTTTGCGCGGGAGTCGCCTAACCACCAGTCATTAGGTTCCAGGGGATGGTCTGTACCGTTGGTGTAGATAGTACGTACCGAATGGCCGAACTGGTGTACAACGAACAAGTCATTGGCGCGCTGGAATATCTGGAACGGTTCAGGGTAATACACACCTCTCACCGCACCTAAAGTGTAGCCTTTGAGCGCAGGATCATCCGTGGCGCGTGCTTCAAAGTTCTTCTTACGTTGCTCCAATGCTTTGGGCAGGTAGGGAATCAGGTTGCCCTCAACGTTGCCGGCACTTGGTGGGGCGTCTTTGCGATTAGAGTGTGGCTCAAGATCATAATCGGCCGCGCTGGTGGTTTGCCAGATGCCGGAAAAGTCAGGCTTGCCATTAGCCAGGCGCGGCAGTTTTTCAGCGGCATAAGCCTGGCTGGTAAGGGTACTTGCCACGACCAGGATCAAAGCGTGCAAGCCGACGCGCCAGGATGGCTTACCGAGCTGTAAGGATAGCGTTTTCAAAGTGACTCCTTGTTTTCCTTAAATGGATGATAATTAAAATGTTTATGGGTTTACTGTGGGAGCATCCTGCGCGCCGCCTGTTTTGAAGCTACGGCCATCCGCAAGGGTAGTAGTCACTGCATAACCATATTCTTTATCGTTTTTAGAGCGGTAGCCTTTGATTGAAACTTCTACCCCTGCTTTGAGAACGGTTTTATTAATTCCTTTTTCGCGCAGGCTGAACGGCGCCCCGAATTCAAAACCCCAGTTCGTCACGCTTCCATCAGGGTTTTTAACGTCTATGTATAACCAGCTGTGTGGGTTGGTAAGCTCCAGCTTGGTAACTACCCCTTTAACCTCAACAGGGTTGTTGGCATCGAACTCAGCTGAAAAGGCATGGTGTGCATTCGCAGGTACGATGAATGAAGTGGCTGTAGTCAGTGCTAGCGCTGCGATGCCTAATGGATGGGCGGTTTTCAAAGGTATCTCCTTGATTTTGAAAAAATGATAGTCGGGTCATATCTTTTGAATGATGATTCCCGTATGGCAGGTCAATCTTTATTCGTTTCTGGTGCTGATCTCTTTAGCATCTAGCATGCCAGCTTGGAAAAGCGGATTGCGTCATTTGCTCACTTGGGCTAAGTGATTGATTTAATTTAAATGATTATTCTTTTATTGGATCAGTAATTGTGAGAATGATTGAATTTTTATGTTGCCGTATAAACATCAAAGGTAAAGCTGCTGGTGCTTTGACAGCACATAGATTAGGGGGGTATCTCTATAGATTTTGAGCCGATTGCAGAGGCTATTCTCAGGAAAATTCCGAAACGCCGAAGCATCTTTTCTTGCATGGCGCAAATACGCAAGTCGCAATAGAATAACTGTCAATTTTTAAACTAAATGGAAAGGCACGTTCATGGACTTGCAACTGGGAGGTAAAAAGGCATTGGTCTCCGGCTCCACGGCGGGGATCGGTTTGGCAATAGCTACCTTATTAGCAAAAGAAGGTGCAGAAGTAGTCATTAACGGGCGTTCTGAACGTTCGGTCCAGCAAGCGATCGAGGATATTCAGCATGCGACCGGTAAAAAGGTTTCAGGCTTTGCCGGAGATTTAACGCAGGCAGAGGTGGCCGAGAAGCTGGTGGCGGACTAACCGGAAATCGATGTACTGGTGAATAATCTGGGGATCTTCGAGCCCAAGAATTTTGAAGATATTCCTGACGCTGACTGGCAGCGTTTTTTTGATGTGAATGTATTAAGTGGTGTTCGTCTCGCCAGGCTTTACCTGGCCAGCATGAAGCAAAAAGACTGGGGCCGTATCGTGTTTATTTCCAGTGAAAGCGGCGTGCAGATTCCGCCAGAAATGATTCATTACGGCATGACAAAATCTGCCCAGATTGCGGTCGCGCGTGGTCTGGCCGAATCTTTGGCGGGGACGCAGATTACCGTCAACAGCATATTGCCCGGACCTACACGATCCCGTGGGGTAAGCGACTTTGTTGAAGCACTTGCTCAGGCAGAAAACAAATCACAGGAAGCATTCGAGCAGGAGTTTTTTGAGCATGTCAGGCCAACCTCGCTGATCAAGCGATTTGCTACCACTGAAGAAGTCGCCAATCTGGTGGCCTATATTGCCAGCCCCTTATCTTCCGCAACGACAGGTGCTGCTTTACGCGTAGATGGTGGCGTCATCAAGAGCGCGTTTTAGCCGGGTATGTTTTCAAGCTTTGGCGCGAAGGCTTAATCACTTAAGCGTCCTGGTGGTTTAACGATAACCATATAGTGCGGGGCTAGTCTATTTCGTTTCATGGTGAACCGGCTTCGGTAAATGTAAGTCACAATGCTGTATGGCTATTTACGCTGAATAAAAAGAACAGGCGAAATCTGTGAGATTGTTTAGACGAGTGCATTCTTATGATGCCTTAACGCAGCATTATGGTGAGCAGTATAAGTGGATGGTGTTATGCATCATTGGCCTGGGCACGATAGCCGGCGTGCTATGTACCTCCAGTTTCAATGTGGCGGTGCCAGCGTTAACGAGAACGTTCCACTTGGGGCAAGACCATGTGCAGTGGGCGATGACGGCCTTCCTGGCTGCCATGACCATTGCCATGTTGCCTGCTGCCTGGCTGCTTGAGCGCTTTGGCCTGCGGCGAGTATTTATGGCAGCCTTATGGTTGTTGATTGCCGCCAGTGTGGCAGGGTTTTATTCGCATACCTTTGTCCACGTTGTTATCGCACGCCTGGTGCAAGGCCTGGCAGCGGGCGTGTTGCAACCGCTGGGCATCATGGCATTGATGCGCTTATTTCCACCTAATATCCAGGGGCGCGCATCAGGCATCCTGATTGTCGGCATTGCTTTTACGCCTGCGATTGCACCTTCCATCAGCGGCTGGATGCTGGACCAATTTGGCTGGCAAGCTATTTTCCTGTTAGGTGTGCCGTTTGCATTCCTGGCGCTGATCGCCGCCCGCATCTGGTTGCCGGCGCCACGCAAAAGGGAGGTGCAACCATTTGACTGGTCAGGCCTGGGCTGGCTATCTGCCGCCTCCATAGGATTAATCGAGTTTGTATCCAGTTTGCATCATAGCGGCTTGATAGCATTGTGGACTTTAGGTTATGCCACATTGCTAGTCGTCTCCATGGCATGCTACATACGCCATGCGCGCAGGTTGCCGCACGCTATTATTCAATTGCACCTGTTCTCCAAACCAACTTTTAGCCGCGGTACTTTCGTGGCGTTTGCCTATGGCTTTGGTTTATTTGCCTCTACCTATTTGATACCGGTATTTTTACAAACAGCCTTGTCTTTTAGTGCCACTGACGCCGGATTGTTGCTGCTCCCTTCAGGCATCGCGCTGGTGCTGACGATCCCGTTTGCCGGGCAAATGGCGGATAAATTGTCCCCGAGGCGCATCACACTGGCAGGGTTGTCTATATTTGGCGCCTCGTTTTTGGTGTTTGTCGTCGCGGCCGATACGGTGCAATACTGGGAAATTGTCGCCGCCACTTTGGTTGGCCGTATCGGCCTCGGTATGATCCTGCCCGCACTCAATCTTGCTACCTTGCACGAGATGGAACCACAAGATTTAGGGCAGTCTTCGGTGGTGGTCAGTTATGCCAGGCAATTGGGTGGCGTGGTCGGTGTGACTATGATGGCAGTGTTTCTCGAATGGCGGCAGGAAATGTGCGGCGCAACCTCTGCCGGAACCTTCCAGGCCTATGCGCAGGGTTTTTTGTTACTGTCCGTCGTGTTTGTGCTGGCGATTGTGGTTGCCATTGGCATGAAAGATGCCCGACGTTAATTCGCCCGATTCCAACTCAGAAGTTTAAAGTATCAGGCGCCACGCCTGCATGCCGGACTGCTGAAAACCATGCTGTTGATAGAAGTGCTGGGCGGCTAGATTGTCGTGATCTGTGAGTAAGGTAATTCTGAGTATCTGCTCCATCTGGGCAAACGCCAGGGCATAGGTCAGCAATTGCGAGCCTATACCTTTGCCACGATGTGTCGGGTTTACGACCATATCTTCCAGCAAGGCAACACGGCCACCCAATGCGGTGGAGATTGTAAACAGTAAACTTACCATGGCAATTACTTCACCTTGATATCGTGCCACCAGGATACGGCCGCTGTCCTGTTGCTCAAGGATAGCAGCCAGGCCTAATTGCTGGGCGGCAGGGTCAGGTGTGAATTCTTGCTCCTGCGAAAACAGCAGGGTGAGCAGGGCGCTTAATGCCGGCAGGTCAGAGAGCTCAGCTTGCTCAAAAGAAATCGCAGTGTCAGATATCTTGCTCATACTATTGATATCCGGACACTGCGATCATATGCTGTGTTAGTTTTTGTGAGCAGGCTTATTTTTCTACGAAAGCCTTCTCAATCACATAGTCACCCAACTCGCCGATACGCGGTGAAACCTTGAACCCGCGTTTGTCCAGCATGGCAGCGGTGTCTACCAGCATGGCCGGGCTACCGCAGATCATGGCGCGGTCAGTTTCCGGGTTTAGCGGTGGCAGGCCGATGTCTTCAAACAGCTTGCCGCTTTCCACCAGGTCAGTCAGGCGGCCCTGGTTTCTGAATGGTTCGCGTGTCACTGTCGGATAGTAAATCAGCTTGTTCTTCACTTCTTCACCAAAGAATTCGTTATTCGGCAAATCTTTGGTGATGAATTCTTCATAGGCCAGTTCATTTACATAACGTACGCCATGAATCAGGATGACTTTTTCAAAGCGGTCATATACTTCGATATCCTGGATCAGGCTCATGAAAGGCGCCAGGCCGGTTCCGGTAGAGAAGAAATACAGGTTTTTACCTGGTTTCAAATCATGCGTCACCAGTGTACCGGTCGGCTTGCGGCTCACCAGTAATGGGTCTCCCACTTTAAGGTGCTGCAGGCGTGAAGTCAGCGGGCCGTTAGGCACTTTAATACTGAAAAACTCCAGATGCTCTTCGTAATTAGGGCTGGCAATACTATAGGCGCGAGTCAGTGGCAGGCCGTCAACTTCCATGCCTATCATCACAAACTGGCCGTTTTCAAAACGCAAACCTGGGTCGCGCGTGGACTTAAAACTAAACAGGGTGTCGTTCCAGTGGTGAACGCTCAGGATCGTTTCGGTGGAATATTTTTTATTACTCATGTTTTATTTTTACTCGCGACTAGGCAAAGGGTTTGAATTTAAAGGGATTATTATAACGCAGCTGTCAACTGAGGCACGACTTCAAACAAGTCTGCCACCAGGCCGTAGTCTGCAATCTTGAAGATTTGTGCTTCCGGGTCCTGGTTAATAGCCACAACCACTTTGCTGTCCTTCATGCCGTACGCATGCTGGATGGCGCCGGAAATACCGACGGCGATATACAGTTCGGGGGCAACCACTACGCCGGTCTGTCCCACTTGTAAATCGTTGGGCGCATAACCGGCATCTACGGCTGCACGGCTGGCGCCAATGGCTGCATGCAGTTTATCCGCCAATGGCGCGATCACCTGGGCGAAAGCATCTGCACTACCTAGGGCGCGGCCACCGGAAACCACCACTTTGGCAGCAGTCAGGGCGGGGCGTTCGGATTTGTTAAATGCTTCAGATACCCAGCGGCTGCCTTGCGGGGCGGCTGGCGTTGCAATTGCTTTAATCTCTGCTGTAGCGCCAGACGGTGCAGCGGCAAATTTGCTGCCGCGCACGGTTAACACTTGCGTCGCATCCTGGTTATGCACGGTTGCCAGTACGTTACCGGCATAAATGCCACGCACGTAAGTGTTACGATCCAGAATCTCCAGCACGTCGGACAGCATATTCACATCCAGCAAGGCAGCAACGCGAGGCAGCACATTTTTGCTAAAGGCGCTGTGCGCAGCAAGCACTACGTTGTAATTGGCAGCCAGCGGCACGATGATATCAGCCAGGTGTTCGGCAGTCGGATGTTGCAAGGCCGCATCACTTGCGACCAATACGCTATTCACACCCTGTAAGGCGGCAATCTGTGAGGCCAGGGCATCTGGCTGGGCCCCGGCAATTAGCACATCTACCGGTTGCTTCCAATGCTGCGCAGCAGTGATGGCACGCGCGAGCTGTTCATTCAAATGCTGGCCGTCGTGTTCGGCAATAATCAGTGTGCTCATCCCAAAATCCCCTCATGCGTACGCAATTTGCTCAGTAATTCATTCACATCTTTCACCATCACGCCAGCTGGGCGGGCAGGTGGTGTGGCAACTTTCAGTTGCTGCACATTGTGGCTGAGGGAGACATTCAGGGAGTCCAATGGTACGTTTTCCAGTGGTTTTTTTCTCGCCATCATCAGGTTAGGCAGTTTGACATAGCGTGGTTCGTTCAGGCGCAAGTCAGCAGTAATCACGGCTGGCAGGCTGACAGCCAGTGTTTGCGTACCACCATCAATTTCACGGACTACAGTCGCCTGGTTACCTTCAATCGTGATTTGCGAAGCGTAAGTGGCTTGCGGCAATTTCAGCAAGGCTGCCAGCATCTGGCCAGTTTGGCCAGCATCATCATCAATGGCCTGTTTACCGAGTAAAATCAGGTTTGGCTGTTCGCGCTCTACTACCGCTTTCAATACTTTAGCCACACCCAGGGAATGCAAGGTTTCCTGTGTCTCAATCAGCATGGCGCGGTCTGCACCCATCGCCAGCGCGTGGCGCAATATATCCTGGTTGGCCGCGCCACCGATAGTCACTGCAACGATCTCGCTGACGATGCCTTTTTCTTTCAGGCGAATGGCTTCTTCAATCGCGTTTTCATCGAAAGGGTTGATGCCCATCTTGACGCCATCAATATCCACATTGGAACCGTCGGCTTTCACGCGGACTTGAATGTTATAATCAACGACCCTTTTGATCGCTATTAATGCTTTCATAAAACGTTGCTTTCTCTGAGATGTTCTTGCTCGTAACCGAGCATTTTAAGCTAGCTTGTAATATTTATTAAATTGATTATTATAATAATATATATCTATTTTATAGATTGATATTGATGCGACGTAAATCTCGCATAATCCTTTTACTTAATGAAATACACCCTCAGGCAATTAGAGATTTTCGTCGCCATCAGCCGGGCTGGCAGTGTCTCCCGTGCCTGTGAGCAACTGGCCCTGTCTCAATCCGCTGCCAGCACCGCCTTGATCGAGCTGGAAAAGCAATTTGAAATCCAGTTGTTTGACCGCGTCGGTAAAAGCCTGCGTATCAATGAATCCGGGCAACAATTACTGCCTAAAGCCGTCGAGTTGCTGGACCGCGCCCGCGAAATCGAACGCATGCTGCATGGCCAGCAAGGCTATGGGCATTTGAAAATAGGCGCTACACTCACCGTCGGCAATTACCTGGTCACCTTGCTGGTTGCCAAATTCCTGCAGCAATATCCCCAAAGCCACATCCAGCTACAAGTGCAAAATACCCGTACCATCGTTGAGCAAATTGCGAATCATACACTGGATTTGGGTATGATAGAGGGCGAGTGTAATCATCCGGATATTGCTGTAGCGCCCTGGATTGCAGATGAGCTGGTCATTTTTGCCGCACCTTCGCATCCTTTGGCGCTATTAGCGCAGACAGGTAAAACCATCTATAAGTCTGACTTGCTGTTGCAGCCGTGGATAGTGCGTGAAAAAGGCTCTGGTACACGTGAGACATTTGACCGCGCATTCAGCCAGGATTATTCCAGGCTCAATATCACGCTGGAGCTGGAACATACCGAGGCCATCAAGCGTGCGGTGGAGTCGGGGCTGGGCATAGGCTGTATTTCCAGGCTGGCACTTAAAGATGCATTCCGGCGCGGCAGCCTGGTGCCGATCGAAAACCATAGTTTGCAGTTTCACCGAAATTTTTATTTTTTATGGCATAGACAAAAGTACCAGACCGGCGGTATCCGCCAGTTCCTGGCGTTTTGCCAGGCGTTCACCCAAGGGGCGACGCGTAGCGATTTAATTGATATCCCGGCAATTGCCTAATGGCGGGAACCTGAATGTTGGAGGAAGCATGGAAAGAGATGTAATGGAATATGATGTGCTGATTGTCGGGGCTGGCCCGGCAGGATTATCAGCCGCCATCCGTCTCAAGCAATTAGCACAGACGCAAGGTCAGGAACTGAGTGTTTGTATTCTGGAAAAGGGTGCCGAAGTCGGCAGTCATATCTTTTCCGGTGCAGTGCTGGACCCCAGGGCCTTGCAGGAGCTATTGCCAGACTGGCAAGCTTTGGGCGCGCCTTTGAATACGCCGGTGGGTAAGGATACTTTTGTCGTGCTGGGTAAGGAAAAAGACTGGGCATTGCCCGATTGGACTTTGCCGCCGCTGATGCGCAATCACGGCAACTATATTGTCAGCCTGGGTGAAGTCTGCCGCTGGCTGGCTACGCAAGCGGAAGAATTGGGTGTGGAAATCTACACCGGCTTTTCTGCACAAACGCCAAGTTATGATGACGCCGGCCGCATGGTAGGCGTGATTACCGGTGACATGGGGTTAGATAAACAAGGTAATCCCACGGGAAATTACACGCCTGGGATCGAGATCCGTGCCAAATATACCCTGGTGGCCGAAGGCACACGTGGTTCGCTGACCAAACAGCTGGAAGCACGTTATGGTTTACGCGCGGCTTCCAGTCCGGCCAAATACGGATTGGGCTTCAAAGAAATCTGGCGCATCAAACCGGACCTGCATCAGAAAGGCCTGATTGAGCATACGTTAGGCTGGCCGCTGGATGCTAATACCGGTGGCGGTGGCTTTATCTATCATCATGGTGAAAACCAGGTGTCAGTCGGCTATGTGGTGCACCTGGATTACAGCAATCCGTACCTGTCTTTATTTGATATTTTCCAGACCTATAAAACCCACCCGAAACTGAAAGCATTGCTGGAAGGCGGGCAACGCATCAGTTACGGCGCACGTGCTATTTCAGAAGGTGGCATACAGGCTTTGCCAGAGTTGGCATTTCCCGGTGGTGCATTGCTGGGATGCAGCGCTGGCTTGGTAAATGTGCCCAAGATCAAGGGTAGCCACTACGCAATGAAATCCGGCATGCTGGCGGCAGAATCGGTGTTCGATGCCATTCAGCAGGGCGCACCGGAAATATTAACCAGTTATCCGCAAAAGCTGCGGGCATCGTGGGTATGGCAGGATTTAACTGCTGTGCGCAACGTGAAACCTTACTTGTCGCGTTGGGGCACGTGGGTAGGCACTGTGCTGGGTGGTGCGGAAATGTGGTTGTCCGGCTTTGGTATTACTTTGCCCTGGACTTTGAAACACACCACTGCTGATCATTCCACGCTGGATGAAGCCAAAAATAGTCGGCAGCCTGAGTATGCCAAGCCAGATGGCGTGCTGACTTTTGATAAACTGAGCTCGGTTAGCCTGTGCAATATCGGGCATGATGACCAGCAGCCGTGCCATTTGAAACTGACGGTGAGAGATATTCCAGAACGGGTTAATCTGCCGAAGTATGCGGGCCCGGAACAGCGGTATTGCCCGGCGGGGGTGTATGAGTTTATCGAGCAGGAAGGGGCGCAAGTGTTGCAGATTAATGCGCAGAATTGCATTCATTGCAAAACCTGCGATATCAAGGACCCGACGCAGAATATTACCTGGGTACCGCCGGAGGGGGGGAGTGGGCCGAATTATGTTGCGCAGTGATTAGGTGAGTTTCGCTACTCGGCGAGGTACTTTTCTTTACTAGTACAAACTGGTGGACTGACGCAGAGCGAGAAATGCACTTGCTGTGAGGGTTTAATCGGTATGTCTTTGGGTGGTTCAGTGCTTCATTTGTGCTCTGATTCGGCATTTTCTTTCGCCCCTCGGCGAGTGTCTTTTCTTTGCGTGCCCAAAGAAAAGACACCAAAAGAAAGGGCACCCTAGCTTCCGCTTGTATCCTGCGTTGCTCATCAACGTGGGCGTCCAACGTAACTCGCCCTAGCGGCTTGCACACTGCGCAAGCCACCGTGGAACTCGAACAGACGCTGGCCGACCCCTCCCACGCTGACTGCGCTACTCGGCGCGTCAGATAGGGGACCCGGAAAAGCACTACGCGGTGAGTGAGGTGATGCTCTTCAGATGGCATCCCGCTCTACTAGCGCAATAAAACAAATACTTAGTTGCTAAGCGCCCTCTGCGCATGGGTTTTCACTGATCGCACATCGTGGTGGTGTTGACTTCGGGCCCCTATCTGACGCGCCGAGTAGCGGAATCAAAATAATGAGGAAGGGAGCGACTGTATGAGTTCCGTGGTGGCCTGCGTCCTGTGCAGGCCGCTAGGGCGAGTTTCGCGACCGCTTATTTGATGAGCAACGCAGGAAACAAGCGGAAGCTAGGGTGCATTTCTTTTGGTTACGTTTGCTTTGGGCAAGCAAATAAAAGTAACTTGCCTAGAGGCGAAAAGCAACCTTCCAATCATCCAAAGAAATACCGATTACAGCATACAGCCTGAGCCTGTAAACACAGTTCAGCGTTTCTGCGTCAACGCAATAAACGCCGCTATCCAGCCTATCAACGTCGAAGCCAATAAAATCAACCCACCAATATTCACCAGATGAAACACCAACTGGAAGTTGCTCTGGTAATTATTAGCCAGCAATTGCACGGGCTGTTTCAGATTCCAGACAATCGCAAACAACAAGCCAACCGCAATCAAGCCACCACCCAAGCCATACACACTACCCATATATAAAAACGGGCGGCGGATAAAGCTGTGTGTCGCCCCAATCAAACGGCTCACTTCAATCTCGGCTTCATGTGTCAGCACTTGCATGCGTACCGTGTTGCTGATCACTGTGATCATCGCAATCCCCAGCAGGCTGGCAAAGATCAGCGCAATGCGTTTACCAAGCACCAGCATGGAGTTCAGGCGCTCCATCCACACGCTATCTATCACCAGTTCTTCCACTTCTGCCCGCGCTTGCAAGCTGTCTTTCACCGATTTGGCGGTAGCTGGCTGTGTATCTGCCAGCGTGATAAACAGGGCATCTGGTAATGGGTTTTGCGGCAAATCCGCAAGCAGGTCTTTTTGCAGGAACTGTTCCCCAAGCTGTTTTATCGCTTCTTCTTTGGGGACAAAGCGTACTTCTTTTACCTGGGGCAATTCCTGCACGTCATTAATCAGGCGTTGTATTACATTGCCGTTCAACGCAGGTTTGAGGAATGCACTCATCTGCGCATCCTGCTTGATGGAGCGCGATACATCTTGCAGATTGTCGAGACCGACAAATAGCAGACCTGGCAAGGTGACGGTGATACCAATCACCATGCAGATGGTTAGTGTGTTTAGCCAATGCGATTTCAGTCTCTGCATGACCAGTTGAATGGCAAGGGTATGTTGATTCAACCAGTTTTTCATAGCATGCCTACCTGTGCTGGCATTGCCGTGATTGTTTGCTGGTCTATATGCAAGGTCCTGTAGGCGATGGTGCTGACCTGCGCCACATCGTGCATGGCGATGACAACGGTGACGCCGACATCATTAAACGCTTTGAGCAGTTGCATGATTTCCAGGGATGCGACCCTGTCTAATCCGCCGGTAGGTTCATCGGCAATCACAATCGAGGGGCGGCTTACTACCGCACGTGCAATGGCAAGCCGCTGTTGTTCCCCACCAGACAAGGTGATCGGCATGGCTTTTTCTTTGTTTAGCAAGCCTACTTTGTCCAAGGCAGCACGCACACGGCGGGCAGCTTCTTCGCCGGTAATGCCCTGTATGCTTAGTGGGAGGGCGACATTTTCAAAGCTGTTACGGTCATACAGTAGTTTGTGATCCTGGAACACCAGCCCAAAACGGCGGCGCAGGTAGGGAATGGCGTTTTGATGCAACTGGCTGATATCCTGTTCATTGATCAGGATATGGCCGCCAGAGGGCGCTTCTATGCCTGCCATCAGTTTAAGCAGGGTGCTTTTACCGGCACCGGACTGGCCAGTGATCAGCACAAAGTCACCTTTTTCTATGTTGAAACTGACCTGGCGGAACAGGTGCGCGCTATTCGGGTAGCGCATGCTGACGTTGTTAAATGCAATCATGTTTGAATCATCTGGTGTTAACAGCCTGGTTTAACAATGGATAGTCAAATACTGCCACGTCTAATCAATCAGGGCATCAATAAAGTCATTGGCGTCAAATGGACGCAAGTCATCAATACTTTCGCCGACACCGATAAAACGTACTGGGGTGCTATGTGCAGATTGCTGGCTCAAATGCGCAATCGCTGCAATCACGCCGCCTTTGGCAGTGCCGTCCAGTTTGGTTAGTGCCAGGCCGGTGACGCCAAGCGCATCGTTAAAAGCTTTCAGCTGGTTAACCGCGTTCTGGCCTGTGTTGGCATCCAGCACCAGCAGGATTTCATGCGGTGCACCTGGCAATGCCTTGTCAATCACGCGCTGGACTTTCTTGATCTCATCCATCAGGTGCAACTGTGTCGGCAAACGGCCGGCGGTGTCGGCAATCACCACATCTATTTTCCTGGCAATAGCCGAGTTGACTGCATCATAAATCACTGCGGCAGGGTCGCCACTTTCCGAGGCAATCACATGTACATCGTTACGCTCTCCCCATACCTGCAATTGTTCACGTGCTGCAGCACGAAAAGTATCACCTGCCGCGATCAAAACGCTGTGCCCTTGTGCCTGCAGGTATTTTGCCAGTTTGCCTATGGTGGTGGTTTTACCGGCACCATTGACGCCGACCATCATCATCACATAAGGCTGGTGGCCGCTGACATCCAGCGGCACTTGCAACGGAGAGAGCAGGTCAGAAAGCGTTTCTTTCAGCGCCTGCTTTAATGCAATGGTGTCTTGTAATTCTTGCCGTTTGACGCGGGCGCGTAGCTGCTCTAGCAAATGCTGTGTGGCATTGATACCGACATCCGAGGTCAACAGGATAGTTTCCAGTTCCTCATAAATGTCTTCATCTATCTTGCCGCCACCGAATAAGGCGCTTAGTTGACCGCCCAACTGCTGGCGGGTTTTCGCCAGGCCATTTTTGAGGCGTTGTGCCCAGCTCAGGCTGGTAGTTTCTTCAGGAGGAGGGGCAGAAGACTCGGTTTTTTTGGCAAAGGGATTGAACATGGCAGCTTAAAACTCGGTAATATGGTTATTTTATGCCGAATCGCGTTTTACCGCCACGGCAAAGGCGTTCTGGAATATATGTGTTGTACAGATAACGTTATAGTCTGGCGAACTTAGTAGTCAAGCATTCGGTCACACCTCTGCTTTTAAAACCTGTTTCTATAGTGATTTCATCCATGACAAAAAGTTTTCCCATGCGTCACCAGGCAATCTTGATTCTGGCTACTTTATTAAATGCCAGTCACTTGCAAGCGGCCGAAATTGTGCAAACCACCTTGAAAAATGGCCTCAAGGTGATTGTGCAGGAAGACCACCGGGCGCCGGTGGTGGTTTCACAAGTATGGTACCGCGCCGGCTCGCTGGACGAGGTCAATGGCAAAACAGGGGTTGCCCATGTGCTGGAACACATGATGTTCAAGGGCACGAAAAAAGTCCCGGCCGGACAGTTTTCACGCCAGGTGGCAGCCGCAGGCGGTAAGGAAAATGCGTTTACCAGCAAGGATTACACCTGTTATTTCCAGCAGCTGGAAAAATCCAAACTGCCATTATCATTCAAGCTGGAAGCTGATCGTATGGCCAATCTGCAGATTACCGATGCCGAATTTGCCAAGGAAATTGAAGTGGTCAAGGAGGAGCGTCGCTGGCGTACAGAAGATAAACCTCAGTCGCGTGTCAATGAACAGTTTGAAGCATCATCTTATCGTGCGCATCCTTATGGCCGCCCGGTGGTGGGGTTTATGAACGACCTCGACAACATGACGGCACAAGATGCTCGTGACTGGTACAACACCTGGTACACACCCAACAATGTCACCGTCGTGGTGGTCGGGGATGTCAATGCCAAAGAAGTATTCAAGCTGGCGCAAGACACGTTCGGCAAGCTGGCGGCCAAACCGTTGCCTGTGCGTAAACCCCAGGTGGAACCCGCACAGCTGGGTGAGCGGCGTGCGATTGTCAAGGCACCGGCCAAGTTACCTTATTTTACGATGGGCTTTCACGCGCCAGCCATGAAAAACGGGTCTGCTTACAATGAGCAGGATTGGGAGCCATACGCGCTGGAAGTGTTATCCAGTATTTTAAGTGGCAATGATGCATCGCGACTCAACCAGAAACTGGTCCGTGAGCAGGCGATTGCGCTGGATGTAGATAGTGGTTATGACGGTACCAACCGTGGCCAGGAGTCGACGTTTGAGATTGCTGCTTCACCCAGTGAAGGCGTCGCACTGGAGGCACTGCAAAAAGCCATTTGGGAGCTGGTGGAAGAAGTGAAGAACAAGGGTGTTACGGCTGCCGAGTTGCACAGGGTAAAAGCCGCCGTGATTGCCGCAGATGTCTATAAACGGGATTCCATGTTTTACCAGGCGATGCAGATCGGCCAACTGGAAACCATGGGTTATCCATTAAGCCTGCTGGAAAAAAACGCAGCACGCGTACAGGCAGTGACTTCCGAGCAAGTGCAGGCGGTAGCCAGGAAATATCTGGTCCCGGACCAGATGACCCTGGTTACGCTGGATCCGCAACCGATGGACCCGAATGCCAAACCGGCCGGGCGACCACACCAGCATTAAAGGTGGCAATAAATTTAAATCCGTAACGGAAATCGCGTAACACACGTTGTGTAGGAAACAGAATGAAAGCTTTTAAGTATTTAAAAATCACGCTGCTGGCATTGTTGCTGCAAAGCCATGCCATCAATGTGCTGGCTGGTTTGAACATTCAGCACTGGACCACCGCACAGGGCAGTGAGGTCTATTTTGTTGAAAACCATGCTTTGCCTATGATGGATATCAGTGTCAATTTCCCGGCAGGCAGCGCGCACGATTCGCCGGAAACTTCAGGCGCTGCGGGAGTGACGCAACACCTGATGGCACTCGTCGCTGGCGGGCTGGATGAAGAAACCCTGACCAACCGTTTTGCCGATATTGGCGCTGTGCTTGGTGGTAACTTTGATGCGGACCGTGCCGGATTCAAGTTACGTACACTGACCAGTGAGCAGGACGGTGCGATGGAAGCCTTCAGTTTTGTGTTGCACAAACCCGACTTTCCCGAGGCGGTATTGAAGCGTGAACAGGCGCGGATTGTTGCTGGCTTGCAGGAAGCCGAAACCGAGCCTGACAGCATCGCGCAAAAAGCGTTTATGCGCTCTCTGTATGGCACGCATCCTTATAGTCTCGACCAGAGCGGTGAAATCGATACCGTGCAATCCTTAACCGTGACGCACTTGCGCCAGTTTTATGAGACACATTACACAGCCAAGTCAGCAGTTATCTCGCTGATAGGCGATTTAACGGCGGCACAGGCCAAACAGATTGCCGAGCGTCTGAGTGCAGGTTTGCCGCAAGGCCCGGCGGTGGCAGCGGTGCCGCCAGTACCAGCGCTGAAAACTGCCAGCGTGAAAAAGTTACCGCATCCTGCCTTGCAGGCGCATATTCTGTTGGGCCAGCCCGGTAACAAGCGCGGTGATGCAGATTTCTTCCCGCTATATGTCGGTAACTATATTTTAGGGGGTGGCGGTTTTGTTTCACGGCTGACCGAAGAAGTACGTGAAAAACGCGGCCTGGCGTACAGCGTTTATAGCTATTTTCTACCGATGGCAGAGTTAGGCCCGTTCCAGATCGGCTTGCAAACCAAGAAAGAGCAGGCGGAAGAAGGATTGCAGCTGGTCAAGCAAACCGTACAGCAGTTTATTGATAAAGGTGTGACCGAAAAAGAACTGCAGGCAGCCAAGGATAACCTGATCGGTGGTTTTCCGTTACGTATCGACAGCAATGGCAAGATTCTGGAATATTTGAATATTATTGGCTTCTACAAATTGCCGCTGGACTACCTGGACAGTTTTAATGATCGCGTTGCGCAAGTGACTGTGCAGCAAGTGAATGATGCATTCAAACGTCGCTTGCATCCGGAGAATTTTGCTACCGTGATTGTTGGATCCGAGTAAGCTGAGTGAAAAAGGAAAGCCGACAAATTGTCGGCTTTTTTGATAATGGCTTGATTGTTTTAAAGTACTGAACCCTTACGTTTTTTGCGTGCCAGGAAGTAATATAAAACAGCTCCCACCAGATTAAGGAAGAAAATCACCAGGAACCAGACCAGTTTGTCTTCTTTCTGATCGGCAAGGCAATCGACCAGCATCCATACCCAAAACAATGTTAGCGCTAACCCTATCAAGCTGCCTATCAGACCAAATCCAAATAAAAATTCCATGTGATTTCCTTTATTAATTGCTGTGAATAATAGCACGCTCTGTTTTATGGGTTAAACGCGATGCCTTCTGTATGCATCCCCTTTATAATGCTGACCTGGTCGCTAGTGAATTGAGTAGTATTCATGAATCAAGTTCGTCTAAATGCAGGGGTCTGGCGTAGTCGGGTATTAAAGTTTCCTGATGCTGAGGGCTTGCGTCCTACCTCTGATCGCGTGCGTCAAACCTTGTTTAACTGGCTGGGTCAAGAGCTGACAGGAAAAACCTGCCTGGATTTATTTGCCGGCACCGGCGCGCTAGGGTTTGAAGCGCTATCTCGCAATGCAAACAAAGTCACCATGCTGGAACTCGCCAAAGCGCCATTCCAGGCCTTGGTGCAGAATCAGCGATTGCTGGATGCGACAAAAGCCGATATCCGCCAGGCAGATGCACTGAAATTCCTGACTCAAAACACGCAACGATACGATGTTATTTTTTGCGATCCGCCGTACCATAAACAATGGCTGGATAAATTGCTGCCACACTTGGCTGCCCATTTGTCCAATGACGGCTGGTTGTATGTAGAAGCCGAATATGCGTTAAAATCTGATTCTGACTGGCAAGTGGTCAAGTCTGGCAAGGCAGGGCAAGTCTATTACCATCTGTTGCAGCCAGCAATCACGCCAGCGTCAGCAACAGCTGTCTAAGCGTGCGCATGATTTTCGGGAATATCAGTGAATGAGCAAAACCAGAATTGCAGTCTATCCGGGTACTTTTGACCCGATTACCATGGGACATGAAGATATTGTGCGCCGTGCTGCCAACCTGTTTGACGATGTCATCGTGGCCGTGGCTGGCAGTACCAGCAAACAAACCCTGTTCAGCCTGCAAGAGCGTGTGGCATTGGCGCAATCGGTATTTGCCGGCGAGAACATCAAAGTGGTGGGTTTTGATGGCTTGTTAATGCAATTTGTACAATCACAGGGCGCGCAAATGGTCATCCGCGGATTACGCGCCGCCAGCGATTTTGAATACGAATTCCAGCTGGCAGGCATGAACCGCAAGCTGTACCCAAAACTGGAAACCTTGTTTATGACGCCGGCAGAAGAGTATATGTTTATTTCATCCAGCCTGGTGCGAGAAGTTGCCCGTCTGGGCGGTGATGTAAACCAGTTTGTTTCTCCTGGCGTTGAAGCGGCTATCAAACAAAAGCTGGCGGCTTAATACTACGTATGTCTTTATTTATTACTGATGAATGCATTAATTGCGATGTGTGCGAGCCCGTGTGCCCTAATGAAGCCATATCGCAAGGCGAAGAGATTTATGAAATCAATCCTGACCTGTGCACGCAATGCGTAGGACATTTTGAAGAGCCGCAATGCCAGCAGGTATGCCCGATCAGTTGTATTCCGCTAGACCCGGATCGACCGGAAACCCAGGAACAGTTAATGGAAAAATACTTGCGCATTACCAGTGTGTAAGTATCAATATTGAGAGCAGTAATAATATAAGGGGTAATGATGCGAATTTTACATACCATGTTGCGCGTTGGTGATTTACAACGTTCTATCGATTTTTACACTGGCGTGTTGGGTATGAAATTAATTCGTACCCAGGATTACCCGGATGGCGAATTCACGCTGGCATTCGTCGGTTATGGCAACGAATACAACAATACGGTGCTGGAATTGACCTACAACTATGGCAAATCTAGTTACGATATGGGTGCAGCCTATGGCCATATGGCGATTGAAGTGGATGATGCCTACCAGGCCTGTGAACAGGTGAAAGCCCAGGGCGGCAAGGTGATACGTGAAGCCGGGCCGATGAAACACGGCACGATTATAATTGCGTTTATTGAAGACCCGGACGGCTATAAGATCGAATTTATCCAGAAGGGGACTATCGATTATCCGCAGCATGTCTAACCAAGCGCATTTGCTTGAGGCCGTGGAACTGGCGCAGGTCAGTGACTGGGATGCTGCGCACAAGATTGCGCAGGATTACAGTGACTCCACGGCAAACTGGATACATGCGGTGTTGCATAAAGTCGAAGGGGATACCTGGAATAGTAAATACTGGTATGCGAAAACCGATGGCCGCAAGTATGAGGATTATGCAGATGATGTACAAAGTGAACTGGAGGCCATTAGGCAGTTATTGGCTTCTAACCTGAAGTAATACCAGGATTGTTAACTAAGTTTCAGATTCTACAGCGTGACGATGGGTCACAAAAATTCCCCATAGCGATTGCACAAAAAGACCTATCACTGTGCCTGAAAAAAACAGCATCACCACTGCAATCACACTCATGAACAACAAAAAACCATCCTGAACCCACGCGCCTTGCGGGGCCATGGATTGCCAGATACTCAGCAATTGTTGTATCAATCGATTTTCATCCATCTGTTTTATATCCATCAAATATGACCATGATGCGTTATATAGTTCATTGTCTTGCACATTCATTGCAATAAAGGTGCTCAATCCCTGCTTATAACCCTGAGCCTATTTCAATGTGGGCCAAATCGGTGCACTTTTTAAATCCAGTTAAAAAAATCCGTAGCATGATTTTTTTAAGCTTATGATTTTTAAGTGGAAAATCTCAATATAGAGGTGGCCTGCTTGTTGCTAGTGTATCACTGAGCTAGGGGAGAAGACACCATGATAAAAAAACCAGAGGCCAGCAGCACTGTTTCGGCAGAAGCGCGACTGGCAGATAATATCCATCTATTGGGGAATTTGCTTGACCAGGCCATTCAGGAAGTTGACGGGCCAGCCGTTTTTGCACAGATCGACTCTATCCGCCAGGCGGCGACCAAATTCCACCACACGCACGATCAGAATGCCTCATTACAGCTGGAGCAATTGCTGGCAGCGCTGACACCAGCACAAACTGTGTGTGTCGTCCGCGCGCTGAGTTATTACAAGCATCTGGTAAACCTGGCTGAAGATTTGTATGGCCAGCAAATCGCCAATTCTAACCAGGGTATCGCTGTGGCAGGAATGCTGGCACATTCATTGGCACTGTTGCGCGACCAGGCAGTCCCTTTTGATACTGTGCACCAGTTTTTTGATGATGCATTGGTGTCGCCGGTATTGACAGCGCATCCTACTGAAGTACAACGTAAAAGCGTGCTTGATATTGAGCGTCGCATTGTAGAGTTGCTGGCAGAGCGTGCCCACTTAATGGCAGAACGCCAGCTGACACGTAATACCTTGCTGCTGCAAGGCGCGGTTGCTGCCTTGTGGCAAACCCGTATGCTGCGTTTTTCAAAATTGACCGTAGTGAATGAGATAGAAAACGCACTGACCTATTACGAGAGCACTTTTTTGCATGCCATTCCTGAACTGTTGCAGGATCTAGAACGTGATCTTGAGGCACTGCTGCCAGCAGGCAACCACTATCACTTGCCAGCTTTTTTACGCATGGGCAGCTGGATCGGCGGCGACCGGGATGGTAATCCGTTTGTCGATGGTACTACCTTACGTGAAGCGTTGCGTTTGCAGACGGCGACCGTGTTGCGCTTTTATCTGCAGGAATTAGCCCAGCTTAAGCGTGAGCTAGGTGTCTCCACCCGATTGATTGCGGTGGAAGAGGGGGTGCTGGCGCTAGCCAAAGCGTCGCGTGACCAGTCTGCGCATCGCATTGATGAGCCTTATCGCTTGGCACTGAATGGCATTCATGACCGTTTATTGGTGACTGCAAAAAATTTGCTGCCGGCTTGCAATTGGGCAGATGACAGCGATAGCGATCTTTTACCATATGAAGGTTACGAAGCCTTGCTGCGACCTTTGCAGACCATTGCGGAGTCTTTACGCAAACATCACGGTGAGGCGCTGATCTATCCGCGTCTGGGCAAGCTGATGAAAGCGATTGAGTCTTTTGGCTTTCATCTGGCGACCGTGGATGTACGTCAGTCTTCAGATGTACATGAAGCCGTGATCACCGAGCTATTGCAAAAAGCGGGCTATGAATTTGATTATGCCGGATTCAATGAAGATGAAAAAATAGGTATTTTACTGGAAGAGTTGAAACAGCCACGGCTGCTGTTCTCGCCTTTCCAGCAATATTCCGAGCTGGTGCACAAAGAAATCGGCGTGCTGGAAGCTGTGCGGGAAATGCGGGAACGCTTTGGCAGCCACGCCGTGCGCCAGTATATTATTTCGCATACTGAAACACTGTCTGACCTGCTGGAAGTCGCCCTGCTGCAACGCGAAGCGGGCTTGCTGCGTGGCGTATGGGGTTCGGCGAATATCCAGGTAGATTTAAATATCGTTCCCCTGTTTGAAACCATTGCCGACCTGCGCGATGCCCCTATGATTATGGGCAAATGGTTGAGCTTGCTTGGCATTCGGCACGTGATCCGCAATCAGGGCAGTGAGCAGGAAGTCATGCTTGGTTATTCGGACAGTAATAAAGATGGCGGTTTCCTGACTTCTAACTGGGAGTTATACAAAGCCGAAATTTCACTCGTGGAGTTGTTCCAGCAGGCTAAAGTGAAGCTGCGCTTGTTTCATGGGCGTGGCGGTACGGTGGGGCGTGGCGGTGGGCCGACTTACCAGGCAATCATGGCGCAGCCGCAAGGCACGGTCGATGGCCAGATCAGGTTAACCGAGCAAGGCGAAATTATTGCCAATAAATATGCAGACCCGGTGGTCGGGCGCCAGCATCTTGAAACGCTGATTGCCGCGACGCTGGATGCCAGCTTATTTCCTTCTGATCAGCTGGAGCCGACTAAACGGCGTACATTCGAGAGTGTGATGGAAACCCTTTCCGCCACTGCTATGACCACTTATCGAAGCCTGGTTTATGAAACACCGGGCTTTGCCGAATACTTTTTCAGTACCACGCCCATTGAGGAGATTGCCGGATTGAATCTAGGCAGCCGTCCGGCCTCACGCAAATCTACGCGGCGCATTGAAGACTTGCGCGCCATCCCCTGGGGCT
This sequence comes from Methylophilus sp. Leaf414, assembly GCF_001425425.1. Classification (NCBI taxonomy): domain Bacteria; kingdom Pseudomonadati; phylum Pseudomonadota; class Betaproteobacteria; order Nitrosomonadales; family Methylophilaceae; genus Methylophilus; species Methylophilus sp. Leaf414. The sequence goes on along the minus strand of NZ_LMQQ01000001.1, from coordinate 658,198 downwards.
TTTCATGGGGGCAGTGCCGTTTATTGTTGCCAGGCTGGTATGGATTGGGGAGTGCCATTCATCAATATCTACACCAGCCAGGCAGTGATAAAGAATCCCGTTTGGCATTGCTAAGAGAGATGCTGCTTGGCTGGCCTATATTCAAAACGTTAATCAATAACGTGGATATGGTGCTAGCCAAAACCGACCTCATCGTTGCCAGGCATTACGCACACCTGCTGCCTGACCGCACTTTGCGTGAAGAAATTTTTAGCCGTATAGAACAGGAACACAAATTGACCACAGAGGTAGTGAATTTGTTACTTGGAAGCACGCAAAGGCTTGCCAGCCAGCCGGTATTGGCAAAATCGATACGTGAGCGTTTGCCTTATCTGGATCCACTCAATCACTTGCAGGTGGAAATGATTCAACGTTACCGCAACGGCGAGACTGATGAAAAACTCAAATTGGCAATCCCGCTGACGATTAACGGGATTGCGGCTGGATTGAGGAATACCGGTTAGTGTCGAAATTTTAGTGTTTTAGATAGCAAAAAAGGACAAGCTGAGCTTGTCCTTTTTTTAGAATCAATCACGGATTATCCGCGGTGATCGTTTTCCCATGTGTTGATTTGCTTTTCAGCTTCATCTTTAGTGATACCGTAACGCTCCTGGATTTTACCAACCACTTGTTCGCGTTTACCTTCAATCACGTCAAGGTCGTCATTGGTCAACTTGCCCCATTGCTCTTGAACCTTACCTTTAAGTTGTTTCCAGTTACCCTCAAAAATGTCTTTATTCATGATGTAAGTCTCCTTAGTTTTTTGGATTAGTCTCGGTCAACGACCTGAGAATCATAGTATCCAGAATTAGTTTGGAGATAAGTCGGTGAATCGAGTATTTGTGCGTAAGACTTGACTGACAATTAATCGCACACTTTCTATTTAGGACATCACCCGTTTTATGAGTTTGAAGCCGGTATGGATGTATCACAACTCGTTTAAACCTTGCGCTTTTGAGATCAAATTAGGCTTTAAACCTGTTAACATGCGAGCATGAATAAAGCTTCTTTTTCCGCGTTTAAACACGCGTTGGCCCAACGGCTACCTTATGAATTGTGGATAGGCTGGCGCTACACACGTGCCAAACGTAACAATCATTTCATTTCATTTATTTCACTGACCAGCATGATAGGCATCGCTTTGGGTGTGATGGCTTTGATTGTCGTATTGTCCGTGATGAATGGTTTCCAGGACGAATTGCGTAAACGCATTCTGGGTGTGGCTTCACACATAGAAGTACGCAGTTTTGATGCCGGCTTGTCTGACTGGCAGCATGTGCAAAGCCAGATTCAATCCTTACCACCTAAAACCTTCACCAGCCCGGTACAAGGCATGGCGCCTTATGTGATGGCGCAAGGCATGCTGACGCGTGACCAGGCAGTGCAAGGCGTGTTAATTCGTGGGGTGCTGCCTTCGGCCGAAGGCGCAGTGTCGGATTTATCGACGCAAATGAAAATCGGTAAATTAGAGGATTTGCAGGCGGGGAAATTTAATATCGTCCTCGGCGGTGACCTGGCGCAGGCACTGGGCGTGCGCATAGGCGAAAAGGTGGTGCTGATGGCACCGCAAGGCCAGGTAACGCCAGCGGGTCTGGTGCCACGTATCAAACAATTTACCGTGACCGGTATTTTTCAGGTGGGTATGTATGAATATGATGCCGGGTTGGCATTGATACACCTGGATGACGCTGCCAAACTATATCGCTTGGGCGACCAGGTGTCGGGCTTGCGTTTGAAACTGGCTGACCTGTTTGCTGCGGACCGCGTTAGCCGTGAGTTGATGCAAGCGCTGGGGCCGAACTATTACATTACTGACTGGACCCAGCAGCATGCCAATTTCTTTAAGGCGATTCAGCTTGAAAAACGCGTGATGTTTATTATCCTGGCGCTGATTGTGGCCGTGGCTGCGTTTAATATCGTGTCGACACTGGTCATGGCTGTGACCGACAAGCGTGCGGATATCGCGATTTTGCGGACCATGGGCGCCACGCCGCAGGCGATACGGCGTATGTTTGTCGTCCAAGGCGCCATGATAGGAGTGATTGGTACTGTCTCTGGTGCATTGCTTGGTGTGATCCTGGCGCTGAATATTGAAACGGTGGTGCCGTGGATAGAGCGTACTTTTAATGTGCAGTTTTTATCCAAAGACGTGTATTACATCAGTGATCTGCCTTCCAAACTGATGTGGTCGGATGTCACAACGATTATCGGCTTGTCCATTTTCCTGAGCCTGGTAGCGACGTTGTATCCAAGTGGCCGCGCTTCCAAAATGAATCCGGCGGAGGCTTTGCGCTATGAGTAATCTGATTTTGCAGTGCCAGGGCCTGGCTAAAACCTATCAGGGCCTGGATACCTCGGTGTTAACCGGAGTGGATCTAAGTCTGGCTGCAGGTGAACATATTGCGATTGTCGGTGCTTCTGGCAGCGGCAAAAGTACGCTGTTGCATTTGCTAGGCGGGCTGGATGCGCCTACGCACGGCGAAGTGCAATGGCTGGGTAAACCGTTGACCACGCTATCCGAAGTGGAAAAAAGCGCCATGCGTAACCAGTACCTGGGTTTTGTGTACCAGTTTCATCATTTGTTGCCAGAATTCAGTGCGCTGGAAAATGTAGCCATGCCTTTGTTTATCCGCCGCATTCCACGTGCGCAAGCATTGGCACAAGCCGAGTATTACCTGACTCTGGTCGGTCTTGCCCATAGACTGGAACATACCCCAGGCGAATTGTCCGGCGGTGAACGGCAGCGGGCTGCACTTGCACGTGCGTTGGTGACAGAGCCGCGTTGCGTGCTGGCAGATGAGCCAACCGGTAACCTTGACCGGCAAACCGCCGAGCAGGTGTTTGAGTTATTGTTAAACATCCAGGTTGAGCGCGGCACTGCGCTGGTGGTGGTGACACATGATTTATCATTGGCTGCACGCATGCACAAGCAATACCGGTTGCAAGACGGCACACTGCAACCCCTTGAATCTATTTCCGAGCCAGCGCTTACCCCGGTGTAACGCATACCATGCTGCCGGGCGCCACAGTCGGGTTGTTGTTTGGTGTGTGGCTGTTTCAGCAACAACCGCATCTGTGGTCAGTTAGTGCATGGCTGGGCTGGCTGGCAGCCTTAATCCTCATCGGGTGCTTAGCCTATGGCAATCAGGTGATAGCCGCTCGGCATATTCCTTATCAACATACCTTCCGTAAACTATTCATTATTGTATTGATTTCTGCGCTCGGGTTTGCCTGGGCGCAGCTGCGTGCATGGGACCGCCTGCAAACGCAACTACCCTCAGACTGCGAGCAACAGGTCATTGCTGTACAAGGCGTGATTGTCAGTGTGCCTGAACGAGATGTCCGCGGGCAACATGTGGATTTTGCTGTTGAGCGCAGTTTCACGGCAGATTGCCCCATGCCTAAGCGGGTAAGGTTGCATCTCTATCATCAATCCTATCGTGGCGAGTCAGCCAAACCATCGTCCGTGTTACCGACCTTGCAGGCAGGAGAGCGCTGGCAATGGAGTGTCAGGCTAAAGCGCCCGCATGCCACCAGAAATCCGCATGGCTTTGATTATGCGGCGTGGTGCCTGTCTAATAACATCGGCGCTAGTGGGGCCATTGTGAGCAAAACACCTATGCGCCGGTTGCAAAGACTAGTGTGGAAACCATCGGCACTTATTGCTCATTGGCGTGCTGCTGTCGGTAATCGCATTGAAAAAGTGTTGGGAACGACCCCGCAAAGCGCTGTATTGCGGGCGTTAGTTATCGGCGATGATAGCCAGATTGCTCGGGCAGACTGGCAGCTGTTTGTGGATACGGGCATCAATCATCTCATCAGCATTTCAGGGCTACATATCACCATGCTGGCGTCTATGGGATATCTGCTTACCGGCTGGGCCTGGCGATTGCGCCCACGCCTTGCATTGCGAATACCGTCAAGGCTGGCGGCAGGGGTCGGTGGTGCGCTGGTGGCGATTGCCTATTCTGCCCTGGCCGGCTTTTCAATCCCCACCGAACGTACATTATTGATGCTGCTGACCATGATCGTCATGCTTAGCCTCAAGCAGCGATTGCCTTTTTCATGGGTATTGAGTGCCGCGGTGTGGGTGGTGTTAGTGGTGGATCCCTGGGCGGTAATGGCACCCGGATTTTGGCTATCATTTGGCGCGGTGGCAATTCTGTCTTTTGCCATGAGTGGCCGGTTACGGCCCGCGCGCTGGTGGCAAAGTGCATTGCAAACCCAGTGGGTGATCACGCTGGCATTTGTGCCGGTACTTATTTTATTTTTTAATCAGCTTTCGCTGATTTCACCATTGGCAAATGGTTTGGCTATTCCCATTGTGAGTCTGGCTATCGTGCCGCTTGCCATCGCTGGCGCTATACTGCCGCTCGACTTTTTGTTACACCTGTCCGCTACTTTGTGGGAATGGTGCGCACATGGATTGCACTGGTTACGCCAATTGCCGGGCGCGGTCTGCTATTTATCCACGCCACCGATCTGGGCCTGGCTGCTGGCGATGGCAGGCATGCTGGTCTGGTTAATGCCGCGAGGCTGGCCGTTGCGGTGGGCCGGGCTATTGTTATGGCTACCACTCTTATTACCTACGCAAGTCGCATTGCAGCCTGGTCAAATGCGGGTAACGGTGCTGGATGTGGGGCAGGGACTCAGTGTGCTGGTGCAAACCGCTCACCATACTATGCTGTATGACGCCGGGCCTGCTTATAATGAAGAAAGCGATGCCGGTCAGCGCATCGTACTTCCTTATTTACGCCATTTGGGGGTGAGTCATCTGGATGCAGTAGTCATTTCTCACGATGATAATGATCATTCTGGCGGTATGGCTTCAGTGCTGGCAGGCGTATCGGCCGGTAATTTTCTAAGCTCGCTAACGCCGGCGTCTGATTTTTTCAAACAAATTCAAACCTTACCGAATCCGCCAGTTTTGCGGCCGCAACCGTGTTATCAGGGTCAGCAATGGCAGTGGGATAATATTAGTTTCCGCATGCTGTCACCCGAAAAAAACACCGATACAGATTTAAAAGATAATGATAAAAGTTGCGTGCTTCAAGTCCAATCACCTCATGGTAGCTTGCTGCTGACGGGTGATATCGAGAAGGAAGCCGAACGCCGCTTACTGGCATCCGAACCGGATCAGTTAGCGACAACCGTGATGACCATGCCTCATCATGGCAGTAAAACTTCTTCCACTATCGGCTTTGTTAATGCGACCAAACCTGCGATTGCCATCGCCACTGTCGGTCACCTTAACCGCTTCGGTCATCCCAAACCGGAGGTGATTTCACGTTATCAAGCAATCGAGACAACAATATTGCGATCAGACAACGATGGCGCCATCTTGATTGATTTCTTATCAGGCCAGGCGCCAGTAGTCAAACGATGGCGGCAAATAGAACCGCATTACTGGGAATTGTAACGGCACAGATACTGGACAAAACTTGCCCTTAAGGCTGGTTAACGCTAAAGTAGCGGAAGTTTAAAAACAACTGGAGTGTTTGCTGTGTGGGAAATCATTTTAGCGGCCGGATGGCCAATCTGGCCTCTGGTTATTGCTTCAGTCATTGCACTGGCGATTATTGTGGAGCGTTCCTGGGCCTTGCGCGCATCGGTCGTCACTCCTGATCAATTATTGCCTGAAGTCCAAAACTGGCTTAAGCAAGGTGGCATCACCCGTGAAACCTTAAGCCGCCTGGAAGCCCACTCTCTGTTAGGAAAAGTGTTCGCCAGCGCACTTGCCAATATTGGTAACTCCCGTGAAATCACAAAAGAAGCGATTGAAGAAACCGGCCGTGCGGTCGCACACAAGCTGGAACAGTATTTGCCAACCCTGGGCACAATCGCTACTGTCGCGCCATTGCTCGGCTTGCTGGGTACTGTGATTGGTATGGTAGAACTATTTGGTTCGTTTACCAACAGCGGTCACGATGTGGCCCAGTTCGCGCGCGGTATTTCAGTGGCACTGTACAACACGGCCGCGGGTATTGTGGTCGCTGTGCCAGCCATGATTGCCTACCGCTATTTCCGCAGTAAAATAGACGGTTTCCTGGTGGATATGGAGCAGCAAGCCATCAAGCTGGTTGAAATTATTCATGGCGATCGCAATTAAGCTGATCACAGTCAAGATACAAGGCTAAGGCAATTTATGAATTTCAAGCGTGGTGTCCGCGATGAAGAGTTGGAAATTAACTTTATTCCACTTATTGATGTGTTGCTGGTGATTATTATCTTCCTGATCGTCAGTGCCACCTTTTCACGTACCAGTGAACTGCAAATCAATTTACCTACCGCGGATGCCAGTTCGCCGCAGGAAAAACCATTGACGATTACGGTTGAAGTCGATGCCAGTGGCCGTTACCTGGTAAACGGTAAAGAGGCTAATGGTGCGGTAGTCGCGGATTTGTCGAACGCATTAACCCAAGCAGCTGCCAGTGGCCCGGCCGGTAAAGAGCCAACCATCATTATTAACGCGGATGCAAAAGCCACGCATCAGTCGGTCATTAATATTATGGAAGCCTCGCGCATGGCGAATTACACCCATATTACCTTTGCAACACAGGTAAACTCGCATTAATGTGTGAGTTGCAGCTTGCTGTGATTGCCTGCAAACAAGCCCGTCAACTTTGGCGGGCTATTTGTTTATAGTATCCGAGAATTTGCATGTCCCGTAGACAGAAATCTGAGCACAATAAAATCATTAATCCCGGCCAGTTATACCGCCGGTTGATTGCTTATGCCTGGCAATTTAAATTTCATTTCCTGGTCTCCATGGTGGCAACCGCTGTCCTCTCTACCAGTAACACCGCATTTCTGGCATTGATTAAAAAAATCACTGACGATGGGTTTGTAAAAGAGTCCGCACAGGAAATGCTGCTATTGCCATTAATGCTGTTTGGCCTGATGGCTATTCGCGCCCTGGCAGGGTTTTTTTCATCGTATAGCTTGCGTATTGTTGCGCGGCGCGTAGTTGAGATATTACGCAACCAGGTGTTTTCCAAGTTATTGATGCTGCCTGTCAGTTTCTTTGATGCCAATTCCAACGGATTGTTGGTTTCAAAACTGACTTACGATATTGAACGTCTCTCCAACGTAGTTACCCGTTCAGCGTTGAATGTTTTACGCGACGTGCTGACAGTCATCGGGCTGGTCGCTTACATGCTCTACCTGGACTGGAAGCTGACGCTGGTGTTTGCTGCGGTGGCGCCATTGATGGGTATGTATCTCGCGCGCTCAACGCCAAAATTACGTGCCAATGCTAAAAAAGTCCAGGAAGCGGTGGGCGAAATCACTAAAACGGCTGAAGAAGCGATTTCAGCCCAGCGTATCGTCAAGATTTTTGGCGCGCAAGCATTTGAGAATGAGCGATTTGCTAATGTAGTCGCAAAAAATCGCACACTGGAATTACGCACTGCCAGAATCTCCGGCCTGAATAGCTTTGTGATTGAAATTTTATCCGCAGTCGCTTTAGGCCTGGTGGTTTACTACGCCTTGGGTCAGTTCACGGTGGGTGAATTTGCCGCTTTTGTTGGAGCCTTACTGATGCTGATTGCTCCCATTAAACATATTACTGCCGCAAATGAAGATGTACAGGTTGGCCTGGCAGCTGCGCAAAGTGTATTCGAGCTGATGGATCTGGATAACGAGCGTGAAAGTGGCGACTACCGCATTGCGCATGCGCGGGGAGAGCTAAGTTTTAAGGATGTGACTGTGCGTTACCCGCAGGCTAAGAAAAGTGCATTAAACCAGCTTAGTTTTGATGTGCGGGCCGGTGAGAAAGTAGCGCTGGTTGGCCGCTCCGGCAGTGGCAAAACAACATTGGTCAACCTGTTACCGCGTTTTTACGAAGTGCAAGAGGGAACAGTATCGCTTGATGGTGTGAATGTGCGCGATTACCAGTTGAATAGTCTGCGCGCCCAGTTTTCACTTGTGAGCCAGGATATCGTATTATTTAACGACACCATTTTTAACAACATCGCCTACGGTGCGTTGCGTAACGCCAGCGAAGAAGAAGTGATCTCAGCAGCCAAAGCTGCCAACGCCTGGGAATTCATCGAGCACATGCCGCTTGGCTTGCAAAGTGAAATAGGCGATAGAGGCGTGCGTTTATCTGGCGGTCAACGACAACGCATTGCCATTGCGCGGGCTATCCTTAAAAATGCGCCTATACTATTGCTGGATGAGGCAACCTCTGCACTGGATAGCGAGTCTGAGTTGCATGTGCAAAATGCGCTGGATAGATTGATGCAGAACCGGACGACTATTGTGATTGCGCACCGGCTGAGCACTGTTGAAAATGCTGACCGGATTTTCGTAATGGATCACGGAAAAATTATTGAAACCGGTTCACATCAAGAGCTGCTGGCGCTGAACGGATACTACAACAAGCTCTATCACAAAGAGTTTAAAGACGATTAATGTGGCGCAGATGGTTTGAACAGCAGTGGCAATATAAAGGCTGGGCGCAATGCCTGCTGTTGCCATTAACCTGGCTGTTCGCAAGCCTGGCCGCCTTGCGCAGAGCGCTATATCGAGCTGGATTGTTTTCCAGCAGCAAGCTGCCAGTTCCCGTTATTGTGGTGGGCAATATTTCAGTAGGTGGCGTAGGCAAAACTCCACTGGTCATTTATCTCGCCAATGCTTTACGGGCAGCTGGCTACCATCCGGGTATTTTGAGTCGCGGATATGGGGGACAGCACACTGGCAAAGTCACCCCAACCAGTATGCCTGCTGAATATGGTGATGAGCCGGTACTGATCGCACATCGGACTGCGTGCCCCGTGTGGGTGCACCCGCTACGTGCAGAAAGTGGCCGGGCTTTATTACAGGCGTATCCGCAAACAGATGTCCTAATTTGTGATGATGGCCTGCAGCATTATGCTTTGCAGCGGGATATTGAAGTTGCAGTTGTGCAGCGTCCGCATGGCCTGGGTAATGGTCGTTTATTACCTGCTGGACCATTGCGCGAATCCCTGAGCCGCCTGCAAAAAGTTGATGTCATCGTTGAGACCGGGCAATTACCAATCGTCCCCCTCGAACAACCTTGTTTTCAACAATCTTTGCAAGCCGGTGAGTGGACGGCTGTTTCTGATTTTTCAAGTCGAATCCCAGCGCAGGCATTGAAACAGAAACCGTTGTTAGCTATAGCAGGAATAGGACATCCGCACAGGTTTTTCGACTCACTGATTGCAATGGGGCTGGTATTTGAGACGAGAGTTTTTGCCGACCATTATGCATATACCAGACAAGATTTTCAGGATGCGGCAGGCAAAACCCTACTGATGACCGAGAAAGATGCCGTAAAATGTCGACATCTTGATTTAAACAATGCCTGGTTTCTACCGGTGACTGCCGAACTGACACCAATAGGACATCAGCAAACCTTGGCAGGCTGCGTATTGGGCCTGCTAAAAAACGCGAAGGAAATTTAAAATGAATCCCAAATTACTGGAAATTCTGGTCTGTCCGGTCACCAAAGGGCCGCTGGTATACGACAAACAAAAACAGGAATTAATCTCCAGGTCGGCCCGCCTGGCCTATCCGGTGCGTGATGGCATTCCGGTCATGCTGGAAGACGAAGCCCGCCGTTTGGAAGAACACGAATACACAGAGTAGGGCAGACGCATGTTTAAAGTGGTTATTCCTGCCCGTTTTGCCAGTAGCCGCCTGCCGGGTAAGCCTTTGCTGGATATTGCCGGCAAACCTATGGTAATCCAGGTAGCTATCCAGGCTAATAAAAGCCAGGCATGCGAAGTGGTGATTGCAACTGACCACACTCCCATTACACAGGTGGCCGAACAGTTTGGATTTGCCTCAGTGATGACACGTGAAGATCATCTTTCAGGCACTGACCGGATTGCCGAGGTCGTCCAAAAAATGGGCTGGCCCGATGAGACGATTGTGGTGAATGTACAAGGCGATGAGCCGCTAATAGATCCGATATTGATCAATGAGGTCGCACAGGCTTTGGCCAAAGATACGCAAGCAGTCATGGCAACGGCTTGCCATCCCATTCATGACGGCGCAGCTTTTGAGAATCCCAATATCGTCAAAGTGGTGTTAAATGTTCACAACCAGGCGCTGTACTTCAGTCGCGCGCCTATTCCTTATCCACGTGATGCAGAATTCCGCGAGCAGTTAATCGCCCATAGGCACATTGGTATCTATGCCTATCGCGTTGGTTTTCTCAAGCAATATGCCAGTTTACCAGCTACTGCCCTTGAAAAGATTGAGAGTCTGGAACAGTTGCGCGTGTTATACCATGGTTACCAGGTTGCTGTGACAGTGACTGAGAACGCACCGGCCAGTGGCGTGGATACCGCCGCCGATCTAGAAGCGGTACGACAGATTTTTGCCATGCAATCATAAGCATGCTAAAACCCTTATTCAGTTTTGCGAGCAATAAAAAAAGCCTCATTAATTGAGGCTTTTTATTTAAGACTAAGCTAAAAACTAGCGGTTTTTCTGGCGGCGCAGTGCAATGGTACCCATCAGGCCCAAGCCTACCAGCATCATGCCATAAGTTTCTGGCTCCGGTACCGGAATGGTGACTGGCGAAATAGTGTAGCTACCGTTGTAGTGACCACCAGCAATCAGGTTGAATTGCAATGTGTAAGTACCAGCAGCCAGATTTGAGAAGCTGAATGTGTATCTTGTCAGGTCAAAATCATGCAAAGGGAAAATGATAGGAGAGTATGTAAAAGTATCATCCGCATCGCTAATCAGAGTTAAACCGTTATAGAAACCTGAGTTATTCTCATGAATCAATCTGAAGCTAGGATCCAATACGCCTGACAAGTCAAAACTACCATCCAGATAAGAAATACTGATTTTGGTGGTTTTTGAATTGCTTGTACCTGGCTGGTCATAGCCACTAAATGTAGTGGTGGTAGCAAAAACGGAAGTACTGGCTAACAACAACGCTGCGGCAAGTAATTTTTTCATGATATTTTTTCCCTGATTAAGATTGGTTATTTGGATTTGTTAATATGGCAATCATAAGGATGCGGACTATTAAATGAAATAGCCCGTTAGGGTCAATGAGCATGTAGAACGCTGGTAAGCCGCTGGCGAAAGTCAATGGCGGAAAATAAAGTATACCGCGCCCATGATGCACAAGCCTGCCCAAAGGTAGTCCCACTTCAGCGGCTGTTGCATATAGAAAATGGCAAACGGTACAAAGATCACAAGTGTAATCACTTCCTGCAGGATTTTAAGTTGCGCCAGGTTTAACTGTGTGAATCCTATGCGATTGGCCGGTACCTGGAACAGGTACTCAATCAGGGCGATGCCCCAGCTAATCAGGGCGGCGATGATCCAGGGTTTGCTATTCAGGTTTTTGAGATGGCCATACCAGGCAAACAGCATAAACAGGTTGGAAATGCTAAGCAGCACAATGGTTTTAAGGAGGGTAAAACTCATTGGTTTTCCTGTGGAAGTAAGAATGGCAACTTCAGGTCAAAGTTGCCATGGGAATAAAGTAATTTGGCTTAAATAGCGGCTTCGCCTGTTTCACCGGTTCTGATACGAATCACTTGCTCTACCGAAGTTACAAAAATCTTGCCATCACCGATCTTGCCGGTGTGCGCAGCCTTGATAATCGCTTCGATCGCGTTATCCAGCATGTTTTCTGCCAGGACAACTTCCACTTTGATTTTTGGCAGAAAGTCCACCACATATTCCGCACCACGGTAAAGCTCGGTATGGCCTTTCTGACGTCCAAATCCTTTGACTTCTGTGACGGTTAGTCCGTTGACACCAATTTCTGATAAGGCCTCGCGCACTTCGTCTAGTTTGAATGGTTTGATGACGGCTTCTAGTTTTTTCATAAGTGCTCCGTGATTAATTTTTAAAACATTCTACGCAACCGCTGCTTTTAATTCAAATGCCATGGTTACTGAATGACTGAGTAATTAATTTGTAAAACTAAAATGATAAGTTGCAGGTGATCGGGTAACGTCGGTCTTTGCCGAATCCACGCTCAGTGATACGGACCCCCACTGCAGCCTGCCTGCGTTTGTATTCGTTTCTGTCTATCAGGCGGGTCACTCTTTCGACATCTGCCCTTGCATAGCCTTGTTGGATAATATCTTCAATGCTGAGGTCTTTCTCGGCATAAGCTTCCATAATCGCATCCAGTATTTCATAGGCCGGCAAACTATCCTGGTCGGTTTGGTCAGCACGTAATTCGGCACTTGGGGGACGTGTGATAATTCTCTCTGGAATGACTTGGCCGAGACTATTGCGGTAGCGGGCGAGTTTATAAACTAGCGTTTTAGGCACATCCTTGATTAACGCAAAACCACCCGCCATGTCACCATACAGTGTGCTGTAGCCAACTGCTGTTTCTGATTTATTGCCGGTGGTAATCACCATATTACCGAATTTATTACTGATCGCCATCAGCAACATGCCTCGGATACGCGCCTGCAAGTTTTCTTCAGTGGTATCAAATGCCTTGCCAGTAAACTCTTCAGCCAGCGTCTGACAAAAGCCATTGAATAAAGGTTTGATCGGCAACACACTATATTCCACATCCAGCAGTCTGGCCATTTCTGCGGCATCGTCAATGCTGATATCTGCAGTGAATTCCGAAGGCATCATCACTGCTTTCACGCGTTCCTTACCCAATGCATCGACCGCGATTGCCAGTGTCAGCGCAGAATCAATGCCACCAGATAAACCCAGCACCACACCAGGGAAACGGTTTTTATTGACGTAATCTTTTAAGCCTAATTGCAAAGCTTGATAAACCGTCGCTTCTAATGGCGGATGCGTCTCAAGTGTCGTAGCAACCGGTTGGTTGTTTTCCAGTAACACATAGCTCAACTTATCTTCAAACATCGGTAATTCTTGCATAAGCTCGCCCTGATTATTCATAGCGAATGAGCCACCATCAAACACCAGTTCATCCTGACCTCCCACCATATTCGCGTAAATGATCGGCAGGCCGGTTTCGCGGATACGGTCTCGCAAAACCTGGTAGCGAGTGAGCTGCTTGTGCATGTGGTAGGGGGATGCATTAATCACCAGCAAGACTTGCGCATCTGCCTGCAAGGATTGCAGTGCGGGCGCCGGTTCCCAGATATCTGCACAGATTAAAATGCCATAACGCGTGCCTTGCCATTCAAACACCACTGGTAGCTCACCCGCTTCAAAATAACGTTCTTCATCAAACACATTGTAATTGGGCAGGTGATGCTTATGGTAAGTAGCCTGAATACGTTTTGAATGGATCACGGAAGCTGCATTGTAGCGGTTGCCAGCAATTTCCTGAGGGTGACCAATCACCACTGCCATATCGCTTGGCAACTGTTGTTCCAGCCAATGCAATGCACGTTGATTCGCCTCGTAAAAATCCTGCCGGAATAGTAAATCTTCCGGCGGATATCCGCACAGTGACAGTTCAGGGGTCAGCAGCAGCCGCGCGCCTTCGGCATAAGCCAGGTTGGCGCGTTCCAGTATATGTTCAGCATTTTGTTGCATGGCGCCAACCATGCTGTTCATTTGGGCTATGGCGAGTTTCATGCAGCGGACATTCAGTATTTGCCACCCGCGGCTTTAATCAGTTCGACCATGGCCGGGTTTTGCGCTTTTAAAGCATAGACATAAGCAGTCAGACCATACTGGTCGCGCGTTTTGACATTGGCACCGTGTTTAAGGAGCAAGTCCGCCATGTCTGGTGAATTATTGCTGACGGCCAAATGTAGTAGCGGTGTGCCTTCGCTATCCTGATGATCAATATCCGCCTTGCGCTCCAGCAGGGCTTTGGCGACATCCTTCTGGTCTTTTTTGACCGCCCAGGTCAACGCTGTCCATTCGTGTTCATCTTCTTCATCAATTTTCGCACCTTGTTCGAGCAAGGAGATCACCGCAGGCGTAAAGCCTTCGCGGGCTGCGATCATTAACGCAGTAGTGCCGAGCTTATCTTTCAGGTTAGGATCAGCGCCGTTTTTAAGAATCGCAGTGATAGTAGGCACGCTGCCACTTTTAGCTGCATACATCAGCACTGTTTTGCCATCACTGGCGCGCACATTGGCATCAAAACCTTTCGCGATGATCATGCCGACCAGATCACTGTAGCCTGAAGTCGCCGCCAGGCCAAGCGCACTCCAGCCATCCGGATCACGGACTTTTACATCAGCGCCTTTATCCAGCAATACTTTCACGGCATCGATATTGTTTTTCTTGGCGGCAAACATCAGCGCAGTCCAGCCACCCTGGTCTTTGGCATTGATACTGGCACCACTTTCCAATAAGACACGTATGACTTCTGCCTGGTTTTTACGCGCGGCATACATGATAGGTGTTATTCTTTCTGCATCGGTGACATTGGGATTAGCGCCGCTTTTGAGCAACGCTTTTACCGTTGCGACATCTCCTTTGGAGGATGCAATCAGCAGATAGGAAATGTTTGCGCTGGCATCTACCGGCGGCGCATCCATGGCTGATTTATCGACTATGGTCGCTTCGTCGGGGCTGGCTTTACTCTTTTTTTTGCTTGCAGCTTCAGCGGTCAAGGACAAACCTAGCAACAGTACGGTGCCACATAACAACAAACTGGTCCAATAAGTCGTCCGCGCAATACGCTTCATGCTATCTCCAAACAATTATTTTGCAGCACGTTGAATCGCCGCCAATACCGCTTCACCCAGGCCTGCAGGTGAATCAGCTACCACGCAGCCTGCGGCTTCCAACGCTGTGATTTTGTCTTCAGCACGGCCAGAACCGCCGGAGATAATGGCACCTGCATGGCCCATGCGTTTACCTTTAGGGGCAGTCAACCCGGCAATATAAGCCGCCACTGGTTTGGTCACATGGTGTTTGATAAAGTCAGCCGCGGCCTCTTCATCGCTACCACCAATTTCCCCCACCATGATAATCGCTTCGGTTTCCGGGTCATTCTGGAAGAATGCCAGACAATCAATAAAGTTCAGGCCTTTGATCGGGTCGCCACCAATGCCGACACAGGTCGTCTGGCCTAATCCAAGCGCAGAGGTTTGATGTACCGCTTCATAAGTCAATGTGCCAGACCTGGAAACCACGCCAACCTTGCCGCGTTGATGGATGCTGCCCGGCATAATGCCGATTTTGCATTCATCCGGCGTAATCACGCCAGGGCAATTAGGACCAATCAGTCGGGTGCCGTTAGCAAGCAAGGCGGCTTTCACATTCAGCATATCCAGCACCGGAATGCCCTCAGTGATACACACAATCAGTGCTATGCCGGCATCTGCAGCCTCAAGGATAGAGTCAGCGGCAAATGGCGGTGGTACATAAATCACGCTGGCATTTGCCTGGGTTTCTTTGACCGCTTCGCGCATCGTGTTAAACACCGGCAGGTTTAAATGAAGCTGGCCACCTTTGCCCGGTGTCACGCCACCGACCATTTGAGTGCCGTAAGCCAAGGCTTGTTCAGAATGGAATGTGCCCTGTTTACCGGTAAAGCCCTGGCACAATACTTTGGTATTTTTATCGACTAAAATTGCCATGACTACACACCTTCACTTACTGCTTTAACTGCTTGTTTTGCCCCATCGGTCAGGCCTTCTGCCGAAATAATATTCAGGCCGCTTTCGCGCAACATTTGTTTACCCAGCTCCACATTGGTGCCTTCCAGTCGAACGACGACCGGAATAGTCATGCCTACTTCTTTCACGGCAGTGATAATGCCGGTCGCAATGATGTCGCAGCGCATAATGCCGCCGAAAATATTCACCAGGATGGCTTTTACGTTCTGGTCTGCCAGGATGATTTTGAATGCCTTGGTCACGGTTTCCGCCGTGGCACCGCCGCCGACATCTAGGAAGTTAGCCGGCATGCCGCCATGTAGCTTGATCAGGTCCATGGTGGCCATCGCCAGGCCGGCGCCATTCACCATACAGCCGATGTTCCCATTCAGTGCAATGTAATTCAGTCCGCTGTGATGCGCTTCAGCTTCCTTTGCATCATCCTGTGACCAGTCGCGAATTTCCGCAAACGGTTTCTGACGATAGAGCGCGTTATCATCGACGGTCATCTTGCAATCGAGCGCGACCAGTTTTCCTTCGTTGGTCACCACCAGCGGGTTGATTTCCAGCAGGGATAGATCGTTATCCTTGAATAGTTTGTACAGGCCTTTGGCCAGTTTGGTGAAAGCCGCAATCTGGTCACCACTTAAGCCTAAGCCAAACGCGAGGTTACGCGCCTGGTAATCGACCAGGCCATTCAGCGGGTCACAGATTTCCTGCAGAATTTTGTCTGGCTGGGTAGCTGCGATTTCTTCAATATCCATACCGCCTGCACTGGAAGCGACCATAACCACACGTTCCAGGCTGCGGTCTACCAGCATTGAAAGATACAGTTCTCGCGCAATCGGCAATGTCTGCTCCACCAGCACCTGATGTACAGGTTGGCCATCAGGTGCATTCTGGTAGGTGACGAGGTGTTTGCCGAGCAGGCCACCAGCCACTGTTTGTGCTTCCAGGGCCGATTTCACAACCTTTACGCCACCAGCTTTACCACGGCCACCGGCATGTACCTGGGCTTTCACCACCCAGGCTTCACCACCCAGTTCTTTGGTGGCGGCTGCAGCAGCTTCTTCGGATTGGACAACCAGGCCGGCGGGAGTGACCAAACCATACTTTTGCAGTAATTGTTTAGCCTGATATTCGTGCAGATTCATGAAAATAAACTGTTTTTATGATTAAGCTGTTATTTTCGCGCAAATACCCACTCAAAGCTAGGCTGCAAACAAAAAAACCGCACCCAAGTGCGGTTTTCTGACTAAAGTGCGGTTTTATATTGGCTATACGAACTTATTGCTTAGAGGTCTTCAGCCCAGGCATTGCCGTAAACTTTTCCATTGCGCGAAAGTATCAGCATCTGGTACATGCTGATAATCCACATATAGCTGGAAGCCAGACTGTAGCCCATGCCGCCGATAATGGTTAACCATGCAAAATGGGGCGACCATTTGGTCAGCCACCATGACATCACATCGGCAATCAAAAAGGCGAAAGGAAAGCCGATAGCAATCACTTTGGCGGTTTTTGGCACATTGACAGCGAAGCTGAAAATAAGGCCAATGAAAAAGAAGATAAAGCTGATACCAAACAAGTGGATATGCGACACGCGGGTCAAGCCACTAATAGTCGCGCCTTCATTCACTTCAGCGCGCGCTTTGACTTCTTCATATTTGGTAAAGTCAGGAATGCCGGGAATATTGCTGTGGCACATGACACAGTGCTGGGCAAAAATCTGTTTATAGTGTGATTCCCACTGGTCTTGTGGTGCGCCTTGCTGCGCCCACTTGATAATGTCCTGACGCACTTCCAGCGGCGCTTTGTCTGACATCGAACCATTCAGTTTGCTTGCCAGTTTAGTGCCGCTACGGTCACCGTAATAGCTGTATACAATGTCGTTTACAGATAAACCAAATTTACCGTCAGCCATGCCGTGTGTCAGCATGATTTGCAAACCGGCCATACACAAGCCCACGCCAACCACCAGCAAATAGCCTACGAACAAAGCTTTAAGCGGCAATGGCAGGTTAGGCAGGTTAAGCCACGGTAATGTTTGAGACGCTTGTTTCATTGCTTTCCCCAGGTGAGATGTTGAATGCTAAGTTTCAAATTTTTTGGCAAGCATACCATCGGCGGGGCGAATCCTAAAACAGAAATATGCCTGAACAATACAAAATCAGGCATTGTGGCTTCCACTGGTATAATTCAGCCTTTAAATTCGAGTTGATTTCATCATGCGTTTAGTGGTTCAAGGGCCTGCCATCAGCATGGCGCATCTCACGCACATTCATGGCCTGGTTGGTGGCTATAACCAGTTTGCACAAGTCGCTCTACATGCATATTACCTGCCGGTTGCCGAAGGCGATTATGTGGAGGTGAAAGCATTTTGTGCCAGCCAGCAAATTGATTGTGCATTGGTTGAAGACGCGCATCGTCTGGCAAAATTTGGCCTGTGCGTCATGGATATGGATTCCACCCTGATTTCGATCGAATGCATAGATGAAATTGCAGACATGATGAATATCAAACCGCAAGTGGCCGAGATCACCGAAGCAGCCATGCGTGGTGAACTCGATTTCTCCGCCAGTTTGCGCAAGCGTGTTGCACTCCTCAAAGGTTTGCCGGAAATAGCACTGCAACAAGTAATAGATGAACGATTACGTTTTAATCCCGGCGTTCCACAGTGGATAGATACCTGTAAACAGCACGGCATTAAAACCATGGTGGTATCGGGTGGTTTTACTGTGTTTGCGCATTATGTGCAACAAACGCTAGGGCTGGATTACGCCGTTTCCAACACTCTCGAAATCGTTGATGGCAAATTGACTGGTCAAGTGCTGGGCGATATTGTCGATGCCCAGCGCAAAGCCGACGAGCTGGTCAAACTGCGTGACCAGCTTGGCTTAACCGCCCAACAGACAATTGCGATTGGTGATGGTGCCAATGATCTGAAAATGATGTCAGTGTCTGAAGTTGGGGTGGCCTATCATGCCAAGCCTGTGGTACAGCAACAGGCCAAGTATGCATTAAATATTGTCGGCCTGGATGGTGTGGCAAACCTGTTAACGATGTAGTCCCACATCGGTAATTGTCATATCGGACGTGTATGTTGGTAGCATAACCCTGTTGAGAAGGCGTCATGAGCGTGTCCACAGAAACAGATTCTCCGCCACAGGCGGTCTCTTTAACAGAAGCCAGCCTCTACTGGTTTAAGTTGGGATGTATCAGCTTCGGCGGCCCAGCCGGGCAGATTGCACTGATGCACCATGACCTGGTTGAACAGAAACGCTGGATATCAGAAAGCCGCTTTTTACATGCACTGAATTACTGCATGCTATTGCCTGGCCCTGAAGCGCAGCAACTGGCGACTTATATCGGCTGGCTGATGCACCGTACGGCAGGTGGCCTGATTGCCGGTATCCTGTTCTTTCTGCCATCATTTTTTATGCTAGTCACTTTAGCATGGGTGTATATGGCTTATGGCTCAATCCCCACCGTGGCAGGTATTTTTCATGGTATCAAACCGGCGGTGATCGCCATTGTTTTATTTGCTGCTTATCGCATAGGTAGTAAAACCCTCAAAAATCCATTGCTGTGGAGCATTGCCATCCTGGCATTTATCGGTATTTTTTTCTTTAAGCTGCCGTTTCCGCTGATTGTATTGTTTGCCGCCCTGGCTGGTGTGGCCGGTGGTTATTACTTTCCGCATTATTTCCAACAGGTAAGCGGGCATGCTGTAACCCATCAAGCCCATTATCCAGCATTGATTGATGACGCTACTCCAACGCCGCTCCATGCGATATTCAGCTGGCAACGTTTCCGGCACGTGATCTTATGTGCTATTTGTCTGTGGGTAACAGTGATGCTGATACTGGTTGGTCTATATGGCTGGCAAGGCGCTTTTACGCAGATGGGCTGGTTTTTTACCAAGGCAGCGCTGCTCACGTTTGGTGGCGCTTATGCGGTATTGCCTTATGTTTATCAAGGGGCTGTTGAGCACTACCAGTGGTTAACGGCAGGCCAGATGATGGATGCACTGGCACTCGGTGAAACGACGCCCGGCCCACTGATTATGGTCGTGACATTTGTTGCTTATGTCAGTGGCTGGAACAACGAAATACTGGGTGCGGGACATGCCGGTTTATCAGGCATTGTGGCGGCAACCATAGTGACTTTTTTTACTTTTTTACCTAGCCTGGTTTTTATTTTCCTAGGCGGACCTTTGATTGAAACCACGCATGGTAACCTCAAGTTTACCGCACCTTTGAGCGGCGTGACTGCCGCCGTGGTTGGCGTTATTTTTAATCTGGCTTTATTTTTTGCATGGCATATCTTCTGGCCGCAGGGTATGGCAAACGGCATCGATTGGTTTTCAATTGTGCTCAGTTTAGTGGCGCTGATTGCGGTGCTCAAATATCGCGTAAATGTAGCGATTGTGATTTTAGTGAGCGGGTTGGTGGGTGCGGTGGCGCAATGGTTAATTTAATGTGAATCAACAGGCTAAAGTGTGCCCAATCAACCGAGATTAAAACATTCCTCAGGAATCGCAGGCAAGTTCTCGAAAAGTGGTCGGGCGAAATAATAGCCCTGGTATAGATTGACGCCAAAATCCACCATGACTGACAATTCACCGACCGTTTCTATCCCTTCGGAAATCACGGTGATATTCAAGCCATGACATACATCCAAAATACTTTTCACAATCAATTGTTTGGTTTTGTTTTTATCAATATCGCGGATCAGATTCATATCCAGCTTGATAATGTCCGGTTGCCACTCCGCTAACAGGTTGAGACCTGAGTAACCTGCGCCAAAATCATCAATCGCTGTCAGAAACTGGTGTTTCTTGTATTCAGTAAAAATATTCTTCAAATGTGCGTGGTCAGTAATTTTTTCTGCTTCTGTCACTTCAAACATAATACGTTTTTTATCAAAACCCAATTCATCACACACTTTTAAAGTCGCCTGAATACAGTTTTCAGGGTTGTAGACTGCGTTAGGCAAAAAGTTGATAGAGAGTATCTGGTCAAATTGAAGTTTATTGGCGAGTCTGATGGATCGTGACCTGATGATCTGGTCGAAGCTGTGCACTTTTGATCCATTCACCTGATCAAGGATGAAAGAAGCGGGTTCATTGTTGAGGCCACGCACAAGCGATTCGTAACCCCACACGTTCTTTTCGTGAAATGCCACAATCGGCTGAAAAGCCATTGAGAAATCAATTCCCAGATCTTGTGGATTACACTTGCCGCAATTCATTTCAATTGGTTCCTTTTGCATTATAAGTAACTAAAACAGACCTGAAATCTTGTGCAGGCTAAATAGAAGCCTATTTTAATGATTTCACTCATATTGCGATTGTTTAAATAAAAGATAGTTCTTACGTCAGTTTAGGCTTTCTAGTTTTAAAAAAGGTATGTTTTGGATATAAATATTACCGAAAACGGTACTTTGTTGAGACTAGGGTTTGCAAATAACCGTGTAATTGCAGATATTAAAATAGTTGTCAGGTGGCAAAATAAATAAAGGGGGATACCAGTTTTTAAACAAATTCCCCGTTTAAATAGGCTAATTCCTGATCGGTAAATCCGGCCTGTTTGCGTGCTTGCATATTAAATGGCGGTTTTAATTTGGGGGCCTGGAATTGAGCACACAGTTCTTCAAACGTTGCGATTGAGTCAAGACCACGTTGATCACATAAAAAGTGGAACCAGCGATTACCAATGGCGACATGGCCTATTTCATCACGCAGAATAATATCGAGGATAGCCGCTGCCGCATGGTCACCGGCTTGTGCCAGCTTTTGTTTTAACGGCGGGCTTGCATCCAGGCCACGTGCTTCCAGGGTTCGCGGCACCAATGCCATGCGGGCCAGCACATCGGATTGTGTTTTTTCGACCATTTCCCACAAGCTATTGTGACCATCAAAATCACCGTAATCAAACCCAAGATTTTGCAGGTGTTTCCGCAGTAAGGTGAAGTGATAAGCCTCTTCTTTCGCCACTTGCAACCAGTCTCTGTAATACTCTGCTGGCATGTCTGCAAACCGCCAGACGGCATCTAAGGCGAGATTGATAGCATTGAATTCGATATGCGCGAGTGCATGAATCAGGGCAGCACGTCCTTCAACCGTATTCATGGCGCGGCGTTTAAGCTCCCTGGGTGGGACTAATGCTGGGCGCTCAGGCCGGCCTGGAATAGGCGCAGCACTATGTAATTTAAGGGAGGTATTTAGGTGCAATTTACCTGTATTCAAGTCATCCCACAGCAAATGCACTCGTGTGCATTTTAGTTGCGGGTCACTGAGCGTGAGTATTTGCAGGGCGAGTGTTCTGAGGCAGGACATCATAGCAGCCGAATTTTACCGTGAATTGGCTACCGGTGTCGTGTGTCACCGGATGCTCCAATCCAGGGCTGACATTAATCGTGGCGTTATGATGCTCGGCTACTTCGGCCACAATCGCCAAGCCAAGACCACAACCGTTGCCCTGATTGGGGTTGAGTCGGTAAAAGCGCTCGAATACGCGAGCAGCCTGTTGTGGGGGAATGCCCACGCCGTTATCTGTTACCTGCAAAAACACATCGTTAGCGGTTTGCCATAGCCTGATTTTGATCAGCCCTTGTTCAGGCGTATACAGAATAGCGTTTTCCAATAGGTTGTTAAGCATCTCGGACAACATCAAGGCATCGCCCCAGACATGATCATGTTGAGTTTCAATCAACACTTCGAGTTCAAGCCCTTTGTCAGTTGCCGGGCCTATCCAGCGTGCGCATTCTTCGTAAATAATGCTGGTCAGCGATACTGTCTGGAATTTCAATTGAGTGGTTGCCGCATCTGTTCTGGCCATACTCAATAGCCGCTGTATCAGGTGCGATAGCCGCGTAGTACTGCGCAATATGAAATTAAGCGGTTCTTTCACTGACTCTGGCGGCTCACTGCGCAGAGCCAGTTCAGCCTGCGTTTGCAAGCCGGCAATGGGAGTGCGTAATTGATGTGAGGCATCCGCAATAAATTGCTGCTGTTGCTGTAGTCCGGATTTGACCCGTTCCAGCAAGGCGTTCATGGCTTGTACCAAAGGCTGAAGCTCGTGTGGCGTGGAGTCAGTATCCAGTGCACTTAAATCGCGGTAAGAACGTTCATGCAAAGCGTTTTTTAAATCTTGCATCGGTTTGAGTGCGAAAAAAATACCTAGCTCGATCACGATGGCGGCCAGTATCATCATCAGTACTTGCGGCAGCAACATTTCCTCCACCATCTCTGCCACCATCGCGTCCCGTTTGGCGGTGGTTTCCGCCATGCTAATCAGGATATTCCCTGCATTGGGCTCGGTGCTGACCGGTAACGCGAAAGTCACCACACGAATAGGTTCGCCCTTGTAGGTGCTGTTGTAATATATCTCCTGATTGCCTATCACCGGATGTGTGGGTAACGGCAGGTGGGCTTCACCAAATACCAGCTTGCCTTCGGGGCCGGTAATGCGGATATAGATATGATCACCTTCGTTGTAGCTGAGTAAATGGCTGGCGATTTCCGGCAATTCGATTTTGACCTGGTTATGCTCATCGACGATCACTTCGTCGGAAAGTGCCAGCACCGTACGCAGCAACGCCTGGTCATAAGCCTGCGTTGCATAATGCAATGCGCGCGAGTAAGAGATAGCCGCAGAAATGCCCAGCACAAACAACATGGTGAGCAGCAACCATAAACGTAACTGGTTTTTGAGCGAGCGGGGTGGTGCCATCATGGGTTGATATGTTCAGCTTCCAGCATGTAACCCAGGCCACGAACGGTGCGGATGCGTGCACCACTTGGTTCGATCTTTTTGCGCAGGCGGTGGATATACACTTCAATCGCATTGTCACCGAGGGACTCGTCCCAGTTACAAAGCGATTCCATAATCTGTTCTTTAGCGATAATCTTACCCATGCGCATCATCAGGGTTTCCAGCAGATGCAGTTCACGGGCTGACAAGGTAATTGCCTGCTCGTTAATGCTAGCCAATTTGTTAGGAACATCCAGCTTCAGATTGCCGCATTGCAACGGTAAGTTATTACCTAGTTTACTGCGGCGTATGAGCGCCCGCACGCGCGCCTCGAGTTCTTCAAGGTGGAAAGGTTTGGTAAGGAAGTCATCAGCGCCCAGGTCCAGCGCCTGTACGCGCGTGGCGACATCCTCTCGCGCTGTGAGTATCAACACCGCTACCGGGTTTGCCTGCTGTCGTAAGTGCGACAATACCTGCGTGCCGTCCATCGTCGGCAATCCCAGGTCTAAAATCACCAGGTCATAAACACCATCCTGAATGGCACGTATGGCCTGTTTGCCATCTGCCACATGGTCCACTGCATATTCTGCCTGCGTCAGTACGCGCACCAGCCCGTTTGCAATGACCAAATCATCTTCAACAATTAATAAGCGCATTATGTCTGCCAATCAATATGAACGAGTGCAGTGTACTCCAAATTATCTGTCTTTTTGGTTTGTAAGTTGGCTGTAAGGGGAGGGGCGTATTGTGCAATGGTGACGACACGGAATACATATCACCGTGCGATGAAAAAATTTAAAAAGCGCCATTGGAACATATGTAAGGAGCGATGATGAGGAAGCGTTCTATCGTAATGCTAGGCTTGTTGATTTCGATTGCCTGTACTGCGAGAACCAACCCGACTCCTCAAGAACAAGTCGAGATGAACAAGCATCTCAGGTCTGCCAAACACGCTGGTGCGCAGCCAGTGGTTAACCCCCGAAAGGAGGTTGACAAAAAAACTGCGCAAAGCAAGTAACTGTGATGTTGCCAAAGCTAGCTGTATTCCCTGCGGTATAGCTGAGACAATTAGCGGTTTCGTGTGTATCCTCTCACTTAACCACGCGCAAGCGTGGTTTTTTTTGTCTGTCGATCTCGTTCAGTTACTTCAGACGGATGACATCCAGCGCGCCTGCTTTCATATCCGGTACCAGTAGATGATGATCATCCTGGCTGAGCGCGATATCTGCGGCAGACTGATAACCATCTTTAAGCAACACAGCCTTGTTGTTATCGACACGGTAAACCTTGCCGTTTTTCCAGTCACTCACATAAACCGTACCGTTTGCCTGACGAACGATGCCATCAGCGCCGCCAAATCCACTGGCAATTTCCTGTAACTTACGGGCTGCCAGATCATAGTTGTAAAGAATGCCGGAGGTAAAATCAACGACTAACAGGTGTTCGCCTTTGGCATCTGCCAGTAAGCCGTTAGGCGCCAGCACGCGCGGATCTGCTTTTCCATCAATCACCAGGCTGAGTTTGCGTTGCGGCGTAATTTTATAAACTGCACCGCCTTTGCCGGTGCCCATAATGTCGCCACTGTCGCTGACATATAGATTGCCGTTTGCATCTGCAGCCAAGTCATTCAAAAATTGCGGTACTTGAGGGAACTCAGTAGCAGCGATATACACCTCGGCCTTAGCCGGGGTTTGGTTGAGTGGCACGCGCCAGACTCTGCTTTTATCAGCCACAAACAGGTCAGTGCCGATAATGGTCAACCCTTTTGGATCATCCAGGCCTTGCACCAGCACGCTGGATTTTCCGTGATCAATGACGCGGATCTGGCCATCGCCATCTTTACCAAACTCATTAATTTCGGATACATACAGTTTGCCATCTGCTGCCTGAATGACCGATTCAGGGGTAAGCAATCCGTTAACCGGATCCAACCCGTGTGCATGGCTATAGCTGCTTAAAGAAAAAAACGCTGCAGCGAATAAACTTGAGATAACGCGGTGACGATAGCCATACAACATGGTTGCTCCTAAAAGAATAATTTTGGTTGGGTAATAGTGTTGATACTATCGCATAAAGCTTCAAAATTCTGTACAGACGCTTGCTCAACTGATTGTTTGAACACAGGATCTTTCTGTAACTGCTGAATCACCTGGTCGAATGCCTGCTGGTAAGATTTCTGGGCAAAGTTTTCAACATTGTAAGTGATCCAGCCTCGTGACTGGCCTTCGCCTTTGGCGGTCAATAGCGGTTTACCCAGGGCGCTGTCTGCGCTTGCTTTGGTATAAACCCGGGCAGTGATCTGGCTATGAAATACGCCCATTTGCGGGTTATAAAACATATTTGGCTCAATAACAACCAACGCCTGGCCATTCGCATCTGCTGTGCAACTTGAGGTGGTGTAATGCCGGGACTGAAAAGCAGATGCACTTACTTTATCAGCCGACTCTCCACGGTTATGCCAGTAATTGGCATAAGGGTGTAGTAAACGTACCGGATGCTGGTAAAAAGTATCCGGTACCTGAATGACTAATGCCGGCGTAGTTGCAGCGTTAGCGACGCCGATCCAGCTTGCACAGATCAAGCCCACAGTCATTAAAATTTGCTTCATGCCTTGCTCCTGTTATATCAGCATTAAATGGCTGATTCACTATCCCAAATGGGGATCACACATAAGGATTGCAACTGGACTTAGTCATTGCGTACGCGATAAATCCAGCCAGTTTGATCATCACTGACATAAAGCCAGCCATCAGCGCCAACAATCACATCTACTGGTCTTCCCCACGACTGGTTGCCTTGCAACCAGCCTTCAATGAATGGGACGGTGGCGACCGGTTGATGGTTCCTGAATTTTATACGGAACAAAGCATATCCACTTGGCTGTCGGCGATTCCATGAGCCATGCAAGGCGACAATCGCATCCTGTTGCATGTTTTCCGGTAAACGGCTCCGGTGCAAGAATGTTAATCCTATGGGGGTGCTATGTGCCGGCAGGGTGATGGCTGGTGCTTGTGTTTGTTTGCATACATCGGCTTCGCCGGTAAAGTTTGGGTCTTGAAACATGTGCCCCTGATTTTTGATGTCTGCCCAGCAATAAGGCCAGCCGTAATTTTTGGCGGGTATGATCTGGTTCAAGTGCTCGGGTGGCAAATCATCATTTGCGGGACCATTTTTAACACCACTGCGGTTATCAGCACCATTATTGGTGGCAAACAGGTCGCCGGTTTCTGGGTGCCAGGCAAACCCTTGCGTGTTGCGCAGCCCTGTGGCCCAGATGGCGCCTTGCGCATGCCGGCCAACCGTTTGCAAAGCACCGGCCGGGCGACCATCCGCAGTGAATCTCAGCAATGTAGCACGCATGGCATTCTCTTCAATGCATACATTGCAGCTGGAACCGACATTAATATAGATAAAACCATCGGGAGAGACTTTTACCGTTTTTGAACTATGTCCGCCGCTAGGCAGGTTGTGGATAAAAGGTTGGGGTGATGCCCAGCGATCACCTTGTTTGACCAGTTTCACTACCCCTGTCTGCTCGGCAATCAACAAATCTTCACCCAGGAGCGTTATGCCATGCGGTGTATCCAATCCCTGGGCAATGACTTCAACCTCTCCCTGCTGATTCAATCGAATGACGCGACCTTGATCAGTCAGGCTCACCAGCAAGCGACCCTGTTTGTCCAGGGCAAGCATGCGTGGCGAGCCCCATTGACTTACATCACTGAAAAGTTCGATTTTCAGACCGTCTGCAACTTTTAATCTTGACAGCGCTGTTTGCACTTTTGGGTCTTGTTTCAGCGAAGCTGGGGCTGTGGTTTGCTTTTGAGCCGGGACTTCAGTTTGCGCTAAAGCAATAGTTTGAATGAAAACTACAGCGACGACACTGCATGCGCCGAATAAGCCTGTTAACAGACGTTTTGATAATTTCATTGCAGCGTCAGAATTCAAGTGAACAGTCATTATGTCAATGTATCCGCCCAGATGTTTTGCGCCCAGGCTTGGGCATAGTCACCTTCCTGGTCCGTGGCTTTTGTAGACACACCACCTCCTTCAGCGGACACCATGGATTTTTTGGCAGGATCATAACGGTAGACGTTTGCCACGTGCATTGCCTGTTTGTCGTCGACAAAGCTGTAGCAGGTGTTAGCAAATACCGGCAGCGGATTCGGCGGGATGCCTGACTGAATATCAACAATGGCGGCAGCGCAGATTTTGGCTTGCGAAGTCGCCATGTGCGCAGATTTTGGCAAACCCGCCGAAATACTGTCACCAATGATATGTACATCCGAATTTACATTTGAAGCATAGGTTGTAAAGTCTACTTCGCACCAGCGTTGATCAACATTCGCCAGTCCAGCAGTTTGAGCCACTTTGCCTGCCAGTTGCGGTGGAATCACATTCAGTACATCCGCTTTCACTGTCTCAAAGTCTGTCTTGATGGTTTTACTGGCAGTGTCTAATTGCAAAATGCCGCTGTTATTATGGTATTCAATAATGCCCTGATAGGCGCCTTGAAAGCTCTGCAGAAACAAGCCTTTTTTAGAAGTGATATCGGCATTGGCATCCAGGATAATCACTTTACTACCTGGCTTGTATTGTTTGAAATAATGCGCGACCTGGCAGGCACGCTCATAAGGCCCGGGTGGGCAACGGTAAGGGCCTGCCGGAATGGTCATCACGAATACGCCGCCATCCGGCATGCTTTCGAGCTGCTGGCGTAATTGCAATGTTTGTTTGCCCGCTTTCCAGGCATGTGGAATATCAGCAACCGGCGCAGGCATGCCAGGGATTCGGCTGTAGTCAAAGTCTACACCTGGCGCCAGTACCAGGCGGTCATAACGTAAACTCCCGCGTGACAGGGTCACCTGTTTGTTTGCGATATCTACCGCGGTGACCGCATCTTTAATCCATTGCAGGTTATGCTGCTTGCGTGCCAGCGCGTAAGAAAAACTTAAATCATCCAGCGTGCGGCTGCCGCCTAATACCAGGTTACTTTGCGGGCAGGAAATAAACTGTGGATTTGGTTCAACAATAGTCACCTTGATATTGCCCAGACTCCATTCGCGAAGATATTTGGCGGCTGTCAGCCCGGCAAAACCGGCACCTACGATCACTACATGCCCAAGAGGTGGTTTACTGGCACGCGCAAACGCAGGCATGCCATAAAAAGCCAGGCCTCCATAAATAACTGAGCGAACAAATTGTCTGCGGGATGACGTTTCAAGAGTTGAGGGGAGGTGTTTGTTCATACGCATTATTGTGCCCCCTGAAAAGACTGATGTGGTGCAACTGTGGGCGTGTGTCTTTGCTGGAGAGCAAAGTAATTTGCCAATGCGGTGATTTCTTCATCCTTCAAGCCCTTGGCATGATGATGCATCACGGTAGATGAAATTGAGCCGTTTTTGAAACCCTGCATGCGTTGAATAAAATAGTCTTTATTTAACGCCGCCAGGGTAGGCGTACCACCCAAACTATTTCCTTGAGGGCCATGGCAAGCGGCACAAGAGGCGGCGAGTGTCGTTATCGCATGAGAAATATTTTCTTGTGCATCATTGTCTTGAGCATAAAGGGACAGTGGCATTATCCACGTCACACTACAAGCCAGTGCAATACTCAGGTGCAATCTTTTCATCAATCCCCCAGGAGTGTGGTTTAGTTATTCTTGTTTTATATTATTCTAAGTCATCGCGGTGGTGTGCGTGACTCTGGTTACATTACAGAATTACCTAACTAAAAATTACATAGCTGAATTGCAAAGGCCGAATGCAAAAAAAACGGCCATGCAAGACATGACCGTTTTTTTTAATGATGGTATCTACCAGACATTAAAAGCATTTATCTTCCTTACAGCCGTCATCTTTAGTGCCGAGCTCTGTGAGTAACGCAACCATTTTTTCGTTATGCTCTTCCCTGAAGTAACGGATCAATGAAACATCACCTTTCAGTTTTTTATTCACATCAGCCCCTTGTGCGGCCAGATATCTCATTAATTTTTCGTCGCCAATAAAGGCAGCCATATGAAAAGCCGTATTGTTGCTGGCCGGGTGAACGTAATCTTTGTCAGCACCTTTTGAAATCAGGTATTTCACTACGTCCATCCGACCTTTAGAAGCCGCCATTTGCAAGGGTTCCCAAGCAAAAAACTTCTGGTTAACCAGGCTTGGGTCAGTTTCTACGTATTTCTTGACGACTTTAACATTGCCGCCGGTAAGCGCTTCAGTAAACTCCATATATTCTTCATCTGACAGCGCAAAAGCCTGCAGTGAAAAGGACACGGCGAGTAAGGCCAGTAAACATTTAATTGATTTCATAATTTCTCCAAACACCTGATTTTCATTTTTTAAAATTAACAACTTTGCTTTATTGCTTAAGCAACAAACTTGCGGGCGTTGCGGAACATACGCATCCACGGGCTATCTTCCTGCCAGTCATCCGGATGCCATGAGTTCTGCACAGTCCTGAACACGCGTTCCGGATGTGGCATCATGATACTGAAACGCCCATCCGGAGTGGTGAATCCGGTCAACCCCTGGGCGGAACCGTTAGGGTTAAACGGATAGACTTCCGTCGGCGTTGACGCATGATCCACAAAACGCACACTTGCCAGCTGCTGTTTTAGCACATTTGTGACAGCGTTGGCATCAGTAAATTCCGTAAATCCTTCACCATGGGCCACAGCAATCGGCATACGGCTGCCTGCCATGCCATCAAAAAAGATGGATGGCGAGCTTAAAATCTCTACCAGCGCAAAGCGTGCCTCGAATTGTTCTGATTTATTGCGCACAAAATGCGGCCAGAGGTCAGCGCCAGGAATAATGCTGTGCAGGTTGCTCATCATCTGGCAACCGTTACACACGCCTAGTGCAAACGTGTCACCTCGGTTGAAGAAGCCGCTGAATTCATCGCGCGCACGGTTGTTGAACAGGATGGATTTTGCCCAGCCTTCACCGGCACCAAGCACGTCGCCATACGAGAAGCCACCACAGGCCACCAATCCAGCGAAGTCCTTCAGTGACACGCGGCCACTGATGACGTCGCTCATATGCACATCAACGCTGTTAAACCCGGCACGATCAAATGCTGCGGCCATTTCAGTCTGGCCATTCACACCTTGCTCGCGCAAGATCGCCATATTCGGGCGTTTGCCGGTATTGATATAAGACGCGGCAATATTGTCGTTGATATCAAACGTTAACTTTGCATGCAGGCCTACATCACCTGCATTCAGGATACGGTTGTATTCTTGCTGCGCACAGGCTGGATTGTCACGCAGGCTTTGCATCCGGTAAGTGGTTTCAGACCACATGCGATGCAGGTCTATACGAGCGGCCTGGTAGTGAGTGGCGCCATGCTTGATCACAATGTCGTGACCATTGTTAACGTTGCCTATACGGTGAACGCTACTGCCCAAATTTTGTTGCAACAGGCTGCTAATGTCTGCAGCTTCAGCTGCGCGCACTTGCAGTACGGCACCCAGTTCTTCATTAAACAATACGCTGATGCTGTCGCCCGGCAGCTTGCTCAAATCCACAGTTAAGCCACAATGACCGGCAAACGCCATCTCTGCCAAAGTCACATACAGGCCGCCATCAGAACGGTCATGGTAAGCCAGCAGTTTGCCATCAGCATTCAATTGCTGGATGGCGGTAAAAAATGCTTTCAACTGTGAAGGCTGATCTACATCCGGCACCGTGTCGCCTAGCTGGCTATACACTTGCGCCAGTGACGAGCCACCCATGCGGTTTTTGCCATTACCCAGGTCAATCAGGATTAATTCACTGTCACCGAGATCGGTACGCAATTGTGGCGTCAGTGTTTTGCGCACATCTGAAGTATTGGCGAACGCTGAAATCACCAGTGAAATGGGTGAAGTGACGGCTTTGTTCTGGCCATCTTCATTCCACACTGTTTTCATGCTCATGGAATCTTTACCCACCGGGATACTGATGCCAAGGGCAGGGCATAACTCCATCCCCACCGTTTTTACCGTTTCGTATAAGGCAGCATCTTCACCCGGGTGGCCCGCGGGTGCCATCCAGTTCGCGGAAAGTTTCAGGTTGCCGATGTCGCTAATTGAAGCGGCGGCAATATTGGTAATCGCTTCACCAATCGCCATACGGCCGGAAGCTGGCGCATCTAGCAATGCCAAAGGCGCTTTTTCGCCGATGGCAAACGCTTCACCTTCGTTGGTTTCGTAACCGGCACACGTCACAGCGACATTGCTGACAGGCACTTGCCATGGGCCGACCATCTGGTCGCGCGCAATCAGGCCAGTGACCGTACGGTCACCAATGGTAATCAGGAAAGTTTTGTCGGCCACGCCAGGCAAACGCAATACCCGGGCAACAGCCTCTTGTAAATCAATCTTGCTGGTATCAAATGCAGATAAAGTTTTTTGGCTAGACTTCACATCACGCAACATTTTTGGTGGTTTGCCCAGCAATACGGATAAATCCATATCCACAGGTTTAT
Organism: Methylophilus sp. Leaf414; assembly: GCF_001425425.1. Lineage (NCBI taxonomy): Bacteria > Pseudomonadati > Pseudomonadota > Betaproteobacteria > Nitrosomonadales > Methylophilaceae > Methylophilus > Methylophilus sp. Leaf414. Next base: position 626,424 of record NZ_LMQQ01000001.1, on the reverse strand, counting down.
TGGCAAAGTGGCTATCTTCCACCGTCAAATGACGTTCAGCAGTTGCAATGCCCACCACCGCAAATGGGCAGCGTTCGCGGGCACAAATTTCTTCAAATAATGGCAACTGATCCTGGGTCACTGCCAGCACATAACGTTCTTGCGCTTCGTTACTCCACAATTCACGTGGAGCCATGCCCGGTTCTTCATTATGCACATCGCGCAACTGGAATATCGCACCGACTTTGGCATCGTTAACCAACTCAGGAAAAGCGTTGGAGATACCGCCGGCACCGACATCGTGAATGCTTACAATCGGATTTTTGTCGCCCAACTGCCAGCAACGGTCAATGACTTCCTGGGCACGACGCTGTAATTCAGGGTTGCCGCGTTGCACTGAGTCAAAGTCCAGGTTTTCAGTGTTGGACCCCGTATCCATGCTGGATGCCGCACCACCGCCGAGGCCAATCAGCATGGCAGGGCCGCCTAGCTGAATAAGCGCTGCGCCCGCAGGAATAGTGTTTTTATGGCTATGGCTACCGGAAATGTTACCGACACCACCGGCCAGCATAATCGGTTTATGGTAGCCGCGGACCTCAGCATTGCCGTCGACACCAGTGGTTTCCAGCTCAAACGTACGGAAGTAGCCGGCAATATTAGGACGGCCAAATTCGTTGTTGTACGCTGCACCGCCTAATGGGCCGTCGATCATGATTTGCAAGGGGCTGGCGATACGGCCAGGTTTACCGTAGTTCGACTCCCAGGGTTGCTCAAAGTCAGGCAGGTTGAGGTTGGAAACCGAGAATCCAGCCAGGCCTGCTTTGGGTTTGGAGCCGATACCGGTAGCACCTTCATCACGAATTTCGCCGCCGGCGCCAGTGGCAGCCCCTGCAAAGGGTGAAATGGCGGTCGGGTGGTTATGGGTTTCTACCTTCATCAGGTAGTGCATGTCATCTTCAACGAACTGGTAGCTGCGGTCGGCAGATGGGTAAAAGCGTTTGGTTTTCTGGCCTTGCACAATCGAGCTGTTATCCGAATAAGCGACCACGGTCGTGCCCGGGTTCAGCTTATGCGTGTTGCGGATCATATTAAATAGCGACAGCTCTTGTTGTACACCGTCGATCACCCAGTCGGCATTAAAGATTTTATGGCGGCAATGCTCGGAGTTGGCCTGCGCAAACATCATCAACTCGACATCGGTCGGGTTGCGGCCCATTTTAAGGTAGTTCTCAAGCAGGTAATCCACTTCGTCCGGAGACAGTGCCAGGCCCATTTCATTATTGGCGGCTTCGAGGGCTGCCTTACCACCGGCCAGGATATCAATGCTTGCTAATGGTTTCGGGTCGGCATGGTGATACAGCTTTTCGGCATCTGCCACGCTGTAAATCACCGTTTCAGTCATGCGGTCTTGTATCACTGCACGCAAAGCCTGTTTTTCAGCGTCCGTCAGTGGCTGTCCATCGCGGGTGGTGACAAAATAGGCAATACCACGTTCAAGGCGCAATAAGTGCAAACCACAGTTGTACGCGATGTCTGTGGCACGGGAAGCCCATGGTGAAATGGTGCCTATGCGTGGAATCACCAGCAACAATTCGCCGGCGGCAGTCTCGGCTTTGGTTTGTGGGCCGTAGGTCAAAATCTGCTGAAGGGTATCTTGCTCTGCCGCGCTTAATGCATTTTCGCTAAAAGCAAAATGCACAAACTCCGTAGCAATATGCGCAATATTCGGGGCGCTGACTTTGAGTGTGCTATAGAGTTTATCGAGACGGAACTGGGAGAGGGCGGCACTGCCGCGCAGGCTTAAAAATTGCGCTTGATTAGACATGAGGCGAGTGGATTTTTCGGTGAAAATTCAAACCGCTATTTTAGCAGAAAGTGAACAGTCCCGCAGTGCCAAAAACAAGCGCCGGTTAAAAACAGCAACCCACGAGTTGCCGTGAAATTGTCTGGATCAATTGGAGTTTAAATGCAGCTTTTGGCTGATTAATAGCCAAGTGCGCGAACGCCTTGATAGAAAGCCAGGCTGATGAGCCACGCCAGGCCAAGTGACCAGCCAAGCGAAAGCCACATAAATCCGCGGCTTTTGCTTTCTGACCGCAAGGTGGCAATGGTTGACAGGCACGGCGTATAAATCAGTGTAAACAGCATAAAACTCATGCCTTGTACCCAATCAATATTGGCGGCGATCTGATGGCTAAGCGCATCTCCCTGTAAACCATAAATCACGGCCAGCGAACCCACGACAATCTCTTTGGCGACAAAACCAAATATAAGCGCAATCGCCAGGTGATTATCAATGCCGATCGGGTCAAGCACCGGCGCAAAAAAGCGACCTATGCTGCCGGCCCAGGTTTCTGAGCTTGCCGGGACTGCCGTGGTAGGCAAATGCGTTAACAGCCAGACCATCAACACCCCGATGACGATAAATTTAGTAGCGCGATAGAGGAAATGTTTGACTTCCTGCCAGCCACGTATCCAGATTTGATTTGGCGTAGGGAAACGATATGGAGGTAATTCGAGCACAAACGGTTCACTACTGACAAATTTCTGTTTGAACAGGATGGCAGTGAGAAAAATAGTGAAAAAACTCACCATATATAGCGAGAACAGCGCCATTGCTGCCTGTGAAGGAGGGAAGAGTATGGCGATCATAAACAGGAATACCTGCAAACGTGCAGAACACAGGGACAAGGGTATCGTCAGCATGGTCAGCAGGCGCATAGGGCGGCTACGCATGACACGGGTGCCCATCAGCGCCGGTACGTTACAGCCAAACCCCATCAGTACCATCACGAAGCCACGTCCATCCAGCCCCATTTTGGCCATCAATGTATCCATGAGGAAAGCAGCTCGGGAGAGATAGCCGCTATCTTCCACCATACTCATCACCAGGAAAAACAGCACAATAATCGGCACAAAAGCGGCGACCGTGCTCAGGCCAGTATAAAGCCCGTCCAGTAATAATCCATTGAGCCATGTTGGCAGTCCTGACAATGCCGGATCCAGTATTTCACCCCGTAAAGTGTCAAAAATCCAGGCAGTGGCATCCTGTAACGGAGCACCTATGGTGAAAATAAACTGGAATAACAGAAAAATAGCGAGAAAAAATAACGGTAAACCAAACCACGGGTGCAGGAGCACACGGTCAATGCGATCAGTCGTCGATGTATTCAGCTGCAAAGGCATTTGCACCGAACGGTCAATAATGCGTTGCATTTCCTGTTCGACGGCATTGTCGGCTTGCAGCTGAGTAGCAATCAGCTGGGGGTCGCTTGCAGGTGCTTTTTTTTCAAGCACTCTGGCTGCCAATTGCAAAGCTTCCGGGCAACCGCTGCCGTATTTGGCGCTGATAGTCAGCACCGGCATGCCAAGTTCCTGGCTCATCTGCTTGGTGTCTATGGTGATGCCAGCGCGTTTCGCTTCGTCTTCCATATTCAGTAGCAACACGGTTGGTAAACCCAATGCGCGGATCTGCAAAGCTAGAGAGAGTTGCCGGTCAATCTGCGCGCTGTTGAGGATAATCAGCGCCAGGTCGATCGGATGATTACTAAGGAAATGCCTGACGACTTCTTCATCATCTGAAAACCCGTGCAGATCATACAGGCCAGGTAAATCTACTAGTTCAGCAACATGGCCGCCAAGTAAAATTTTGGCGCTCAACAGGTCTACTGTCATTCCTGGCCAGTTGCCGACGCGTGCCGAGGCACCGCTTAATCGATTAAACAAGGTGGATTTGCCCGTGTTGGGCATGCCGAGTAGAGCAACACGTTTCATGCGGACAAGGATTCAGGTGAAGGGTTAGCTAAATGAATGGCCTGCGCATCTTGCACGCGGATCACTACATCCGTTGAGCCTATACGGATATGTAAAGGTCCGTTGAAGGCGGCCTGGCGGACAACTTGCACCTGCTTTCCCGGGCGAAATCCTAAGGCATGCAGGCGTTGTACCAGTGCCTGTTCGGCCTGGATGCCATTGATGATTGCGGATTCACCGGGTTTGAGTGCGTTGAGTTGCATAGGGGCTAAGCAAGCCTGCAAATGAGAACAATTCTTGATTTTATCGCAGAACCCAGAGGAGAGTAAAACCTTAAATGGCGATTACTGCAATTTACAGGCACATTAAAAAGTAAAAGCCAGCATGGGCTGGCTTTTAACTCATCAACACTGAAATGATTAAGGGGTTTTTTTCTCAACACCCGAAACTTCAATTTTCGCTTTGTCTTTCAGGCTCAACATGTATTTTTCCAGCTTGCGCTGCTGAATCGTACGCTCAATGCCTTCTTTAACTTTGTCAAAAGGAGGCACTTGCAATGCACGTGTATCGACCAGTTTGATTACGTGCCAGCCGAATTGAGACTGAACCGGCTCAGGTGTTGTTTCGCCTTTTTTCAAGACTAGCAATGCGTCTGCAAATGGTTTAACCATGCCAGCTGGAGAGAACCAGCCCAAGTCGCCGCCTTTTTCTTTAGAGCCTGGGTCCAATGATTTCTCTTTGGCAATCTTGGCAAAGTCAGTGCCTTTTTTCAGGTCTGCAATAATCGCTTTTGCTTCAGCATCGGTTTTAACCAGGATGTGGCGTGCGTTGTATTCCTTGTCACCCAGCTCTTTTTTGTACTGCTCGTAACCTTCTTTTTTCTCGGCTTCAGTCACTGGGTTTTTTCTGATGAAATCAGCCAGGAACGCATTTACCAACAGTTTGCGACGAGCCAGTTCTTCACTCGCGATAAAGTCAGGCTGTTTATCAATGCCTGCTTTTTGCGCTTCCTGGTAAGCCAGTTCAGAACCTACCAGTTCATTCACGACAGCGGCTTTCATGCCATCGTTGGCTTTTTGGCCAGTACGTGCTTCAGCATCTCTTAAGATAAACTCAACCCAGGTTTTCTTGATTGGTTTACCGTTAACAGTAGCGATGGCATCAGCATCAGCTGCGTAAGCATGTGGCAATGCGCTGAAGCATGCAATCGCCAACATCATTTTCAAAAATTTCATGCAATATCCTTAAAAAACGAAATGGTGCAATATTAAAAAACAGAATTGTTTCAATCAGATGACTCATCAGTGGATAATGCGTTGATACTGAGCGCATGTATGCGATGAGTCATCAAATCTTGCAAGCATTGATATACCATGCGATGGCGCATTATCTGTGATTTTCCTGAAAATAGCGAGCTTTTCACCGTGATGGTAAAGTGCCCGCCGCCCGTGTTTCCTGCGTGTCCTTTGTGCAAAGCACTGTCGTCTTCGATGTCGAGTTGTTCGGGCTGAAGTGCTTGCAGACGTTGTGTAATTTCAGTTTGCAGCATTATGGCAACGTCTTGCGGAAAGGGTTCACTACAATGTTGCCATAGACGCCTGCATGCCTGAAAGGGTCGTTGTCAGCCCATTCGGTAGCGGCCTGTAATGACTCAAATTCTGCCACGATCAGGCTGCCGCTAAAACCGGCTTCGCCCGGGTCTATATTATCAATGGCAGGTAACGGGCCTGCCAGTACCAAGCGGCCTTCGGCTTGCAACTGCTGCAGGCGCTCCAGGTGGGCAGGCCTGTGCTGCAGGCGCAACGGCAGGCTGTTGGCATTATCCTGGGCGTAAATCATGTATAACATAAGGACTATCCGTCAGTTTTCTCAGGCAGGCGGTGTGTGCTCTATCCAATAATCTTTTAGCACAAACACCTGCGAAATAATGAATATGAACATGATGCTGGTCGTGCCGAATAATTTGAAATTTACCCAGGCATTCTCATCATAATGAAAAGCCACGTACAGGTTTAAACTGCCCAAACCTACTAAAAAGAGTACCCAGCACAGGTTTAGCTTATCCCATACATTATTTGGCGGGGCGATGATTTTGCCCAGCATGCGGGCGATCAGGTTGTTCTGGAAAATGTAGCGGCTGGATAAAAGTGCCAGTGCGCCTATCCAGTAAATCACGGTTGGCTTCCACATGATGTAGGTTTTATCGTGCAGCAATAAGGTAATGCCGCCAAGCACTGTGATTACCGCGCCATTAATCATCAGCATCTTGTCAATTTTGCCGCGCTTTAGCCACACGACCAGCATGAGTACTAATGTGCTGATAATAGCAACAGAGGTGGCTACAAAAATACCTGCTTTTTTATAGGCTATAAAAAAGAGGATGACGGGCAATAAATCGATAATGACTTGCATGTGGGATCAGGTGACTGAATTCCTGCTATCTGTGAGGGCACTATTTTGCTATGATTTCTGTCGAATTGCAAAGTTCGTTTCCTAACGAAGGTCAGAACAGGCGAAGTTTCCTCCCAATTACCGAATCAGCATTATCATCAATCATGACAGTCCCCATCGATTTGCATTGCCACTCAACCATGTCTGATGGTTTGCTTTCGCCTGAAGAGCTTGTGGCTCACGCCGCCAGCAAAGGTGTACGTGTGCTGGCATTGACCGATCATGATGAAGTGAGTGGGCTGGCACGTGCACGTGTGGCCGCCGAGCAGCATGGCATTCATTTGATTGATGGGGTTGAGATTTCAGCCACCTGGAAAAAACGAACTTTGCATATCGTCGGATTGCGCGTTAATCCTCAACATCCTGCACTGCTGGAGGCTTTTGCCAGAGTGCGGGAGGGACGCGATGCGCGTGCCCGCCAGATAGCCGAGGGGCTGGCGAAGGCCGGTATTGCCAATGCCTATGAGGGTGCACGGGAAATATCCGGCAATAGCGTAATGACGCGTAGCCATTTTGCCCAGTTCCTGGTGAAACAGGGGCACGCAAAAAACATTAAATCCGTGTTTAAAAAATACATGGTTAAAGGCAAGCCTGGCTATGTGAATCATGAGTGGATGAGCCTCCAAGAGGCGCTGACGCTGATTAAAGATAGCGGTGGCCAAGCGGTGCTGGCGCATCCGGGCAGATATGACCTGGGTTTCGTCAATATGCATTTGCTATTGAATGAGTTCAGGGATCAAGGGGGTGTAGCGCTGGAAGTGGTCACTGGTAGCCATCAGCCACCACAATATGCACAGTTTGCCAAACTTGCGCACCGTTTTGACCTGAAAGCTTCACAAGGGTCTGATTACCATGGGCCTGGTATGTCCTACATGGAAATGGGGCGTTTGCCGGATCTGCCAGCCGGCTGCGTGCCTGTCTGGCAGGATTGGCCGGAAGCAAGCCTGCTGCAATAGTTACGATGGCACAATATTTCATCATTCATGCGGAAAATCCGCAGACCAGATTGATCCAGCAGGCAGCCCAGTTGATACAGCAGGGCGGTGTGATTGCCTGCACGACAGATTCCAGTTATGCACTGGTCTGCTCGATGGAGTTTAAGGACGCACAAACGCGTATCCGGCGCATGCGCGGCGTGGATGATGACCATCCGTTTACTTTAATCTGCCGCGACCTGGCCGAGATTGGCACCTATGCCAAAGTAAATAACAGCCAGTTCCGTTTACTCAAAGCCTTGACTCCCGGCGCTTATACCTTTTTGCTGGAAGCCAGTCGCGAAGTGCCTCGCCGCCTGCAGCACCCTAAACGCAGCACCATAGGATTACGCGTACCCAGGCATATCGTCACGCAAGCATTGCTTGAGTCGTTGAATATGCCTTTAATAAGCATGACCTTGCAATTGCCTGGCGATGATGTGCCGATGTCGGTCGGCTGGGAAATACGCGAGACACTGGAGCACCAGGTCGATGCGGTGATAGACAGCGATATTGCGCATGTCGGCGCTACGACAGTGCTGGACTTGACCCAGGACCCACCTGAGCTGGTACGTGCCGGTGTTGCTCCCTGGCCTTGACTAGGTCAGAACTTAGGAATTTGAAATCAAATGGAATTAACCGTCATACAAAAAATCGCAGCTTATGCATTACCCATCTTGTTCGCGATTACCGTGCATGAAGCCGCGCATGGCTATGCGGCAAAATATTTTGGGGATTTGACGGCTGAGCGTATGGGCAGGATTACGCTGAACCCGTTTAAACATATTGATCCTGTCGGCACTATTTTATTACCTGCATTAAGCGTGATGCTGGGTGGCGTGTTGTTTGGCTGGGCTAAGCCAGTGCCGGTGAATTTCGCTAATTTGCGTCATCCTAAAAAAGATATGCTATGGGTCGCATTGGCCGGGCCTGCCTCCAACTTTGTCATGGCGATAGGCTGGGGTTTGATTCTTGCCAGGATTGAACTGTTTCCGCTGTCAGCGCAGGATTTCCTCTCACAAATGAGTATTGCCGGCATTCAGATTAACCTGGTTCTGTTAGTACTGAATTTATTGCCATTACCCCCATTAGATGGTGGCAGGATGGCTGTGAGTCTGTTGCCGATGCGAGCAGCTATCGCATTTTCCAAGGTAGAGCGTTACGGTATGCTGATTTTGATTGCGCTGTTATTTACCGGCGTATTAAGTATGATCCTGTCACCGGCATTGAGGTTTTTTCAGCAGCTACTGACTGTGCTGGTGATGTAGATTCTTCTTCTACCGAATCAATCAAGGGCACTCTCATGACCTTGATCCGGAAGCATCAGCTAATTTTTTATCACATCCAGTGTCAATTTACTTGGCACCTGGTTTCTATCCCCTTTGACCGTGACGGGAGTTGCTGACGTCACTCTTTGCGCACTGACTCCCGCCTCTTGCAATGTTTTCTGAATAGAGTCTGCACGGGATTTGGCCAGGTTCTGCAAGTCGGTTTCCGTGACTTGAATACTGGTGGTTAATGCTTCCTGCGCCTGAGGGTAAAAACCTTCGGGTACTTTTTCCAGTTTGGCGGCCAGACGTTTGAGCAGGCCTTTATTAGTCTGGCGATCGTGCAAAGCTGTTAACGCTGATTGTACTTTTGGGTTATTCAGGTCTATTGGCCCAGCCGATTGCCCCGCTTCAAGACGTATGCCCATCTCTTCAGCGACTTGTTTGCGCAGCATCATTTCCTGGATGGCACGGGTATCCGCTGCCGAGTCATAACCAGGAATAATGCCTAATTTCAATTGCTGGCGTTTTTCCAGTGCTTTGCTCACTGCGTGCAGCTTTTCCAGTTCCGGAGGCGAAATTGCAGATTTTCCTGCCTCAAACACAATAGCCTCGAGTTTTTCGCTACTGCCAAACAGTTTGCCTAATGCGCTGAATGGGGCGGTCACAATTTTAGTCAGCACGTTGGTAAAGGCTTTCCACATAATACCGCCGTAGCTGAATTTAGGGTCATCCAGGCTGCCGCTGATCGGTAAATCCAGGTCAATCACACCGTCACTGTCTTCCAGGATCGCGATAGCAAGGTCGAGTGGCAGGTCAGGCGCATCTTTGCTATCTATTTTTTCACCTAACGTCAGTTTCTTGAGCACAAATTTGTTTTCACCCGTCAACTGGCGCTGTTTGATTTTGTACTCGAGGTCCACAGATAGTTTGCCGGATTCAATTTTGCGCCCGGCAAATTTGCCGGAGTAGGGTGTGAGCCGGTTCATATCAAGATTGCTAAACGCCAGTTTGATATCGGTAAACTCAGTTGCTTTGAATGGTTGCAACGACCCTTGAATACGCGCTGCCCCATATTCATCGACCTTGCCATCAAGCTCTACCTGGGCTGTTGCAACGGGATTGGTTGAAATGCCGTTGATGACTCCGCCAAGCGAGTGGATGTTGGTCCCAAAAGGTTGTGGTAACGACAAATCCGCGAATTCGAGTTTGGCGCCATTGATACGTACCGTATCCACGCTGACAGGAAAGTCCGGTGAATGGTTATTTGTATTCGCTGGCTTAGTGTCAGCCGCTGTCGCGGGTGGCTCATTGCCGGCTGGTTTGGTGGCAGCTTGTTTGCTGGCTGTAGTCGGCGAGGTTCGCATGACCTTGGAAATGTTCAGGCTACGGTCAGGGTAAATGATGAATTTTGTTTGCGCGCTATTCAGCGTTAGCGTGTTTATTTGCAGGCGGTTAGGTGCCAGCGAAAGGGCAAGTCCATCTCCCTGCAATGATTCCCAACGCAGAAAAGGTTGCTGGCTGGCTTCTTCCAGCAGTGACCAATTTTTTACATTGAATCCACCATCAAAGGTGGTCGCACCATTGCTGATTTTCTGAAGTTTCCCCTGAATACTGGCGCTTCCATCTTGCAAGTTGAGCAAGGCGACTTGCTGGATATAGGGAGCGAATGGTTTGAGTGATAAATCGACCAGCGATAATTGCAAGTCAGTCTTAAAGGGTGAAGGAGATAATTTGCCATGGGCGCTGAACTGCCCGCCCTGCTTTACTTTGAAAGCGGCTTTCACCGGTAATGCACGTGTCATCTGCTGGCTCAGGTCAGCAAGCTCAATGCTACCATCTGCGACATCCAATATCACCGGTGTAGCGGTGGTATTGTCTTCAATATGAATATCGGCCTGCTGCAAGGTAAAACGTTTTAAACCAAATGCCCAGGCAGATTTTTCCGATGCTGCAGAAGTAGTCGCTTTTGGCTTGCTTGGCACAGAAATGCTGTTTCCTTGTGTCGGCATGACTTCTGCCATTTTAGCCGCCGGGGCAAGTAATGCCTGCCAGTTTAACTGCTGGTCAGCTTGCCTGATCACACTGGTTTTGAGACCGGTAAGTTGAAGGGCGCCCAGATTGATTTTTTGTTGAGCCAATCCCAATGAACCATCAGTAAGCGCCAGACTGCCCAGTTGCGCGACTGGTTTCTTGTCCGATTGCACGCTGAGCTGCTTGGCTTCGGCCTTGATTTGTTTTATCTGTGTGTCTGTTTGCTGGTCTAGCGCCAGATGCAAGTTAAAGTCGGCGATATTCGCTTCCAAGGGTTTCGCAAACTGCTGGTCCAGGTAAGCGAGTTGCCAATGTTCTAGCGCAACTTCGCCTATATTTAAATGGAAAGGGGCATCCGGTTTTTGCGTAGCCTCGGATTTTTCCTTATTTGCAGACACTTTTTGTTCTGTGTTTGATGCGGTTGCGGTGGCTAATGCCTGCTGCCAATCCAGTGTGCCATTGGCGTGATGGGTTGCAGAAAATTTGCCATCCGCCAGCAATATTTTTCCGACGTCTGCCTGGCGTTCGGCCAGATTCAGACTGACTTGCTCTACAGATAATGCGGGGAGCTGGAAAAGACTTTTTTGCTGATGCTGCAATAGCAATTGCGCAAATTGCAAGTTGAGATTTTCAAAAGTGACTTGCGCATGGTCCTTATCGGTAAACTCAAGCATGGGTAAGGTGGCATTGGCTGAGGCCAGTGTAAATTCTGCTTGCGGTTTTTGTAACTTGAGTTGATCAAGATTAAGGGTAATGCCTTGTGTTGTAATCGTGGTATGCGATGGCTGGGTAAATGCAAATTGCCTGATCAAGAGCTTGATCTGGTTGAATGTTACTCGATCACCTTGTGCCAGTTTTCCCGCCAGGGTATCAATCGCAAATGTCGCATTAGCTACTAACAGTTTAGGATGCTGGTCTGGTAGTGAAAAATCATAGTTTAACTGACTGGAAAAGGTGCCTGCATCTGGTTGAAATGGCCATGATTGAGTGTTCACCCATTGTACGAGTTTCGCAATTTTCAACCCTTCTATGGCAAGTGAGCCTTGCGATGCCAGTGGATTAACACCAAAGTTACCTTTCCACTTCAACGTCCCACCCTGGTAAGGCAGTTTGGCGGCTATCAGGTAATCACCACGGTCTTCAGGCAAGGTCGAGAAGCCATCCAGTTCGAAGTCCAGCGGTTTTAAGGAGGCTTGTAGCGGTGTTGAATGCTGGTCATCCAGATATTCGATATCACCTTTACGAATATCAATATTTTCAATAATCACACGCGGCAGGTCTTTTTCTGGCGGAGATGGCTCTTCGTTAAGCTTGGCAATCAGGTCTGACCAGTTGAGTTTTCCTTGCTTGGAAATATGGACGTTCACTTGGGGTGCAGTTAATTCGATATGTTTCATTTTCCAGGCCCAGCTAAACAGCCCGCTGAATTCCATATCTACGACCAATTTGTCAAAAGACGCTAACGGTGCGCCGCTTTTCTCAGCCAGCGCAAGGTGCTCTATCGTCGCTATCAGGCGGAAAGGATCAAAAATGACTTTTTCAACGGAGGCTTTACTCGCCAATTGGGTTTCGGCGATTTTAGGTAGCAGCCATTTCGCCAGGGGATTAATAGCTAGCCAGGCGAACAAAAAATAGAAAATAAGTAATCCGGCAACAATTTTAAAGATAAGCGATGCACGCAGCGCAGCCAGCAGGAGAAAAAAGCGATTTAACATAGCGAGATAATTTAGCAGATTTGTGCCGAAAAGTGCCAATAACCACCTTAAATCTGGCATAAATCCACAGTAGGCCAGTGGCCGGAGGTGACATATTCATCGTTTTTAATGTATGCTTAAATCATCTCTTTATACAGGATGCTGTTTTCAGCAGTACATATGGCTTCTGAGCCGGAAAAGTTGTCCCATAAACCCTCTTTATTAGAAAGATTAAGTCATTTCCTTCTGCGCGAGCCAGAAGATCGCGAGCAGCTGGTTGAGTTGCTGCATGGGGCTTATGAAAATCACCTGATGGATGGCGATTCTCTCGCCATGATTGAGGGTGTGCTGCAGGTTAGCGAGATGCAGGTCAGGGATGTCATGATCCCACGCTCACAAATGGATGTGATCGATATTGCGCAACCCGCCGAGACCTTTCTGCCATTTGTCATTGAAACAGCCCACTCCCGTTTCCCCGTTATTGAAGATAATAAAAACGATGTGATAGGGATTCTTCTAGCCAAGGATTTGCTGCGTTATTACGCCAATCAAACCTTTGAATTACGGGACATGCTGCGTCCGGCAGTGTTTATTCCCGAATCCAAACGCTTGAATGTGCTGTTGAAAGAGTTTCGCAGCAACCGCAACCATATCGCCATCGTGGTGGATGAATATGGTGGCGTGGCAGGTATGGTCACCATTGAAGATGTACTCGAGCAAATTGTCGGCGATATTGAAGATGAATATGACGACGACGAGGATGAAGGCAACATTATTCTGCAAGACGCCGGCAAATACCGTGTCAAGGCGCTGACTGAAATTGGCGAGCTAAATGAGACGATTGGTACCGACTTTAGCGACGAAGAGTTTTCTACCGTAGGTGGTCTGGTGGTTAATCATTTCGGCCATTTACCTAAACGAGGCGAGCAGATCCGCATAGGTAACCTCAGTGTAACTGTGGTGCATGCAGATAGCCGTCGGGTACATGTATTGATGGTCGAACAGTTGCCGGAAGAAGTTTACCCGATTGAATCTGTTTAAAGAAATTGTGTGAGTGCCTCACTGGTGCGAACCAATTTTTGTTTTGATTGCCTGAGTATCTGAAAAGGAGCGTTAAAATGAAAACACAATCCTGGTTTACCCTCTTGGCAACGTCGGCACTGGTTACTTTAAGCACTTCAGTGTTGGCGGGTAATACGACTGAAAAACTCCCGCAAGACGAGCAAGGCTTTGTCACTGCCATTGGCAAGCTTAAGCGCTCTGAAATTATTGCGTTGCTGGGCGAGCCCGCACGCGCCGAAGATGTGAAGCTAAAGGACAGTGGTCGTGTAGTGGCTTCTATCTGGCATTATCATAATATCAATAAGGATCCGCAGGGCGCTTATTACCCGACCACGGAGCTGGATCTGATTGATGATCAGGTGAGCGTGATTGTATTTTTGAATAATGATGGTTCAGATGCGACATCGGGCCAGACTTATGAAATACAACCTACACCTTAAGATTTTAGGTTGAAAATTAAAGGGCGCCTGGGCGCCCTTTATTGTTGATGCATACTGAATCGTTTATTTCTTCTTCAGGCTATCGCGAATTTCACGTAGCAATACAATGTCTTCCGGCGTAGCAGCTGGTGCTGGTGGTGGTTCTGCTTGTTTCAGGCTATTCATGAATTTCACCATCTGGAAGATGATAAAAGCCAGGATAATGAAATTGAGCACAATGGTAATAAAGTTACCATAAGCAAGTACAGCCCCCAGTTTTTTTGCCTCTACCAAGGCAAGGTCGGCAGATTGCCCGTTCAGCGGCAAATACATATTACTGAAATCGAAGCCACCGAAAATCTTGCCGATCACTGGCATGATAATATCATTGACCAGGGAGTCCACGATTTTACCAAATGCACCGCCGATGATCACACCGACTGCCAGATCCATGACGTTGCCTTTTAGCGCAAATTGTTTGAATTCGGATGCCACACTCATAACTTCACACTCCTCTAATTGTTATTTATACAAGATTGCATAACCGACTATAGGCGTTGGTTCGCCCGCTTGTCAATTGGCTGACAGCATCGAATGCCAAACTGCGCTGTGTTATATTGCTGCGATCTTAAGCCTTTAAAGGATAAGCACTAGCATGCAGTTGTTTCATACTTTGCGCGAATTGCGCGCTTTCCTCGATGGTTGTGCAGGCAAGCGTATTGGCTTTGTGCCAACCATGGGTAACTTGCATGCCGGGCATTGCCAGCTGGTAACCCAGGCTAAAGGCCGAGCCGATATCGTGGTAGTCAGTATTTTCGTCAATCCACTGCAATTCGGTGCCAATGAAGATTTCGGCAGCTATCCGCGTACGCTGCAAGCCGATTGCGATCAGTTACGTACTGTGGGTGCAGATGTCGTGTTTGCGCCTGCGGTAGATGAAATGTACCCTGACTTTAATGGGCAGGATTTAATGCAACAGGTGATTGTGCAACCACCGCATTTAGCCGATATATTGTGCGGAGCCAGCCGTCCAGGCCACTTTGCCGGCGTCGCCACGGTGGTGACCAAATTATTCAATATGGTTAAACCTGACCTGGCGGTGTTTGGTAAAAAAGATTACCAGCAACTGATGGTGATACGCACAATGGTGCGCCAGCTTAATTTTGGCATTGAAATATTGGGTGTGGATACCATGCGCGAATCTTCAGGCCTGGCGATGAGCTCCCGCAATAGCTATCTAACACCAGAACAAAAGCATCAGGCGGCCCAGTTATATGCACAATTACAGCAGATACTAACTGCCTTGAAACATGGCAGGCGTGATTATATTACGCTTTGCCAGGAAAGCATTTCCAGTCTGGAAAAACAGGGCTGGCAGGTAGATTATGTAGATATCCGCTCCCAAACGGATTTGAGTGATCCATCCCCAGATAAAACTGAACTAGTGATACTGGCGGCGGCCAAACTGGGTAATACCCGTTTGATTGATAATTGTGAAGTCAATCTTTAGAGAAATCGTCTCGGTTTTATGAAAATTATTTTGCGCTAAGCTATTGATAACTTTATAATTACGACCTTTTCCGCGCTGGCGGAAATTAACTGAAGGGATGCAATGCAAAGAACCATGTTGAAATCAAAGCTGCATCGGGTGCGTGTGACGCACAGCGAGCTGCACTACGAAGGTAGTTGCGCCATCGATGAAGCCTTGCTGGAAGCTGCCAATATACATGAATATGAGCAGATCCAGATTTACAATATCAACAATGGCGAGCGGTTTACAACCTACGCGATTCGCGCTGAGCGTCACTCTGGTGTCATTTCAGTCAATGGGGCCGCAGCGCACAAAGCAGATCCGGATGACCTGATCATCATCGCCAGCTATTCACAATACACCGAAGCCGAATTGGCCAACTACCATCCACAACTGGTCTATGTCGATACACACAACCGTGTCGTCGAACAAAAAGACCATATCCCGGCGCAAGCTGCCTGAACCCATTGAATGTGCCTATGCAACCTATAGATAAAACTCTCCCTCTTGAAGATATAAAAGCAGCCGTTGTCGACGCGCTGGAAGATATTAAAGCCTTTGATATTACGGTAATGGATGTGCGTCAGATGACCACCGTTACCAGCTACATGATTGTAGCGAGCGGTAATTCCACCCGCCAATGTAAGGCGATTGCGGATAACGTCCGTGAGAAACTGAAAGAAAAAGGCGTTGATGCGCGTGGCATTGAAGGTGAAAAAGACGGTGAATGGGTGCTGGTTGACCTGGGCGAGATCGTTATTCATGTGATGGTGCCTGCCACCCGCGCTTATTACAACCTTGAGCAATTGTGGAGCGAATCGCAATCGCGCCGCGCTGCTTCCGCCGCTTAATTAAGCGATCTGCCTACTCACTATGTACGCGCACAAGAACGTGCACATTGCACCGGACATCAAAACCGGAGTGAGTTTTTGTTTACACCAAGGTTTTGCGTGTGAACGCAAACAGTAATTTCTCCAGCACAATCTTCGTCATCATCCCTGTATGAAGCTGAATATCATCTCGGTGGGACATAAAATGCCCGACTGGGTTGAATCGGCTTGTGCCGAGTATTTAAAGCGCATGCCGCGCGAGCTTGAAACCCGCATTATCGAAATCAAACCTGACAAACGGGCAGCAGGAAAAAATAGCGAAGTGGTGCAAGAGGCGGAAGCCAGGCGCATTCTTGAAGTGGTCGGCAAGGATTACCTGGTGGCGCTGGATGAGCGCGGTCAAGCCGTGACTACCTTGCAATTGGCAGACAAGTTAAAAGGCTGGCAGGAAATGGGCCGCGATGTGGCGCTGGTGGTAGGCGGCGCAGATGGTTTATACCCGCAACTGAAGACGCAGGCACAGTGGTTATTCAGTCTTTCCAAACTCACCATGCCACATGGAATGGTGCGTGTAATGCTCGCCGAGCAACTCTATCGCGCCCACACGGTCCTAAGTGGTCATCCTTATCACCGGGAATAATCATGTCTAAAGCTTTGGTCTGGTTGCGTCGCGACCTGCGCATTGACGATCATGCTGCCTTGTATCACGCCTTGAAGCTTCACGCGCAAGTGTACGTGGCGTTTGTGTTTGATACCGATATCCTGGATGCCTTGCCTGATAAATACGACCGGCGGGTTGAATTTATCTGGGAAAGTCTCAATGAACTTAAACTGGCACTTCAGCAAAAGGGCGGCGACCTTTTAATACGCCATGGCAAAGCCATAGAAGAAATACCCAGACTGGCACAAAAGCTCGAAGTCGCCGCAGTGTACGCCAATCGTGATTACGAGCCGCTGGCCATTGCCCGAGATGAGAAAGTGGCACAGGCTTTATTGCGCGTAGACAAAACGCTCCATTTGTTTAAAGATCAGGTGCTATTTGAACAGGACGAAATCCTGACCCAGACCGGTAAGCCTTATGGCGTATTCACGCCTTATAAACGTGCGCATCTGGCCAAGTTGAATCCGTTTTACTTAAAGGCCTATCCGGTACAACGTTACCTTAAGTCTTTGGCCGGTGGCAAGGCTGAAGGTATGCCGTCGTTGGAAAGTATGGGTTTCTCCCGCACCAACTTGAAAACGATGCGCTTGCCGACAGGCATCAAGGGTGCGCAACAGTTGTTTGATGACTTTTTACAGCGCATAGAAGATTATCATGATGCACGCAACTATCCTGCCATCAAAGGTGTCTCTTATTTGTCGGTGCATTTGCGATTTGGCACTATCTCAATTCGCCAGTTGGCCCATGCAGCCTGGCAATTGTCTTTGGCAGGTAATGAAGGTGCGGCAACCTGGCTGAGTGAATTGATCTGGCGCGATTTTTACTTCCAGGTGTGTTATCACCGGCCGGATTTGCAACTGGAACGGCGCGCATACAGGCTGGAGTATGACCAGTTACCTTTTCCCAATAACCGCGACTGGTTTGCGGCATGGTGTGAAGGGCGTACCGGTTATCCAATTGTGGATGCAGCGATGCGGCAGTTGAATGAGACCGGCTATATGCATAATCGCTTGCGTATGGTGGTAGCTAGTTTTCTGGTCAAGGATTTGCTGATCGACTGGCGCTGGGGCGAGCAATATTTTGCCGAGAAATTAATTGATTTTGACTTTGCTGCCAATAATGGCGGCTGGCAATGGGCGGCTTCCACCGGATGTGATGCGCAGCCTTATTTCAGGATTTTTAATCCGCAGTCACAGTCGGAAAAGTTTGATGCAAAAGGCAAGTTTATCCGCAAATATGTACCTGAGTTAACGGGGTTAGATGACAGGAAGATTCATGCCCCATATGCGGATACTCCAAACAAGAAAGATTTGCTCGTCAGTATGCCTCAAATAGACTATCCGATGGCGATTGTAGACCATGCTGTACAAAGGCAAGAGGCATTATCGCTATACAAAAATAATGTGAAGTAAAAATGACATTTGATGTAGAATAAACTCGTTTTACTTTGCAGTTATTAAGCTAGTAGTAAGGATTCTGTAGTAGATCGCGATAGCGTTGTTGCCCTTCAATTATTGAAGAAGGCGCCGATAAAAGTGATTGCAGGGTGTTTCAAGTCTAAGCTTGTTACACGCCAAGATGATTTTTTAATGCTATTGATACCAAGGCGCTTGATCTAAATATAATGACAAATATGAATAAACTAAAAGCCGTTTTATTGATTGCCGTACTTGTTGGCCTTTCAGGGTGTGCAACCACCAATAAAGATCCGCTTGAAGGGGTTAACCGCGGGATTTACAAATTCAACGATGTGGTCGATAAATATGCCATGAAGCCGGTTGCCAAGGCGTATAAGGCAGTTACACCATCACCAGTGCGTACTGGCATCACCAACTTTTTCAATAACCTGGGTACTTTGACCACAGTGGTTAACGACTTGCTGCAACTCAAGTTTGCGCAGGCATTTACCGATGCGGGTCGTTTTGTTATCAATACCACCTTCGGTATCGCTGGCGTTATCGATGTCGCCAGTAAAGACAACTTCCCAAAACATCAGGAAGACTTCGGTCAGACTTTAGGTCACTGGGGCGTCGGCACAGGCCCTTACCTGGTATTGCCGATTTTGGGACCAAGTACTGTGCGGGATGCGGGTGGTCTGGCATTTGATACTGTGACTTCAGACCCGATTACCTACCTGCATAACACCGGCCAGATCCGCGCGCATAACCAGGTGCGTTTAGTGCAGTTTATAGACAAACGTACGCAATTGCTGGATGCCAAAGACCTGGTAGATGATGCCTCTATCGACCCGTATGCTTTCATGCGTGATGCCTACCTGCAACGCCGAGCAAGCATGGTTCAGGATGGCATTGTGCCGGCAGAGTTGCTGCAGGATGAATTTGAGCCAGAAGATGAACCAGCTGCAAATGGTGCTGCAGCTGAGCCAGCTGTTTCTGAAACCGTTGTATTGCAATCATCTGTACCGATTGAGGAGCAAGCAGGTATGCTGACTACAGATGCGGCAACGGTAGAAGTTCAACAGCCTGCTGTTGAAGAGTCGACAGTATCCACTGAGCAAACAACACCTGATATCGCTGCTGACCTGGCTGAAACACCAGCCATTGAATCTGCACCAGAAGAGGCGTTGCCCCCATTACTTGATCAAGTGAGCGAGCAACCAACTCCTGTAGAGACTGTGGTAATGGAAAGCACTGCCACAGAAGTAGTTGCAGGTATCGACGATACTTTACTAACACTGGAAGCTAAATAAGGGACTTAATCCTTTTAGCGATCGTTGGTTAGTGCGACAAAAAAGGCTTTGCAGTGATGCAAGCCTTTTTTATTTGTACCGCCGACCCTCAGAGGCTAGTCAGCCGAGGCGACGGTCATGCGATCAATTAATATTGAGCCGGTCAGCTTGGAGCTATTCGGGATAATATCGTTCCCAATCGCAGCTATGCCTTTCAGCATTTCCTGCATATTGCTGGCAATCGTGATCTCTTCTACCGGGTGAGTAATGACCCCATTTTCAACCCAGTAACCAGCAGCACCACGTGAGTAATCACCCGTAATCATATTCATGCCATGACCAAGTAGTTCTGTCACCAGTATTCCGGTGCCCATGGTCTGTAATAATTGTTCGAGGTTATGACCGGTAGACCGCACTAGGATGTTATGGGCGCCACCGGCATTGCCGGTAGATTGCATGCCCAGTTTGCGTGCAGAGTAGCTGCCAAGCAAATAACCCTGCAGCACGCCATTCTCTATCAGGGTACGTTTCTGGCAGGCAACGCCTTCATTATCAAACGGGCTGCTGCCAGCACCCTTGAGAATGAAAGGATCTTCATCGATATGCAATAGCGGGCTGGCAATTGTTTGCCCCAGGCTATCAAGTAAAAATGAAGATTTTCTATATAGATTACCTCCTGAAATTGCACTCAGCAGCGTACCGATAAGTCCACTTGCCAACGGTGCTTCAAATAACACCGGATACTGGCCTGTCTTGAGTGGGCGGGCGTCTAATCTTTTGACCGTGCGTGAGCCTGCGATTTGGCCGACTTGCTCTGGTGACTCCAGGTCAAGCGCATCGCGCGCACTGCTATACCAGTAATCGCGTTGCATCTGGTTGTTGGATTCGGCAATCACTGAACAGCTAATGCTATGGCGTGAGCTAGGGTAACCGCCAACAAAACCGTGACTATTTGCGTATACAAATGCGCCACTTTGGCTATAGACGCTGCCGCCTTCACTATTGCTGATGCGCGGGTCTACTGCAAGTGCTGCTGCTTCACAGCGCCTGGCTAATTCCAGCGCCTGATCGACATCGATAGCCCACGGATGGTGTAACGACAAATCCGGGAATTCTTTTGCCATGCATTCAGCATCGGCCAGGCCGCAAAAAGGATCTTCTGCAGTATATTTCGCAATATTACAGGCGGCTTCGACGGTATCTTTAAGTGCCTGTAAACTAAGGTCAGAAGTGCTGGCATAGCCTTTTCTCTGCCCGAAATACACCGTCACCGAACAACCTTTGTCACGGTTGTACTCAATATTTTCAGTCTCGCCCTGGCGGACAGAAACATTCTGGCCGGTGCCGAAACTGACATCGGCCTCGGCACTGCTGGCCCCTGCCTGCCTGGCCAGTTGAATAATATCTTCAGAGATTTGTTTGAGTTGTTCCAGTTGCATGCTATGAGCGCTTGTTTTTTGCTTGGCAATTAAAGCTGGTATCATACCGTGATTTGGCAGAGATTGCTTTTACCATAACTGCACAACCGCGAATGATAGCTAAACCCATGGAAGATTCCCAACCCAGTAAAACCAAATTAAAAGCAGAAGCCGATGCCGCGCAGGAGATCGGACGGCAATTACTTGAACTGCCAAAAGAGAGATTAAAAAAATTACAACTGGATGAAGCCTTGAGTGACGCGATTGCCGAAGCAAAGCGTTTGACTGCCAACGGGGCGATCCGCCGCCAATTGCAATATATTGGACGTTTAATGCGTGACATTGACCTGGCGCCAATCGTAGAGCAACTGCAGAAATGGGAAGGTAAGCATGTGGAAGAAAATGCCCGCTTTCACCAGATGGAACGCTGGCGTACACGCCTGATAGAAGACGCAAAGGCGGTTGAGGCATTTCTGGTGGAATATCCGCATACCGATGTGCAGCATATGCGTACATTGATCCGTAATGCGCAAAAAGAGCAGGCTGCCAATAAGCCGCCCAAGAGCAGCCGTGAGTTATTCAAGATGATACGGGACCTGGCTGAAGGCGTTACAAACGCGCCTGATGAACATACCGAATAGTGGTTAAGTTGGGGCCGTAAAGTTAGACGGCTAGCTTGTCGTTTAATGCAAGTTTATATGATGCCTGTAAAGTGGGTAATTTTACGGCTCCAAATAATGCACTACAATCAAAAAAGTAGCTGGCATTTGCCGAAGTACTGTCTATCTAGGGGTTATCGTGAAACAGAACGTTGATTTAGAGTTGGATTTAACAGGGCTGGAAAGTCCTGAACCGATGTTAAAAACCAAGGAAGCAATAGATAAACTGTCCATTGGCCAGATTGTCCTGGTTAAAACAACAGCGCTAGGCAGCGAGCAAAATATCCGTAACTTGATTACCAATCATCCGGTGACCTTGCTTTCCTTTAAAAAGGAAGACGGCATATTTCACTTTGTAATAGAAAAAACTTCCTGATAACAAAAGCTCCACATAGGAAACAAAGAAATCCTATTAAATATTAGCCACTAAGTTGCTTTTACTTAGTGGCTAGTTTTCTCAAGTCTAGTCTCCATCCCCATCTTTTTAGGTGGCAAAAAGAATTTCCAAGGTTGGCGATAAAGCAAAGTCAGTAATTCCAGCGCAAAAGCTTTCCAATGCCGGTAGCGTACTTGCCGTGATTTCATGGCGACAAAAATGGCTAAACCAAAGCTGGTCAGCAAGTTAATGGTCGCCACCACAAAAATCCCGAGTAAGGCTGTACCAAGCATGTAATAGGTGATCTGGAAATCCAGTGCAGAAAATGCATATCCCGAGAATGCCGCTACAAAAGTCACGTGACGGATATCCAGAGGTAAGCCAAGCATCACTCCCAACCCGGAGGCAAACCCAAGTAGGCAGCCAAAATAGAAGTTACCGGCCAGTGCGCCCAGATTATGGCGTATATATTCTGAAATACGGTGCAGGCGCGCTTTCCCCAGCAGGCGTTGTAAAAACGGCAGGTGGGCAATACGTTCAGGAATGCGGTTATAAGCCGCCAAATTGTCATGATAGCCCGCAATCAGGCCGGACAGGAACAGGCACACACCAGCCACCGCAGCATACAGGGCGCTGAGGCTGATCAATGGGTTGTTGGAATCCAGCAAGATATTGGCTTTGGCCTCACCTATAAAATGATGGCCGCTATATTGCACTACCAGCCAGTCGATAAACATTGCCATCGGAATCACGACGATCACATTACCCAGAATGGCGATTGTCTGGCTGCTGGTCGTCTGCGCGACAATGTTGACCAGACTGTGTATGTTTTTGCTATCGTGCCCGTCATCATCAATCGCTGATGCAATGGTTGCCGCCGTCATCGCCGGTTGTTTGGTGGCAACTGTGAAATGCAGCAGATGAATCAGGACAAACCCTAACCCATAATTCAGGCTAAAGAAAATGGCTTCTGCAAGCGGGGCAAAGTGGTAGCTGGCGATGATGATTTTAAACATGGCCATAAAGGCAATAATGACCCCGGCGCCCATGGCTGAACCCATCAGCTTGAAATACTCCTGCCGATGCTGTGCAATGTAATGCTCACCGGTGTGGCTGGCGTTTTCAGTCACGCGCAGGGCCAGTAACTCGGTGTTATGACGCCAATATTCGGACAGGTTATTCTTTTTACACTCTGCATATACCAGTTGCTTGAACAAACGCGTAATCGCATCACTGACATCATGCTTGAGTAAAAGCCCGTGCAGAATATCCACTAATAATTGCATGCGATGAATTTGCTGCTGCATTCTTTGCATCAGGGCAGTCAGCGAAATGCTGGTACCGGTCTTTGCATTCGCTTTGCGGATTTCATCGTTAAGGTTCTGGCAGCGTTTCAATACGTCATAAATATGCTGTATGTCGTCTGCAGTGGTAGTGGTGAGCGACAGAAATTTCTGGATTTCGATATTCTGGGTGATGAATGGCGAAGTGTTATTTTCCAGGTCTTCATGCTGCAAAATAAGCTCAGGGTCCAGGCCAGAAGCGGATAAGCGGTAAGAGAGTACCTGTAATGCATCCTTCAATTCTTGAATGCAGCTCTCCTGCTGCAAATCATTCCCTTCACCTAATGCCAGGGTATGTATAAAGTCGCGCCATACGGTATTCGGCACGCCGGTTACCCAGTTGGCATCATGAGTGTGGTGAAAAACCTGGCCAAATACATCTTTCAGGTATCTAGGGTCTGGGACTTCAGGTAATAATTTATGGGAAAACCGCCGGTAGATTTCAGTAAAAAATCCTAAGTCAGACTGAATGCCATGCTCGGAATACAGTGAAATCACACTTTTTTCGTTCAAAAGGCGCAGGATGCTGTTTCGCAATTCCAGGGCAAATGAAGGTTGCTGTTGTAGCAAGAAACACAACGCCTGTATCGACTTGCTTGCACTCTCGGTATCGCTTGAGTGACGAGGGCGAATATCATCAAGCAGCGCCCGTAAAAACTGGATATCGTCGATATGACCAGACGCTATGCGGGCTGCCTGATGCTCGAACGTAACTTGAAACATTTGAAACACTTTCTATTTAATATGATGACAATTCAGAATGGCTCGCAGTTAAAGGGCGACTTTTAACGAAAGCGGTTCAGATTGCCGTTGAATTTTTATGGTGACCGTATTGCCTTTGAAGCGTCTCACCAGGCTGGATAAAGTCGCAGCATCATTTACTTTTTCCTGGTTGAGGCTGAGTAACTGGTCTCCGCGCAATAACCCGCCTTGCTCTGCAGCAGAGCCATGTATCACAGCAATCACTCTAACGCCTTCATTGACATCAGTCGCCTGTGCTTGTTCATCCTGTTGAGAAGATTTACGGGCAACCAGTTTAATCACATGCACGCCTAACACTGGCGGCGGCAATTTGGCCCAGTAGGTTACGTAATAGCGGTATTTGCCTGGGTCGATCGCCATATCTTTTTCAGTCAGCGATTGGCCTTTTTTGACGGCTTCTTTAATCACTTCCATCTTGGAGGCCGGTGTCGCGTTACCGGATTTTTTAACATACACCAGTATGGTATCCGCCTGGATATTGCGTCCATGAATAATCGCCTGTTCGGGTGCGATGTCTCCTGCTTCAAACTCACTCAGGCCCATCAGGTCATAGCCGTTTTCCAGCATTTTGATATTGTCGGCATCACGACGGGTACCAATAAGTAATTGCGGCTCGGGATTGTTTTGCAGTGAATGTAAATTACCCTGGTTTTGTGCCTGGTAATTGGCAGCATAAGGGTTTTCATCTGCCAATACTGTTTTCGAGAACATCAGCAAGGTAATGATTACCAGCGAAGGCAATAGAATAAACCACTGGCGAGGCGAGGCGGCTCGACCTGTTACACGCGCTGCTTTGCATAAGACTTTCATCTGACTCTCCATGACGAATGACACCTTTTCAGCTTACTGATGTGTCGGGTAATGTTATGATGTGCTGGTACATTAACACAGACCATCTCAATACAGACCAACTTAACATAGACCTCAAGTTATGCAACAACAATTCACGCGCATTGGGCTGGTTTCCATCAGTGATCGCGCTTCGCAAGGCGTTTATGAAGACAAGGGCATTCCAGCATTGTCTTCCTGGCTTGAAAAAACCCTGACTTCACCTTTTGAAATCGTGACCCGCTTGATTGCCGATGAGCAGGCCACCATTTCAGACACACTCAAGCAATTAGTCGATGAAGAACAATGTCATTTGATCCTCACCACCGGGGGCACCGGACCTTCGGTTAGAGACGTTACCCCAGAAGCCACGCTGGCCATTGCAGATCGCGAAATGCCTGGTTTTGGTGAGCAAATGCGTCAAATCAGTTTACGCTTTGTTCCCACTGCCATTTTGTCACGGCAGGTGGCAGTGATTCGCAAGCAATGCCTGGTAATAAACTTGCCAGGGCAGCCAAAATCAATTCAGGAAACGCTGGAAGGATTAAAAGATGCCGAGGGCAATACATTGGTGCCGGGGATTTTTGCAGCGGTGCCATATTGCCTCGATTTACTGGCGACAGTCAATCAGCCTATGCCGTATCTTGAAACTGCAGAAAGTATTGTTAAGTCTTTTAGACCCAAATCTGCCCAACGTCAAAAAACGAATGAATGATGAATTACAAAAAGATTTCCACCCTGATTTTTATCACCTGTTTTAGCATATTGACCTATTTGTTATTAATGGAAATGCCGCCATCTAATGATGTCTCAATCTATAAAGACAAAATACAACACATTATTGCTTTTGGCGGTGTGACGTTCTGGGGCCTGATGGCTTTCCCAACGCACAGACTGTCTATCGCGATTGGATTGACGGTGTTTGGTGCATTAATGGAAGTGTTGCAAGGTGTGCTGACAACCACACGTCAGCCTAGCGTCTATGATTGGTTCGCAGATTTAGCAGGGATCAGCTTGGCCTGGCTAGTGATAGTTTTGCTAGAACGCTGGTGGAAAAAACGGCATGGCTGAATTTGATCTTATCGCTCAATACTTTACCCGTCCGGGTACAGCAGATGCGAGTAATCCCGATTTGGGTATTGGTGATGATGCAGCATTGATCAGCGTAATGCCAGGCTATCAACTGGCTGTCTCCGCCGACATGTCCGTATCAGGGACGCATTTTTTTGCTGAGGCTGATCCTTACTCAATAGGGTGGAAAGCCCTGGCGGTCAATATCAGTGATATGGCAGCCATGGGCGCCAATCCTAAATGGGCAACATTGTCGATTGCTTTGCCGGAAATCAATCATGACTGGTTGCAAGGTTTTAGCCAGGGCTTATTCGCCTGTGCCGATAACTATGGCGTCTCACTGATTGGTGGTGATACCACGCGCGGACCATTAAACATAGCGATTAATATTTTAGGTGAAGTGCCGCTGGGCAAAGCGATTAAGCGTAGTGGGGCGCAGGTTGGTGATGATATCTGGGTCAGCGGTACGCTAGGTAAAGCGGCATTGTGGTTGCAAAATAAACTGGGTAAGCTGGATTTGCATGCGGAAGATGTAGCGAATTTTGCGCCTGCCATGCATCAACCACAACCTCGGGTGGCCCTGGGGCTGGCATTGCGTGACATCGCGCATACAGCACTTGATATTTCAGATGGCTTGCTGGCGGATTTGAACCATATCCTCCAGGCTTCCGGCAAAGGCGCCGAGCTTGATTGGGCGTTATTCTCCAAACCTCAATTGGTCAACAATGTTTCGCAGTCAGTACTTCAGCAGGCAGTGCTGGCTGGAGGCGATGATTATGAATTATGTTTTACTGTATCTGCGCAGCGACGCGATGAAGTATTGGCATTGTCAGAGAAGCTTAATCTGCCTTTAACGCGGATAGGTAGTATTACCGAAGCAACTGGTCTGAACGTCAGTGATGGTGAAGTTCAGATCGAGTTATCGCAGAAAGGATATTTGCATTTTGGCTAACCACCGTTATCCAGCCACTGATCCTGACTGGGCGCTGCTTTTCTCGCATCCTTTGCATTTCTTCAGTCTGGGACTAGGTACTGGCCTGTTTCCCAAAGCGCCAGGCACAGCAGGCACGCTATTAGGTTTTCCGTTATTCTCGGTCATCATGCACTTGCCGGAGTTGCAACAATGGCTGGCTATTCTGTTGATGTTTATATTTGGTATCTGGTGCAGTGCTTTTACCGGTCGCGCGTTAGGCGTAAATGATCATGGTGCCATTGTCTGGGATGAAATTGTCGCCATGGCAGCGATTCTTATCACCGTGCCATTGACCTGGGGCTGGGGATTGGCCGCATTTGTGTCATTCCGCCTGTTTGATATCTGGAAACCGTTTCCAATCAGCTGGGCAGACAGGCACGTCAAAGGTGGCTTGGGCGTGATGCTGGATGATGCACTGGCAGCAGTGATGGCAATCATCGTTTTGCAACTGATTAAATGGTGGTTTTAATGAATGACCTCGAAACATTAAGCCAGACTTTGGGCAAGACATTGCAAGCAAAGGGTTTGCAACTAGCGCTGGCTGAATCATGCACCGGAGGCATGGTAGCCCAGGCAATCACCGCTATTGCAGGGAGTTCAGGCTGGTTTGACCGTGGCTTCGTTACTTATAGCAATGAAGCAAAAACAGAAATGCTAGACGTGCCTGAAACCCTGATTGATATGCATGGTGCAGTCAGTGAACCGGTTGCTCAAGCGATGGCTTTAGGCGCATTACAACATAGTCGCGCCAATATCAGTGCTTCCGTGACCGGCATCGCTGGCCCAAGCGGAGGTTCTGTGCAAAAGCCAGTGGGAATGGTTTGTTTCGGCTGGGCGATAAGCTACAACAACAAGCAACCGAAAAAACTGCTGGTAGCAACACGCTATTTTGATGGGGATAGAGCAGACATTCGTCAACAAGCTGCCAGTTATTCACTGGCAGGCTTGCTAACACTGATTAAAGAAACCTGACCGCGCTAATGGTGATGGTGGTGGTGACCATGGTCATGACCACGTCCCCAACCGCCACGAGGGCCTCGGTCATAATTCCGGTAGCCGCCATTACCATAACCAAACTGGATAAAGCCGTGTGCTGGGGGCGCATAACCGACCGCTGGTGCACCGTAGTAAGTACTATGCGGGTGACGATAAATTACTACTGGCGGTGGTGCGTAATACACCGGTGGTGGCGCGTAGTAAACGGGTGGGGCTGCATAAGGATTGCCCACCACAACACCGACTGACCAGTTGTTATCAGCATGGGCAGATAATGCTGCTATGCTGCTTAACGCAACACCTAAAATGTATTTAACGATCTTCATAAAGGCTCCTCTCACGGAAAACGATTAAAGCATGATGGCTATTAAACGCGTGTGCCTTATTACGGTTGACAATTCACTACACTAATCGTTCGAATGCCATATCACTGATGGTCGATTTATGAAATAATTAGCAGTTATTTATCTGATTATATAGCGTTTAAATTAAAAACGCATTTTCCCCTACATACAGAAGGCAACACCATGGATGACAACAAAAGCAAAGCACTCGCCGCCGCACTTTCCCAGATTGAAAAGCAATTTGGCAAAGGCTCCATTATGCGCATGGGCGATGCTGATATCGGTGAAGATTTACAGGTAGTATCAACCGGCTCGTTAGGCCTGGATATTGCCCTTGGCGTCGGTGGTTTGCCGCGTGGACGTATTGTCGAAATTTACGGTCCTGAATCTTCAGGTAAAACCACATTGACCTTGTCAGTGATTGCCGAAATGCAGAAACTGGGTGGCGTTGCTGCATTTATTGATGCCGAGCATGCCCTGGACCCGCAATACGCGGCCAAACTGGGTGTGAATGTGCCTGATTTGTTGATCTCGCAGCCGGATACTGGCGAGCAGGCGCTCGAAATTGCAGATATGCTGGTGCGTTCCGGTTCAGTGGATATCGTGGTGGTCGACTCGGTTGCCGCATTGACTCCACGTGCCGAAATTGAAGGCGAAATGGGCGATAGCCACATGGGCCTGCAGGCACGCCTGATGTCGCAAGCTTTGCGTAAATTGACCGGCAATATCAAACGTACCAATACGCTGGTGATCTTTATTAACCAGATCCGTATGAAAATCGGTGTCATGTTCGGTAACCCTGAAACGACCACTGGCGGTAACGCGCTTAAATTCTACGCTTCTGTTCGCCTGGATATCCGCCGTACCGGTGCCATCAAAAAAGGTGATGAAGTCACGGGTTCCGAGACACGCGTCAAAGTGATCAAAAACAAGGTCGCGCCTCCATTCAAGCAGGCTGAATTCGACATCATGTATGGCGAAGGTATCTCCCGTTTGGGCGAAGTGATTGAGTTAGGTTCTAACGCCAAACTGGTGGAGAAGTCTGGGGCATGGTATAGCTACAAGGGTGAAAAAATCGGCCAGGGTAAAGAAAACGCCAAGGAATTCCTGCGCGAAAACCCAGCCATTGCCGCTGAAATTGAAGCGCAGATCCGTGCTAATTCCAACATCCTGGCAGATGGCATGACAGCTGCCAGAACTGAGGATGATTAAACCATTTGCGTGAGCAGCCTGCAAAGTCACTGCGTCAGCGTGCCCTGGAATATCTAAGTAAAAGGGAATATTCCGAGGCTGAACTGGCGCAGAAACTGAAAGCCTATGCCAATGAAGAGGATGATATTCCTGCATTGATTACTGATTTCAAGACGCGCGGCTGGTTAAGCGATGCCCGCTACACCGAGCAAATGATACATGCCCGCCAGGTGAAGTTCGGCGCTGCACGTGTGGCTAATGAGCTAAGAGAGAAGGGCGTTGATGATGCTCTGGTAGCCGAGGCAGTGGCTGTATTACAGGTCAATGAAGTGGAACGCGCCAGTGAAGTCTGGCGCAAAAAGTTTAAAGCGTCCCCGACCACGCGTGAAGAATGGGCTAAACAAGCCCGTTTTTTACAGAGCCGGGGTTTTACGTTTGATGTAATTAAGAAAATTTTGAATAGACACGCAGAAGATGACAGTCCAGAAGACTACAGTTAGTTACGGAAGTAAACCTTCCAGCAAGCAAATCCGCCAGGCATTCCTGGATTTTTTTGCTTCTAAAGGCCATCAGGTGGTGGCTTCCAGCTCGCTGGTACCACATGGCGACCCCACCTTGTTGTTCACTAATGCGGGCATGAACCAGTTCAAGGATGTGTTCCTCGGTTTTGATAAACGCGCTTACACACGTGCAGCTTCTTCGCAAAAATGTGTGCGTGCAGGTGGCAAGCATAATGACCTGGAAAACGTAGGTTATACCGCGCGTCACCATACATTTTTCGAGATGCTGGGTAACTTTAGTTTTGGCGATTATTTCAAGCGCGACGCAATTACGTTCGCCTGGGAGTTACTGACTCAAGTTTATTCCTTGCCTAAAGAGCGCCTGATGGTGACGGTCTATGCTGAAGATGATGAAGCTTATGACATCTGGAACAAGGAAATCGGCGTGCCTGCTGACAAGATTGTACGCATTGGCGACAACAAGGGTGCGCGTTATGCCTCAGATAACTTCTGGATGATGGGCGATACCGGCCCATGCGGCCCCTGTACCGAGATTTTCTATGATCACGGCGATCATATTCCTGGCGGCCCTCCAGGCAGCCCCGATGAAGATGGTGACCGTTTTATCGAAATCTGGAATAACGTGTTCATGCAATTCAACCGTGATGAAGCGGGCGTGATGCATCCTTTACCTAAACCTTCGGTAGATACCGGTATGGGCCTGGAGCGGATTTCTGCGGTATTGCAAGGTGTGCATGCCAACTACGAAATCGATTTATTCCAGGCACTGATTAAAGCCGCGGCACGTGAAACTAAAACCGCCGATTTGGAAAGCCCCAGCCTGAAAGTGCTGGCTGACCATATTCGCGCCTGTTCTTTCCTGATCGCTGATGGTGTGATTGCAGGCAATGAAGGTCGAGGCTATGTGCTGCGCCGTATCATTCGCCGGGCGATTCGCCATGGCTACAAGTTAGGCTGTCGTGCTGCATTTTTCCATAAGCTTGTGGCAGATCTGGTGCTGGAAATGGGCGAGGCTTATCCTGAATTGATCAGCAATCAAGCGCGTATTACACAAGTGCTTAAACAGGAAGAAGACCGGTTCTTTGAAACGATTGAAAATGGGATGCAGATTCTGGAAACAGAATTGGCGACCAAGCCAGCGGTATTCAATGGTGATCTGGCGTTTAAACTACATGACACTTTCGGGTTTCCTCTGGATTTAACTGCGGATATTTGCCGTGAACGCGGTGTTACTGTCGATACGGCCGGTTTTGATGCAGCCATGGCACGCCAGAAAGACCAGGCACGTGCGGCCGGTAAATTCAAAATGGCACTTAACCTGGAATATGCAGGCCAGGCCACCAGTTTTCATGGCTACGAAAAGCTGGAAACACCAGCCAAAGTATTAGCCTTGTATAAAGATGGCAGCCCTGTTAAATCATTGAATGAAGGCGACCTTGGCGTAGTCGTGCTGGATGACACCCCTTTCTATGCCGAATCCGGCGGCCAGATTGGCGATAGTGGTGAGCTTAAATCTGCTAATGGTATTTTTGAAGTGGAAGATACCCAGAAAATCCAGGCAGCGGTATTCGGTCACCACGGTGTGCTGAAAACCGGCACCCTGTCTGTGGGTGATGCTTTAACGGCCAAGGTCAACCTGCAAGCACGCCACGCGACCATGCGTAACCACTCAGCCACACATCTAATGCATAAAGCGTTGCGTGAAGTGCTGGGTGAACATGTGCAGCAAAAAGGCAGCCTCGTCGATACTGAAAAAACCCGTTTTGACTTTGTACACAATTCACCGGTGACTGATGCACAAATAGCCAAAGTGGAGGCGCTGGTCAATGCCGAGATTTTGACCAATACCGACACACTGGCAAAACTAATGGATATTGAAGCCGCCCAGCAAACCGGTGCCATGATGCTGTTTGGGGAAAAGTATGGTGATGAAGTACGCGTGCTGGATATCGGGACTTCAAGAGAATTATGCGGTGGGACACACGTGAGCCGCACTGGTGATATAGGCCTGTTCAAAATCACATCTGAAAGCGGTGTTGCTGCGGGCGTACGCCGTATTGAAGCGACCACTGGCGAGGCTGCACTCAAACTGGTGCAAGCCCAGCAAGTGCTGATTAATAAAATGGCCGGTGAGTTGAAAACGCCGGCAAATGAGCTTCCGGTCAAAGTTTCTCAGATACTGGATAACGTCAGGTCACTGGAAAAAGAACTGGCGCGTCTGAAATCGAAATTGGCCAGCGCGCAGGGCGATGACCTGGTGAACCAGGTGCAGAATGTCGATGGTGTTAACTTGTTGGCAGCGACTCTGGAAGGTGCTGATGCCAACGCCCTGC
Organism: Methylophilus sp. Leaf414; assembly: GCF_001425425.1. Classification (NCBI taxonomy): domain Bacteria; kingdom Pseudomonadati; phylum Pseudomonadota; class Betaproteobacteria; order Nitrosomonadales; family Methylophilaceae; genus Methylophilus; species Methylophilus sp. Leaf414. Next base: position 594,264 of record NZ_LMQQ01000001.1, on the reverse strand, counting down.
GAGAAACCATGGATAAACTGAAAGATAAACTCAAATCGGCCGTGATTGTGCTGGCAAGTGTGTCTGACGACAAAGTCAGTTTGGCTGCAGGTGTGACTGCGGATTTGATTGGCAAGTTTAAAGCTGGTGAGCTGGTGAACCATGTTGCCGGCCAGGTAGGTGGTAAGGGTGGCGGTAAGCCAGATATGGCAATGGCGGGCGGTACAGACGCCAGCAAACTGCCAGAGGCATTAAGCAGTGTGCCTGAGTGGGTAAAACAAAAATTACATTAATTTATTTGATAATTAGAGCTTAATAATGGCATTAATAGTACAAAAATATGGTGGTACCTCAGTCGCAAATCCTGAGCGTATCCGCAATGTGGCCAGGCGCGTCGCGCGCTACAAAGCCATGGGTCACCAGGTCGTAGTGGTCGTGTCGGCCATGTCCGGTGAAACCAACCGTCTGATTGCACTGGCTAAAGAAATCATGCCGGATCCGGATCCGCGTGAACTCGATGTGATGTTGTCTACCGGCGAGCAGGTGACGATAGGCATGACGGCACTGGCATTGTCGGAGCTGGGTATTAAAGCTAAAAGCTATACCGGTTCACAGGTAAGAATTCTGACCGATGATGCGCATACAAAAGCCCGTATTCTGGATATTGATCAACATCACCTGAAAAAAGATCTCGATGATGGCTATGTCTGTGTCGTCGCCGGTTTCCAGGGTGTAGATGCCAATGGCAATATTACAACCCTTGGTCGCGGTGGTTCTGATACTACCGGCGTCGCCTTGGCTGCGGCCTTGGATGCGGACGAATGTCAGATTTATACAGATGTTGATGGCGTATATACCACCGACCCGCGCGTGGTGCCAGAAGCGCGCCGCCTCGAAAAAATTACCTTTGAAGAGATGCTGGAACTGGCATCTCAAGGTTCCAAAGTATTGCAAATTCGCTCAGTGGAGTTTGCCGGCAAATATAAAGTGAAACTGCGTGTGCTTTCCAGCTTTGAGGAAGAGGGCGATGGCACATTGATTACGTTTGAAGAAAATGAGGAAAACATGGAAGATCCAATCATCTCCGGCATTGCATTTAACCGCGATGAAGCAAAAGTGACTGTGGCAGGCGTGCCTGACAAACCGGGTATCGCTTACCAGATTTTAGGCCCGGTGGCCGATGCCAATATTGATGTGGACATGATCATCCAGAACGTCGGCGCAGATGGCACCACCGACTTTACGTTTACCGTACACAAGAATGAAATGAACAAAGCGCTGGGTATTTTGCGTGACAAAGTGCAGGGGCATATCCAGGCACGTGAAATCAGTGGCGACGACAAAATTGCCAAGGTATCTGTAGTGGGTGTTGGCATGCGTTCACATGTGGGCATCGCCAGCCAGATGTTCCGCACCCTGGCGGAAGAAGGCATCAATATCCAGATGATTTCCACCAGTGAAATCAAAATTGCCGTGGTGATTGAAGAGAAATATATGGAACTGGCAGTGCGTGTGTTGCATAAAGCTTTTGCTTTGGATGATGCGTAATCTGACTAAAAACATTCTTTAATTTTGCGTTGATTTACGAAGGGTTTTCGCGTACTATGGCGCCCTTCGATGCAGTAGCAATACTGTGTTGAGCAGTAATGTAGTACTCGTTTAAAACGGTGAGCTGGCCGAGTGGTCGAAGGCACTTCCCTGCTAAGGAAGCATATGGGCTTAAACCTGTATCGAGGGTTCGAATCCCTCGCTCACCGCCAAAAAATTTAAACTTGTGTTATAATGCTGTCCTTGTTGCAACAGCGTTGTAACACCTTGGCGCCCGTAGCTCAGTTGGATAGAGTATTTGGCTACGAACCAAAGGGTCGGGCGTTCGAATCGCTCCGGGCGCGCCAAAAAATAAAAGCCTTGTTTCTCACGAAACAAGGCTTTTTTCTTTTCCACTACATCTCAATTATGTCCTCTTTTTAAAAAGAAATTCTTTTTAAAAGTAGCACTAGGTTTTTAAACGCATCAAACGTAAGAAAAGTCTTAATCGCTAATTTTCCAATCAAACTGGGCTAAATATTCAGCGTATCGGTATTGCCTGCACTAGCATTCCTGCATAGCGAGAGGAGTGTCAGATATGATATGCTCTAGCTTTGTTTTTTTATTGGTATGTTAGTGTCTTTAAATGCCTGTTTGGCGCGGATTGCAGACGATATGCAGCAGGTGGATGTCGTTATTCGCCAGTCTTTGTCATCGCAAGTTCCGCTCATTAATCAAATCTCGGAATATATCATCCATAGTGGCGGCAAACGCCTGCGTCCGGCATTGGTGTTAATGTCGGGAGATTTGGCTGGCACCGGAGTCACGCCTGCACATCATCAGCTGGCAGTCATCATTGAGTTTATTCACACGGCGACTTTGCTGCATGATGACGTAGTAGACGCTTCTGACTTGCGCCGCGGTAAATCCACCGCCAATCATGTGTATGGCAACCCCGCCAGCGTACTGGTGGGTGATTTCTTGTATTCCCGTGCTTTCCAGATGATGGTCAAGCTGCAGAACATGCGCGTGATGGAAATTCTGGCTGACGCTACTAATACTATTTCTGAAGGCGAAGTCCTGCAGTTGCTCAATGTGCGCAATATAGGCGTCAGTGAGCAGGATTACCTGCAAGTTATCCATTTTAAAACAGCCAAGTTATTTGAAGCGGCCACCCGCCTGGGAGCCGTGCAATGCCAGGCTAGCCCAGAACGGGAAGAAGCGCTGGCAACCTATGGCATGCATTTAGGTACGGCATTTCAGTTGATTGATGATGTACTGGATCTGACCGGAGATAGTGAAAAATTTGGTAAAACGCTAGGCAATGATCTGGCAGAGGGTAAGGTTACATTGCCGATGCTGTATGCGATCCAGCAAGCGCCAACCGCACAATCAGAACTGGTAAAACAGGCATTACTGGAAGGGCAGGTTACGCACCTCGAACAAGTACTGGAAATCCTGCATGCAGTAAAAGCATTTGATTATGTGCGTTCGGTTGCACAAAAAGAAGCACAGTTCGCCTGCGACGCACTAGATATTTTTGAAACAAGCCCGGCTAAGCAAGCATTGCTGGATTTAGCCAGGTTTTCAGTCAGCCGCCAACAATAAGACTGGCAGCATGCATTTTTCAACGCATGCCACACCTCTTACGTTAGTTTAGCGCTATCGGTTCACCACTGGCATGGTAATAACTGAGTCTTGCGCATTCATTGGTTGCGTTAGTCAACGCGCCATCAAACAATGATTCGCCATTGACATCTACCACTGCATAACCATTATGGTAAAGCGTCACTTCAGCTTGCAATGCATTGTCGATACGACTGGTAATGGTATGCAGGCCATGTTTTTGTGATGCGCGCATGGCGAAGCTGACGCAATTTTCCTCTTCCTCTTCACTGTAGACTTCCCAGTGTGATTGTCCGGTCAGGTTTGCCAACCATCCTGGCAGGTCGACTTCAACACGGCAGATAACCGGTTCATCCCAGGCAGGATGTTCTACCTGGCCCAGTTCGACTTCGGTGGGAGGCGTGAATTTGATTTGATCAGACATAGGCAACTTCCTTCACTAATAAGATTCGGATTCGAAGTCACTCGGCTGGAGTGCAATTCTCATCTTACACATAAATGGTGACATTGAACCTGTTTTCAAGGCAGTAATTTCGGCTTTCTAACAGGCTTTACCATGCGTCACAGGCTTTTAGCCTTGATTACTTGTATTAACGATGAGATGATGCAGCAACCTTAATAGTGTTATCGGTATCATGACAGAAATCCTTGAGCCTGTTTTAAGTTTGTTGAGAACGCAACCACATTTTCTGCAGGGTGTATGCCTGGTGATGGGCTTGCTGGTTGGCAGTTTCCTTAACGTAGTCATACATCGCCTGCCCAAAATGATGGAGCGTGAGTGGCACGCTAACTGCCTGGATTTACAAGGCCAACCTGTACCCGATCAGCCTAAATATAACCTGGTAGTTCCGCATTCTACCTGCCCTCATTGCGGACACATGATAGGTGCACTGGAAAATATCCCTGTCATCAGCTACCTGTTTTTACGCGGGCGTTGCAAAGCCTGTAAAGCCTCTATTTCAGCGCGGTATCCCCTGGTAGAGGCTGTCTCCGGGGCGCTGTCACTGGCAGTGGCAGTGCAATATGGTTATAGCCAACTTACATTATTTGCCCTGATATTCGTCTTTGCATTAATCGCATTAACTTTTATAGACTTTGATACCCAGTTATTGCCGGATGACATCACTTTGCCATTGTTGTGGCTGGGCTTGCTGCTGAATTTAAATAACGGGTTCACCGATATCACTTCAGCAGTAGTTGGTGCGATGGCAGGTTACCTGGTGCTGTGGGCTGTGTATTGGTTGTTCAAGCTGGTGACTGGTAAAGAAGGTATGGGCTATGGTGACTTTAAACTGCTGGCTGCTATTGGCGCCTGGTTTGGCTGGCAATTACTGCCAGCGGTCATATTGCTCAGCTCAGTGGTTGGTAGTGTGATTGGCATAGCGCTTATTTTATTCAAAGGTAAAACCCGCCAGACTGCCATTCCGTTTGGTCCTTTTCTGGCGCTGGGTGGTATAACAGCGCTGTTTTATGGGCAAGTTTTGGCCTCTTTTTACCTGGCCACTTAATTTCCTTAGTACCTGAATATATTATCGATGACTAAAGTAGTGGCCGTTACCGGCGGCATAGGCAGTGGCAAAAGCGAGGTGTGTAAAACCTTTATTGAACTGGGCGTGCCAGTGGTAGACCTGGATGAAATCGCCCGTGCAATGAGCACTCCCGACAGCGTAGCGATGCAGGCGGTGCGTCAGGCTTTCGGGGATGCGATGTTTGACGCTGCGGGTCAGCTGGACCGTACCAAATTGCGCGAGCTGGTATTTTCAGAACCAGATGCGCTGGATAAATTAAATCACATTATGCATCCTGCCATCCGTGAAGAGGCTGCACAGCAGATTGCACATTATGCTGCACAGCCTTATGTCGTATTAGCGATTCCGCTATTGGTCGAAAGCCGCGATGACTGGCGCATGATTGACCATGTGCTGGTGATCGATTGCAGTGAGCAAATACAAATCTCGCGAGTGATGCAACGTAGTGCGCTATCCGAAGCCATGGCAGAAGCTATTATCGCCGCGCAGAGCAGTCGCGAAGCGCGTTTGGAAATTGCAGATTCAGTCATTGAAAACAATCAAACCCTGGAAAATTTACGTGAAAAAGTGCTTAACTTTCATCAAATTTTCTCAAAAACTTGCCACTGAGTAAAAAGGGTTTCATAATCAGGCTTTTATTGCATACTTTTCAAGTATCAGCTGACAGAAAAGGCTGCCGTGTCTAGCTACGAGTTTCCATTTAACGAGCGCATCAGAACATATCTCCGCCTGGAAGATTTGTTTGTAAAGATGCTGCATCACATTGAAGTAGGCCATGAGGTGAATCACCATGTGGCGCTGCTAACGCTGTTACAAATCCTGGACCTGATTGATCGTGGCGATTTAAAAGTCGATTTATTGCAGGAACTGGACAGGCATAAAGTCCAGCTTTCATTCTTGCAGGGCAATCCGAATATTGATCAAAATGCCCTTGGTGAAACCCTGGCTAGCCTGGACCGGTGTGCCACGCTATTAAGGTCAGATCACCAGAAACTCGGCCAATCGCTACGTGACAACGACTGGTTGATGAGTGTGAAACAACGTGCTGGTATTCCAGGCGGTGTCTGCGAGTTTGACCTGCCTTCCTACCGGCATTGGCTGTATTTGAGTGTAGATCGTCGTAGAACCGATTTTGCGCAATGGCTGGGCCGCCTGATGCCTATGTACGAAGCGATACGCATGCTACTGCAATTGCTGCGCGGCAGCGGTCAAGTCATGTCCTTGGTGGCGCATAAAGGCGCTTACCAACAGCAACTTTCAGGGCACAAACCTGCACAACTCTTGCGGATTGAAATTAGCCATGATGAGTGTTTCCCCGAGGTGAGTGCCAATAAATACGCCATCAATATCCGTTTCCAGAAACTGGATTTTGTGCAACGGCCTAAGGCTTGTGAGCAAGATATCCCTTTTAAGATGATTATCTGCAACTTTACCGGGCCAGGACACAATTGATGCAAGCAGCAGTAAAGCCACGCAAGGTTGCTTGCCCGGGCTGTGGCGAAATGACAGAGTATTCGACCGCTAATGCATACAGGCCGTTTTGCAGCGAACGCTGCAAGTTGATGGATTTAGGCGACTGGGCTATGGAAAAATTCAGGATTCCTGATACCACACCACCCGATCTTGACGAGCCTGAATAAAACTTTAATGGTTACACGCGGGTGTAATTATTGAATTCTCGCACAAATAATTAACATGCCTTTTTTCTCTGGCAGTATTCACTCCAGGTAATAGCACCGTTAAATAATATAAAGCTCAACGCATTCAAGTGCCTATTATCATCTAAGACGATTAGTAAAACGGGTTATAAAGCAATGACAATCATTGCGATGCGAGAAAAATCCACGGCGTATTATTACGCCCCGCCTTGCCATTTGAGCTGGAATGTCTGGAAGGCCAAACACTACCTGTTCAAGAAATATTTCTACAACAAGTAATTGCTAAAACTGCAATTTTGATTTGCAGCTATCTTGATGTTTAGCAAAATAGCTAACTCGAAAATTCTGCCAGGACTTTACGCACACTTACTCTGGCTTTGAAATGAATTTTTTCAGCATTTAAAGCTCATATCGGTGTAATTCATTTATACGCTATTCATTCATCCACTGATGCTTATTGCCAACACTAATAACAATTTATGCCTCATTGCCATGCCAGTCCATCGATCTTCCCAACCAGTTTTTACTATATTGTTTTAATTATCATGGGTTTTCTCGCCACTGCGTGCTCGCCGGTCAACATACTTAATGCTGTCATTTCGGATAAAGAATATCAATTGAAAGAGGGGGTTGCTTATGGTGACTTACCCAGGCAAGCATTAGATATCTATATCCCTAAACATCATGTGCTGGCTAATAATCCGCAGCCAGATACCTCAAAGGATATCGCTGGCACGGGCACTACGAACAAAGGCCTGCCTGTCGTGGTGTTCTTTTACGGCGGAAGCTGGGATTCCGGCAATCGCGGGAGTTATAAGTTTATAGGCGAAGCCATGACATCGCAGGGTTTTATCACCATCATTCCCGATTATCGCGTCTACCCTGAGGTGCTATTTCCAGGCTTTATGGAAGACCCTGCCAAAGCTGCTAAATGGGTGAAATTGCACGCAGCCGAATTGGGAGGCGACCCTGATCGCATTTTCCTGGCAGGCCATTCTGCCGGTGCGCATATCGCCGCCATGCTGGTATTAGATCCTGAGTTTCTTGCAGAGCACAACAGCAAACCAAAAGACTTTGCCGGCATGATAGGACTGGCTGGCCCGTATGATTTTCTGCCGCTCAAAAGTAATCGATTGAAAACAATTTTTGGCCCGGATGACCAACGGGCGAAATCGCAACCCATCAATTTTGTCACTGGCAACAATCCACCCATGTTGCTAATGGTAGGTACCAAAGACGGCACCGTCTGGCCCAGAAACACGTATAATCTGGCCGCTAAAATCAAGGCCGCAGGCGGGCCGGTAGAGGTCGCCGAGTTTGCTGGGTATGGCCATGTCGATATGGCTGCCAAACTGGCAAAACCGCTACGTGACAAACGCATGTTAGATACGATTACAGCGTTTATAAAACAGCATTAAAGCCGTTGCCAGCTACTTAGTTAGAAAGTGAAAAGATAAAGGTTTTCCACCTGTTCCCTGGCCCAAGGTGTTTTGCGTAAAAACTTGAGGCTGGATTTCACCGATGGATCATTCTTGAAGCAATTGATATTGATTTTATCGCCAAGTTTATCCCAGCCATAATGGTCAACAAGCCTCGTCACGATACTTTCCAGGGTGACACCATGTAAGGGATTATTTGGCTGAGCAGGTTTAGAGGTAGTCATTTGGGGCAGGTTATGTTTTTTATTAAGCCTGGCTATCTTGCTGCCAGTGAAATTTGTGCATGATGCGATGCACAATTGGCGTAAGAACCAAACCAACCGTGACTATAAAAACAAGCCCCGCATATAGTGCATACAGGCCGGCAAAGATTTTTCCAGCATCTGTTTTTGGCGCATCCACAGGCCCCATGCCACCCATCAGCATTGCCGAGTTTAAAAAGGCATCGCGCCACGCGAGCTGCTCATAATGCATGTAGCCCGCCATCCCTATAGCCAGTGAAAGCAGCAGCAAACCGATAGCTATTACAGCATGGAGCGCCACACGCTTGGCGAACAGTCTATGTGGAATAGGCGGCTTATTTTTTGATTCGTACATGATAACGATTGTAGCCTAAAGCAAAGGTGCGGAAGTTAGCTAATCATGATTTGGTAGTAGGTTAGACCTTCAAAAAATTAACTTCCTGTCCCCAGCCTATAAGACAGTGAGCGTTTCAATACACTTCTAAAGTTATCAGGTTTTATCTCGACTTAAATTGCAGCCTTGGTACAGTACAATATGGATTTTATTTAGTTGCGCTGAAAATGTAGTACCGGAGGCTTGGTTGCCCACCAAATACATAACAACAACAGTATCTGCAAAGGTAAGCGAGCGACTAGCGCCCAATAAGGTACCTCGGGAAACTGGCTGGCGTTTTGCAACATAAAAATATTGGCAGGCGTCACTGCTATAGTTAACAGAATCAGTCCCCAACCCGCAATACGACGAGTGCGGGCAAATAAAATCCCAATAGCGCCTGCCAACTCAAAGAAGCCACTAATCAGCACCAGCTCCCTGTGTGCTGGCAACCAGGGAGGCATAATTTTCATCTCTAATTCAGTAAAGGCAAAATGCGCAATTCCACCAATAAAAAACCATAAGAAAACAAAGGCAAGCGCGAGAATTCTGGGAAACCCAAGCTTTGGATGTAGGACTTTCTCAGTATTTTTTGACCGCATTCTTAGTTTCCAAAATTTGTGCTCATGGCTAGCGTTGTAATGCAGGCGCTGGCGAAGCCGAACGCCTGAAATGATTTGTTAGCTGCTGATCTTCTCAGTTAGCAGCTTTTGTACTTTTGTCCTCGCTGTGAAATGCCCGGCCCTCTGATTTCGCGTTGGCAATTCGAAAATTATCCTGTGCGATTTGCAACTCGCCCATTTCGTATGCGACTTTGCCCTTAAGAATTCGGTTTCCACCATGTATAGTCGCTGCGCGCTAAACTTTGGCGCTAAAATGCCTAGCGCCAGGCAGAGTTGAAAGTCCTCGAGTTATATAAGATCAAACGCTTGAGTGAGATATTATTCGATAACCTCGATTTGCACATCAATAACACCGTTTGAAATGCTGCCGATCTCACTGAATGCAGACTTTGAAAGATCAATTACCCGTCCCTTTACATAGGGACCACGATCATTGATTTTGACAATCACCGATTTAGCAGTATCGACGTTTGTCACTTTAACCAGCGAACCAAATGGCAATACTTTATGAGCACCTGTTTTAAGTTCCTGTTTATATAGCTCACCGCTTGCCGTCTTTTTTGACTGGTGGCTGTTGGCGTAATATGACGCCTTTCCACTTTCCTTGTATCCAACCCAGTCTGCATTGGACCTTGGGCTGAGGGTGCTACATCCACTAATAACGAAAGCGATAAAAATTAAAAGATACCTTGTCAATTTAATCCCTGCTTTGAGTTTATGTTTTGAAGACAGATGCGATGCAAGGTGGATCCAGTCATGGTTATATCCAGATCGCCCGTTGCATAGCGACGCCGCGCGCACCACAGGCTTGGGCATGGGCCAAGTGTTCCAGTTGCATGCCGCCCAGCGCATAAACCGGTATTTCCAGACCATTGAGCATTTCACCAAATTTCTCCCAGCCTAATCCAGGCTCTTCCGGATGACTGCGTGTCGGTAATACAGGCGAGAGTAGCGCAAAATCGAGCAGGGCTTGTGCTTTTTGCAGTTGCCCAGCATCGTGGCAGGAAGCGCCAATGAGCAAGTTGTCTGGCTTAGTCATCATGGTCATCAGGCGCTGGCTGTTAAGATGCACACCTTGGTAGCCGAGTTGCATGGCTTGCTCGGGGCTGCCATTCAACAGGCAGCGACAGTCGTAAGGCGCACACAATGACAATACTTTTGTGCTCAACTGAGTGAGGTTGTGTTTGTCGAGTTGCGGTTCGCGGATTTGCAGCAGTTGCAGGCCTTGATCCAGTTGTTTTCTCAATGCTTGCAAGAAAGCATGTTCCCCCATTTTCTGCACATTGCTGATGGCGTACACAGAGGGTAATGATAGCGCCTGCATGATGGGGGCATTTGCGGGAAGCACCGGGCTGACATTCAGCTTTTGAGGATGCTGCCAGGCAAACTGCTGGCCTTCACGTGCCTGTAATTCACCTCGCCACTCACTGACAAAAAAGAAATGTAGCAGCACGGTTTTGGCTTCTGCATCATGCGTGGCAGCATAGTCGTAACGGCGTTTTATCCAGGGTTGAATCTTTGTCGGTGTGATGCCAAGCTCTTCCTGGGATTCACGGATCAATGCGTGTTCCGGAGTTTCGCCAGCTTCGATCTTGCCACCGGGGAATTCCCACCAGCCTGCCCAGCCCTTGCCATCTGGCCGGCTGGCGAGCAGGTATTCACCGTTTGGCCGTATCAGGATGGCGACCGCGACTTGGACTAGTTTTGCCATCATTAAGACTTCAGTTGCAGTTTGCCGGCATAATCCTTGGCAAACTGGTAAGCGACGCGTCCGCTGCGGGCACCGCGGGTATGGTAAAACTGCAAGGCAGCATGGCGGGCAGTGTCATCCATGCTGACGCCAAAAGTTTGCAGCCAGTGTTCGGCAATGCTCAGGTATTCATCCTGGTCAAAACTGTAAAACGATAACCACAAGCCAAAGCGTTCTGCTAATGAGGTTTTTTCATCTATGGTGTCATTCGGGCGAATTTCGCCGCTTTTTTCCAGTATCGGCTGGTTATCCGCCATATACTCAGGCATGAGGTTTTTGCGATTGGAAGTTGCGTATACCAACAAATTGGAAGAGGCGTTTTCAATCGAGCCGTCGAGGATGACTTTCAAGGCTTTGTAGCCGGTGTCATTCGCTTCAAACGTGAGGTCGTCACAGAAAATAATGAATTTTTCCGGGCGGTTCCTGATCAATTGCGTGATTTGTGGCAGGTCGGTTAAATCCTGTTTATCGACTTCGATCAGCCTTAAACCAGTGTCTGCATAAGCATTCAGCAAGGCTTTTACCAATGACGATTTGCCGGTGCCACGCGCACCCGTCAGCAATACATGGTTGGCAGGCAGACCTTGCAGGAATTGTTTGGTATTGCGTACTACTTCAGTTTTTTGCCTGTCGATAAACCGGATATCTTCCAGAGAAACCGTATGCGGGTGTTGGACTGATTGCAACTGGCCTTGCGCACCATGTTTGACCCAGCGCCAGGCAGTCACTTGCCAGTTAGGTTCAGCCAGTGGTGCAGGTAACAAGGTTTCCAGGCGCGTAATTAATTGCTCGGCGCGCTGCAGCAGGTGTTCAATCGAATTCATGCAGGTTTTCTTAAATCATGATGTGAGGTGAGCGGCTATTGTACACAATGCCGGAAAGGCCTGTCAGTGGCAGTGTTGCTTTGGCAAAAGGGCTTTACCGAAAATATCGACACCTTTGTGGTAACTTGTCGGGCTTATACCAGTCACGTTTTCAATTTCAACAGGCTACTTAACTATGCAACAACAAAAGATTATTCTGGCATCGCGCAGCCCGCGCCGTGTCGAGCTACTGGCGCAACTTGGTGTGCAGTGCGAAATCGTGCCGGCAGATATTGATGAGTCCACCCTCACAGGAGAAGACCCGGCGCTATATGTACAACGTCTGGCAAAAGCCAAGGCGCTGGCGATTGCCGCTACTTATGCGGATAGCGGAATACCCATTCTGGCTGCGGATACCACGGTGGCGCTGGGACAAGACATTCTTGGCAAACCAGAGAATGCTGAAGAAGCGATGGCGATGTTGTCCCGCCTGAGTGGCAGCGTACATCTGGTGCATACTGCGGTGGCGGTTTACCAGGCAGGGGAGGTGCACTCTTTACTGAACACAACGCGCGTGGAAATGATGCAAGTGCCTAAGGATGTTTTGCAGGATTATGTGGCTAGCGGTGAACCGATGGACAAAGCCGGTGCCTATGGAATACAGGGCCGCGCAGGTGCCTGGATATCGCGCATTGACGGCAGTTACAGCGGGGTGATGGGCTTACCGCTGCATGAAACGGCGCAGTTGTTGCACGCGTGGTAAACTCTGGAAAAAAACGATAATAGTTGGGATCGGGTAAAGCAAAATGTCATTGGCGCAGGAAGTACTAATTAACGTCACGCCGCAGGAGACTCGGGTGGCGATTCTGGAACAGGGTGTCGTTCAGGAGTTGCATATTGAACGTGCATCTTCACTCGGTATTGTCGGCAACATTTATCGTGGCACGGTCGTGCGCGTGTTACCAGGCATGCAATCTGCGTTTGTTGAAATAGGCTTGCCACGCGCGGCATTTCTGCATGCAGCGGATATCATGGATTGCCATGCTGAAGAAGGCGATGTTAAAACTGACCGGCCGATTCAGGAAGTACTGCACGAAGGCCAATCGATTATCGTGCAGGTGATTAAAGAGGCGATAGGCACCAAAGGTGCGCGGTTGACCACTGAAATCAGTATAGCCGGTCGTTTCCTGGTTTATTTGCCTTATCAAAAACATATCGGCGTTTCACAGCGGATTGATATTGAGGAAGAGCGCGAATTTTTGCGTAATCGTCTGCTTGGTTTGCTGCCGGAAGAGCGCGAAGGTGGTTACATTATCCGCACTATGTCAGAGGCTGCTACTGATGAAGAGTTGCTGGCTGACATTGAGTACCTGCGCCGGGTATGGAGCAAGATCCAGACCGAGAGCAAAACCGTCGGTGAGCGTTCGCTGATTTTTTACGACCTCAGTTTGCCGCGCCGGATCTTGCGCGATGTAGTGTGCAAGGAAACCACCAATATCCGGGTCGATTCGCGAGAAATGTTTGAGCGGCTGAAAGAATTTGCCGAGCTTTATGTCTCACATGCCGTCAAGCCGCTGACACATTACAAGGGTGAGCGCTCCTTATTCGAGTTTTATGATATTGAAAATGAAATCGAAAAAGCGCTGTCACGTAAAGTAGAGCTTAAATCCGGTGGCTACCTGATCTTTGACCAGACGGAAGCGCTCACCACTGTCGATGTGAATACCGGCAGTTTTGTCAGTGGTAAAAACCTGTCCGACACCATTTTCAAAACCAATCTTGAGGCGGCACAAACCATCGCCCGCCAACTCCGTTTGCGCAACCTGGGCGGCATTATCATTGTCGATTTTATCGATATGGATGAAGACGCACAGCGGGAAGCAGTACTCGAGGAATTGCGCAAAGCGGTCACACTGGATAGGGCGCGTATCAACGTCAACGGCTTTTCTGCTTTAGGCCTGGTGGAACTGACACGTAAACGCACGCGTGAAAGCCTGGCGCATTTGTTGTGTGAATCCTGCAAAGTATGCCAGGGTCGTGGCGAACTGAAAACTGCACAAACCATCAGCTATGAAATCATGCGTGAATTGCTGCGTGAATCCAGGCAGTTCAAGAGTGCCAATGCCTTTAAAATCCTCGCGTCGCCAGAAGTGATCAATATGCTGGGCGATGAGGAGTCACAAAGCCTCGCCAGCCTTTCGGACTTTATTAAAAAGCCGGTGACACTGCACCCGGATACCCAGTACGGGCGTGAAGAGTTCGATATCGTATGGATGTAAAAATAGTCACGATGCAAGCCGGGCGACCTTTCAGCCGCCCGGTAATCCAATTAAATAACGCCGACTGCCAACCCTGGTATCACAACCCGGCTGATCATTTGCAATAAGATCAGCGCCACCAATGCTGAAAAATCAAAACCTTGAATCTGCGGCAATACACGGCGCAACGGGTCAAGGATAGGCGAGCTCAGCTGGTTGAGTACGCCATAAATCGGGCTGTACGGGTTAACCCAGCTTAAGATTGCCATCAACAGAATCGCATAGAAAAATACGTCAATGATTTGTGCCAATACGCCAACCACGGCCTGCCATAACCAGAACAGCGGTGCAGGCGGTAATCCGGCCAGGGTGGAAAGCAGCGCGAATAAAATCACCTGCATGAGCAAGGCCAGCAATAAAGTTGACATATCCCATTGCCTGACCGGGCGTATCAGCTTGCGCGCAGGTTTGACCATAAAGTCGGTCAGCACCACGGTCATTTGCCCGAGCTGGTTCTGAAACGAGGTGCGGGTCCATTGCATCAAAAAACGTAACACCAGTAAAAACGTCAAAATCCCGAATACTGTCCTCAGCAAAAATATGCTCATTTCACCTAACATTGTTATTGTCCTCCCAGTTCGTCGCCGAGGGTTTTTGCCCGGTTGGCTGCTTGTTGTGCCGCGTGTTGCATGATGGCATGAATATTATGCTGATTAAGGCTCAGCAAACCTTGTTCGGTGGTGCCGCCTTTGGAAGTCACTTGCTCGCGCAATGTGGCAATGGGTGTCTCGCTTGCGGCGGCGAGCAGGCTGGCGCCTTTAAAAGTCGCCACGCTCAGTTGTAATGCCTGGTCTTTATCCAGCCCTAGCGCGACTCCCGCATCGGTGAGTGCTTCAATCAGCAAGAATACATAGGCCGGGCCGCTGCCGGAAATGGCGGTGACCGCATCCAGTTGTGCTTCATCGGTCAGCCACACCACGTCACCTGCCGCTTGCAGCAAACTATCTGCCAGTAGACGCTGGCCTTCGCTGACACTCGCAAGTGCGTAAATGCCGGTCACTCCCGCCTGGATTTGTGCCGGTGTATTCGGCATGGTGCGTATCAATGTGCTGTAGCCATTTAACCAGCGGCTTAAATCGGTGGTACGAATACCTGCTGCCACCGAAATAACCAGTTGTGACTGCAGGTAGGGTGCAAGTGATTCAGCGACTGTTTTCAATTGCTGCGGTTTTACCGCCAGTACAATGACATCCACCTGCAAAGCTTTCGCCGACAGCACCTGTGCGGTACGAACTCCCAGGGCTTGCTGCAATTGATCATGCTTGCTGGCATCCGGATCTATCACGGTAATCTGTTGCATGGCAAAATCGCGCTGTCTAAGGCCGGTGATCAGTGCTTGCGCCATATTGCCGCCGCCAATAAAAGTGATACGGGGCGATGCGAGTGAGGACATGTTTAAACAGCTCCTTTGGTAGCTAATCTGAATCTGGGGAAGTTTTCGGCAAACGTGCACCAAAGATTGCGGTACCTATACGTACCAATGTGCCGCCTTCGGCGATGGCAGCTTGGTAATCACCGCTCATGCCAATCGACAAAGTATCGAGTTGTAGGCCATGGCTATTTAATTGCTCGAACAATACCCGCACCTGCCGGAATTGGTCACGTTGCGCATCAAAATCCTGCTGGGGCGCCGGAATCGCCATCAGTCCGCGCAAGCGTAAATGCGGCAATTGTTTGATATTTAAGGCAAGTTCCAGCAGTTCCTGGCCGCTGGCACCACTCTTGCTTGCCTCTTCGCTAATATTTACCTGCAGGCAAATGTTCAGCGGCGCGAGTTCTGCAGTGCGTGCATCTGACAGGCGTTGTGCGATTTTCAGACGGTCAACTGAGTGTACCCAATCGAATTGACGGGCAATTTGCTGTGTTTTGTTGCTTTGAATCGGCCCAATAAAATGCCATTCTATTGCACAGTCCTGTAATTGCTGCTGTTTCATCAGCGCTTCTTGCAGATAGTTTTCGCCAAATATGGTTTGACCTGCCTCAAAAGCACTGCGAATGGCCTCGGCCGGTTGCGACTTGCTGACTGCACACAGCGTTACTTGTTGTGGCGCTTTAAAGCTCGTTTTGGCTTTAGCAATATGTTGCTGAATATCAGCAATATTTTCGGCCAGGTTGATAAGCGCAGTCATGGGTGTGCCGGGATGCAGTTTAAAAGACAAAATAACATTATATAAAAATCACTGGAGTCAAATGTGGATATTTCAGATTTATTGACATTTTCTGTTAAAAATAAAGCGTCAGACTTACATTTATCTTCCGGTTTGCCACCGATGATCCGTGTGCATGGCGATGTGCGTAAAATCAATTTGCCGGCCATGGAGCACGCTGAAGTGCATCGCATGCTGTATGACATCATGAATGACAGCCAGCGCAAAGTGTATGAAGAAAACCTGGAATGCGATTTCTCGTTTGAAATCCCTGACCTGGCACGTTTCCGGGTCAATGCATTTAACCAGCAACGTGGTGCCGGTGCCGTATTTCGTACTATTCCGAGCAAAGTGCTTACGCTGGAAGAATTGAATGCACCCAAGGTATTTAAAGACCTTGCCGATACGCCACGTGGCATTGTGCTGGTGACCGGTCCTACCGGTTCCGGGAAATCCACCACCCTGGCAGCCATGGTGGATTACATCAACGAGACGCAAATGTCGCATATCCTGACCGTGGAAGACCCGATCGAATTTGTGCATACCTCGAAAAAATCCCTGATCAACCAGCGGGAAGTCGGCCCACATACACAGTCGTTCGATAATGCCTTGCGTTCGGCACTGCGTGAAGACCCGGATGTGATTCTGGTTGGTGAGATGCGTGACCTCGAAACCATACGCCTGGCGCTGACAGCTGCGGAAACCGGTCATTTGGTATTTGGAACCTTGCACACCAGCTCTGCTGCAAAAACCATAGACCGGGTGGTCGATGTGTTCCCTGCCGCTGAAAAAGAAATGGTGCGCTCCATGCTTTCCGAATCATTGCGCGCTGTCATTTC
Organism: Methylophilus sp. Leaf414; assembly: GCF_001425425.1. NCBI lineage: Bacteria > Pseudomonadati > Pseudomonadota > Betaproteobacteria > Nitrosomonadales > Methylophilaceae > Methylophilus > Methylophilus sp. Leaf414. The sequence goes on along the minus strand of NZ_LMQQ01000001.1, from coordinate 577,411 downwards.
ACAAACCCTGTGTAAAACCAAAGATGAGCAAGGCCGTGTGGCTGCGCATGAAATCATGATAGGTACACCGGCGATCCGTAACCTGATTCGTGAAAACAAGATCGCACAAATGTACTCTGCGATTCAAACAGGGCAAAACGTAGGCATGCAAACTTTGGACCAGAACTTGCAGGATCTGGTAAAGCGCAATGTGATCAGTGCAGATGAAGCACGTACCAAAGCAGCAAACCGCGACTCAATCATGGGCTAAGAAACAGGATGGATACTATACAAACAGGCGAAGACCGAGCACAAACTGAAAAGTTTGTGAACGACCTGCTGAAGCTGATGGTCACCAAAAAAGCGTCTGACTTGTTTATTACAGCCGGTTTTCCGCCCGCCATGAAGATTGATGGCAAACTGACACCGGTGTCATCGCAAACTCTGAATACGCAGCAAACTGCCGAAATTGCACGTGCAGTCATGAATGACAAGCAAGCCCAGGAATTTAAAGAAACCCTGGAATGCAATTTTGCGATCAGCATGTCGTCCGTTGGCCGTTTCCGCGTGAATGCGTTTATTCAACGTAGCGCGGTGGGTTTGGTATTCCGCGTCATTAATACCAATATTCCAAAATTTGATGATTTGAAACTGCCGCCAGTCCTTAAAGACGTAGTGATGGCCAAGCGCGGACTGGTGATTTTTGTCGGCGGTACCGGTTCGGGTAAATCTACTTCGATGGCGGCGATGCTAGGCCATCGTAATGAAAGCAGCTATGGCCATATTATTACCATTGAAGACCCGGTAGAGTTTATCCACGGCCACAAAAACTGTATCGTTACCCAGCGCGAAGTAGGTGTAGATACTGAGAACTGGCACGCGGCGCTGAAAAATACCCTGCGCCAGGCGCCGGACGTGATTATGATTGGCGAAATCCGCGATCGTGAGACCATGGATTATGCGATTGCCTTCTCTGAGACCGGCCACCTGTGCCTGGCGACTTTGCACGCCAACAGTACCAACCAGGCATTAGACCGGATTATTAACTTTTTCCCCGAAGAACGACGTCAGCAATTACTGATGGATTTATCACTCAATCTGCGTTGTATCGCTTCGCAGCGCTTGATTCCCAAAGTCGATGGCAGTGGTCGTGTGGCAGCGGTTGAAGTATTGCTACATTCGCCATTGATTTCTGACCTGATTTACAAAGGCGATGTGCACGCGATTAAAGAGATCATGGCCAAATCGCGTGAGTTAGGTATGCAAACCTTTGACCAGGCCTTGTTTGAGCTTTATGAAGCCAGCAAAATCACTTATGACGATGCATTGCGTAATGCCGACTCGGTGAATGATTTGCGACTGAAAATTAAACTGAACAGCAAACTGGCAAACCCGGAAAATCAGGATCAAAACAAGATTTCCAACCTTGATATTTTATAAAGTGATTCTTTGAGACAGTCGTAAAGAATAAGAGTTGAATATAGCAAGCCCCACTAGCGTTGTTTAGTGGAGCTTGTTGATTTCTGGCACCTGCAACTGCTTAGGACTTGGTTTGCTGCAATGATTCCTGCTGGAATACCAATTCACCGCTGGTGAAAGTTGCCGAGACTTTTCCTGCCAGTGACTGATTCAGGAAAGGTGTATTTTTTCCTTGGCTGACCAATACGCGGCTATCTACACGCCATTCGATTTCCGGGTCATAAATCACTACATCCGCAATTGCCCCGACTTTGAGGGTGCCTGCCGGCACGCCTAAAATATTGGCAGGGGTTTGCGTGATTTTCAGTAGCGCTTGTGCGGGTGAAAGCTTGGCTTGCGCTGCCCATTTTAAAGTCAATGGGAGCAATAATTCCAGTGCTGACGCGCCGGGGCGGGATTCGGCGAAAGGCAAGGCTTTATCGTCATCGTCAACCGGTGTGTGGTCAGAGCAAATGGCATCAAGCGTGCCATCCAGCAAACCGGCGCGCAAAGCGTCGCGATCACGCTGTGTACGCACCGGTGGTTTCAGGTGCACCATACTGTCAAAAAATCCTATATCCATTTCTGTCAGGTGCAGGTGCTGGATGCTGACATCAGCAGTCAGGCGTACACCAGCTTGCTTGGCCTGGCGTATCAATTCCACAGACTCCGCCGTGGAAACACGGGCAATATGTAATGAAGCGCCAGTGTTTTGGGCAATACGCAGCATGGCTTGCAGGGCGATGCTTTCGGCTGCAACCGGGATACCTTTCAGGCCTAATCGGGAAGCAACTTCGCCATCATGTGCAACACCGTTTTTCGCCAGGTACGGATCTTCTGCACGCATAAACAAGGTATAGCCGAAGGTGGCAGAGTATTCAAAGGCACGCCAGAGCACTTGCGTATCGACAATCGGTGTATCAGCCTGTGAAAAACCGACGCAACCGGCTGACGTCAGGGCAAACATCTCGGTGAGGAAATGGCCTTCTAACTGGCGGGTAACGGCACCTAAAGGATAGACATTTGCCAGGGCATGTGACTTCGCCCTGTGCTTGAGCATTTCAACCAGCCCAGGTTCATCCAGTACCGGATCGGTATCCGGTGGGCATGCCAGGCTGGTGACACCACCGGCCATGGCTGCACGTAATTCGCTCAACAGGGTAGCTTTGTATTCGCTACCAGGTTCACGCAGGCGCGCACACAAATCTACCAGGCCGGGCAGTACCCATTTGCCATTGGCATCCAGCGTCTGGTCTGCCTTGAAACCGGCTGGTGCATTGCCGATGGCGGTAATTTTATCGCCACTGATATAGATATCGCAGACTTGGTCCAGTTGCTGGCTGGCATCGATCACACGGCCTTGCTTGATGACTATATTCATGCGGCGTTGCCTCCCCCAAGAATTGCCATCACGGCCATGCGTACCGCGATGCCATAGGTAACTTGCGGAAGAATGACGGATTGTTTGCCATCCGCCACGCTGGAGTCGATTTCAACCCCACGGTTCATTGGCCCCGGGTGCATGACAATCGCATCTGGCCTTGCCAGTGTCAGCCGCTCGGGTGTCAGGCCAAAGGTCTGGAAAAATTCCTGTGTACTTGGCAGCAGGGCGCCGGACATGCGTTCGTTTTGCAGGCGCAGCATCATGATCACATCAACGTCTTTCAAACCTTGATCCATATTGTGATAAACCTGTACGCCCAGTTTTTCCACTTCTGCAGGCAATAAGGTGCGGGGTGCGATGACACGTATTTCAGGCACACCTAGCGTGGCGAGTGCGTGAATTTCGCTACGTGCCACGCGGGAATGCAATATGTCTCCCACAATTGCAACGCGCAGATTATGCATTTCAGGTTTGTATTTGCGGATGGTAAATACATCCAGCAAGCCCTGGGTAGGGTGCGCGTGGCGGCCATCACCGGCATTAATCACGCTGATATGCGGCGGTACATGCTGTGCGATAAAGTGTGCGGCGCCGCTCTGCTGGTGGCGCACCACAAACATGTCGGCATGCATGGCAATCAGGTTGTTGACCGTGTCAAGTATGGTCTCGCCTTTGGATTGCGATGAGGTGCTGACATTCAGGTTTAACACATCGGCAGACAAACGTTTGGCAGCAATTTCAAAGGTGGTGCGCGTACGGGTACTGTTTTCAAAAAACAGGTTGCAGACCGTTTTGCCACGTAATAGCGGCACTTTCTTGATTTCGCGCTCAGCTACCCCGACGAAGTTTTCAGCAGCGTCCAGAATATCGGTCAGGATACGTTTGGGCAGGCCCTCGATACTGAGCAGGTGTTGTAGTTGCCCCTGCGCGTTCAGTTGCGGGTTGTACATGTTAATTGGCTCCACTGTCGTTAGGCAGATTGGCTTCTGGGGAATGGGTAGCAGACTGGCTGGAATCTGTCACCGTCAGGTGCAAACGTCCCTGCGTATTGATGGAAAGTTCAAATGCCTGGTGCGCGAGCAGTGGGATATCGGCGCCAACGATATCAGGACGAATCGGTAATTGTGCGCCACCACGGTTGATCAGTGCAGCCAATTCTATCAAGCCAGGGCGACCATAATCAAATAGCTCGTTAATCACGGCGCGCACTGTGCGGCCTGTGTAGAAAATATCGTCGATCAGGATGATATGCCTGTCATTCACGTCAAAAGGGATGTGGCCGGGTTGAGCGGTGGTTTTCATTCCGCGTCTGGCGTAGTCATCGCGGTACATGGATGCATTCAGTTTGCCATGGGCAATGTCGCGCCCCAGTTCGGTTTGCAGGCGTTGCAGCAATTTTTCCATCAGCCACACGCCGCCGGTGTAGATGCCGACCAAAGCGGTATTTTCATGGACGCGGGGTTTTAATTGTTGGTAAAGCTGATCCAGCAACTGTTCGGGGTCAGGCAATATCATGAGAGTCCTGTGCTATGAACGTGAGTGATAGGCGTCAAAGTAAGATTGTAATATAGTTTGTGCGGCAACCTGGTCCAAATGTTGTTTTTGCGCACGGCCCCGGACCCCTGCTTCGCGCAGTGATTGTGACGCTTCGGCTGAAGTCAGGCGCTCATCTATCATCATCACGGGTAAGTTAAAGCGGCCCTCAAGGCGCTGCGCAAATTTCTGTGCCAGGGCGGTCATCGCATGGGCGTCGCCGTCCATGGTCATGGGTAGTCCAACGATGAGTAGAACCGGTTGCCATTCCTGCAATATAGCCGCGATGCGGTCAAATTTTCCGGCATTATCTTCCGTTTCAATGGTGAGCAGCGGATGCGCCAGTCCGAGCAGGGTTTCACCCACTGCGACGCCAATCCTTTTTTCACCGAAATCAAACGCGAGCACACTGCCGCTAATATCTGGATAAAGGCGTTCGGTAATAGGCAGGTGACTTTGCGTTAAGGGTTGCTTGCTGTGCTTGATCTCAGGCATGCCCTGCAACCTCGGACAGTGTGGCGTAGTCCACGCCTAACTGCTGCATGGCCCACAACACTTTGTCATCATTGGGCAGGTTGAAGATGAGCTTATGTAAATGCTCGCGGTCATCCAGCGGCAGGGTGAGCCAGGCATTGGCCTGGATCTCATCCTCCAGTTGGCCTGAAGACCAGCCGGTATAACCGAGAGCGATAAACATATCCTGCGGGGCTTCATCGCGTGCTGCCGCTTCCAGGATATCCTTGGAAGAAGTCATCGCCAGCCCTTCAGACAAGCCCAGCGTGGTGTTGAATTCAGTAGCAGGTGTGTGCAGCACAAAGCCGCGCTCGACCTGCACCGGCCCACCAAAATGTACCAGGCGGTCCTGTTGGTGTGGGGCGTCGCACGGCATATCCAGTTGCTCAAACAGGTCGCCTACATTGAGTTGTAACGGATGGTTGAGGATCATACCCATGGCGCCATCATGGTCGTGGCTGCAAATCAGGATCACGCTTTTGCTGAAATAGGGGTCTTGCATGGCTGGCATGGCGATGAGAATCTGGCCAGTCAGGTTTAATCTGTCGCTGATATCGGACAAAGGTAATTGTTCACTCATAAGGGTGACGCCTCTTCTTCGCTGAGGTAACCTGTAATTTCCAGGCCGAAACCATCCATGCTTGGCATTTTGCGCGGTGCTGCCATCAGGCGCATTTTTTTTACGCCCAGGTCGAGCAGGATTTGTGAGCCGATGCCGTAGTTTCGTAATTCCTGGTTGAGTGTGATTTTCTGGTCTGCGCGTAAAATCCTGTCTGTCAGTCCCAGGCCATCTTCATCATGGTTGATTAACACAATTACACCACACGGCGCATTGCTGATGGTACGCATGGCTTGTAACAGATTCCAACTATGCGATTGATGGCTGCTATCCAGCAGGTCAATCATGGATAAAGGTTCATGCACCCGTACCAGGGTTTCGGTAGCGGTTAACGGATCACCTTTCACCAGTACCAGATGCGTTTCCTGCGCAATATTGTCGCGATAGGCTATCAGTTGCATGGGGCCGAAAGCCGTTTCAATTTTACGCTCGGCACTGCGCTCAATCAGGGTTTCATGCGCAGCGCGGTAATGAATCAGGTCGGCGATAGTGCCGATGCGGATGTCATGCTCTGCTGCAACCTGCATCAGGTCTGGCAGGCGCGCCATTTCGCCGTCATCTTTGAGTATCTCGCAGATCACGCTGGCAGGTTCGCAGCCGGCCAGTTGTGCCAGATCGCAACCCGCTTCAGTATGCCCGGCACGCACCAGCACGCCGCCATTCATGGCACCAATCGGGAAAATGTGCCCCGGGCTGACAATGTCACTGGCCTTGGCATTCTTGGCGATGGCTGCGCGGATTGTGGTTGCGCGATCAGCCGCTGAAATGCCGGTAGTGACACCTTCAGCCGCTTCGATAGAGACGGTAAAATTTGTACCCAGGCGCGTACCGTTTTTGCGGGTCATCGGCGGTAGATTCAACTGGCGGCAACGTTGCTCTGTCAATGTCAGGCAAATCAGGCCGCGGCCGTATTTAGCCATAAAGTTGATATGCTCTGCGGTCACAAATTCAGCCGCAATCACAAAGTCACCTTCGTTTTCGCGGTGCTCGTCATCGACCAGAATGACCATTTTTCCGGCGCGGATGTCGGCAATAATCGCTTCAATAGTACTAATCTGCGCCGACATTATTCCTGCTCCCAGGCTTGCATGCGCTCTACATAACGCGCAATCAAATCAATTTCCAGGTTCACTGCGTCTCCGGGTTTTGCATACTGCATAATTGTATGCTGCATGGTATGGGGGATCAGGTTGATGCTGACTTCATCCTGCGTGATGGCATTGACTGTCAGGCTGATGCCATTGACGCACAACGATCCTTTTTGGGCGATGTATTTACTCAGGGCATGTGGCGTGCGTACTTTCAGCAGCCAGCATTCGCCTACCTGCTCCAAAACGCTAATGGTGCCGACGCCATCAACGTGGCCGGTCACCAGGTGGCCGCCCAGCCGGTCTGCCAGTCGCAACGCTTTTTCAAGATTCACAGCACCAGGTTGGCCGAGGCCACTGGTCACATCTAAAGTGACTTTGGACACCATGACTTCGAAGGAAGTAGATTCCAGTTTGGTAACAGTGAGGCACACGCCATTCACGGCAATGCTGTCACCCAGCTGTACATCTTGCAGGCCTAAATCGGAGGCTTCGATACGTAATGCGCAATCGTCGCCGTGTGTGACTACGTCGGCAATGTGGCCGACGGTTTGAATAATCCCAGTGAACATGGTGTGATTTTATCAGTGCTGCATGCTAAAGTAATCACATTCACGCAACATTTTTCATAATCCAACAATTTTCAACCAGGCTTGGTGACCATATGCGTTTAGATGATCTTGAAGAAAGCCAGCATGTAGAAGATAGCCGCGGCAGCGGCATGATCGGTGGCCGCAGCATAGGCATAGGCACGATTGCTATTGCGCTGGTAGCGATGTATTTTGGTGTCGACCCAAACCTGGTATTGAATCTGGCGCAACAGGGCCAGCCTGCCACGCAAACTTCGGTGCCAGCAGCCGATAGCAATGATCCTAACGTCAAGTTTGTCTCCCGCGTGTTGTGGAGTACCGAACAGGTCTGGCAATCATTATTCTCCAACGCCGGGCAGCAATACAGTGCACCTAACCTTGAAATATTCGGTGGCGCGACACAAACGGCTTGTGGACAAGGTCAGGCGGCGATGGGGCCGTTTTATTGCCCGGCAGACCAGAAAGTCTATATTGACCTGAGTTTTTATAAAGAACTGCAAGAGCGTTTCAAAGCGCCCGGTGACTTTGCCCAGGCGTATGTGATTGCACATGAAGTCGGCCACCACGTACAGAATTTATTGGGTACCTCGCAAAAAGTACAACAGGCCAGGCAACAGGCAGGTTCTGAAGCTGAGGCTAATGCCTATTCGGTAAGGCTGGAATTGCAGGCAGATTGCTATGCCGGCGTATGGGCCCATCATGCGGATGAGAAATTCCGTATCCTGGAAACTGGCGATATTGAAGAAGCTTTGCGCGCAGCGACTGCGATTGGTGATGACACCCTGCAAAAGCAGGCGCGCGGCTATGCAGTACCCGACAGCTTCACTCATGGCAGTGCCGAACAGCGTGTGCAATGGTTTAAAGCGGGCCTGCAATCAGGGAGTGTCAATGATTGCAATACATTTAAAAATGCAGTGTAAACATAGTAAGTGGTATGGAAGTGTCAGGTATGACCGAACAAAGTAATTCTTCTCAGGCTGTGTCTGCAAGTGATCAATCAGTCGATCAGCACTTAATTGAAACTACCGTTTCCAGCGAGATCATGGCGCAAGGCAAGATGTTGACCGTGCGTTACGACGAAGCGCGCTTACCTAATGGCACCATTAGCGGACGCGAGTATGTGATGCATCCGGGTGCTGTGGTGGTGGTCGCGTTGACGCAAGACGGTGGCGTGGTGCTTGAAAGACAGTTCCGCTATCCGCTCAAGCAGGTATTTATAGAATTGCCCGCCGGTAAAATTGACCCGGGCGAACCAGTATTGCGAACCGGGCAGCGTGAGTTGCTGGAAGAAACCGGCTACAGCGGTAACGAATGGGTGAAGCTGGGTGTTCAGCATCCTTGTATTGGCTATTCGAATGAGGTGATTCATATTTACCTGGCGACTGGCCTGACGCTGGGAGCACATGCCAGGGACATTGACGAAGCGATGGATGTTTTTGTCTGGCCTTTTGCGCGCGTGATGCAAGCAATTGAAAGCGGCGAAATCACTGACAGTAAAACGATGGGTGCCATGTTGCTGGCAGAGCGATACTTACTCAAACATCCGGTGTCAGGATTAAGTCTTTAAGAAAGTAGTTGATGAGAGTATTACAAATAGGCTGTGGTGGCTTGGGCACATTAATTGCGCAAGAAACTCTTGCACACGGACATGAGCTGATTATCGTCAGGCGTTCCAGGCAGGCTGTGCCGCAAGGTGCGCAAGTATTGCATCTGGATGTGGTAAAAGGAGACGCGTTAGCGCCGATTGCCGAGTTGCAGCCTGAAATTCTGCTGTATTGCCTGGCCCCAGTGGAAGGCCAGTCTTACCAGCAAACCTATGTGCAAGGCTTGAAAAATGTGCTGGCGCATGTCTCCAAGTCTGCACTACGCCATGTCTTTTTTATCTCCAGTACCGGCATTTACGGCGAACATCAAGGCGAATTTGTGGATGATAGTACTGCCGTTGTGCCTGCAGATGCTGATGGACAGGTAATGCTAGACGCTGAGCGATTGCTGTATGAGTTGCCATGCGCGCATTCGGCGTTACGCGTGTCAGGCATTTACGGCCCGCAACGTTTGTATTTATTGCGTGCGGTGCCGGATCAAGCGCGCTGGCCAAAAGTGGCCCATTGGACCAACCGTATTCATGAACTGGATGTAGCGAGGGCTGTAGTGCACTTGTATGAACAGGTGGCGAACGGCATGGTTTTGCCGGCACATTGCATTGTGACAGATGGTGTACCGGCGCTACAGCACGAAGTGTTGCAGTGGATGGCTGGCAAAATGCAATTGCCATTGCCGGACACGCCTCCTTTAGAGCCCCAAACCGGCAAGCGCATCACTAACCAGTTTTTGCCACAAAGTGGCTTTAAATTGAAGTTTGCCGATTACCGTGCAGGCTACGAAGCCATACTGGCAACCAGACGGTTATGACCAACTTCTATCATTCATGCCGGGAAAATCACACGCTATGTTGAAGGTATTATGTATTGCAGCGCTGCTGCTAAATAGTGTGATGGCGAATGCAGAAGATGAAGAAGCGTTTCAATCCTGGGTCTCGGCGTTACGTCAGGAAGCGCTGGCTTTACACATTGCGCCACAAGCGGTTGATTTCACGCTCAATAGTGTGACCTATCTGCCAAAGCTAATTGATCTGGATCGCAAGCAGCCAGAGTTTGTGACCAGTTTCTCAGCCTATGTGAATCGCCGCATCAACCAGCGTGTAGTCATCAAAGGCAAGCAAATGCTGCAAGATTACCAAGGTGTTTTGTATGTGGTGGAAGAGCTGTATCAGGTGCCCAAAGAGGTGCTGGTCGCTTTTTGGGGGCTGGAAACCAACTTTGGCGGCTATATGGGCGATATCCCCCTGGCATCCGCCCTGGCTACTTTATCTTATGAAGGCCGCCGGGCAGAGTTTTTCAAGCGTGAACTGCTTAACCTGATGCGCGTGGTTGAGCGTGAGCATCACTACGATAGTGTCGTCACAGGCTCTTGGGCGGGCGCCACCGGGCATATGCAATTCATGCCAAGCACTTTGCTCAAGTATGGGGTTGATGCCGATGCCGACGGCAAAATTGATATATGGAATTCATACCCGGATATATTCAGCTCAGCGGCCAATTATCTTTCCCAGGCCGGTTGGCAGGCCGGAAAACCCATCAGCATGATGGTGGCATTGCCTCAAGGATTTGATTACAGCCTGGCACAGTTGCAGCTGTATAAACCAGTCAGTGAATGGGTAAAACTGGGGGTGATCGGCGTGCCGGATAATGCGATGAGCCTGCCGCAAGCAGCGATTATCCTGCCACAAGGCTTTGATGGACCTGCCTACATGATATTCCCGAATTTTGATGTGATCATGCAATGGAATCGCTCGGTGAATTATGCACTCAGTGTGAGTCTGTTAAGCCAGCAGTTACGGCAGGATATATACACCCTGGCAATGCCCCCTGAACCGCCGGCACTTAGTTACCAGCAAATGTGGGCATTACAGGAGGCACTGAACGCGCAGGGGTTTGATAGCGGCACGCCGGATGGCTTTCCTGGTGGCAAAACGCAAGCCGCGATTCGTCGCTACCAGGCAACCCAGAAGCTGCCACAGGATGGTTACCCGGGTGTTGAGATATTTAACCGGCTGACAGCGCCACCCCCTTAAAGAGAGAGCCATAGTTTATGAACTGATGTTGACGCAAAAGATGTTGTGAAGTCAGCGCAAAATCAACCGGCAATGAAGGAATAACATTGCCCAGGCAGCGAATTAAGCCATTAACTGATCATTTGTAGCCAGTGCTGGCTTATTGCAATGGGTTTTATAGCCCATTAATTAAAATGCATGCCATTGCTTAGCCGCATGCTTTCGGATAGAATGCGCAACCTTATTGATTCGCAGCATGTCTGTGAGTTTATAGTCGCGTAGCTCAGCTGGTTAGAGCACCACCTTGACATGGTGGGGGTCGATGGTTCGAGTCCATTCGCGACTACCAGATATTAAAAGCCACCTCAAGCGAGGTGGCTTTTTTATTTTTCGCATTTTCGACGCTGATCAACCAAGCTTAATGACGATTGACTGCTTCAACTTTGGTGAGCAGTTCCGTTGCAGACTTTTCACGCGCTGTGCGATAATGTTCGTTTGGTCACAAAGCAGTGCCATGCGCTTGTTTTATTAGTGATTTTAACCTTTCGAGAGAGAATACATGCCTGTAATACGCTTGCCTGATGGGTCCACCAGAAGCTTTGAGAATTCGGTGACCGTGGCTGATGTTGCGATGAATATTGGTGCTGGGCTGGCGAAAGCCGCTTTGGCAGGCAAAGTCACGCATCCAGGGCAAGAGGCTAAACTGGTAGATACCAGTTACCTGATCGAGCAGGACGTGGATCTCGCAATTATCACTGACAAAAATGAAGAGGGCCTGGAGGTGATCCGTCATTCCACCGCTCACTTATTGGCTTATGCCGTCAAAGAATTATTTCCTGATGCGCAGGTAACCATAGGTCCTGTGATTGAAAACGGCTTTTACTATGATTTTAGCTATAAGCGCCCGTTCACACCGGACGATTTGGTAGCGATTGAAAAGAAAATGGTTGAGCTGGCTAAAAAGGACGAAAAAGTCGAGCGCACGGTATTGCCGCGCGATGAAGCGGTCGCTTATTTCAAAAGCATTAACGAACATTACAAAGCAGAAATCATTGCCAGCATCCCCAGTAATGAGGATGTGTCTTTGTATGGTGAAGGTAACTTTACCGATTTGTGTCGCGGTCCTCACGTGCCGAACACCGGCAAATTAAAAGCATTTAAATTGATGAAGCTGGCTGGCGCTTACTGGCGTGGCGATAGTAACAACGAGATGTTGCAGCGTGTCTATGGCACAGCCTGGCGCAATAAAGAAGAGCTGGAAGCTTATCTGCATATGCTGGAAGAAGCTGAAAAACGCGACCATCGCAAGCTGGGCAAACAGCTTGATTTCTACCATATGCAGGAAGATGCGCCTGGTATGGTGTTCTGGCATCCTCGTGGCTGGGTGATTTGGCAAGAAGTCGAGCAATATATGCGCGCCAAATTCAAAGAATATGATTACCAGGAAGTGCGCACGCCGACAGTATTGGATAAGACCCTGTGGGAAAAATCCGGTCACTGGCAAAATTACCGTGACAATATGTTTATCACCCAGTCGGAAAGCCGCGATTACGCAGTGAAACCGATGAACTGTCCCGGTCATATTCAGATTTTCAACAGTAGCCTGCATAGCTACCGTGACCTGCCTTTGCGTCTGGCTGAATTTGGCTCCTGTCACCGTAACGAACCTTCCGGTTCCTTGCATGGTTTGATGCGCGTGCGTGGCTTTACCCAGGATGATGCCCATATTTTCTGTATGGAATCGCAGGTCGAGGCCGAAGTGGCCGACTTTATCAAGATGCTATACGAAGTCTATAAAGACTTTGGTTTTGATGACGTGATTGTCAAGCTGTCTACCCGTCCTGAAAAACGCGTGGGTACTGAAGAAGCGTGGGATATGGCTGAAACCGCATTGGCAAATGCGATTAAAGCTAATGGGCTTGAGTTTGAATATCAGCCCGGCGAAGGTGCATTTTATGGCCCTAAAATCGAGTTCACACTTAAAGATTCATTAGGAAGGATGTGGCAATGCGGCACAATCCAGCTTGACCCGAACCTGCCGGAACGCCTGGGTGCAGAGTATGTGGCAGAAGATAATTCCCGTCAGCGCCCGATTATGTTGCATCGCGCGATTGTCGGTTCCATGGAGCGTTTCCTGGGTATTTTGATTGAGAACTTTGCTGGTGCCATGCCCACATGGTTGGCGCCGGTGCAGGTCATGGTATTGAATATTTCTGATGGTCAAGCCGATTATGTGCGCCAAGTGGTTGAAAGTTTGAAGAAAAATGGCATTCGATGCGATTTTGACTTGAGAAATGAGAAGATTACCTATAAAATACGCGAACATAGTTTGCAGAAGTTGCCATACCTGATTGTGGTAGGCGACAAGGAAATGCAAAATGGTCAAGTGGCCGTACGTACCAGAAAAGGTGAAGATCTGGGTGTGATGACGGTAGACGCGTTTGTAGCGCGTGTGCAACAAGACATCCAAAGCAAGGTCTGATTTTCTCAGGTGCTGTGCGGCTTTGTTTATTTGTTTAGGGGATTGTTATAGCTCAAGATAAAGATACACGCATCAATGGCGATATTACTGCGCCACAAGTGCGTTTAGTTGGTGTAGATGGCGAACCGTTAGGTGTGATGACTCTGAGAGAGGCCTTTGCCAAAGCGGAAGAAGCTGATATTGATATTGTTGAAATTGCACCAAATGCAGCACCACCAGTGTGCCGTTTGATGGATTATGGCAAATTCAAATACGCCGAGAGCAAACGTCTGCATGAGCAAAAACTAAAACAAAAACAGGTGCAAATTAAAGAGGTCAAGTTCAGGCCCGGCACCGATGATGGCGATTACAACATCAAGCTGCGTAATATCATCCGCTTTTTGGGTGATGGTGATAAAGCGAAGATTACTTTACGCTTCCGTGGTCGTGAGATTACGCACCAGGAATTTGGTTTGGCGTTGTTAAAACGCCTTGAAGCAGATTTAACAGAACATGCATTGGTTGAGCAATATCCTAAAATGGAAGGCCGACAAATGGTTATGGTACTGGCACCGGCTAAAAAAGTCGTTCCGGTTGCCAAAAAAGCAGATAAACCTGCTGATAAAGAAACCCCAGGCGTTGAATAATTTTCACGCCAGCAAGCTAAAGTAATAAAAAAATTTTTTTGGAGTAATACGGCTAAATTGGCTGCCTAGTTACTCTCTATTCAACCTCTAAGGAGACCAAAATGCCAAAGATGAAAACAAAGAGCAGCGCCAAAAAGCGCTTCAAGTTCTTGGGTAACGGTAAAGTGAAGCGTACGCACTCTCACTTGCGCCACATCCTGACCAAGAAAACCACCAAGCAAAAACGTAAGCTGCGCGGTACTTCCATTATTTCTGCAACTGATGTCAAACGCGTTCGCGCAATGATGCCTACACAATAAGGAGACCGACATGCCTAGAGTAAAACGTGGCGTCATAGCCCGCGCAAGACACAAGAAAGTTTTAAAAGCAGCTAAAGGTTACCGTGGTCGTCGTAAGAACGTTTACCGCGTTGCCAAACAGGCGGTGATGAAAGCCGGTCAATATGCATACCGTGACCGTCGTCAGAAAAAACGTCAATTCCGTACATTATGGATTGCACGTATCAACGCTGCAGCCCGTGAAGCTGGTTTGACATACAGCCGCTTCATGAATGGCTTGAAAAAAGCTGCGGTTGAAGTTGACCGTAAAGTATTGGCTGACCTGGCTGTGTTTGATAAAGCTGCTTTCGCTAAATTCGTAGAATTGGCAAAAACAGGTTTAAGCGCCTAGTCTGACCTACCGAAAAAAGAGGCTGCGGCCTCTTTTTTTATTTCAATTGCTGCAACAAAAATAATCGCAAGAAAACATAATTATGGCCGATCTCACCCCCTTAATCGCAGAAGCGCAGCAAGACTTTGCTAACTGTCATGATGTGCCAGCCCTGGAAAACGCCAAAGCCAAATATCTGGGTAAGTCTGGCGCATTGACCGAAGCCCTGAAAGGCTTGGGTAAACTTTCTGCGGAAGAACGTCCGGCAGCTGGAGCCGCGATTAATGTGGTTAAACAATCGGTTGAGCAGGCACTCAATGCACGCCGCGACAGCATTCTGGCTGCAGCACAAGCCAAGCAGCTGGCGAGTGAGAGCATTGATGTAACGTTGCCGGCAAGAGCACAGTCTGCAGGTGGTTTGCACCCCGTTACGCTGACGTTACGCCGGGTAGAAGAACTGTTTCATTCTATCGGTTTCAGCGTTGCCAACGGCCCTGAAATAGAAACTGATTTTTATAATTTCACCGCTCTGAATATTCCTGATAATCATCCTGCGCGTGCCATGCACGATACGTTTTACGTAGATAACGGCACTGACAGTATGGAGCACGTGTTGCGTACACATACCTCACCAGTACAAGTGCATTACATGGAAACCAACACGCCGCCGCTGAAGATTATTGCGCCTGGTCGCGTGTATCGTGTCGATTCCGATGCCACCCATTCACCTATGTTCCACCAGGTGGAAGGTCTGTGGGTAGATGAGCAGATCAGTTTTGCAAACCTCAAAGGCGTGGTACAGGATTTCCTGCAAAAATTCTTTGAGCGCGATGACCTAACGGTGCGTTTCCGTCCCTCATTCTTCCCGTTCACCGAGCCATCTGCCGAAATGGATATGAGCTGGAATGGCGGCTGGCTGGAAATCGGTGGTTGCGGCATGGTGCACCCGGAAGTACTCAAGCACGTGAATATCGATAGTGAAAAATACCGTGGCTTCGCGTTTGGCCTGGGCGTAGAGCGCCTGGCAATGTTGCGCTACGGGGTAAATGATTTGCGTCATTTCTTTAATAATGACCTTCGCTTTTTGCAGCAGTTTATTAAATAAACGCTCGTCACTTTTAAACCTCATCAGATAGGTATAAATAAGAATATGCAGTTTTCAGAACAATGGTTACGTTCCATGGTCAACCCAGCGCTGGATACTGCGCAACTTGGTCATGCATTGACGATGGCGGGCCTGGAAGTCGAAGAGTTAACCGCGGTTGCGCCTGCTTTTCAGCGCATAGTGGTGGCAGAAATCCTTGAAACGGCCAAGCATCCGGATGCTGACCGCTTGCAGGTCTGTAAAGTCAATGTCGGTGGGGAAGTGCTGCAAATTGTGTGCGGCGCATCTAATGCACGTGCCGGCCTGAAAGCACCTTGTGCATTAGTCGGTGCAGAATTACCTGGTATCAGTATTAAACAGGCTAAAGTGCGCGGTATGGAGTCATTCGGCATGATGTGTTCAGCCAAGGAGCTGGGGATTGCTGCCGAAGCCAGCGGCCTGCTCGAACTGCCTGCCGATGCGCCTGTCGGGCAGGATATCCGTGAATATCTAGACCTCAATGATCATACTTACACACTGAAATTAACGCCTAACCGTGCTGACTGCCTCAGCATTATCGGCATCGCACGAGATGTCGTAGCCATGACAGGCGCGCCGATTCAAGTGCCTGCCATCCAGGCTGCTGTTGTCAACAGTAACCAAAGCAAGGCTGTTAATGTCACCGCCAGCGAAGCCTGCCCAGCGTATTACGGCAGGGTGGTTGAAGGTGTGAATGCACAGGCTCCAACACCGGACTGGATGATTCGCAGGCTGGAGCGTAGCGGTATCCGGAGTATCAGCGCCTTGGTTGATATCACCAATTACGTATTGCTTGAGCTGGGTCAGCCACTGCATGCGTTTGACCTGAATCTGCTGCAAGGCGATATCCAGGTTCGTTTTGCACGAGCGGGTGAAAAATTATCCCTACTTAATGATACTGAAGTAACCCTGAAAGCCGATGACCTCGTCATCGCAGATAGTCATGGTGCAGTGGCACTGGCAGGGATTATGGGTGGCAAACCTACTTCAGTGACAGATAAGACACATTCCATATTCCTTGAAAGCGCCTTTTTTACGCCGGATACTTTGGCGGGCAAAGCTCGCCGTCTGGGCTTGAGCACAGACTCATCCTACCGTTTTGAGCGTGGCGTGGATTTCGGTAATACTTCGCAAGCGCTAGAACGCGCGACAGCACTGGTGCTGGAAATTTGTGGCGGCAGCGCTGGGCCTATCACTTCTGCGACTGCTCAACTGCCAGAGCGTAAACAGGTGTCTTTCCGTTACGAGCGTTTGATTTCGGTGCTTGGCATTGAGATAAGCGCAGCGCAGGTCGGCCAATTGCTCACCCAGTTAGGCTTTGTATTCAGCGAATCGAATGGGGTGTTCAAGGTGAGCGCGCCTAGTTTCCGCTTTGATATTGCGCGTGAAGAAGACCTGATTGAAGAAGTTGCCCGGTTGCATGGTTACGAGCATATCCCGGCATTAACGCCAGTCGCGTCTCAAGGCATGCTGGCAGCGCCTGAAGCTAAGCGTAGTCACGACCGTTTGCGTGACGTGATGGTGCAACAAGGCTATCAGGAAGTCATCACCTATAGTTTTGTCGATGCCGCCTGGGAACGTGATTTATATGCTAACCACCAACCTATTGCCTTGAAAAATCCTATCGCCAGCAATCTGAGCGTGATGCGCTCTGGTTTGTGGGGCGGCTTGCTCGATACCTTGAGTTATAACCTCAACCGTCAGCAATCGCGTGCGATGTTGTTTGAGCTTGGCAGTCGCTATTTGCGCCAGCCTCAAGGCTATACGGAGACACTTGTGTTATCAGGGTTATGTTATGGCAATGTGTTGCCAGAACAATGGGGCAGTGCAGCGCGCCAGTTCGATTTTTACGATGCCAAAGCACATGTTGAAGCATTATTCGCGAACACAGTACGTTTCGTTTACGAATTACATCCGGCACTGCATCCTGGTCAGTCAGCACGTATTTACATGGGTGATAAAGCCGTAGGCTGGCTGGGAAAATTGCATCCGCAATGGCAACAGCAATATCAACTTACCCAGGCTTGTTTCCTGTTTGAGATAGATGTGGCTGCCATCCAGACCAAACAAGTTCCAGTGTACCAAGAGGTAAGTAAATTCTTGCCGGTGCGTCGCGATTTAGCCATGGTGGTTGACCAAAATATCTCTGCGCAAGCAATGATAGAAGCCATAATTGCAGAGCAAATTCCGCAGTTGCTAACGGTTAAATTGTTTGATGTTTATCAGGGTAAAGGCGTGCCAGAAAACAAAAAAAGCCTTGCATTTCTTGTACTTATGCAAGATACTGCCAAGACTATGGTCGATGAGGAAGTGGACACAATCTTGTCACAAATCCTAAAAAATTGGTCATCGAATTTTTCTGCAGTACTAAGATAATTATTCGGATATTCCTCGGTGAGTCGAGGAATATCAGTTAATTCAATACTAGCGTAATCTCACATAATAAGAAGGTTCAGGGGATCGTTAATGACACTCACAAAAGCTGACTTGGCTGATTTGTTGTTTGAACAAGTCGGACTAAATAAGCGTGAAGCCAAAGATATGGTCGAAGCGTTTTTTGAAGAAGTACGTAATGCACTGGAAAATGGAGACAGCGTAAAACTCTCCGGTTTCGGTAATTTTGAGTTGCGCACTAAATCAGAACGTCCTGGCCGTAACCCGAAAACAGGCGAAGAAATACCAATTTCGGCACGTCGCGTGGTGACTTTCCATGCCAGTCAAAAATTAAAATTGCGGGTAGAAGAGCACTACGCAGAACAACCTTTGCAAGCACAAGCTTAATTTAGTATTTACACATGGTCGAAACGCAAAAAATCACGCTACCGCCTATCCCCGCCAAACGCTACTTTACCATTGGTGAAGTCAGCGAATTGTGCGGTGTAAAGCCACACGTATTGCGTTACTGGGAACAAGAATTCACCCAGCTCAAACCTGTTAAACGTCGCGGCAACCGTCGCTACTACCAGCATCATGAAGTTTTGCTTATCCGCAAGATTCGTGAACTGCTTTACGAGCAAGGTTTTACTATCAGTGGTGCCCGCAATCGGTTAGATGGCGTGGATGAAAAAGCAGAAAAGGCCGGACGCTTGGCAACAGAGTCCGCAAACCAGAATGCAACTGCAATTTCAGCTGAAGCTTCAAAATTGCCGACTGTAGATATTTTGGCTTTAAAAGAGCAGTTACAGCAGGTAATAAACTTGCTCAAAGTCGCTGCCTGACTAGCTTCCAGACACACAAAACCGCATATTCTGCTTAGCGAATATGCGGTTTTGTTTTATAATTCAGCCTTCTTTTCAGGCGGGTTCCCGCTTGAGATCAAATGTCGGGGCGTAGCGCAGCCTGGTAGCGCACTTGCATGGGGTGCAAGGGGTCGAGTGTTCGAATCACTCCGTCCCGACCAATCGAGACTTATTAAATTAAGTGTTCCATTTTATTTAAAACGGCTCTGAATCCCAAATCAAATGCGGCTGAAAACTTGTCGTTCGTCCGACTGTGTAAGTTTGATAATCAGAATTCCTCGCCCCTATTAAAAGCAAATAACCGCTTTTAGTATTTACGTTAGTATTTACGTGTTCGCTGTTCCAAGTATTTATCACCAGCTATTTGATTTGCTTTATACATTTCATCAAGCTTTTTATTCAAAGCATCACACTTATCTTTCCATTGTTCAGAGTCTTCCAAGCCGTCATTAAGGTGTGACATTAAATAATCATACCTTTCATTTTTCTGCTTTTGCGTTAAGCCTTGCTCATCCATGGAGGCATTGATTGCTTTCACGCGTTTTATCCGGATGTTTGATTTGGCAGAATATTTAGCATATACCATCTTGATTCGCTTCAACTTTTTTTATTTCAGCCTTAGAAAACGGCATTGCCTTTTCATAAGTATTTGTTGTGGTGATAGATTGCTGTTGTGCGCATGATGTTATTCCTAAAGCAACCAGAGAAATCAATACTCTTATCATCATAGACCTCGTTCTTTACTTGCTTAATTGTAATGACGATTTGTTTGGGATGGTGACATTTAATAGATGGGGGTAATTTGGGTGTAGATATACAGTGGTATTGTTTGACTCAGGAGATTCGGTGATTATCTTAATTTTAGATCTTCGAGATATTCACTTGATCGTTCAAAGTTAGAGATTCTAGCTATATGCAGTCTGAAGTGAGTCATTTTTGGCTGTATCCATGATGTAAACTGAATGGCCTTTAATACGTTCACACTTTAAGCCAACCATTTAATTCAACTATGAAAACGCTTATATTGGCATTAACTCTAATGACTTGCGTACTTGCAGCCCATGCAGAAAAAAACGCCTGGTTCTATAAGTCGTCCAGGCTCCTGTTATCCAAAGAATTGAATACTTGCCATGACTTTAGGAATGCAGGAAATATTCCACGCTTTAACGAATGTGTGACTTCTAAGTTAAATGCTTATGATTCAATCAAGCTTAAGATGGATGACCCCTCAGTAAGCCCGTTGATAGGCGAGTCGGTGTGTGTGGACAAGATTAGAGCGGGTTTTGAAAATGGCGCGCGTTGCATGGTGGCTGCCATTGATATCTGTAAGCAAGACAGTAGTGGCAATATCCCCAATGCACTCACCTGTTTACGTGCTTTCTCAACGCCAAACTGGCAAGCTAATCCTTCCGCGATGAAGCTGGATTTCACCAGGCCTGTAAGGAAAGAAGATGAGATCAAGGGCTATATTCAGTAATTATTATGTCAATGAAAACAAACCCGCATTACGCGGGTTTTTTTATGTGAGCAAAAAGAAACGATCTTCCTACATCAAAATAAGGAGACACTTATAACCGCATTCCATTTAAGTTTCGATAATCCATGCTCCTTATCAATTAAATTGGAATAAATATCATGGCTAAAGCACCGAAGACTCAAATTGGATTAGGTTCCGTTTTATCAACTGTATCTGGACCTTCTACCCATGAGCCGCCGGACTCAGCTTTGGATAATTCAGTGCCTACCAAATTAGTAGATAAATTTGTAGGGTCGGATGAGCTTTCAACATCTTTTCCCCACAATGCCACAAAATCCTCTGAATACGGTGAAGCTTCACGTTGTCCTTTCTCAGGTACGATTTCAGAGGCGCCAGACGCAATAGTCGGCGCCAGCACCGTCAGTGAATTGAATACCAATGAAAAGACTGGTGAAGGTCCGCCAGATGGTGAGAATCTGCAAAAAGGCGATTTGGATCGTGTTCGTTCTGATTCGGCTGGCCAGACACTCACAACCAACCAAGGCGTTGCTGTTGGTGATAATCAAAGCTCTCTTAAAATTGGACTGCGTGGTCCGACCGCGATGGAAGATTTTATCCTCCGTGAGAAGCTTACACATTTTGACCATGAGCGTATCCCGGAGCGCGTAGTGCATGCGCGTGGTTCTGCAGCACACGGTTATTTTGAGAATTACCAGCCTTTATCCAAATATACCAAAGCTACGCCTTTTAATGAGGCGGGCAAACAAACACCGGTTTTTGTCAGATTCTCTACAGTGGCTGGTGAGCGCGGTTCAAGTGATACAGCCAGGGACGTACGCGGGTTTGCCGTTAAGTTTTATACTGACTCAGGCAACTGGGATCTGGTGGGGAATAATATTCCGGTGTTCTTTATTCAGGATGCGATGAAGTTTCCTGATCTGGTCCACGCGGTGAAACCTGAGCCGCACCACGCCATGCCGCAAGCTTCTTCCGCACATGACACTTATTGGGATTTTGTTTCCCTGATGCCTGAATCAACCCATATGCTGCTATGGCAAATGTCGGATAGGGCGATTCCCCGTAGCTATCGCACGATGCAAGGCTTTGGTGTACACACCTTCCGTTTGATTAACGAAAATAATGAATCGGTATTCTGCAAGTTCCATTGGACGCCGGTGGCAGGTACGCATTCGTTAGCCTGGGATGAAGCAGTGAAGATCAGTGGCGCAGATCCAGACTTTCATCGCCGTGATTTGTGGGAAGCGATTGAAGCGGGTGCTTATCCTGAGTGGGAGCTTGGCCTGCAAATATTCACTGAAGCAGAAGCCGATAAATTTGACTTTGATGTGCTGGATGCGACCAAACTGATTCCGGTTGAATTGGTGCCGCTGGTTGCAGTTGGAAAATTAGTGCTGAACCGTAATCCGGATAATTTTTTCGCAGAAACCGAACAGGTTGCTTTCTGTACTGCACATATTATTCCAGGTATAGATTTCACTAATGACCCATTGTTACAGGGCCGCATTCATTCTTATCTGGATACGCAAATTTCCAGACTAGGCGGTGTCAATTTCCATGAAATCCCTATCAATGCGCCGCTAGAAGAAGTTCATAACAATCAGCGCGACGGCATGCATAGACAGAATATTCCACGCGGCCGTGTGGCTTATGAACCAAACTCCTTAGGCGGTGGTTGCCCATTCCAGGCGGGTATGCAGGGATTCACCAGCTTTCCAGAACCTGTCGCGGAGGATAAAGTGCGCGGCAAGCCGGAAAAATTTGCTGACCATTATTCTCAAGCAACGCTTTTCTGGATTAGCCAGTCTGAAATTGAAAAGCAGCACATTATCAATGCCTTCAGGTTCGAACTCACCCGCATACAGGTGCCTGCCATACGCGAACGGGTGGTATCCCTATTAGTGAATGTGGATGAGACATTGGCTCAGGAAGTGGCTGATGGATTGGGCATTGATTTGCCAGCTGCCGCACCTTTAGCAAGTGATATTTCGTTTCCGGTATTGGATGCTTCACCGGCTTTGTCAGAAACCTTCTATCCAGGTGATGGCACTATTAAAACCAAACGTGTTGCCATCCTGGCTGCGCATGGTGTGAATGGAGCCAACGTCAATGCTTTGTATGATGCCATCCTTGCTCAAGGCGGGGTACCACGTATATTGAGCACTAAACTAGGCAAGCTGGAAACCGCAGAAGGAAAGACTATTAATGTTGAAGCGACCTTGGAAACCATGCCTGGCGTGCTGTTTGATGGGATGGTAATCGCCGAGGGTGAGCAGTCGGTGGCCAATTTGGCACTCAATGCCCACACCTGTGAATTCCTGCAAAATCAATACCGTCATTGCAAACCTATCCTGGTTCCTAATACGGCAAGAAGCTTATTGCAAAAAGCAGGCATTCAGGAAGTTTTATCAGATGGTAACCCTGATCCAAGCCTGTTTATCGCGGATGATGACGCTTATGACAATATTGAAGCATTTATCACTGCACTGGGTAAACCGCGCGATCACTCTCGTGAAACAGACCCGCCGCTGGTCTAATCTGTTTTTAAACGCTTAAATACTCAAAAAGCTTTAAAGTTTTTCTTAGTTAATTGCTTCTATTTGAAAATAGCCAGCCTTACGGGCTGGCTATATTTTTTGTGTTTCAAGTGTGAGTTTTTTGAATATCAAAGGCTATCTTTTTAGCCATGATGGTGTGCAATAAAAGTAATTTACGCAGGCTTCACATCTAAAAACAGATCATAATTTCCAGCTCTTCACTGTACGCTAACCCGCTTAAAACTTCATGTTGTTGTTATTTCTGTGAAATAAAAGAGCCTGTTTAACTGCACCCGTCTTAATCCTTAATATCCTCCTACATGAGAATAATTCAAAGGCCGATTTTGTTTGGTCTGCCAAACCCTTAAGCTACAAAGGAGTTAAGCAAGGTCTAAAAATTTAATGAGGAGCAGTTGATGAGTCGGTCGCCTTTTGAAGTTAAAAA
Organism: Methylophilus sp. Leaf414; assembly: GCF_001425425.1. Lineage (NCBI taxonomy): Bacteria > Pseudomonadati > Pseudomonadota > Betaproteobacteria > Nitrosomonadales > Methylophilaceae > Methylophilus > Methylophilus sp. Leaf414. The sequence continues at coordinate 554,039 of NZ_LMQQ01000001.1, read as the reverse complement.
TATCAAGCCGCATGCGGCACACAACAGTCAGGGACTACTCGCTTTGCCAGGTAATTCCAAACCTGCATTGTTATGTTTATCACATTTGCGCTGGGATTTTGTGTACCAAAGGCCGCAGCATCTGATGAGCCGCTTCTCCAAGATGTTCCAGGTATTGTTTTTTGAAGAACCGATTGCCAGTGAAGGCGAAACTGCCTGGCTGGAAGTGAAAATGGCACATGAGGATGTTCGCGTATTGATCCCGCATATTCCTGCCCGAGAGATAGGCACAACTGGCGGCATGGATTTACTCAGGAGTTTACTTGATCGCTATCTGATGATTGCGGACGTTGATCCAATATTGTGGTATTACACGCCGATGAGCCTGTCGTTTACTGATCATATTAATGCGTCGCTGGTTGTTTACGATTGCATGGATGAACTTTCTGCTTTTCTTGGGGCACCACCTGAGTTGCTCGGTTATGAGAAGGCTTTATTCAAAAAGGCTGACATCGTGTTTACCGGTGGCTACAGCCTCTATGACACGAAACGCAAGCAACACCAGAATGTGCATCCGATTCCAAGTAGCGTTGATACCGTGCATTTTGGCAAGGCAAGACTCGTGAATGAACAGCCTGTTGATCAGGCCAATATAGCTGGACCAAAAATCGGTTTTTATGGCGTGATTGACGAGCGGATTGATGTTGCGCTCATTCGGGAGATTGCTACCGCGCGCCCGGATTGGCAGTTGGTAATGATAGGACCGATTGTAAAGATAAACCCGGAGACGCTGCCAAGACTGCCGAATATCCATTATCTGGGGCCAAAAACGTATGATGAGTTGCCGGTATATTTAAGTGGTTGGAAGGTGGCATTAATGCCATTTGCCATTAATCAATCCACGCGGTTTATTAGCCCCACCAAAACACCGGAATACCTGGCAGGCGGACGGCCAGTGGTTTCCACCCCTATTCATGATGTTGTCCGCATGTATGGTGAAAGTGAGCTGGTGCTCATTGCCGCAGATAGCCAGGCATTCATTGATTCAATCGAGATGGCGCTCGAAGCTATGGAAAATCCTGCTGTTATTTCTGCAAAAGCTGACAGCATTTTGCGTGGTATGTCATGGGATAAAACCTGGCAAAAAATGTATTTGCAGATGGAAGATAAGCTGCAGATCAGTCCAGCCAATGCTTTTCTCTCTAAAGTATCGCAAACAAGTCCGGTATTGTTAGGGAGCAGTTAATGGCTGAATTAGAGTTCGACTACTTGATTGTAGGAGCCGGGTTTGCCGGTAGCGTGCTGGCGGAACGGTTGGCATCTGATTCGAACAAAAGTGTGCTTCTAATTGATCGACGCCCGCATATTGGCGGCAATGCTTATGATTATTTCAATCATGATGGCATCCTTATTCATCAGTATGGCCCGCATATTTTTCATACCAACTCGCAACGTATCCTGGACTATTTATCGCGCTTTACTGAATGGCGCGCGTATGAGCATCGCGTGCTGGCAGATGTGGATGGCCAGTTGCTGCCCATCCCCATTAATTTAACAACACTGAACAAGTTGTATGGTTTGAACATGGATGCTGAACAGGCTGAGAAATTCCTGGCAGCGCGCGCCGAACCTGTGGCGGACATTAAAACGTCAGAAGATGTGGTCATCAACCAGATTGGCACAGAGTTATACGAAAAATTCTTCCGCGGTTACACTAAAAAACAATGGGGGCTTGATCCTTCTGAGTTGGATAAATCGGTGACTTCGCGTGTGCCTACACGAACGAATGATGATGACCGCTATTTCCAGGATGAATTTCAGCAAATGCCACTGCATGGCTATACCGCCATGTTTAAAAAGATGGTGGACCACCCCAATATTAAAACGCTCCTAAATGTGGATTACCGCGTCGTCAAAAATACCATCAAATATGGGCATTTGATTTTTACCGGACCTATTGATGAATATTTTGATTATTGCTTTGGTAAGTTGCCATATCGCTCGCTTGAATTCCGGCATGTGACAGTTGATAAACCCCAATTCCAGTCCGTGGCTGTGGTGAATTACCCGGATGAACAGATCAAGCATACGCGCATCACGGAATATAAATACCTCACCGGGCAAGTGCATGACAAAACAGCATTGACTTATGAAGTTCCGCAGGCAGAGGGAGATCCTTACTATCCTATCCCGCGACCACAAAATGCAGCTTTGTATAAAGAGTATCAAGCGTTGGCAGAGGCAACCCCGGAAGTAACTTTTGTCGGGCGTCTGGCCACTTACAAGTATTACAACATGGACCAGGTGGTGGGTCAGGCATTGGCAACTTACCAGCGATTAGTAACGGTGGAGGCTGATTCGGCGCTTGTCATGGCTACTGCGCTTAAAGAGACCTAAATTGCATCCTTCAGAAAGTTTCAACAGTTTTTTCATGGGCGGGTTTGAATGTTCGACACATTGTAGACGAGATGGGCGGCGGCTGGACCTGATTGCTTCCACCAGGCATGACAGGTGGGCACTTGAAGATTACATGGCACTCAGTGCGCATGGGCTTAAAACCATACGTGATGGCCTGCGATGGCATTTGATTGAAACCCGTCCAGGTGAATATGATTGGTCAAGTTTTTTACCACTGGTGAAGGCGGCCCATCACGCTCAAGTTCAGGTTATCTGGGATCTGAGTCACTATGGCATCCCGGATGGATTGAACATCTGGCGTCCAGAATTTGTGAAACGGTTTTCGCGATTTGCTGCTGAAGCGGCTCGCGTGATTAAAAATGAGACAGATACTAACCCGCTATTTTGCCCAGTCAACGAAATGTCGTTTTGGGCCTGGGCCGGTGGAGAAGTCGCCTTTTTTAATCCTTTAGCGAAGGGACGCGCGCTGGAGCTGAAACATCAACTCGTGCGGGCTACCATCGCTGCGATTGAGGCTATACGGGAGGTGGACCCTCGTGCACGTTTCATCACGGCTGAGCCGTTGATTAACGTATTACCCAGAATTGACCGACCAAGAGATAAAGGCCAGGCCGAAGCTTATCGACAAGCGCAATTTGAAGCGTTAGATATGCTGATTGGTGAAGCATGGCCTGGCTTAGGCGGCGATCCTAAGTATCTGGATATTGTCGGTCTGAATTATTACAGCAATAACCAGTGGTATATCGGAGGTGAAAAAGTGTCTCCCACATCGCCGGCTTACCGGCCTTTGTACGACATGCTGGCTGAAGTATATTTGCGCTATGGGCGGCGCATGCTGGTGGCGGAAACGGGTGCTGAAGGAGAAAACCGCACAGCCTGGGCAAGCTATATTTTTAATGAAGTGGCTAAAGCGCAAATATCCGGAATTCCGATTGATGGCGTCTGTCTCTATCCTGTGGTGGATTATCCAGGTTGGGATGATAACCGGCATTGCCCGGCAGGGTTGCTAGGCTATGCTGATAATACGGGTCAAAGACCAGTATATACGCCACTGGCAGACATTTTGCATGATTGGCAAATCAAGCCAGTCATTGCCACTACCGTCAATTAACAACTTGGTCTGGCTTCTCTCCTGTGTGCGGTTTCGCGCATTACAGGTTTGTAATGTTTTCAATGCGTATCTAGCAAAAAAATCCCGCCGAAGCGGGATTTCCCTTTTCTTATGGAGGGGATAGCCATAGGGAAAGAGTTAAGTGGTACAGACTCATCACCTGTTAAACAAGCACAAGTTACGTTTCTAAAAGTCCTCTGCAATTGATTTATCTTCTGGCAACTGCAGCTCATTTAAGCCATATATTGAGATGTTATTGAATTAGTGTCTGTACGCTATCGAACACAGTGGCAGGCATAAGATCACTCAACATCACCCAAAATAAACCCTGTTTATCCAAGCTCAAGCAGCAATTTTATCCAGGTGGTCTTCATTGCTTTTGCACTGAATTAGGCAGAAAAACAACCAACGCCAGAACTCTTTTTTGATAAGTGTTCTAGCGTACAGAACTCAAGTTTGCAATCAGTAATGATGCATATCAGCGCAAGAGTTCACCTGATTTATTGCGCTATCCCTTCCCCTTAAGGAGCTCGACATGCATTTGAAAATGAAAATTTTAGTCCTTACCCTTGCTATGGCAGGTGTAATGAGTAGTGCCCATGCCACCGTACTCGTGTCGAATTCTTCGGCTACTAGCGTAGATATCGTAGCCAGCGGTTTTGGTGGCACTTTGATTGATAGTGCTATCACGGCCATCAGTAATATCAGTTACAACGGTACCGCCCGTTCTGCCGTATATCAAACCGCCACAGGTTTTGACTTTTACTATCAGTTCACCAATGAAGACAGCTCCCAGAATGGCGTTCACCGCTTTGCGGGATTTGATTTTAGTAGCCTGGGCGCGAGTGTGGTTGATGTGTATCAGACTGGAACTGGTTTCGGGATCTTCGCAAATGGCAGTGAGTTTTCTGATAACGCAGACCGCTCAAACGCCGGTGTCATCGGATTTAATTTTGTACCGGTGGTGACGGGCGATATTCAACCTGGGTCAACCAGTTACATCCAGATTATCAGTACCAATGCGACAAACTATCAACCAGGAAACTTTGTGATATCAAATGGGATCGGTTCAAATGCTGAAGGGTTTGCTTCAGCTGCTGCCGTACCGGAAGCTTCAACCGGCCTGATGGTTTTTTCAGGACTGGGCTTGATTGGCTTGATTGGTGCACGTCGCACCAGGAAAGGTTAGTAAGGAAATCAAATTGGATTGAGATGTGATAATAAATAAAAAAGCGCCATTCGCATGGCGCTTTTTTATACTTTTTTCCGTGTGGATTGCGCGTAAGTTAACCAGAATGTTGCTTGGGAGAGACTTGGTCAAAGTGTGAATCACGGCATCACTATCTATGTAGTTAACTTTAGGCAGGTTAACGCTGTACATCATGCAAGAATCCTAATGTACGCTATCGCACATAATAGATAAGTAAGGTGTACTATCATGTAACTTTCAGCTAAAGGCGGAATATGGTTAGCAAACCCACTCCACAACCACAACAAAACCACTTGTTGAAGGCGCTGCCAGAATCCGATTATCTCCGAATTGAACCCATGCTTGAGTATGTCGCTATGCCCTTGGGGCATACGCTGTACGAGTCTGGTGGTCAGCTCCAGCATGTGTATTTTCCCACTACTTCTATCGTGTCTTTATTGTATGTCCTGGAAAGCGGGGCATCCGCGGAAATTGCAGTCGTAGGTAATGAAGGGGTATTAGGGATTTCATTGTTTATGGGTGGTGAAACGACGCCCAGCCGTGCTGTGGTACAAAGTTCAGGCCATGGTTATAGAATGCGGGCCAGCCTGTTAAAACTGGAATTTAGCCGTGGAGGCGCGATGATGCATTTACTATTGCGCTACACACAGGCCTTAATTACTCAAATGACCCAAACTGCCGTATGTAACCGCCATCATTCGATTGAACAGCAATTGTGTCGTTGGTTATTACTGAGCCTGGATAGGTTATCTGCAAATGATCTTCATATGACACAGGAGTTAATGGCCAATATGCTGGGTGTACGACGTGAAGGGGTGACGGAGGCAGCCGGCAGGCTGCAACGTGCCGGCATGATAGAGTATTCACGTGGGCACATACGCGTACTGGACCGACCCAAGCTGGAAAAGGCAGTATGCGAGTGCTATCAGGTAGTCAAAACAGAATTTGATCGACTACTCCCGGATATGCAAAGAAATCATCATCAAAAAGCCGATACCATTTAGCTTGATTGAAGCTGCCATCTCCTTATACATTTGCTGCGCAACATATGCGCGCCAGTAATAGCCCGATACAAGCCTCATAACCTAAGCTAGGTAAGGTTTCATTAAGGCCATCTTTCTTTAAAGATGCCGTGACTGTCTAGCAGATAAGCATGCCTAAAGCGGGAAGGGATGCTCCGCATGTGTGTAAACGAACATACGTAACATTGCATAGATGTTATTTTTGTTGAATGGAACACGCGCTTACTTGGAACAGGCTAATAAACCAACTAGATCGTCGTTGCCAAAATCGATTGGTAAAGTATGGCGTATGGGTAGAGCTTACGCTAGGACAACAACTCAATGCACCTGGCATTGCCATTGAATACATCTATTTTCCAACTTGCGGAGTCATTGCTTTAATCCTGCAGCACGCGCTGGATAAGCCATTAGCAATTGCCTTGATTGGTAATGAGGGAATGTTAGATATCGCGCCAGCACTTGGTGTTCAGTTTGTACCGTATTCTGCCATCGTGCTTGCGCAAGGGACGGCACTGCGCATTTCTGTAGAGCATTTGTATGCCCTCAAGTTGAGCAACAAAAACTTCGGTATCTGTCTGGATCGGTATATTGCAGTATTGAATGCGCAACATGCGCAGGCTGCTGTGTGTAATGGCCTGCATAACGTACAGCAACGGCTGGCTCGATTGCTGCTCGCCTATAGTGACCGGCTGCAGACATCGACGCTTACCATCACCCAGGAGTTACTGGCGACTTTGTTGGGAGTGCGCCGGGCAGGCATTAACAATATCGCCAGTAAATTACAGCAAGCTAAAATCGTACATTACAGCCGGGGTCACATTGAGATATTGAACCCGCTGGCATTGCTGCAAAAAGCATGTTATTGCTATGAGATGGATAAGCAAACGTATGAGTCCACAATGATTGCTCATTAAAAATCCAGTTTTAGAATAGCAGTAAACAGCCTTGAATATTTTCCAGTGGCAGCGCCGCCTTTTCTGGGAAACTGTCTTAAAGTTTGCATCGGGAAAGATGATTATCCAAACAATAATCAACCGAGTTTGAGATTGGGGAGTTGCTATGAATGTGTGTCGATTGTGTACGTTATCAGACTGAATTCTTTAATGAGCAATGTAACACTCTGTAATACTATTTGTGGAGAATTGATCATGGCGAAATCGCATTTATCAGGTCAGCACACTCACCGGATTCAAATTCCACCAGCGCATGAGGGTCATTCTCTAAAGGTGAGTCGCATGCACATTTCTAAGGCGGTTCTTCTAGCCGGTGCCGGTGCGGTGGCGGTCATCGTACCTGTCGCAATCATGTCGCTGATTCTTTTTCTGATAGGAGCCTGATGTATGAAATTATTTCATCAAAGGCCTATCGATGTTTGCATGGTATTTTTTGTTTTTCTGTTTCCTGTGCATCATTCCATTTACGCCCAGGCGGCCATCGATAGTGCCAACGTGATCTCTTCAATTTCTCAAAATGGTTTGACAACAGCAAATGCCAAACCGGCTATCGTGGTTTTGCTTAATATGGATGAAGTATTACCTGAGTGTCAGCAGCAGGTGATGAAGGCCACTATTGTGGGCGTACATTACAGTGAAAGCGGGATTTCGATTGATTCAATCCGTATTAACAGTGTGGGTAACGAACTGGATATTCCGACAAATATCGGCGAGGAAGCGATATTCACAATTGATGATATTCGCAAGCAAGCATCGTTAGAACGTGCAACAACACTGTTTCTTTGAAACTGACATGAAGCCAAGTCCGTATTGCTCTAAAGCACCCTACGGATAACGAGTGCCTAGGCAATGGTATCAGTCTTGGTGACAGTTTTTTTGGCTGGCTGCGAATTAGCGATATGGCGGGAAAGTGCCTCACTCAATGGAATCGGCCTGTTGAGGTAAAAACCCTGTGCATAGGCAACGCCCATTTCGTTCAGGCAGTCTAGAGTGGCCTGGTCTTCAACGTATTCAGCTATTGTTTCAATTTCCATGGACTCGGCGACACTTTGAATCGCTTTTGCCATCGCCAGATCCACTTTATTGGTGGTGATATCTTTCACATAAGCGCCATCCATCTTCAGGAAATCGACCGGCAAATGTTTGAGGTAGCTGAAGGAAGACATGCCACTGCCAAAGTCGTCCAGCATAAAGCGCGTACCCATCAGCTTCAATTCGTTAATCAGTTTGATGGTGTTGTCGATATTAATGATGGCTGAAGTTTCAGTGACTTCAAAACAAACATGACTGGGAGAAACTTCGTAATTGCTGAAGCAGTTTTTAATATAAGGTAACAGCGTCGGGTCGCCCAAAGACATGCCTGAGAGATTGATGCTGACGATAAATGGTTTGTTGCTGGATTGCGTTTTGAATAAAGGCTGCAAAGCCATAAACGCATGCTGAATAACCCAGCGATCGATCTTGTTCATCAGTTGATAGCGTTCAGCTGATGGCAAAAATTCTGCAGGCGGGATAATGCCGCCATGTTCATCACGCTTGCGGATCAGAATTTCATAGAACGGCGGCAACTCTTTCTGTTGCATGGGGAAAATCCCCTGGCAATACAGTACGAAATCATTGTGTTCTATTGCCTCATTGATGCGCAATACCCATTCCATCTCCACATGTCGCTTGAGTAACACATCATCTTCAGGATGGAATAAATGTATCTGGTTACGTCCGTTGTCTTTAGCCACATAACAGGCGGCATCGGCATGACGGGTAATCTGGCCTACGTCTTTCAGGTCAGCCGTGACTTCAACGATACCTATGCTGATTCCGGTATGAAACAACCTGCCTTCATGCATAAACCGGAATGATTCCACCATTTGGCGCAATTGCGCGGCGATTTCAATGGCTTTTTCGACCTGGCAATAGCTGAGCAGTAAGCCGAATTCATCACCGCCAAGTCTGGCAAATGTGTCTTCAGCGCGTATGCGTTGACTCAGGATCATGCTGATCTGTCTCAGCATTTCATCGCCAGCAGGATGGCCGCAGGTGTCATTAATGACGCGGAACTGGTCGAGATCCATGTAGCAAAACACATGATCGGCACGGTGCTGCTTAACGTCTTCCAATGCTTGTTGCAGGCGTCTTTCCAATTCCTGGCGATTCACCAGGCCAGTTAGTGCATCATGTCGTGCCTGGTAACGTAATTGTGCCTGGGCATCCTGGATACGATGACGCATGTCAGCTTCGACGTGCTGCATCTCTCTCGAGATTTCATTGATCGTTGTTTGCAGCGAATTAATTTCAGGCAGGGTATTTTTCACCTGGCTGATGTGCTGGTTACCTATCACGAAGCGCTTCAGTGCGGCTGTCATCTCGCGAATGGGCTGGCTAATGGAGCGGCTGACCCAATATACCAGTATTGAGCACAGCATCAGCCCTAATGTGATGTAACCTACATTCCTGATAAACGCCTGGCGGTGATCTTCGATCAAAGCTGCTTTATCGATGGCAACAAACACAAATCCCAGCAGGGCATGCTTAGGTTCAGTGGTAAACACTCTCACCATAGTGACGTCATGCGTGGCTTGCTGCATCACGATAGCGTCCTGGCGAGGTAATGAATCACCTACGGTAAACGAAGCACCCAGTTGTGCCAGCGGGCGTTTATCTGCATCCGCAATCATCAGGGAAAGATAAGGTTCGCGATCTAGCTGACTAGCCTTAAGCAGGCGTTCGATATAGGGACGACCATGCAGGTCTGTTTGGTTATGTACAACGGCTGAGAGAAATTTTGCAGTGGTCAGCGCATGCTGACTCAGTTTTTCTTCATCACGTTGCAGTTGCTCTTTGAAATCCAGCATCAGCAGGGAGCAGGATAAGGTAAATATCGGCGCGATTACTAATAACAATAATCGGGACTGGATACTTAATTGCTGGAAAAATTGCATGGTGACGGGTAATTCGGTTGGTTCAACACGGTGGTGGATGTGCGATGATGATTATCGCATATGGGTATTGCTAATGTCATGACATCCCCTCTTAATTCGTGTATAAGTCCACAAGATACCAACAGTAAATTTTGCGGACCCGCTTAAGCCAGTCTTGCATATAGTTGGCTCGTTTTTGTAAAAAGAGTGTATTTGTTTTTTCATGATACAGCAAATTTATATCACAGATTATCTCTCCGATGCAGCCACTGAAACGGCTGGCCTCGTGCAGTCTCTGACTGGACAGTGCTCCATGCTGTTAAAGGCTGACTGGCAAGTAAGCTCCGCCACACCGCTGGCTGCTTTGTTTTCAGCTTTGCACGTTAAGGATAAGCTTGTAACGGATGACGCTTCAGTATCTACATCAATTGTGTCAGCCGTACTGCGCGCAAGCAATGATGCAATGAAAGATACGCCTGTAATGTGCCTGCTGCCTGTGCATCTCGGTTTACAGCGGGATACGTTTTCCTTACAAGGCACTATCCAGTTACCTGCTGAAGTTTATCTGTATTTAACCCAGCGATTGCAGCAACATTTTCAAGAAGATTTTATTGTGTACCCAACACCGGGTCAGCGATTCTGGTGGACACAACCTCTGAGCAAACTGGATGTGCAATCGCCCTGGCCGCAAGACTGTTTATATCAGCAGGCTTTCCAGTGGCAACCGCAAGGTAAGCATGCCTCACTTGTTCGTCATTGGACGAATGAAATTCAGATGCTGTTGCATCAGCTATCCAGCGAAACTGGTTTAACAGCCTGGCCGGCGCAGCTAAACAGTTTGTGGTTTGCGAGTGTGCCAGCGCTACCGGAATGGCAACATCCACCACAAGTGGTTTATGGCTCTGGTGACGTATTTGATGGCTTATCCGCCTGCCAGCTGCCGGGAGTGAAGCAGCTGTCAATGGCTGAAGCACTTGGCCAATCGAATCAGGACGCATTGATGGTGGTTGACCGCGTTGATCAGGTTGACTGGAATGCGCTTAGCAATGCATGGCAAAAAGGACAGTTGTCTCAGCTTGAAATTGTGTTGCCGGTGGCCGAGCGCAGTGTGCGGATCAGCTGTAAAAAAAGCCATCGCTGGCACTTCTGGCGTAAAGCCTACACCCTGGAAAGTTTGTATGCGCATCTGGAGGCCTCACTGCCAACATCCAAATTACCCGAGGCCATTTAATCGCCTTCGCTCGCGTTTAATCATTTATGAAAATTCAGCAAAGACAATATTCAACAACATCATTTGAGGCTTTGCAGGCGCAAGGCTTGCCTGACTTATTAGCCCGGTTACTGGCTGCCAGGTCAGTGTCTGTTGATGACTGGACAATGCAAGACATGCCACATCTGCTAAAACCACAGGCACTCACGGGTTGTACAGAGATGTCCATAATGCTGGCGGATGCAATACAGGAAAAGAAGCATATCCTGATTATTGGCGACTATGATGCGGATGGTGCCACCGCCACCTGTGTTGCCATGCGTGGCTTAGCGATGATGGGCGCGCAGGTAGATTTTTTGGTACCCAACCGTTTTGAATATGGCTATGGCTTAACGCCGGAAATCGTCGCTTTGGCCGCCAGGCAGCGGCCGGATGTGATTTTAACGGTAGATAATGGTATTGCCAGTATTGACGGTGTACTCGCGGCGAAAGCGCTGGGGATGCAGGTATTGATCACCGATCATCATTTGCCGGCAGAGCAAACACCGGTGGCGGATTGTATCGTGAACCCCAATCAGCGTGGTTGCGATTTTCCCAGCAAGCATTTGGCCGGAGTGGGCGTTATGTTTTATGTGCTGATCGGCCTGCGCGCAGAGTTGAAGCAGCGCGGGTTGCTGACTGATGATGCCGTGCATCTTGGCAGTCTGCTCGACCTGGTGGCACTTGGCACCGTAGCTGACCTGGTCAAACTGGATGCCAATAACCGCATCCTGGTGCGGCAGGGCTTAAAACGTATCAGGCAGGGGCAGGCTTGCCCGGGGATTCTGGCAATATTGAAACTGGCGGGCCGTCATCCGGAACAAGTCACTGCGCAAGATTTGGGGTTTTATGTAGGTCCGCGCCTGAATGCCGCCGGCAGACTGGATGACATGACCATAGGTATCCGTTGCCTGCTGGCAGCCACGCCGCAAGAGGCCATGCAATACGCACAGCAATTGCATGCGCTAAATGCCGAACGCAAACAAATCGAAGCCGAAATGCAATGGGATGCCATGGCAGACCTGGCGCAGGATTTTCAGGATGAACAATACACGATTAGCGTTTTTCAGCCAGACTGGCATCAAGGCGTCATTGGAATTCTTGCTTCACGCATCAAAGAGCGCTTCCACCGCCCTGTGATTGCATTTGCAGATGCCGGTGACGGTCTTATCAAAGGTTCCGGTCGTTCGATTGCTGGTTTGCATCTACGTGATGCATTGGACTTGGTGACCAAGTTACACCCTGATTTAATTATCAAGTTTGGTGGCCATGCAATGGCGGCAGGCCTTATTATACGCGCCGATGATTTTGTCCGTTTCCAGCAGGTTTTTGAGCAAGTAGTACAGCAGCTGATTACTGCAGAAATCCTGCAGCAAGTGCTGGAAACCGACGGTGCCCTGGAAATAGAGGAGATGACCCTGCAAAACGCAGAAATTCTCAGCCATCAGGTGTGGGGTCAGGGCTTTCCGCCGCCTTTGTTTTATGACGACTTTGAAGTAGTTCAACAGCGCATTCTGGGCGAAAAACACCTTAAATTGCGTTTGCAAAAACAGGGCGCACAGTTTGAGGCTATCTATTTCCAGCAGGCTACCTTGTTGCCCGAAAAAGTGACGTTGGCCTATGCATTGCAAATCAACGAATTTAATGGCGCCAGAAACCTGCAATTACAGGTGGTGCATGCCGAGACTTTGTGACGTAATCTCGCACGTATTAAATTTGCCTGCCGTGTGTTGCCTTGCTTGAATGCCGCCAAGCCAGGTTTCAGGTTAAGTTTTCAAATCGGCCAAGATTTAGCCTTAGGGCGAACCTCTTAAATACGGTAAAATAGAGCCTTCATTCAAGAGGTTAAGCATGGCGCGTCCATTTAAAACACCTAAACCAGGTTCTCCCGCAAAACGTCCGGCCGTTACCCCGCCACCAGTCGTGCAAGAGGAGGGCGAAGATTCGGCTAACCCTGCACGTGCGGGGCATCGCTTGCATAAACTGCTGGCGCTGGCAGGCTTTGGTTCGCGCCGTGAGATGGAAACCCTGATAGGTAGCGGCCGCATCACCATCAATGGCCAAGTCGCTGTGGTGGGTGCTACTGTTGATGAGCACGATGTCATCCGTCTTGATAGCCGCATCCTGCATTTGCCGTTTGAACCGGAATTGCCACAAATATTGCTCTACCACAAACCAGAAGGTGAACTGGTCAGCCAGGACGACCCGGAAGGGCGTGCTACCGTATTTGATAAATTACCCAAGATCAAACAGGGTAAATGGATCGCGATTGGCCGCCTGGATATGAATACCAGCGGCTTATTAATATTCACCAACTCGGGCGAACTGGCTAACCACTTCATGCACCCGCGCTATGAAGTTGAACGGGAATATGCGGTACGTATTCTGGGCGAGCTGACTGAAGACCAGATGGCGCAACTGAAACAAGGTATTGAACTGGAAGACGGCCCGGCCAATTTCGAGAGCATTTATGCGACCGGTGGTGAAGGCGTTAACAAATGGTACCAGGTGGTGATCAAAGAAGGCCGTAACCGCGAAGTTCGCCGCCTGTTTGAAGCCTTCCATTTACCGGTCAGCCGCTTGATGCGTGTGCGCTTCGGGCCTATCAATCTACCGCCACGTCTTAAACGCGGTACCATGCTTAAACTGGAACAAAAACAGGTGGTTGGTGTTCTGGAATGGGTGGGATTGCCGGTGCCAAACAAACCGCTGAAGCAGTTAAGCCCGCGTGAAAAAGACCGTGCAACCAGTGTATTTGTGCCGAAAGTGCGCAAACAACGCCGCAGCCTGCTGGAAACAGCGAATGGCGCTGCACCCACTGAAAAACCTGCGCGTCCGGCACCCCCACCAGGTACACGCCGTATTCGCCAGGATTCAGATTTAAAACAGGCTTCGCGCCAGAATGCCCGCGTGAACTCTGGGGCTAAAAAGCGTAGCGATAGGGATCGTGGTCGCGGATAACTGGAATAAAGCCAAGGCTTGCTAAATTGACACTGCGTTAATCGCGGCAGACAAGTTAAAAAGCCTAATTAGTATTTGAAAAAAACCGATTCAGTAAAGCTTAAACAACAGCTTTACTCTGCAAGCAAACCTGCTTCCAGCAAGTCTTCCCTGGTCAGAATAAACACAAACTGGTCTCCGCCGCTGGTATCCAGCCACGTGAATGGCAGATCAGGATAGGCCGCATGCAAGGCATCACGGTTATGACCGATTTCAACTACCAGCACGCCACCATCATTTAAATATTCACTGGCTTGCGTAAGCAGCGTGTGCGTGTGATCCAAACCCGCATCACCACTGCCTAGCGCCAATTGAGGCTCCTGGCGATACTCTGCCGGTAATTCGGCCATGCTTGGTGCATCCACATAAGGCGGATTGCTGATAATAACGTCGTATTTCCTGCCTTTGAGTGCAGTAAACATATCGGACTGCACGGTTTGTACCTGATGCTCCAGGCCATAACGTCCTATATTGATATTACTCACCTCAATTGCATCCGGAGAGATGTCGATCACATCGATATGCGCATTCGGGAAAGCCTCCGCCAGCAACACACCTAAACAGCCTGAGCCGGTGCAAATATCGGCAGCCGATTCCACCATTTCCGGAAACTCTACCCATGGCTGCAAGCCATTTTCAAGCAATTCGGCAATAAATGAGCGCGGTACAATCACGCGTTCATCGACATAGAACTTATATCCGCGTAACCAGGCTTCATTGACTAGGTAAGCAGTGGGTGTATGTTCAGTGACACGCTTTTCTATCAATGTTGCGAGATGCTGGCTTTCTTCTGCCGTCAGCCGTGCATCAAGAAAATTATCCAGCGTATCGTGCGGCAGATGCAGTGCGCTCATCACCAGCCAGACAGCTTCGTCATAGCTGTTATCGGTGCCATGACCATAAAAAATATCCGAGTTTTCAAAACGACTGACTGCGTAGCGCAGCCAGTCACGTATGGTTTGTAAAGTGTGTGTCATAGGTTTATTCGGTTTATTTCAGCAGCAATTGCATGGTCCGCTTGTAGGTCTCTTTCAAGGGTTCGATATCCGCTACGCCAACACATTCATTCAGTTTGTGGATAGTGGCGTTTAGCGGGCCGAATTCAATGACTTCCTTGCAGATATCCGCAATAAAGCGACCATCAGAAGTGCCGCCGGTAGTCGACAGTTCCGGAGTGATGCCATAACTCTGCTCGATGGCCTGGCTGATGGCGGCAACCAGCTCACCACGCGGCGTGATGTATGACTGGTTATGTTCCCAGTCCAGAGAATAGTCCAGTTCATGTTTATCCAGGATGGCATGCACACGTGAACGCAAGCTGGTCTCAGAACTGCCTTGACCATCGACCTCAGGGCAATAACGGAAATTAAACAGGATTTCGACTTCACCAGGCACCACATTGGTCGCACCGGTGCCGCCATTCATATTAGAAATCTGCCATGAGGTAGGCGGAAAGTATTCATTACCGTTATCCCACACCGTTTCCACCATGTCTTTAATGGCAGGCGCCACCAGGTGAATCGGGTTTTTCACCAAGTGCGGGTAGGCGATATGGCCCTGGATACCTTTAACGATCAATGTGCCGGACAATGAGCCGCGACGGCCATTTTTAATCATGTCGCCCACCAGTTTGTTACTGGTCGGTTCGCCAACGATGCAATAGTCAAAATTCTCACCGCGTGCCTGCAATGCTTCTACTACTTTGACCGTGCCTTCAATGGCAATGGCTTCCTCATCCGAAGTAATCAATAAACCGATAGAACCAGGATGATCCGGATTCTCCGCCACAAATTCTTCAATACTGGTGATAAATGCCGCCAATGAGGTTTTCATGTCGGCCGCCCCGCGCGCATATAGCATGCCATCTTTAATGGTCGGTTCGAAAGGTGGCGTATGCCATTTATCCAACGGGCCGGTAGGCACCACATCGGTATGGCCGGCAAATACCAGCAATGGGCCGGTAGTGCCGCGGCGGGCATAAAAGTTATCTACTTCGCCAAAACGCATGCGTTCAATCTTAAAACCCAGTGGTTCCAGGCGCGCAATCATGGTTTCCTGGCAGCCGGCATCTTCCGGTGTCAGGGAGCGGCGTTTAAGCAAGTCAATGGCGAGTTCCAGTGTTTTTGACATGATCACTATTCTTTGGCAAAGAGTTGGTTGTAATCGGCTTCGTTAAAACCAAGGGTGAGAATCTGATTGTTATCGACCAGTACCGGGCGTTTAATCACTGAGGTTTTCTCCTGCATCAGCCGCAATGCACTGGCTGTATCTACCACGGCATTTTTCTCGGTGTCACTCAGGTTGCGCCAGGTCATGCCACTGCGGTTGACCAGTTTTTCCCAGGGTTGCTGGGTTAGCCATTGTTGCCCGGTGGCAGCATCCAGCCCCAGTTTTTTAAAATCGTGAAATTCGTAAGCGACTGCATGCTGATCCAGCCATGCGCGTGCTTTTTTGACAGTACTGCAATTGGGGATGCCGTAAAGTTTCATGGCGATAATTCTTGGTCAAAGAAACCATTTTACCAGCCAGCAGCAAAGGTGTAGTAATTAATTCGGCGGGAGAAGGGAGCACTAAAAAACTAAAACAGGCTTTTGGTGATGGATTTCAACTGGAGTTCACTGAACACATCAAACAGGAATTTTTGCTCAACCGGTTTCGAGAACAGGTAGCCCTGCATCTGGTCGCAGTTGATGCTGACCAAGGCCTGGCGCTGTTCTTCATCTTCCACACCCTCAGCCACCACGTTCAAGTCCAGCGCATGTGCCAGTTTGACAATCGCTTCCACAATCGATAACGAGATTTTTGAGGCAGCTACACCTTTAGTCAGGGAGCGGTCCAGTTTTACTTCGCTGATCTCCAGATCTTGCAGGTGGGTCAGGCTGAAAGGGTGCAAGCCAAAATCGTCTAGCGAGATTTTCAATCCCTGCTTTTTAAAGTGCCGCAAAGTTTCTTTAAACTGCGATTGATGATGGATAGCGGTGGTTTCGGACACCTCTAAAATGAGGTTGCGCGCTTCAACCTGATGTTCTTCCAGGATAGCTTGTATATGCGCACTAAGATGCTTATTCCTGAATTGCTGGTTAGACAAATTCACTGAGATACTCAAATCTATGCCACGCTCCCTGGCCTGGCTGATGGTGTTGCAGGTCTGCGAAATCACCCAGGCATTGATTTCTTCAATCATGCCAAACCGCTCGGCTGCCTCAATAAAGTGAGTGGGTGATAGCAGGCCGCGGGTAGGGTGTTGCCAGCGCAATAAGGCTTCAGCACCATGAACCAGCCGCGTTGCCGCATCTACCTTGGGTTGAAATAACAACCTGAATTCTTGTTCAGTAATGGCTTTTTTCAACTCCACCCGCGTCTGCTGCATTTCGTCAGAAGCCTGCTCAATTTCAGCATCGAAGAAACGGTACTGGTTTTTACCGTTTTCCTTGGCTTTATACATGGCCGCATCGGCATTCAACTTGAGTTTTTGCAGATTGCCATCCTGCGGATACATGGAAATGCCAATAGAGCAGGAAATTTCAATCACGTGATTTTCAATCACAAAGGTCTCACGCAAGGAATCAATTATGCGCTGAATAACAGTGACTACGCTCTGGTGATTTTCGATTTCGCTGAGTACAGCGATAAATTCGTCACCGCCGGCGCGGGCGACGTAATCACAGTTACGGATAGCGTTACTAATGCGTTTGGAAACCTCGATTAACAACAGGTCACCGATATGGTGGCCATACTGGTCATTAACCGGCTTGAAGTGGTCCAGGTCAATATATGCCAGTGCCAATGATTCGCCGTTGCGGTCACAGCGCTTGGCATTAATAGCCAGATGCTGGTTGAGTGCATCGCGGTTGGGCAATTGTGTCAGCGGGTCATAAGCCAGGAATTTTTTGTTGGCGCTTTGGGTGTTGCGGAAAGTCAGCTTGCTTTGCGCGAGATCCACATTCCGCTCGTAAAAAATCACCAGGATAAATGAGGTGATAAATAGCAAAACCGGCGCCAGCGTTAATAGCAGTACCAGGTAATTGCCTGCCTGGTCAGTTGGCTGGCCGATAAACATGTTGTTGTGCCGTATGCTCAGGTTAATCGCCGCATGCGAGGCCAGGAAACCTAGTGCGATTTCAACCGAGAACATGACTTTGAGGCGTTGCAATGCTTTGCCTTCGTAACTTTTGATCCACAGCATGGTGACAATCGCGAGGGCAGAAGTCAGACATGAGAGGAAGAACGCAAATAATGCAGTCCAGGTATCGATACGCGTATTGATTGCGCCAGCACTGATCTGGTAAAAATATGAAAGCAGGTAGCCACTTAGTGCTGCGGCCAGTGAACCATAAAGCAGTTCCCGCAATGGGAGTTTCTTTTTATTGACGGTACTGAGTAACGACAGTGAAAGCATGTATGCACATAACAGGCTGCCGACGAAGTCAACCGGATGTTCGGCAATTCTGGGGAAATTGTCAGCAGACATTTGATAGCCGCAATGCAACAGGAATACGCCCAGGGCGACAATAATCGCATTTTTCCTGAGCAGGCTGTCATGGTCTTTGGCAGCTACCTTGCGCAGGCGATCTACCAGTTCAAACGCAAAATAGCACCCGATCACACTGAGTGTGAAAAGAATCGGGACAAAAAGATGCGTTGTAGTCATAAATGAGTGATTCACGATTATTTTGATTGTTGGTGTTGTGACACTACTACTTTACTGCTTGTGCTTTATAGCCTGATTAATTTACTGCTATTCTATTTCTCCATCCTCAAATCTCGTCTTCGCCTATGCATTAACGAGAATCACTGTTATAACGACTGGTTGCGCTGATAACTTGAGCTTAAGTTTTTAAGCCTCAGCGCATCATTCCTGAGACTATTATTAAGTGATTCCCGCTGCAGAATTTAGATGCCGCGTAGCAATTCGTTGATACCGACTTTGCTTAATGTTTTGGCATCAACTTTTTTCACGATCACTGCGCAATAAAGGCTGTACTTGCCATCGCTGGAAGGCAGGTTGCCGGAAACGACTACTGAACCGGCCGGTACGCGACCATAATGCACTTCGCCAGTTTCGCGGTCATAGATTTTGGTTGATTGGCCAATATAAACACCCATTGAAATCACACAGTTGTCTTCAACCACTACGCCTTCAACCACTTCAGAACGTGCACCGACGAAACAGTTGTCGCCAATAATGGTAGGGCCAGCTTGCACTGGTTCCAGCACACCGCCAATACCAACGCCGCCAGACAAATGTACGTTTTTACCGATTTGCGCACATGAACCGACAGTCGCCCAGGTGTCCACCATGGAGCCTTCGCCGACATAGGCGCCGATGTTGACGTATGAAGGCATCAACACAGTATTTTTAGCAATAAATGAGCCTTTGCGCACGATCGCATTTGGCACAACGCGGAAACCGCCAGCTTTAAAATCTTCTTCGGTATAGTCCGCGAATTTCGGGTCCACTTTGTCGAAGTAACGGGTAACGCCATCATCCATCAGGTAGTTATCTTTCAGGCGGAAAGACAGCAGCACGGCTTTTTTCAGCCATTGATGGGTTTCCCATTGCTGGGTGTCGCCGATACGGCTGGCCACGCGCAATTTACCAGCGTCGAGGTCATCAAGAATGGAAGCAACAGTTCGCTTGATTTCTGCAGATGCATTTGCAGGGTTGATGTTGGCGCGGTCTTCAAAAGCCGCCTCGATAATACTTAGACGTGGATCCATGATGTTCTCTAAATGATAGGGAGGAGTAAAACCCGAAATTTTAACCTAATTTCGGGTTTTTAGTGCTGATTGAATGTGGCAGGCTTATCCCAAGCCGGGGGAAGTTATTTAGACTTCGCCGCCAGGTAGAGTGGCATGACTTTGGGAGTCAGCGCCTGCAAATCCTTGATGCGGTTTTCGCTGGAAGGGTGGGTACTTAAAAATTCTGGTGGCGCTTCTTTATTAGCCGCCATCATTTTTTTCCATAAACTCACCGCCGCTTCCGGGTTGTAGCCAGCGCGGGCTGCCAGTTCCAGTCCCATACGGTCAGCTTCGCGCTCCTGCTCCCTGCCATTTGGCATGGAGAACAGTAATTGGCTGCCAAGCCCGGCACCCTGTGCCGCCATATTCCCGGCGGTACCGCCCACTACGGTAGCCAGCGCTTGCAAGCCAAATTGCTGTATATAAGCTTGCGACATACGTTCACGACCGTGTTCCCGCAGGGCGTGGGCAATTTCGTGGCCGATCACTGCGGCTAATTCATCATCAGTTGCTTTGAGTTTTTCAGCCAGGCCAGAGAACACCATGATTTTGCCGCCAGGCATACAGTAGGCGTTCAGCTGGTCATTTTTTTCGACGTTCACTTCCCATTTCCATTGCGCCGCATCCGGGCGGAAAACACCTACCTGCGCAATCAGCCGGTTGGAGATAGTGGTGACACGCGTCAATAGTGCCTTGTCAGCATTGAGGGTGTTATTTTTCTTCGCTACCTGCAAAGTTTCTGTGTATGACTGTGAGGACATTTGGTTCACAGTACTTGTCGGCAGCAGCAGCAGCTGGCTGCGCTGCACGCCAGATACGCTGTTATTCGTGGTGCTGGCACAAGCGGAAAGCATGGCACACAAAATGGCGATGGAAGTTGTTTTGATCGATGTGGTTGTTATCATGGACATTAAAGTTTTTCCTTTCTCGGTACCGGAATACATCCAGACTGGATACGGGTTATTTTTTATAACATTCTAGTGTGACACAGTCATGTTGACCAACTTAAATTTTTACTTGTGACCCCAATTCAACCACCCTGTTAGGCGGTAATTTGAACTGGTTGGTAATGGTTTCTGCGGTCCTGAACAAACCAATAAATATTTTTTTGCGCCAGAAGGCCATGCCAGGCTTATCAGACACAATCAGACTTTCTTTACCAACGAAGAAAGAGGTGTCCATGGCATCCAGTATCAAACCTTGTGCTTCGGTCAATGCCAGGTCACGCGGTAAATCCGGTTCATCCATGTAGCCATAGCGGATGGTGACGCGATAAAACCCAAAGTCCAGATTCTCAACCAATACGCGTTCTTCCCTGTTGGTGTAAGGGTAATCTTCAAAACGTACTGTCAAAATCACGACGCTGTCATGTAATACCTTGTTGTGTTTCAGGTTGTGTAACAGTGCATGTGGCACACCGTCCGGGTTAGGTGTCATGAAGACACCGGCGCCGTTGACGCGTGCAGGCGGGTGCGCACCTATCGCTTTAATAAACGGTACCAGCTCCATCGATTCTGATTTGAGGGTACTGTATAACAAAGCGCGACCGGTTTTCCAGGTGCGCATCAGGGTGAAGATGATCAGACCCATCAACAGCGGCACCCAGCCACCATCAGGAATTTTCAGGATGTTGGCGGTAAAGAAAGACAGATCAATGACCAGGAACAGTGAAATCAGGCAGGCGGTTTTGAACTTGCTCCATCCCCACAAATGATGGAAAACCACTGCTGCCAGCAAGGTTGTAATGACCATGTCGCCAGTCACGGCAATGCCGTAAGCAGCAGCCAGGTCACCGGAACTGCCAAAAATCAGTACCAGCCCCATGGTCGCAATCATCAAGCCCCAGTTTACCCTCGGCATATAGACCTGGCCTTCGGTTTGTTCAGAGGTATGCGCAACGTGCATGCGCGGGATAAAGCCAAGTTGCAAGGCCTGGCGGGAGACAGAGAATGCGCCCGTGATCACGGCTTGTGAGGCAATCACTGTGGCCAGGGTCGCCAGGATAATCAGTGGGAAAAGAGCCCAGTCGGGGGCAAGGTGATAAAAAGGGTTCTGGATAGAGTCAGGTTCGGAAAGAATCAATGCGCCCTGGCCGAAGTAGTTGCAGATTAAGGCAGGCAATACGAACAGGAACCAAGCCAATCGTATCGGTTTGCGGCCAAAGTGCCCCATATCGGCATATAGTGCTTCGGCACCTGTGACCGCCAGTACTACCGCACCTAAGGCAATAAACGCAATCTTGGGTTGGGTACTAAAAAAAAGGAAAGCGTAATAAGGACTCAGTGCTTTGAGAATTTCGGGGTGATGACTAATGTTAATTGCGCCTAAAATACCCAGCACCGCAAACCATGTCAGCATGATAGGGCCAAAAAACGCGCCCATCACCGCGGTGCCTTTACTCTGCGCCCAAAACAGTAAAAACAGGACTAACAAGGTGATGGGGACTATCCAGTTATCCAGTTGCGGGGCGGCGACTTCCAGGCCTTCGACTGCGGATAATACTGAAATCGCCGGGGTAATCATGCCATCTGCATAAAACATGCAGGCGCCGATAATACCCAGCATCATGATGCGTTTTCTTTGCTCCGGTTCACCACCTGCATAACGGCTGGCAAGGGATAGCAAGGCCATGATCCCGCCTTCACCGCGGTTATCCGCCCGCATGATAAAGGCTACATATTTGAAGGAAACAATGAGCAGGAGAGCCCAGGTTATTAACGATAAAATACCGTAAACGTTATCTTGTGTGAGTAGTAACGGGTGATGACCTACCGCAAATACTTCTTTCATCGTGTAGAGGGGACTGGTTCCGATATCACCAAATACGACCCCGAGGGCGGCAAGTGCCATGGTATGCAATGCCGCGGGCTGACTTTTTGTATTGTCCATTGTGTGAACTACGTAAAGCAAACGTTTATTATCTGTCAATTTGACAGCTTAACCAATGACTTTTGCAGTCGCGCCTGTGTGCCCTGTGTTAAGAGTTTGTAAATTTTTCAATTATCCGCAAGGTAATCAGGATTGCTGATCTGGCTGGTGGATCTCGGTAACCACCACTTCTGCCGATCCGTTGTATAAAGTGACACGCAAGGGTTCCTGCGAAGTCAGTTGCCGGGAATCTGTGACTGCATGACCATCCGTTTTTTGCACAATGGCATAGCCACGCGCCAGTACCTGATGCGGATTCAGCTGTTGCAGGCTGGTCGAAAAATGGTCCAGCCGCCGTAACTGTTTATTCAAAAGATGTTGCATGGCTAATTGCAAACGGTGCTGCCATTGCTCCAGAGATTGCTTTTGCTGCTGTAACTGCTGCGCCGGTGAAATCATCCTGCGCGATAAATAATCCAGCGTTTGTGCCTGTTTTTGCAACAGGGATTGCATGGCTCGCATCAGTCTTTGTTGTAATTGGGTAACCTGTAAACGCAATTGCGACTGATCCGGGCAAGCCAGTTCTGCCGCCGCGGTAGGCGTGGCTGCACGCAAATCAGCGACAAAGTCAGCAATGGTGAAATCGGTTTCATGGCCCACGCCGCTGATGGTCGGCAGCCGGCAATCGGCAATCGCTCGCGCCACGACTTCTTCGTTAAATGACCATAAATCTTCAATACTCCCGCCGCCACGGCAAATCAGTAGCGTATCAACTTCTTGTCGCTGATCGGCCAGGCGGATGGCATTCGCAATCAGCTCGGCCGAGCCTTTGCCTTGCACTGGCGTCGGGTAAATGATTACCGCAATGCCGGGGTGGCGTCTGCGTATCGCCGTGATCACATCGCGTAACGCCGCTGCATCGGGAGAAGTTACGACGCCGATGGTATGCGGGTCGACGGGGATAAGTTGCTTGCGAGACTGGTCAAATAAGCCCTCGGCCTGCAAGCGCTGTTTTAGTTGCTCATAAGCTTCGTACAAGCGCCCTAAACCGGCCGGTTGCATAAACTCGATGGTCAGCTGGAAATCACCACGCGCTTCATACAGTGTCACCGTTGCGCGTGCTTCTATCGAATCACCTTCGCGCGGCATGCTTTCCACCAGGCTGTTGCGCCCTTTAAACATCACGCAACGTACCTGTGCTTTGGCATCCTTGAGCGAAAAGTACCAGTGACCACTGGCCGCACGGGTGAAATTGGAGATTTCGCCACTGACCCAGAACAACGGAAAACTGGTCTCGAGTAATTCTTTAGTTAAACGCGTCAGGTCACTGACACTCAAGAGTTGCTTGGAAGACGTCGATAACAAACTAGCCATAGCCTACATTATCCAACAGCTGATTGCAGTTTGGCTATTTTTCTATAAAACCGGCAAGGTTTTCAGTACACCACCAGCCATTTAGAAATTATAAAAACAAATTTTAATCATGTTTTTCGCACTCTTTAACAAATGTAGTTGGCACTTTGTCAGCTCCCCGAGGTCATTTAAAGAGTGGGGCATTGCGATATTTAATATGGTGTCAAACAATGCGAGCTAGCCAAAACACAAATTCCTATTCTATATATAAATTCATTTTGCTTTCGACTAAGACCTGGTTTACAACCTGGTTGGTGATAGCTTTTTTTGCGCTATGGTCGTTGGCGTCTAAGGCGGATGACGAGGCTGTCGTCAGCCAGCCTGGTATAAGTGAGCCTGCGATTGATGAAGCTGCTACATCCCAACCTGCGAAAGAGATTGAAGTAGCTGATATGCCAGCAGTCATTGAGCCAATCACCAGTTATACCCGTGAGCAGTCAAAAATGCAGAATGATGCTTACAAGCAATTTATCAAGCTGCAAATCAGCCTCGCTTCAGGCACTAAAAATGCCTTGGGCCTTGGCAGTTATGAGCAAGCCTACACGCATTATTGTGCGCTCGCAGGCGAGGCGCGCGACCCGGATGCACAATTTGCCATGGGTTGGTTATACAGCACTGGCAAAGGTGTGGAAGTGAATCATGATATTGCGGCACGCTTTTTTAGTTTGGCGGCCATACAAGGACATAGGGAGGCCAGGGAATGGCTGGATAAAGAGCCGGGCAATGCCGAACTGGCAAAACTGCCAGCATGTATGCATACGCATGAAAACTCTGCGGCTCAAGTGTTGTACCGCAAACGTGGCCCAGTCTATCAGTTAGTGAAAAAGCATGCCCCTAAGTATGGCGTAGATGTTGACCTGGCGATGGCGGTAATCGCAGTGGAGTCTGGCTTTAACCCGAAAGCGACTTCACGCAAGAAGGCGCAGGGCTTGATGCAATTATTGCCGGACACGCAGGCCAGGTTCCATGTTAAAGATGCTTATGACCCGGAACAGAATATCAAAGGCGGGCTTTCATATTTACGCTGGCTCATCGGTCATTTTAAAGGTGATGTCGAGTTGGTGACCGCAGCGTACAACGCGGGCGAAAATGCCGTGCAACGGCATAAAGGTATTCCGCCATATCCCGAAACGCGTGATTATGTGAAACGCGTTGCTCACTACTATAAAAAGAAACATCACGAGGTCAGGCAAAAGTCAGCCATGCGCGAGAGTGATGCAGTATCTGCCGCATCCTGATGCCAGCTTCAAACGTTCATTAAAGTCAGGCCCATGTCTACACCAGCAGCCGCATTAGCGCTTAATCCATTACAATTCAATTTTATTCAATGCGCAGGAGCAGGCAATGTGTCAATGGTTTAAAGGTAAAGGCGGTTACGTGTTAGGGTTTCTGGCCTGTTTCGGGATAGTCGCGCTGGCGTTGGCAATCCAGGTGCATTACAACCTCGAACCTTGTCCACTGTGTATTTCACAGCGCATCATTTTTATGAGTTTAGGCGTGCTGTTTTTACTGCATGCATTTCTACCGCCCAAATCCTGGGTAAGTGCTGGGCTGGCAGTGGTTGAAGTATTGACTGCTTTGGGCGGCGTGGGCGTGGCGATTCGTCACTGGTGGTTGCAAGTGCATAAAGACGAAATCATTGCCGACTGTGGCGTGGGGTTTGATTATATGTTTGAAAACTTCCCGCTGAAGAAAGCCTTGACGCTGGTGTTTCGAGGTACCGGTGATTGTGCCGCGATTGACTGGACTTTCCTTGGTCTGACCTTGCCGCAACTGGGGCTGATCAGCTTTTTAGCTTTTGGCACGTATGCAGTGTTCCTGTTCCGTGCGAGACGTTGCAGTCGTTAATGATTATTCTGCTGGCGGCATAGAAAAAGGCGCTTTTAAAGCGCCTTTTTCATTAATACTGAGATGTTGTTTTTTTCAGCATGGCAGATTGTCTGGATATCGTCTCATGCCATTCCTGAAACTGGCTTTCGCATGATTGCTCAGCCAACTGCGGAAGCATGTCATTTGGGATGCTGGCAGCGCGTAGTCTGGCTGTTTCGCGTTTTACGCAACCCAGGTATTTGGCCTTGGCGTAAATCTCTTCAGTTTGCATGCTTGCAATCGCCTGATCAGCCTGATTGAGCGATTTGCATACTGGGCCTTGCTGGCTGCTCCAGCTGTAGCTGGCATTCTTCGGCATATGAATCACGCTGGCAATATCTTCGCCGCGTTTATGTATCCAGTTCTCCAGGATCTCATTACCGCAACTTTCATTCTGGCAGCGCATGACATTCTTCAACAACCATGCCGCCTGTTTGGTCATGCGGTCTTCCGCAATACCGCAGTTATGGATCACATCATGCGAGCGCGACATATATAGCTTGTAATTGGCACGCCAGCTGCCATGAATGGCACACGCTACTTTGCGTAACGGGTTCGTCATTGCACACTGTTCTCTGGTAGCAGGCATGCTTAACAAACGCTCTGGCGCGCGATTGCCGACCCTGCGGCATGCCAGTGAAATCGCTTGCCCGTAAGCCTGGGTATATCCCCAGAATGACAATCTGGCCTGGGAGGATTCAGCGCTGCTCTTTAACGCGTTATCGTTTTTCCAGTCCAGTGTTTCTGAAGTCATAGTGGATTTATGAAACACCACTTCACGTTCTGCTTCTATCGAAAATTCGCTGCACGATGCCTGCACGTATTTGGTAGTGATGGTGTCATCATGATCGTCCGCCCTTAATTTGAAACGGATCATATCGTCGAGCTGGCCGACTTGCAGAGAGTCCAGGTCCACGGACACAGTCAGGAATTTTTCGCGGCCCTGAACCGCTTGCCATTGCTCCGCGTATAAATCAGGGCTTAGTAGTATCAACTGCAAGAAAACGACTAAAACAAGGGCAGGGAATCTAAACATCATAAATAAAACTAAATCCGGAGTTGTCAGGTACTTTTTTCCAACAGCGCATTAGCCTAACTCAGCCGAATATACATTGTTACGCCCGGCCTGTTTGGCTTCATACAGCGCATTGTCAGCGCGGTGCAGCAAGTGTGAGAGTGTATCACCGGCTTGCATCGCGGCAACCCCTGCGCTGATGGTGATTGACTCTATCTCGCTAATATTGAGTAAATGTATTTGTTTGCGCATCTTTTCAGCCAGTTGAGAGGCTTGCTTGAGTGACGTGCGAGGTGCATACACAATCAGCTCATCACCACCCCAGCGCACGACAATATCCGAAATCCGGCTATGTTGTTTAATGCATGCTGCCACGTTCTTCAGCACCTTATCACCCAGCACATGCCCATAGGTGTCGTTGATTTTTTTAAAATTATCGATATCGATCAATATCAGCGCATCAGGCGTTTTGCCACGCGCAGCGGGAGAGTATTCGGCAAATACTGTCTCGAAATGGTGACGATTGCTCAAGCCGGTTAAATGATCCGTGCTGGAAAGTCTGGTCAGGTTTTCTTTTTCCTTCTCCAGCGCCGAATTCACGGCCGCCAGCTGTTCGGTGCGTTGCTTAACCCGGGCTTCCAGATCCGTATTTAACGCTTTCAGGTAGTTGGTTTGTGTTTCGCGCAGGCTTTCATAGTTATGAATAATAAAAAACTGGGCCAGCATGTAAAACCCCAGGCTGAGAATATCCAGGTTATTGAATTCCGAAGGGAACATTCCTGTTAAATGATTGCCCACCACCAGGGCTAGTATGATTGCCAGCATCGAATACCCGGCTTTGCGACCTTTGAGGTAAAAAGCGGAAGCCAGTACCAGCAACAGCAGACCGCTTCGAGTTGGGTTGCCGTTGGCGAGAAAAAACACGATCAGAAATTGTACGAAACATAGCCAGAGAGCAATGCTCGCAATTAATTCAACCAGTCTATGGTGGCGGTGCAGTATCCATAGCAGGATAAAAGCGATACAGGAGAATAAAAGGTCGACTTTGCCGAGAAAGGGATTGGTATTCCAGCGGATCACGCTCATTGCAAGGGAAACAAGGCCGGCAAAGGTGAAAACGTTATTGAGGAAAATAACCTTGTAACGAACGTTAACAGTATCGGTTAATTTCGGAAAAAGCTGGATCGGAAGTAACATGACGACAAGCACTCGGCTAAGCCACTTTTTCAACATCCGTTTTTCCTCGGCAATTATTGTTTTTGTGATGCGGTCAGTTTATGTAAAATGCGTACTTCACCAGCTAACTCAGTAACAATATGGGAATTTTACATATATTAAGCTGGCGAGTGTATTAAATTATTCCTCAAATTTGAAATGTTGGATGACGGTTGATTCCGGGTCCGGAACACAATGTCTGTCAGTCTGTGATGAAACCATATAAAACTTTAGATGACTTTGTCGGTAATACGCCGTTGGTCGCCTTGCAACGCATGAACCCGAATGAGAGCAATACCATTTTGCTCAAGCTCGAAGGCAATAATCCGGCCGGATCGGTGAAGGACAGGCCTGCCTACAGCATGATTCTGCGTGCCGAACAACGCGGCGATATCAAGCCTGGCGACACCCTGATTGAAGCGACCAGTGGCAACACCGGCATCGCGCTGGCGATGGTGGCGGCCATGCGTGGTTATAAAATGGTGTTGGTAATGCCGGAAAACCAGTCCGTTGAACGCCGCCAAAGCATGAAAGCCTATGGTGCTGAGCTGGTGCTGACGCCCAAAGACGGCAGTATGGAGCTGGCGCGTGATGTCGCGATGAAGCTGCAGGCTGAAGGCGAAGGCATTGTGCTGGACCAGTTTGGTAATTCGGATAATCCGCTCGCGCATTATGAAGGCACCGGGCCGGAAATCTGGCGTGATACTGAGGGTAAAGTTACGCATTTTGTTTCCAGCATGGGTACTACCGGTACCATCATGGGTACCTCGCAATTTCTTAAAGAGCAGAATCCAGCCATCCAGATCATTGGTGTGCAACCGGAAGAGGGCGCCCAGATTCCCGGTATCCGCAAATGGCCGGAAGCCTACATGCCTACCATTTTTGATGCCAAACGCGTCGATGAGCTGCGTTACGTCAGCCAGAAACATGCGGAAGATACCACGCGCAAACTGGCACAGAAAGAAGGTATTTTTGCCGGTATTTCCAGCGGCGGGGCTCTATACTGCGCGCTACAACTTTCCAAAGAAGTCGATCACGCTGTGATTGTCGCCATCGTGTGCGACCGCGGTGACCGTTACCTGTCGACCGGAGTTTTCCCAGACTGATGCGCATCTGGTGCCTGAGCCTGATGTTATGGTCAGCACAGGCCTGTGCCATCAGCCAAATTAGCTTAAGCGCAGACAGTATCAGCAGCGACCTGTTTCGACTCGATAAACCCAATGCCGTCTTGGATTTAAGCAGCAAACAACAGGTTAAAATCAATGCCCAACGCCTGACACTGGGTGATGCCACGCTGGATAAACCGAATATCTCACTCGATATCAGCCAGCGCCCGACCTTGCTGATTACTTCCGATCAACTGCAAATGGAGCCATACCAGGTCAGGCATCCACGCATTTTCCTGGATTACCGTCAGAAGGTCCTGCAACCCACTTTGTCCCTGGACGCTGAAGTTAAAGCATTGCATGACGCAGTGTGGGGCAAGTTTCATCTTCATTGTCTGGTGCCAGCACAAGCGGCTACGCAAACCTGGCGTTGCGAAGATGGCTTGTATCAAGATATCCGTTCCCACATCCCATTTGAGTTGCTGGTGACACCGACCTGGAAATCGGTCGGTAAAAGCGGTGAAATGGCGAGGGGCGTAGACCTGGAGTTATCAGTAAACCAGGCAAAGTTCAGTGATGCAGAAGGCTTGCATGCGGCGGATAAACTTACCGGCAAGGTCAGTCTTTCTGCGCATGAACAAGCGGGTGGCTGGCGCTGGCAGGGTATTTTCGATTGGCAGCAGGGTGAATTATTCTGGCAACCGTTTTATTTTGCCGATGGCAACAAGCGCTTTGAAATCAAAGGGTTTTACCGGCAGCCTTATCTTGATGTCGAGCAAGCGACCCTTAACTTACCTGGCGTAGGTACATTGCACAGCCAGAGCCGCGTCAACCTGGTCAGCAAAGAATTCGATTTATTAAAGGTCGATGCGAGTGATGTTGATTTTAACGGCGTTTACCAGGCATTCATCCAGCCATTGATCCCCGATTCGGCATTTGGTCACCTGAAAGTGTCCGGCAAAGCTGACTGGTCTTTTGAAGCCAAAGGATTGCAGCCACTAAAATTTCACCTGAATATTACCGATGCTAGCCTCGAAGACCAGCTCGGCAAATTTGGCTTTAGCCATTTTAATGCCAGTATCCCGTGGGATTATGAGCAACCAACACAGATAGCCATGGGTTACCAGTCCGGTCATGTTTTAAAAGTCCCGCTGGGGCCCACCAGCTGGTGGGCTGAGGTGAACCGTTATTCGATCACTTCACCCAGCCTGAAGTTGCCGATACTGGATGGTGCGCTGGAGTTTCAGGATATTTCCGCTGCCTGGATCAATCAAAGCATGGTCTGGCATGTGAGAATGGATATGCAGCCTATCAGCATGTCACAGTTCAGTCAGTCGCTGGACTGGCCGACCATGCGTGGCCAGATAACCGGGTCGGTGCCCTTAATCACCTATGCCAACCACGAGTTGCGCATGACAGGCGATATGCAGTTTAAATTGTTTAATGGCATGGTCGGTATGTCTGACCTGGATATTGATGACCCCTTAGGTGCAGTACCAAAGCTGCACGCCAACTTCACTATGCGCGATATAGACCTGGGTGAAATTACGCGTACATTTAATTTTGGCTCGATTACCGGCAAGCTGGAAGGCGATATCAGGCACTTGCGTTTGCAAAACTGGAAGCCGGTATATATGGATGCTGTCATCCAGACTGCCGATGGACCGTTTGAGAAGAAGATATCGCAGCGTGCTGTTGAGAATATTACCGCACTGGGTGGGGAAGGCACGGCTGCAGCCTTGCAACGCACTTTCCTGCGGTTCTTTAAAGAATTTGGCTACGAGAAAATTGGCTTGCGTTGTGAATTGCGAGGTGATATCTGCAAAATGGGTGGGGTGGAAGCGATTCCCGATGGCTTTGTGATTGTCAAAGGCAAAGGTGCGCCTTCGGTCAATGTGAACGGGTACACCAGGTATGTCAGCTGGAAAGATGTGCTGGCACGCATGCAGCGGGTAACGGATAGTAATAGTAAAATCATTATCGACTAGAACTTGTTAACTGATTAAAACCAGCGGAATTTTGTGAAAGGAACCAGATTGAAACTCGCTTTTGCTAAACCATACCGGCATTGGGTAAATGGATGTTTACTGGCAGTTGTCGCGTGCGGATTGACCGCTTGCGTCACGATCAATATTTACTTTCCTGCCGCGGCGGCTGAAAAAGCAGCCGATAAAGTGATCGACGAAATCTGGCAAACACCTGCTGGCCAAGCTCCTGCGCATAATCCGGACAAGGCGCCCAGCCCAACCCCTAAAGAAAGCAATGTCCCTGCAGCCATACCAGCAGTGACACCATCCGTTAATCAGGAGTCTGCACCATGAGTTCAATCATCAAAATACGCAAACCATGGTTAGGGAAATTGCAACTATTTACGCTTGATTGCTATCACAACTTTAAGCATCTGATATTTGGCATGATATTTGGATTGTTGTCGATGCAGGTACATGCAGCAGCCGACCTTGATGTAAACACGCCCGCTGTTGCTGCAGTAAAAGCCAGTATGCAAAACCGTCATCAATTGCTATCACCGCATTATCTATCGGGCGCAGTGGGATTGACTGCTGATGGATTTGTCGCCGTGAAGGATGCCGGATTGGTGCCATTGTCCCAACGTAGTGCGCTGACCGCGCTGGTGAAAGATGAAAATGCTGACCGCGCAAAGCTATATCAGGGAATTGCTGCCGCAAATGGTCACCCGGAGTGGGAAGGTGAGATACAACGCACATTCGCCCAACGCTGGATTGATAGAGCGCAAGCAGGCTGGATGGTACAGCGCGACGGACAGTGGGCCAGAAAGTAATTGGCTGCATCGCGCTAAGGCCTTGTAAAGAAAATAGATTATTCAAGTTTTATGAAATGACCATGCGTTAAAGAGCAGTTGAGTAATATTTTTGCCGCTACAACAAATCAAAAAACAAAGGGGTAAAAGCACTTTATTTAAATTTCAGGCATGGTCATTGCATGCAAACTAAGTGCATATTGCAATGGAAGGAGTTTGTTGTGGCAAATAATCTTTTCGTTCTACCTCGTCTGGGCCAACCTATCCGACAGGAGGATTCCGGGATTTACTATATCCTGAATCAACAAACTGGCCGCGTGCGATCGTTGATACAGTTGGTGCGTGAAAATTTGCACTGGTATATCTTGCAGTTGCAGCCGATTGCCGACGGTCTGGATTATCGCTGGTCGGTGATGTCACGCGAAAATGATTGCGTGCTCAAAACTGCGACTGACAAGCAAATCGCACATTATTTTTCCAAGCCTGAATACACCGAGCCGGTAGGTGCCTGGCAAGTCATGCGTAACGCTGATTTTGGTTTT
This sequence comes from Methylophilus sp. Leaf414, assembly GCF_001425425.1. Taxonomy (NCBI): domain Bacteria; kingdom Pseudomonadati; phylum Pseudomonadota; class Betaproteobacteria; order Nitrosomonadales; family Methylophilaceae; genus Methylophilus; species Methylophilus sp. Leaf414. Next base: position 521,630 of record NZ_LMQQ01000001.1, on the reverse strand, counting down.
GGTAAATTCACTCCCATTGAAGCGCCAGAGGATATTAGCTATGCCATCCTGACGTTTGAAGGGGACGAGATGAAAACGCCGATCCGATTGCACAAAGCGCCTGCGGAATGGCTGCAGGAAAATAATGATCAGGATATTTTACAGCTGGAAATTGCCTGATTTTTAGCAGGTGATTGGCTGGTTTTAAGGCCAATGCCTGTGAGCAATTGACTGGTGGATTAATTCCCCAAAGTCTTTAAATTGCTTAAAGATGAGGATTTTCGGCTAGTGAGGTAGCCATTGCCTGTGATATGGTTACGACCATATTATTTTGTAGGCAATCCTGCCGGATTGGGGCTCTTATGCTTCGCAGCCTTGTGTTTGATATCGAAACTATTCCCGATGTTGACGGTATACGTCAATTGCACGACCTTCCTTCCGGTTTGAGTGATGCTGACGTAGCCAATATCGCTTTTCACCAACGCCGACAGCAAACCGGTAATGATTTTCTACCGCATCATTTGCAACGTGTGTGCGCTGTCTCCTGTGCTTTGCGTGAAGGCAACCAGTTCAAGGTTTGGACCTTGGGCGACGAAGATGCCTCCGAAGCAGAAATCATCCAGCGATTTTTTGACGGCATTGAAAAATACACGCCAAATATCGTCAGTTGGAATGGTGCTGGTTTTGATTTGCCGGTTTTGCACTATCGCGCCATGGTGCACGGCATTACTGCGCCACGTTACTGGGATCTGGGCGAGGATGATAAAGAATTTAAATGGAATAACTACATCAGCCGCTACCATATGCGTCACCTGGATCTGATGGATGTGCTGGCAATGTATAGCGGCCGTGCCAATGCGCCTCTGGATCAGGTGGCACAGTTATGTGGCTTCCCCGGTAAACTGGGCATGGACGGCAGCAAAGTGTGGCAAGCGTATTTAAATGGTGAAATCAAGGCGATACGCGATTACTGTGAAACCGATGTTGCCAATACCCATTTGGTTTATTTGCGTTTTTTGAAAATGCGCGGCCATTTAAGCGAAGCGGAATATGAAGAAGAAATCCGCGTGACGCGTGAGACCTTGACTGGTTACGCCGGCACGCACTGGCAACAATTTCTAGCGGCCTGGACCCCAGTTAGCTCAGCTTAAATGATCAGCAGCTTAAAGTCAGCTAGTGCCAGGCAATGCGGCCCTGGTATCGTTTCTAATTTCATCAGGTGCCGCGTCTTCCTCCCTGTTGTCTTCGCGTGAATCTTCATCGAGATTGGCATTCTTCCAGTTCAGGATCACACGCTGATGTTTTTTTGCGTTGCTGGTGAAAGTGTAACGCTGGGTATTTCCCTGGTAGCTGGCAATAATGGAATATTTGCCATTAGGTAGATTGAGCAGTAATCTGGGCGCCGCTTGATCCAGGCTGAATACGGTCTGTTTTTTTGCATCCATGATAGTGATACTGACGCCATCTATCAGCCGGCCAATTTTACCTTCCGAAAACAGGAAATATAGGTTGAATTGCTTTTTAAACGCTTCCAGCGCCTCAACTTCTTCCGAGCCGATTCCACCAGTCACATAATCCACACCATGTTCATCCTGCTGGATGGCGACATCTGCGAGGCAGGTTGCAGAACAAACTGCCATCACCAGAGCAATACATAGACTCCATTTTTTTAACATATGGTCTCCCTTATTTGCAGTGCTTCGTGAAGGATTGTAAGCCCAAATCAGGTAAAATAACAGCTATGAGAAGCAACCGTCAAAGAACCCGCCTGTCGCCAGCGTCCATGGCGAAACAAACATCCCGCATCGCCGTCATCGAATCCCTGGACCAGGAAGGTCGAGGGGTCGCGCATGTCGATGGCAAAGTCGTTTTTATCGAAGGCGCATTGCCGTTTGAAAAAGTGCGCTTTGCGTCGCATTATTCAAAAGCTACCTATGAAATTGCCGCCACGCTGGAAGTGCTTAAACCTTCCAGCCAGCGCGTTACCCCAGGCTGTGTCTATTTCGGCACGTGCGGCGGCTGTGCCATGCAGCATCTGGAGTTTTCTGCACAAGTGGCTGCCAAGCAAAGGTTGCTGGAAGCAGATTTATGGCACATTGGCCGTATCAAGCCTGAAAAAATACTGCCACCAATCCAGGGTACGCCCTGGCAATACCGTCACAAAGCGCGTCTGCGGGTGAAGTATGTAGAGAAAAAAGGCGGCGTACTGGTAGGCTTCAATGAAAAAGGTACCAGCTATGTCACGTTTATGGATAGCTGCCAGGTGCTGCCTAAAGCCATTTCTGACCTGATTGTGCCACTAAAGGAATTGATAGGGCAGTTAAGCGTCAGGCAGTCACTGCCGCAGATTGAACTGGCAGTCGGCGAAGATGCCACTGTATTGCTTCTGCGTATCCTGGAAGCGCTCGAAGAACGTGACTTGCCTTTGTTGCAAGCGTTTGAGGAACGGCATGGCGTGCAATTCTGGACGCAGACCAAAGGCCCGGACACCGCCAAGCCCTTATTCGGCCACAGTGACCGCCTGCATTACAGCCTGCCTGAATACAACCTGGAATACCCGTTCAGCCCGATAGAATTTACCCAGGTAAACCCGGGTATCAACCGGGTGATGATCCGTCGCGCCATGCAATTGTTGCAACCCAAAGCGGGTGAGCGCATTGCCGACTTTTTCTGTGGCCTGGGAAACTTCACGTTGCCAATCGCCCGCAGTGGTGCCCAAGTCTACGGTGTAGAAGGCGCACAGGCATTGGTTAAACGCGCGATTGAAAATGCCCATTTAAATGGCATCAGTAATGTCGAGTTTGCCGAGTCTGACCTGTTTGATATGACGCCGGAACTGCTGCAAGGCCTGGGTTATTTTGATAAATGGCTGATTGATCCGCCACGTGATGGCGCGATGGAGCTGATCAAGTCATTGCCGGATGATGGCCAAGGCGCGCCTCAGTTAATCGTCTATGTATCCTGTAATCCTTCTACGCTGGCACGTGATGTAGCGATTTTGACCCAGTCTAAAGGCTATCAGTTGAAAGCCGCAGGTGTCATGAATATGTTCCCGCACACCGCACATGTGGAATCAATCGCTGTGTTTGAACGCATTTGATTTAGCGAAGTTGCTTGAAGGCATTTGACATGTTGTTGAGAAGAGTTGCAGGCTATAGCTTATTAGCGATTGCGCTGGTGTTGTCAGGCTGCCAGTCAGACACTGAGCCGCGCGCGCTGGTGTTTGCAATCGCACAAGCGCCAGTTAACCTGGATCCAAGGTATGCCACAGATGCCGCTTCGGAGCGGGTTAATCATCTGCTTTATCAGCGGCTGGTTGAGTTTGATTCGGCTTCGCATGAGGTGCCAGGGTTAGCTTCATGGCAAATGCAGGATGCATTGCATTACCGCTTTCAGCTTCAGCGGCCATTGGCAGTCTTTCATGATGGCAAACCATTGACCGCTGCCGACGTGAAAGCTACTTATGAAAGTTTGTTGCAACTCAAAAACTCGCCACATACTGCTGAATTCAAGCATATCAAACAGATCAGCACGCCGGATTCACACACCATAGATTTTGAGCTCAGCCGCCCGGATCCCCATTTCCCGGCCAGGCTGATTATCGGTATCTTACCCGCTGAACTGATTAGAGCGGGGCATGATTTTGGTCATGCACCTGTTGGCAGTGGACCATTCAAACTTAATTGCTGGGATAGCGAGCTGGAGCTCGTCAGGCTCAGTGACGGTCTCAAAGTCAGCTTCAATGAAGTCAAGGACCCAAATGTTCGTGTGCTAAAACTCAAGCGAGGTGAAGCGGATCTCATTCAGGGAGATTTGCCGCCTGAACTGGTGAAATACCTGCAAAAACAGCCGGCTATCACAGTGCAAACCGTGGCTGGCGCCAACTATTCGTATCTCGGCTTGAATGTGCAGGCTGAATTCCTGCGCGATGTCAGGGTCAGGCGTGCCATTGCCTATGCCATTGATACCCAGGCAATTATTGATAAGGTCATGGTCAGCCACAGCCGGCAGGCGAATGCCATCCTGCCGCCAGAACATTATGCTGGTAATTCTGCATTACAGCCTTACAGCTATCAGCCGGAACTGGCCAGGCAGCTATTGCAATCAGCAGGCATCAAACTACCGCTAACGCTGGTATACAAAACCAGCACCGACCCGCAACGCGTGCGATTGGCCACGATTTTGCAGGCACAAATGCAGGCAGCAGGCATTGATTTACAGATTAAAAGCCTGGATTGGGGCACTTTCTTTGCCGATGTGCAAAAAGGTAATTTTCAGCTATCAGGGCTGACCTGGGTGGGTATTAAAACCCCGGAAATCTATAGCAAAGTGTTTGGTTCAGGCAGTGCGCCACCCCAAGGCTTTAACCGTGGCGGTTACCGGGATGCTGAACTGGATACCTTGCTGAAAAATGAAGATTGGCCAGCAGTCACCCGCCGCATTCATGAACAGTTACCGTATATACCGCTCTGGTATGAAGGCCAGTTCGCAGCTTACCGCAGCAGTGTCGAAGCCTACCAGCCGATGCCAGACGGTAATTGGGACGGGCTGGCCAAAGTTGTGTTCCAGCCATCCCACGAATAGTTAAGGGTTTACCCCGAACCAATGGCCAATCAGGGCAGTTGCGGCCATAGCCAGTGCACCCCAAATCACAACACGGCTCATTCCTTTCCACACGCTGGCACCACCGGCCTTCGCAGCTACTGCACCCAGTAATCCTAAAAACGGCAAGGTACTGCAGATTAACCATAGCTGCACTTGCGCATAAGGCGCCAGCCAGGCGATGAGCAAGGGCAGGGCGGCACCGCTGGTGAATGCCAGCGCTGAAGCCATTGCTGCCTGCAAAGGGTTGGCCTGGTTAAAGTCATTCAACCCCAGTTCATCGCGTGCATGCGCGGCCAGTGAATCATGATGCGAAAGTGCCTGTGCGACTTGAATCGCAAGCTCCTGGGGTAATCCGCGCTGGACGTAAATGCCGGTCAGCTCGCGCAGTTCACTATCCGGGTCGTCCCGCAATTCCCTGGCTTCACGGGCAAGGTCGGCTTGCTCGATATCCGTTTGCGAACTGACGGATACATACTCACCAGTCGCCATCGAAAGTGCGCCAGCGACCATTCCTGCAATACCGGTAATCAACAATGCATGATTGCCAGCACCTGCCGCCGCGACACCCATCAACAGGCTGGCGGTGGAAATAATGCCATCGTTAGCGCCCAGCACTGAAGCCCTTAACCAGCCGCTGCGCTGTAAAAAATGCATTTCGTGATGCGGCATAAGCAAAACTCATTAAACGTAATGGCAAAGATTGTAATGTAATTTACCGCGTGAAATAGAGCTGCCATTAAATCAGCGGCCATTCTCAAGGCAAATCCCCGGCAAATCGCTTAGAATAATGTATATGCACATTGAAATATCCATCCCTGCACAGACTTTGACGCTGTTTGACGACAGCGGCAAGCAGCTTAGCCGTTATGCAGTTTCCACTGCCGCTAATGGCGTTGGGTGTGTCAAAGATAGCGGTTGTACGCCATTGGGCAGCCATATTATCCGTGCCAAAATTGGTGCTGATGTGCCTGAGAATACGGTATTCAGAGGTCGCCGGCCGACTGGAGAAATATTTACGCCTGAATTAAAGGAGCAATTCCCTGAGCGTGACTGGATATTAACCCGCATTCTTTGGTTAAGTGGCACAGAGCCTGGCAAAAATCGCCTGGGAAATGTCGATACCATGCAGCGTTATATTTACATACACGGCTCGCCGGAGGCGACTGCGTTTGGTGCGCCTGGCTCGCATGGCTGTGTACGCATGCGCAATGCTGATTTAATTGCGTTATTTGACCAGGTGCCGGTCGGTACTACCGTAAATATTCAAGATCAACCGCCACAAGATCAAAAGCGGCCTAATCTATTGCAAAATGATCAACAGACAGAAGCTCGGGGTGTAGAAGGTCAATCTATTCCCCATGGAGTGAATGATTAAACGCCTCACCTCATTATTGCCAGTGATCATTGGCGTACTCTGTCTGACCTTCGCCTTGTTACATATGGTACCCGGCGACCCTGTCGATGTCATGCTGGGCGAATCCGCCAGCCCGGCAGATCGCGAGTTGCTTAAAGTCCAGCTTGGCCTGGATCAGCCTTTGTATCTGCAGTTTGGGCAATATGTTTCGAACATCTTTAAAGGGGATTTTGGCGTCTCTATTCATACCCAAACACCCATCACGCAATTGCTGGCACAGGCTTATCCTGCAACACTGATACTCGCATTCACTGCATTGAGCATAGGCTTATTGATAGGTATTCCGCTGGGGATATGGTCAGCCCTGAAAGCCGGATATTGGCAGGACGTCATGGTGACCATGGTGAGTATCCGTCTCGCCGCCATGCCCGCATTCTGGCTGGGGCCGGTGTTGATGCTGATATTTGCGGTATGGTTAGGCTGGTTGCCGGTCAGCGGCATGGGTAGTCCTGCCTCCATTATCTTGCCAGCGGTGACCCTAGGCTTAGGCCTGAGTGCCATTCTGACACGCATGACACGCACCAGCCTGCTGGAAGTGTTGAACGAAGACTATATCCGAACTGCACGTGCCAAAGGCCTGAACGAACGGCAGGTGTTATTAAAACATGCATTGCGTGCAGCTTTGCTGCCCCTGGTAACCATCGTCGGTTTGCAAATGGGTAGTCTGTTGGCGGGTGCTGTGATTACCGAAACCATTTTCAGCTGGAACGGCATAGGTCGCCTGCTGGTGGATAGTATAGAGAAGCGCGATTACCCGGTGACACAGGCATGTGTGCTGGTGATTGCATTGAGCTATGTGCTGATCAACCAGGCAACAGACCTCGCTTATCGCTGGCTTGATCCTCGCACCAGAGGCGCACGATGAAAACTTTTTCATTGTCTACGCTGGCTTTCTGGCTGTTTGCAGTCATCATGGCTCATATCGTTGGCACAAACCCCAATCACACCGATCTTGAAGCGATTCTGCAATGGCCCAGCCTGCAACACTGGTTAGGTACAGATGACCTCGGTCGCGATATCCTTGCGCGCGTGATCCGCGGCGTAGAAGTTTCTTTTATGGTCACCGTGATAGTCACCGCAGTGACCATGACCATAGGCATCTGTATTGGTTTGCTCGCCGGTTACAAGGGCGGAAAACTTGATCATGCCTTGATGCAGCTTACCAATATTTTCCTGGCATTCCCCGGTATCTTACTGGCGATTGCATTTGCTGCGGTATTAGGCGCGGGTATTAATAATTTGATCCTCGCCTTATGCCTAACAGGCTGGGTGACTTATGCGCGATTATCCCGTGGGCAAACGCTGGCATTGCGGGAACGATTGCATGTATTGGCGGCAGAGTCACTTGGTGCCAGTTCATTACGGGTGATGCTGTTGCATATATTGCCGCTGCTGATTTCTATTTTATTGGTTGAAGCCGCTTACAGCATGGCCAGCGTCATGATCGCAGAAGCGTCACTGTCTTTTCTGGGGCTAGGTATACAAGCACCGAATGCTTCGTGGGGTGCTATGCTGCGGGATGCAGTCAGGTTTATGCTGGTAGCCCCGCATTATGTGTTGACAGTAGGTGTATGCATGATGAGCCTGATTCTCGCAATTAACCTGGGTGGCGATGTGCTGCGTGACAAACTGGATGTTCGAAGCGAATCCAGATCATGAGAAAGCAATATCGTTATTACGACCTAATCATGGCGGCTTTTGCCGTCGTGCTGGTCTGCTCCAATATTATTGGCCCAGGTAAGATCACCGAGATTCATATGCCGTTGATGGGTGCGCTGACGTTTGGTGCGGGCATTATGTTTTTTCCGATCAGCTTTATTTTTGGAGATATCCTCACTGAAGTGTATGGCTATGCCGCCTCCCGGCGGGTGATTTGGACCGGGTTTATTTGCCTGGCTTTTGCCAGCCTGATGGCATGGGTCATAGTAGCACTTCCACCGGCGCCTGAATGGCACGATCAGGCTGCCTATCAATCGGTATTTGGTTCGACAGCACGTATTGCCATCGCCTCATTAGTGTCATTTGTGGCAGGAGAGTTTGTGAACTCATTTGTCATGGCCAAAATGAAAATCCTCACCAAGGGGCGCTGGTTATGGAGTCGTACCATAGGCTCGACACTATTTGGTGAAGCGGTAGATACGATATTGTTTTTTCCTCTGGCATTTTATGGTTCTGGAGAGTTTCCGGATGCTATGATGCCGCAAATCGTGTTGGCGCAATTTGTCGCCAAAGTGCTGGTTGAAATTGCTTTTACGCCAGTTACTTATAAAATCGTTGCGTTTCTGAAGCGTGCAGAAAATGAAGATTACTACGACACGCATACGGACTTTAGCCCGTTCAAACTTTAACGTGTGCCATCCGTCCTATTTTTATCCATATACCTATCGGAACCCCATTGAACCAAATTAACTGGTACGAAAAAAACAAAACACAAGCCGCTGACTGGCAGTCAGAAGCAGGCAATCTGCCGCCAAAAGCCGTAGTCATCGCAGATGACACGACCAAAGCAGACGAGGCCTATCGTCTGGCGTGCGAAGGCACCGCTTTACTTTACCGTGGCGATTTTCAAAATGCCAAACAATTATTGCAGGCGATTACGCGACGTGTAGATCGCAAACCGGTCAAACCCGCCGCTACGATGCTGGAGAGTTTTCACCAGCACCGTGCACGCCAGATCGGCCGTGCCAACATCACGAATAAAGTGTTGATTGAGCTTAAATACGGGCAATGTGATTTACCGCGTGCACCGGATGTGAAAGCGGCAGTCCAGGGCGCATTGATTGTTGATGAGAAAAAAGACAAATTACCCGCACGCCTGGTACTTTCGTTGCGTGAGCTGTTAGGTATGGTCGGCGCGTATGAATGGCGTAAAAAGGGCGTCCCCATCAACGCGCTGAATGCCAATATCCACGCCCATTACGGGGTGTATTCGCCCGTACGTGGTGAGTATCTGGAACTGATTGACCAGGCGCCACTCAATAATCCTCAGGTTGCATGGGATATAGGCACCGGTACCGGTGTCATCGCCGCCGTGTTGGTGACACGTGGCGTAAAAAATGTCATTGCTACGGATACCAGTCCACGTGCTTTAATCTGCGCTGCAGACAACCTACAGCAACTGAATATGCATACCAATATTCAGATTGTTGAAGCAGACCTGTTTCCGGAAGGCAAAGCCGATTTAATAGTGTGTAATCCGCCGTGGCTGCCAGCTAAGGCCAACACGCCGATCGAGCAGGCGGTATATGACCGCGATAGCCAGATGCTGAAGGGTTTTTTAAGTGGTGTTAAAGCGCATTTAAACCCGGATGGTGAGGCCTGGCTGGTCATGTCAAATCTGGCGGAGCTGATTGGCTTGCGCAAACCAGATGATTTAACCGGCTGGATCGCTGAAGCTGGCTTGCAAGTGATTGAGCGTTTAGACACGCAGCCTAAACATGGTAAATCACAGGATAAGCAGGACCCGCTTTTTGCTGCAAGATCAAAAGAAGTAACCAGCCTTTATCGTTTAAAATTGAGCTAGCCTGGGCCAAACAGGTTAAATCATTCATAGAAAACATCAGGAAACTTTATGTCTTTAGGTCCCGTCATGCTGGATGTTGTTGGCAAAGAACTCACTGCTGATGACATCCGCCGTTTGCAACACCCGCTGGTGGGTGGCGTGATTCTGTTCGCGCGTAATTTTGAGAATGGTGAGCAGTTAAAAGCACTGACCGCCAGCATTCATGCCGTGCGACAGCCGCCATTATTGATTGCGGTCGATCATGAAGGCGGGCGCGTGCAGCGTTTCCGCGAAGGCTTCACAAAAATTCCACCCATGCGTGAGTTTGGCCATATCTGGGACAAAAATCCGCGTAAAGCGAAAGAGCTGGCAGTAGAGGCCGGATATATCCTGGCTGCTGAGTTGCGTGCACATGGTGTGGATTTCAGTTTTACCCCGGTGCTGGATATGGATTATGGCGATAGCCTTGTGATCGGCGACCGTGCGTTTCACCGCGATCCGCAGGCCATTAATGAATTAGCCTTTCATTTGATGCAGGGACTTAAAAAGGGCGGTATGGCGGCAGTTGGCAAACACTTTCCCGGGCACGGCTTTGTGGTCGCTGATTCACATGTCAGTATTCCGGTGGATGATCGTGAGTTTGACCAGATTGCGCAAAACGACATGCAACCTTTCCGCCAGATGATTGATGAGGGTTTGCATGCGATTATGCCAGCACACGTGATTTATCCTAAAGTGGATGAAAAACCTGCCGGTTTCTCGCCGCGCTGGTTACAAAAAGTATTGCGTGAGCGCCTGGGGTTTAACGGCGTGATTTTCAGTGATGATTTGAGTATGGAAGGCGCCACCGTAGCGGGCGATGTGACAGCACGCACACTGGCGGCGCTGAATGCCGGTTGCGATATGGTGTTGTTGTGCAACCGCCCAGATCTGGCGGATGAGTTACTGGAAAACCTCGAATGGAGCATTTCTGCACAAACGATTGCGCGCTTGGCGCGTATGCACGGCGCGCATCACCCGGCAGATATGATTGCGCTACGTGAATCGGCTGATTATGTAGATGCCGTAAAACGGGTTGCGCTGGTGGGCTTAAAGGAAGCAGATTTGTTTGCGTGAAGCCTTTCTAATCACGCCAGGATAAAGTAAGCTAAGCACTTAATTAAAAAGTAATTTTTCAAGCTCAATCATCGGTAATTGCTATGAAATGGATTGTTTTAGGGATATTTTTAGCCTCTGTCAGCTACGTGCACTTTCGCGGCAAGGTGCGGCATAAGTTTTACAGGCAACTGTTTGATCACTCAGGCATTGTGGCGCCCTTTAATGTGTTTTTATACCTATTTTCAAAAGCACCGACGACACCTTACGTGCAAGTCAGCGAGTTTCCAGAACTGAAAGTGATCAGCGACCGCTGGCAGGACATCCTCAAGGAAGCCCTGCATGTGCGCGACCAGGAACGTATTGCCGCCGCTAAAAACAATAACGATGCCGGTTTCAATTCATTTTTCAAAACCGGCTGGAAACGTTTTTACCTGAAGTGGTATGACGCGGAGCATCCTTCCGCCAGCATTTATTGCCCGCAAACAGTGGCTTTGCTGCAAAGTATCCCCAGTGTAAAAGCCGCCATGTTTGCCGAACTGCCACCAGGTGCGCATTTGAATCCGCACCGCGACCCGTATGCAGGATCATTGCGCTATCACCTGGGACTGGCAACGCCGAATAATGACTTGTGCTATATCAAGGTTGATGGCGAAAATTACAGTTGGCGCGATGGGCAAGCGGTGATGTTTGATGAAACTTACATCCACGAAGCGTATAACAAAACCGATGAAAACCGCATCATCCTGTTTTGCGATATCGAGCGTCCAATGCGTTATCGCTGGGCACAGGCTGTGAATCGTTTTTTAGCTAATACCATCGTGACGGCGGCCAGTTCACCCAATGAAGATGGTGACCAGACCGGCGTGATTAACCGCCTGTTTCACTACGCCTGGGTAGTTGGACAATATCGTCGCCGCTTCAAACGCTGGAACCGGACAGTTTATCAAATCACCCGAATCCTGCTAATCGCACTAGTGATTTATGCCATCTGGAAAATTTAGGATAAATAGTCTAAAAGTGATGATTAAACTTGAAACTTTGTCCATTTGCCCTTATCTTAGTTCTTGAAAGTTAAAGAGTTTGAAGTTAAAAGCAATAACGTTTTATTTGAGAGGAAGAAAACATTATGTCTGATATGCAAGTTTTAGGTCGTGAGGGTAATGTATCCGATACGCAGAACCGCGTGTTGCGCAACACATATGCACTACTCGGCTTGAGTATGATCCCAACCGTCATTGGCGCCTATGTAGGCCTGCAAATGAATTTTGGATTTTTGGCGGCGCATCCGTTCATATTCGCAATCGGCTTCCTGGCTGTGATGTTTGGTATGTTCAAACTGATTGCTGTTAACCAGAATAGCAGTATTGGTGTGTGGCTGCTGTTGGCAATGACATTCGCATTCGGCATTATGCTGGGCCCAATTCTCCAGTATGCATTGCATTTACGTAATGGTGCCGAGATTGTAGGTTTGGCTGCAGCGGGTACAGGGATTACCTTTTTAACACTGGCTGGTATCGGCTCATCCCCGGCACGTGACTTCAGTGGCATTGGTAAATTCCTGATGGTTGGCTTGGTTCTGGTGATTGTTGCCGGTTTAGCAAACTTATACTTCCAGATTCCAGCATTGTCATTGGCTATCTCTGGTGTATCAGTACTTATTTTCTCAGCTTACATTTTGTATGACGTAAACCAGATTGTACGTGGTGGCCAGACTAACTATGTAATGGCGACATTGAATCTGTACCTTGATGTTTATAACCTGTTTGTTAACTTGTTAAACATCTTGCTGGCTTTGCTAGGTAACCGTGATTAAGCACTAATCACTAGCAATAAAAAAAGAAACCCGCTACGGCGGGTTTTTTATTGCCTGGTTTTATCTTCTTTATGGCTGGTAGTGGTTGTTAAGAACCATGCTGGTTTACTGTAACCAGAATAAAGTGGCTGTAAAGATAAATTAACACGTAACTATATGATTTTAAATAATAAAAAATTTGTATTCTGATGGATTGATTTTTGCACTGCCTTAGCCAACTGGGGGAGACAGTGTGTTAAATAATAAATTGAAGTTCATGTTGCTTCTGGCAACTTATTCTGGTGTCTTGATCGGAGCGGAACCGGATGCCGAGCCTGTAAACAATAAATCCAAAGCAGCAGAACCAAATGCAACTATCCAGCTAGATGAAATTGAAATCAAGGCCAAGCGTAGACGCATCATCACGCCGTTACCTGGGGTACCGATTGATAAGGCTACCGCAACTACTAATATCCAGAGCGCTACTTCGAAAGAAATAGAAGAAACAAAAGCACTGAATGTCACGGATTTCATGAATAGCACCATGCAATCAGTGACAATCAATGATTACACAGGTAACCCTTTCCAGCAGGATTTAAACTTCCGGGGATTTACAGCATCGCCTCAAATTGGTACCCCTCAAGGTATCTCCGTATACCTGGATGGCGTTCGTGTAAACGAAGCATTCGGAGATGTAATGAATTGGGATTTAATTCCCATGAATGCAATAGAAAGCCTGAGCATGATTCCTGGCTCGAATCCGCTGTTTGGGTTAAATACCCTGGGTGGCGCACTTGCAATTCGAACCAAAGATGGTTTCTCGGATAATTACCTTAGAACACAGTATCTGACCGGTTCTTGGGGCAGGGAGCAGGCACAGTTTTCTAATGGCATTAATAATGGAACCGTGGCTTTGTTCACCGCCTATAACCATTTCAAAGAAGATGGCTGGAGAGATAACTCACCCAGTAACTTGCGCCAATTGTTCAATAAAGGGACGGTGCGTCTGGAAAAAGGAGAGCTTAGCTTTTCTGCGATAAATATTGATACGGATCTGGTCGGTAACGGCATGCTTCCCTACGAAATGGCTGAGCAGGATAGAAAGCAGGTCTTTACCTCTCCAGATGAGGTTAAAAATTCACTTGGACACTATAACTTGAGCGGCAGTTGGTATGTCAATGATGTACTGACGCTTTCAGCCATGGGTTATAAGAGACGGATGATCCAGTCGGCTGTTGGCGCTGATGTATATGATGCATACTATGCCGCCCAACAGGTCTGGGATCCCATTAACTATCCGGGAGCGGATAGGGTCAATGGCATATTTAATTATATGGATCTTAATCAAAAAAGCCAGGGTTACACCCTGCAAGCGGCGCTGGATCTTGAAAAACACCAAATGGTATTTGGGGCTTCAAGGGATTCGAATGACATACGATTTCTTCAATCGCAATTGCTAGGTGAGATCAATCAAGATCACGAAGTGAATCCAGTGAATAATCCTGCGTTTGACCCGGTGTTTGATTTTGCTGTATATCGAAAAATCCTAAGGAATAATCTGACCGGTTCGAGCCGTACGAAGAGTATTTTTCTTTTTGATACCTGGTCGCCCGCCGATAATTTGCATGTCAGTCTTGGTGTGCGCTGGAACTGGACGAATGTTAAAAACTATCTGGAATCCGAGGTCGGTAAAGATCCTTACAACTATGTTCCTGCTGATCTTCAGAGATTAAGATGCGCTGTTCCTGGAGAACCGGCCCAGAACAAAGGATTGTTTACGTGCAGCACCGGAGATTATGATTATCGCAGTTTCAATCCATCTCTCGGGGTGACATGGGAGTTTAAAGAGAATGTTTCGGCTTATACCAATGTCAGCAGAGGGGCGAGAGCACCTACAGTGATTGAACTGGGCTGTGCTAACGATAAAACCAAGGACAATACGGTCGGTAGCACGAATTATCAGCAAGGATGCTCTATTCCTACTTCACTCTCTGCTGACCCTTATCTGAAACAAGTCAGATCGACCGCTTATGAATTAGGCTTGCGTGGTGCAGATACTAACCTTGACTGGAACATTGGATTATTCAGAACTGATTTGACAGATGACATTTTATTTGTCCCGCTTGGACGGAAAAACCGTGGTGTTTTTGATAATTTCGGCCAAACGTTGCGACAGGGGTTGGAAATGGGTGTCAAGTGGGCTTGGGGCAATGACAAGTTCAGCCTGAATTACACATTAATGAAAGCTACCTTTGAGTCGTCTGCGAGACTTGTTAATCCTGCAAATAGTAGTAATAGCCAGAACTCCAATGGCGTGAATGCCCAAGCTTATGTCGATATAAAGCCGGGAGATGAACTGCCTGGGATGCCAAACCATATTATGCAGGCAAGCTGGAATCATCGGTTTAACGATAAATTCGATGCTACTTTATCGATGATAATGCATTCATCTTCTTACGTAAGGGGTAACGAAAATAACGAGCATCAGCCAAGGGATAAGCAGGGCATAGAGTTGTATGACTATATAGGGGATGGCACTATTCCTGGGTATGCGGTATTTAACTTCCGGGCTAATTACAAGGTAAGCCCGGGTATCAATATGTTTTTGAAAGTGGATAATATTTTTGACAGAGAGTATTCAACAGCCGGTAATCTGGCATTAACCCCTTTTAATGCGGCTGGCCGATTCATGACAGGTACAAATCAAGCATCTTCTGAATGGAATAACACAACTTTTATTGGACCTGGTGCACCCAGAGCGGCGTGGATAGGGCTTTCGATAGACTGGAACTGGAAAAACAAAGCCTTTAAAGATTAAAAGCAGAGATGATATGAAGAGTCAGCATTAATTGCTGGCTTTTTCTTGGTTGTTTTCGGCAACCAATCGGTGGTTTATAGCAACCATAAATTATGGGTTGAATTAGCATTTAAAAATTTCCTTAAGTATGTTAATAAAATTTAAATTAATGTCTTCCTGCATAAAAATAAAGTCATTATTTATCAGTCACTTATAAATTATCTTTTCGCCGGGAACTTCCTGTGTAAATTTCTGATAACTGAAAAACCGCTGGCACAGGTTTTGCCACCTGTTAAAGACGAAGCTGCTAGAGATCAATAGATTGTTTTAAAAATGCAGCAGGTATTAGTTTTGTTATCTAGCCATGACAACTGGAATTAGATTGAAAACAAATATTCTTTAAATAAAGGAGATTAGTGATGAAGTTAAAGGCAATATTGTTAGCCAGTATGCTTGCATTAAGCGTAAACAGTGCTTATGCAGGGAATTTTGTATCCTTAACACAAGGTGTGGGCGGAGACCTTTCCCTAGCAAATGGTGGTTTGAAAAACGGTATCAATAATCCGAACAGGGACATTTTCTACATTGAAAATCTGACCTCAACGACTTATCTGAGTGGTTATGAGTACGGTTCAGACAATGGTGTGGTTGCATCTGCATTGAATTATAGAACCTTTGCAACTACTACCGGTAATCCAACGATTTCAACAGGTACATTGACCCTGGTTGACTGGCGCGTGACTGAAAACGTAACGTTGCTACCTGGTATTGCCCAGGCAACCGTGTTTGATTATGTCTACCGTGACAGCGCCGACGGCAAACTTGTATTTGGTACGCGTTACATGAACCTGGTTGATAACGATCAGGAAGTTAACTACCTATATCGCCAGGGCGCAGGTGATAATCCTTCAGTCGCCTGGACATTCCTGTCCGACTTTGATTTGCGTATGTATCAGGCCGGCCAGACAAATGATTTTACTTATGACCCGGTTGTGGATTACACCAACGGTATTGTTCGTCAAAAGGCTGATATCAGTGTTTCAGAAGGTAACCCTTGGTCTGGCTTGTATCTGGTAAAAACCGATGCTGTGAATTATGGCCTCGGCGCTAACGCCATTGGTTACTATCAAGCTGGTGAAGAGGGTCAGTCTGTAGTCGGTGGATTCATGACTGGTTTCATAGCCACTCCTGTACCAGAGGCAGAAACTTATGCCTTGATGTTGGCCGGCCTTGGCGTAGCAGGCGCAGCCGCACGTCGTCGTCAATCAAAATAATGGCATAGACATACTTAAATTATAAATGCCATGAAAAAAAGAGCGGGGAGCCAAGGCTACCCCGCCATCTAAATATCTTAATTGCGAGGAAATAATACTATGAAAGCTACTCTTTTGAAACAATCTTTGGCAGCCGCTGCGATTACTTTTGCAGCTGTAGGTTCTGCATACGCAGGTGATTTCACCACTATCTCTAACAATGGCGCCCGTACCCCAGGCAGTACCAATAACCCTGCAACTGATCCGTTCTTTATTAATGATTTGCCATCTTCCTGGACACTGAAGAACTCTGTCACTACGGATGTTTACTCGCCAGTTGCTGGCAGTACAAGCCAGATTGTTGGACAGTTTGTGGATTCTTTCTGGTATGAAGCTTCAAGTAACTCCTACATCATCGGTACTTATTTCCAGTTAACCAATGATGACCATGGTATT
The DNA here is from genome assembly GCF_001425425.1 of Methylophilus sp. Leaf414. Taxonomy (NCBI): domain Bacteria; kingdom Pseudomonadati; phylum Pseudomonadota; class Betaproteobacteria; order Nitrosomonadales; family Methylophilaceae; genus Methylophilus; species Methylophilus sp. Leaf414. The sequence goes on along the minus strand of NZ_LMQQ01000001.1, from coordinate 504,734 downwards.
ACTGAAATCAACTCTATTGTGCGTAGCGGTTTCGCCGACGCGACCGGTGATTTAAGTGCAGCATGGACTTATGCATCCGGTATCTATAGTGGTGCAGAGGCTGGCTATCGTTTGCGTGATCCTTCTCGTTCTGATTACATTGCCTCCTACAATGCCGGTACGGCTGCTACAGGCGCATACTTTGATGCAGACAAAGTAGCGATCCGTACAGACGTAAGCTTGGGCGAAGATAATCCTAACAGTGGTTTGTATCTGATCAAGTTCAGTGCAAATAACTCAATTGTTGAATGGACATCGAACGCTGTACACATCGTACAAGGTGCATCATCTTCAGAAGGTGGCCGTATTCGTCAGGATATGTTCCTGAGCGGTTTCGCTGTGACTATGGTGCCAGAAGCTGAAACTTATGCCATGATGATGGCTGGTTTGGCGATGATCGGCAGTATCGTTCGCCGCCGTAAATCTGCTTAATTTATCCATGCAGTGACCAATAAACCCGCCCTCGGCGGGTTTATTTTTATGCGTCATGTACGCTTGGTTTTGTTTATATCTTTTGAGTTAGCAAGCGCTAGGGCAAGAGTTTGTCTTGTGCTTTATCCAGGCGACGTTGCCTGAAAAAACTGCTTAACAGGGAGCCACATTCATCACCGATTACATTGCTGGTCACTTCACAGTGATGGTTTAGCTTATTTTCTGCCATCAAATTAATGACACTCCCGCAACAGCCGGTTTTGGGGTCGCTGGCACCGTACACCAGGCGGGAAATACGTGCATGCTGGATAGCGCCGCTGCACATGGCGCAAGGTTCTAAAGTCACATACAACGTACAATCCACCAATCTGTAATTACCCAAGTGTTTGGCAGCTTCCCGCATGGCCTGGATTTCAGCATGTGCTGTCGGGTCATTGAGACTGATAGGGGCATTTCTCCCACGGCCGATCACTTCTCCATTCTTTACTACTATTGCGCCTACCGGCACTTCACCCAGGCTGGCCGCTTCTTCAGCGAGCGCAATGGCCATGCGCATGTAATCTTGGTCTTGCATAAATATTATGTGTTACTGGGTTTATCGGCCAAGCGAATAAGGATATATACCAAGCCCATGGTAAAAGCGCCCGCCAGCCAGATGCCGATTTCCTGGTAGGTTGGGGTGGCATCCTGCACAGGTAGCACGATCAGTTTACGTAGAAACATGACAAGGACGACCTCGACAAAGGTTTCAACCAGTAATTTATGGCCGCGCAGGTAGCGGATTTCTGCTGAGATTAACGCTGATATGGACCACAGCAACATTAATGTACCCAGTGCACGTAAAAAACCATGTACCAGGTTGTTGGTCGAAGCAGCTTCTTTTACATCGATAAAGAACAGCCAGGTGAACATGATGACCGAGATGGCGAGTGCCAGGCCAATGATGATATGAGCCAGGCCGTTGAGCCAAAGCATCGCCTTGATGGCGATGCGGTTTAATGGTTCGAACTCTTCAGGCAGTTGTTCTTGTGACATGCTTTTTCCGTTAGGCAATCCAGCCCAAATGATAAATCATTTGGTGAGTAATTGCTCCAAAGTGAGTTCTGAGAGTTGCTTGAGTAGCCATTGCATGGCTTTGCCCATATCGGCAGGACGTTGATGCCGCCAGGCAATAAAAGTGGGCGCAACTGGTTTGGGTTCAGCCACTTGCTTGATCAGCAACAGACCTTTATCAGCTGCGGCTTGCGCCATTTGTCTGGGTAAATAGCCGATCGCGATACCGGATATCTGTGCTTGCAGCTTGGTCTGCATGTCCGGCACGGTTAGGGTATCCTGGCCGGAAAGTATGCCGGAGGTGCGCGGAGGCAGGTTGCGTGAGCTATCCGCTGCAGCGACTACCCGGTGCTGCACAATATCATTGGCGTCTAATGGTTCAGGCAGCGCTGCCAACGGGTGATGTGGTGCAATGGCAAACACAAATTCCAGTTGTCCTAGCAAATGAGTGCCAAAACCATTGCCGGGGGGGGAATCACCCGGTGCGCCGATTGAAATATCTGCACGGTTGGTCTGCAAGGCATCCCAACTGCCACCGTAGACCTCACGCACAAGTTTAACCCGGGTGCCAAATCCCTGCTGGTAGAACGTTTGTAGTAAATTCAGGATAGGCTGAAAATCGAACAGGTCGCTGACAGCAATCGCAATATCGGTTTCAACACCAGTGGCTATTCTGCGCACCCGGCATTCCAGCGTCTGGGCCGCGTCCAGCAAATAACGGCCTTCTTTAAGCAATTCTGCCCCAGCTGCTGTCAGGGTCGCGCGGTGGCCGCTACGGTCAAATAACTCTATGCCTAAATCTTCCTCAAGCTTGCGTACCGTGTAGGTGAGTGCAGAAGGCACGCGGTATAAAGCTTCTGCTGCTGCCGCAAAGCTGCCTTTGCGCGCGATCATGTCAATTACTTCCAGCGCTTCAATGCTGAGTTTGAGGCTCATAAATGCTTAATCAAAAAAATTGAACAAGTGATGCAAAATGTTTTGCTATCAATGGGGTTAGTGTTTTTTTATCATACATTTAATCTTTCAAACGGAGTGAATAAAATGTTGAACATTCGCCCTTCAAACACACGTGGCTACGCCAATCATGGCTGGCTGGAAAGCTTTCACAGCTTTTCATTTTCCAGTTATTACGATCCGGCCCATATGGGGTTTTCAGTATTACGCGTGATTAACGACGATAAAGTCGCCCCGGCAACCGGCTTTGGCATGCACGGCCATCAGGATATGGAAATCATTACTTATATGCTGGCGGGTGAGCTACGTCATACCGACAGCATGGGTAATGGGTCCGTCATTCGTGCCGGTGATGTGCAGCGCATGACGGCCGGTACTGGCGTGCGTCATAGTGAGATGAATGCCTCTGACAAAACCACCGCGCATTTATTACAGATATGGATTGAGCCTGCGACTTTGAATCTGGCGCCAGGCTATGAAGAAAAAACGATTTCTGTAGAGAATAAATTGAATCGCTGGGCTTTGATCGCCTCGCCTGATGCCTGGGATGGTTCATTGAAAGTTCACCAGGATGTGACTTTGTGCGCCACCGTGCTTGAGGCAGAACATAGCCTGCCTCTGGAAGTGAGCGAAGGCCGCAGCGCTTATATGCATGTTGCCCGCGGTGCAGTTGAGATCAATGGTGAGCGATTAGCCACTGGCGATGCGCTGAAAATTGAAGATGCGACTAAACTGGAAATGCGCGCGCACGAAGAAAGTGAAGTGTTGTGGTTTGATTTACCTGGCAATAAAAAATAGGTTTTAACATTCATTATTTAATATGAAGGGAGTAACAACATGACTCAAGTTTCAATTGTTTATCACAGTGGTTATGGCCATACCGCAGAGCAAGCCAAAGCGGTTGCGCGCGGTGTCGAGAAAGTGGCAGGCGTAAAACTGCATCTTTTTACTGCAGAAGAAGCCCAGCAGCAATGGGATGCACTTAAAGCAAGTGATGCGATTATTTTTGGTAGCCCGACTTATATGGGTTCAGCGTCAGCTGCTTTTAAAGCTTTTATGGAAGCCAGTTCGGAGAAATGGTATGTCCGCGAGTGGAAAGACAAGATTGCAGCTGGCTTCACCACCTCTGCCAGCCAAAGCGGGGACAAGCTTAGTACATTAATACAGTTAGCAGTGTTTGCAGCACAACACGGCATGATCTGGGTAGGACAGGATTTATTGCCGGGGAACAATAGCAGTAAAGGGTCGGTCAACGATTTAAATCGTTTGGGTGGCTTCTTGGGCGCGATGGCGCAGGCGAATGCCGATCAGGGGCCAGAGTTTGGACCGATTCCTAGTGATCTATTAACTGCCGAGCATTTGGGTGAGCGCGTTGCCACGATTGCCAAACGGTTTTCTGAATCTAAATAACAATCCAAATTAGGGAGACATTAAGTGAAAAAGTTATTCTTAGCTGTAAGTCTGTTGGCAGCTTCACAAGCCTGGGCCGCAACCGAAACCTACAATATTGATGCTGCACATAGTTTTGCCAATTTCAGCATCCGCCATGTGGTTGCCAAAACTTCCGGCACTTTTAATGACGTGACGGGTGTGATTACGCTTGATCCGGCCAACTTGAATACGGCTACCGTGCGCGCCACTATTAATGTTGCCAGTGTGAACTCTGGTTTAGCCAAGCGCGATGAGCATATCAAAGCCGACAAGTATCTGGATGCCGCCAAATACACACAGATTCAGTTCGAAAGCACCAAGATTACTGCTTCAAACCAGAATCAGGCCATTTTACAGGGCAAGTTGACCATGCATGGCGTCACCAAACAAGTGGATATCCCTGTTCGCGTATTAGGATACGGTTCTGATCCATGGGGTGGGCAACGCGCAGGTTTTGAAGGGCATGTGACTCTGAAAGCCTCAGATTACGGTTATGGCTGGGCGACTGGTGCCAACTCACCAGTAGGCGATGAGATTGAAGTGACCTTATTGATTGAAGGGGTTAAAGCTAAATAACACAGTAATTAGCAATATGAATACGGAAGCCTGGTTTGGTCAGGCTTCCGTATATTCGTTTCAAGATTCGTAAAATGTAAGTATTGGAGATAAGCATGGCATTAGATTTATTTTCCCCATTAACACTGGGCGCAATCGCATTAAAAAATCGCGTAGTGATGGCACCGCTTACGCGGAACCGTGCAGGTGAGGGCGGCGTGCCGCAGGCTATGAATGTGACGTATTACGAGCAGCGTGCCACAGCTGGCCTGATTATTACAGAAGCAACGCCGATTTCACCAATGGCACACGGTTACCCGGCCTTGCCAGGTATTTATACCGATGCACAGATTGCCGGCTGGAAAAAAGTGACCGATGCGGTGCATGCACAAGGTGGCAAAATCGTGATCCAATTGTGGCATGTAGGCCGTATTTCACATCCTAGTTTATTACCCAACCAGTCTCAGCCTGTAGCTCCTTCAGCAATCAAACCGGCAGGGCAGGCGTTTACCTATCAAGGTTTGCAGGATTATGTCACTCCACGTGCCCTCGAGCTGGATGAGCTGCCCACCATAGTACAGGATTATGTACATGCGACGCGTTGCGCCATCGCGGCCGGTTTCGATGGGGTTGAAGTGCATGCAGCCAATGGCTATCTGCTAGACCAGTTTTTGAGAGATGGATCAAATCAGCGCGAGGATGCTTATGGCGGGTCTCTAGAGAATCGCACCCGATTATTGCTGGAAGTGGTGCAAGCGGTAGTGGACACTATTGGAGCGAACAAAGTGGGTGTGCGTATTTCGCCGGTGAATCCGTTCAATGATATGAAAGACAGCCAGCCACAAAAGACTTTCAATTATGTTGCACAGGCATTGAATCAGTTTGATCTGGCATATTTGCATGCGGTTGAAGGCGGCATTCATGGGGGCGGTGAATCTGAGCCGTTCGATTTTGAGGCACTGCGTAAACTGTTCAACAATGGCTATATCGCTAATCTTGGCTATGACAAAGCGCGTGGCAATGCAGTGATTGCCAGTGGGCATGCGGATGCCGTGGCTTTCGGTGTGCCATTTATCGCGAACCCTGACCTGGTTGCGCGCTATGCGAAAGATGCTCCACTGAATGAAGCCGACTCTTCTTCATTCTATGGAGGCACTGACAAGGGATATACTGATTATCCGTTCTTGAGCGCTTAATGATGTTGCCGGGTCTTATTGCCTGGCTTTATACCTAAGTTTTATCACCAGACTTGTCGCTCACGGTGTGCGGGCGTAGAATTCGCGCAAAGCAAATTCAATGGGCTAACGCTCCGTACATTGTGAGTTAATTTCTGCATGTCTCAACCTGATTCAAACACAAATCCCCATAAGTTAATTGTTGCCAACTGGAAAATGCATGGCAGCCTGGCTTTTAACCAGGCATTGATTGAGGGCTACCTGGAAAGCTTAACTTCGCTTACGCAAACAGATGTTGTAGTTTGCGTACCGTATCCATATCTGGCGCAGGCACAGTCGTTGCTGTCCAATTCACGGATAGGCTGGGGTGCACAGAATCTGGCCAAGTTCGAGCAAGGTGCTTATACCGGTGAAGTCGGTGCGAGTATGCTGCGCGATTTTGGCGCGCAATATGTGATTATCGGGCATTCCGAACGCAGTACGGCGTATTGTGAGTCGGATGAGAATATTGCTGAAAAAATGATGGTAGCCAAACGCCATGGCCTGAAGCCGATTTTGTGCGTCGGTGAAACTCTGCTTGAGCGCGAAGCCGGCGTCATGGAGCGTGTGGTGGGTCGGCAGTTAGAAACGATTATTCGCCTGTTTGGTGGCGAAGCGTTTGCCGATACCATTGTTTCTTACGAGCCGATTTGGGCGATTGGTACTGGCTTGGCCGCGACTGCAGAGCAGGCGGTCGCCATGCACCAGTTTATTCGCGAGTCAGTAGCGAATGCCGATAAATCGGCCTCTGCCAGCTTAAAAATCCTCTACGGAGGGAGCGTAAGTCCACAAAATGCGGTACAATTATTAAATCAGAAGGAAATAGATGGTGCGCTGATCGGCCGTTGCTCGCTAGATGTTGGGCAATTTATAAAAATATGTCAGGCCGTTCCTGTAAAATAGCACCTCTAACTCAATAGCAAACGTGCCAAAAGCATCATTGTTATTACATTATCGGATTAAGGAATATGGAAAACGTCATTCTTGTCATTCATGTGTTGGCAGCAGCTTCAGTGATTGGCCTGGTCTTATTACAGCACGGTAAAGGCGCTGACATGGGTGCAGCGTTCGGAAGTGGCGCCTCAGGTAGTTTGTTCGGGGTTTCCGGCTCTTCCAATTTGCTCAGCAAGCTGACATCGATTTTTATTACAGTATTTTTTGCAACCAGTTTGACGCTGGCATTTTTGTCCAGTCATAAAGCGGGTTCCGGCAGCGTGGTTAAATCCCCGCTGACACAACAGGCTCCGGCCAAAGGCGAGGCAGTTGAACCTGCCAAGCCGGTTGAAAATACACCCAAAGATATTCCCAATTAATTTTTAGCCGTCGTGGTGGAATTGGTAGACACGCTATCTTGAGGGGGTAGTGACGAAAGTTGTGCGAGTTCGAGTCTCGCCGACGGCACCAGCGATGTTCATGCGTGATCTATTAATTCAAGGTTTCGCGACGTCGGCTGGTTGGGAAGTGTTTGCTTGGGCGTGTTTGTTGTGTAGTTGCCAGACCTTTGGGTTTGCAGTGAAATGACTTGTTAACATGATCGATTAAGGCAAATCAGTGTTAGAAAATTATTTCCCGATTTTGATGTTTACCCTGGTGGGCTTGGGCGTTGGCCTGGGGCCGCTTATTATTGGTAAACTCGTCTCTCCGCATCGCCCTGATGCGGAAAAAAACTCTCCTTATGAATGTGGCTTTGAAGCGTTTGAAGATGCGCGCATGAAATTTGATGTGCGTTATTACCTGGTCGCCATCCTGTTTATCCTGTTTGATCTCGAAATTGCTTTTCTTTTCCCCTGGGCGATCGTGATCCAGGAAATTGGCCAGGCTGGTTTTTGGGCGATGATGGTTTTCTTGTTTGTGCTGGTGGTCGGCTTCATCTTTGAATGGATGAAGGGCGCCTTGGAATGGGACTAATAGGATTGGTGCATTATGAGCATTGAAGGCGTACTGGAAAAAGGCTTTGTCACCACCACACTGGATACGGTGATCAATTACACACGTACCGGCTCTTTGTGGCCGATGACGTTCGGCCTGGCGTGTTGTGCGGTAGAAATGATGCATGCCGGCGCGGCGCGTTATGACCTGGACCGCTTTGGTATCGTATTCCGCCCCAGCCCGCGGCAATCGGATGTGATGATTGTTGCTGGCACGCTGGTCAACAAAATGGCTCCAGCGTTGCGTAAGGTCTATGACCAGATGGCCGAACCGCGCTGGGTTATTTCTATGGGTAGCTGTGCCAATGGTGGTGGGTATTACCATTATTCATATGCGGTAGTGCGCGGCTGTGACCGTATTGTGCCGGTCGATGTTTACGTGCCAGGTTGCCCGCCAACTGCAGAGGCTCTGCTGTACGGCATTATCCAGCTACAGAAAAAAATCAAACGTACCAATACGATTGCCCGAACCTGATACGCTCACCAGAATCTAAAAAACTCAGTCAAGAAATCAAACTATGTCCGCAAAACTCGAACATTTATCCGCACAGCTCAAGTTAGCACTGGGTGATGGCGTGATCAAGCTGGAACAAAAGCTGGGCGAGATTACGGTAGAAGTGCATGTTAAACATTTGCTGGCCGTAGCGGATAAATTGAAAACGCACGCGGAACTCAAATTCGAGCAGCTGATTGACTTGTGTGGTGTGGATTATTCTGACTATGCTGACGGGCGCTGGGAAGGCCCACGTTTTGCGGTGGTGTTACATTTGTTATCTGTGAGTTTGAATCAGCGCGTGCGTATCCGCGCGTTTGCGACGGATGATGACTTTCCGTTATTTCCTACCCTGGTTGATATCTGGCCGGTTGCCAACTGGTTTGAACGCGAAGCGTTTGACCTTTACGGCATGATGTTTGAAAACCACCCGGATCTACGTCGCCTGCTAACGGATTATGGTTTTGTCGGCCATCCGTTCCGTAAAGATTTCCCCATGATCGGCAATGTAGAAATGCGTTATGACCCGGTACAGCAACGTGTAGTTTATCAACCCGTTTCGATTGATCAACGCAATAATGTACCGCGCCTGATTCGTGATGAAGGAAAACATCATGGCTAAATCTGGCAAGCTAGGGAATTTTTAGTATGGCTGAAATTAAGAATTACACCATGAACTTTGGCCCGCAGCACCCTGCGGCGCATGGTGTGTTGCGTTTGGTGCTTGAGCTGGATGGCGAAGTGATTCAGCGTGCAGATCCGCACATTGGTTTATTGCATAGGGCCACGGAAAAACTGGCCGAGAACCGCACTTACCTGCAAAGCGTGCCCTATATGGATCGTCTGGATTATGTATCCATGATGGCCAATGAGCATGCTTATGTGATGGCGATTGAAAAAATGCTCGGATTGGAAGTGCCTGTCCGTGCGCAGTATATCCGCGTCATGTTTGACGAAATTACCCGTATCCTAAACCATCTGTTATGGCTGGGTGCTCATGCGCTGGACGTGGGAGCAATGACCGTATTCCTGTATGCGTTCCGTGAGCGTGAAGATTTGTTTGACGTTTATGAAGCGGTTTCCGGCGCACGTATGCATGCAGCCTATTACCGCCCTGGCGGTGTATACCGTGATCTGCCGGAAAAAATGCCGCAGCATGAAACGACTAAATTCCGCAGCGATGCAGAAATCAAGAAACTCAATGAGAACCGCCAGGGTTCCATGCTTGATTTTATTGAAGACTTTACCAACCGCTTCCCGACGTATGTGGATGAGTACGAAACATTGCTGACAGATAACCGTATCTGGAAACAGCGTACGGTCGGTATTGGTGTAGTAACACCTGAACGTGCATTAGCGTTGGGACTGACTGGTGCGATGTTGCGTGGTTCAGGGATTGCCTGGGATTTGCGTAAGAAACAACCGTATGAAGTCTATGACAAAATGGACTTTGATATTCCACTGGGTGTGAACGGTGACTGTTATGACCGTTACCTGGTGCGTGTGGAAGAAATGCGCCAGTCAAACCGCATTATCAAGCAATGTATAGACTGGTTACGCGTGAATCCTGGCCCGGTGATCACCAGTGACAATAAGATTGCGCCGCCTAACCGCGAAGGCATGAAAACCAATATGGAAGACTTGATCCACCACTTCAAGTTGTTTACCGAAGGTTTTCACGTGCCTGTAGGCGAGGCTTATGCCGCCATTGAACATCCTAAAGGTGAGTTTGGTATTTATATGGTTTCCGATGGCGCCAACAAGCCTTATCGCTTGAAAATTCGTGCGCCAGGGTTTGCGCATCTGGCAGCGCTGGATGAAATGACCAAAGGGCATATGATTGCCGATTTGGTGGCGATTATTGGTACACAAGATATTGTGTTCGGCGAAATTGATAGATAAATGTCGATAGGTAATCGGATCGATAAGATGGCCCGGATTTCACACTGGATAAGTCGAAAAGATATTTAAGGTACAAGCATGTTAAGTGCAGAATCGATAGAGAAAATTGAATACGAACTGGGCAAGTATCCCAAAGACAGGCGACAGGCAGCTGTGATGTCAGCCTTGCGTATTGTGCAAATGGAGCGCGGATGGCTGTCCAAGGAGAGTATTTCTGAAGTAGCGAAGTATCTGCGTATTCCGGAAATTGCTGCACTTGAAGTGGCTACTTTTTACAATATGTATGAGCTGGAGCCGGTGGGTGAGCATAAGATCACCATCTGTACCAATATCTCCTGCATGTTGCGCGGTTCGGATGAGATTGTCGAACACCTGCAAAACAAGCTTGGGGTTGGTTTTAATGAAGTCACTGCTGATGGCAAATTCTGCCTGAAAGAAGGCGAGTGCATGGGATGTTGCGGCGGTGCGCCGTTGCTGCATGTAAACAATAGTCAAATGCATGAGTTTCTCACCACTGAAAAAGTGGATGCGCTCATCAATGAGTTAAACAAGGGCTGAAGGAACGGGTCATGGCAAGCACTTCAAATACCCCTGCAAACAAAGCGCCTGTGGTCAAAACAGACCTGGCGGGGCAGACCCTGGTCACCTTACGTACACTGACTGAAGAAAATCCTGCTGCACTGGCAACCTATGAAAAATTGGGTGGTTATGTTCAACTCAAACGATTAGTTACTGAGGGAATCAAAGCACCGGAAATCATCAGCCAGGTAAAAGTCTCTAACCTGCGCGGTCGCGGCGGTGCCGGTTTCCCGACCGGATTGAAGTGGAGCTTTATGCCGCGTTATTACGATGGCACCAAGTATCTGGTGTGTAATACCGATGAAGGTGAACCAGGCACTTTCAAAGACCGAGACATTATCCGCTACAACCCGCACCAGTTGATTGAAGGTATGGCGATTGCCGCCTACACATTGGGCGCGCGCGTAGGCTATAACTATATCCACGGTGAAATCTGGCAGGATTACGAAATATTCGAAGCGGCATTGGCCGAAGCGCGTGAAGCGGGCTATATAGGGGAAAACCTGTTCGGCACCAATTTCAGTTTCGATTTATACGCAGTGCATGGCTACGGTGCTTACATCTGTGGCGAAGAAACCGCCCTGATCGAATCTATTGAAGGTAAAAAAGGCCAGCCACGTTTTAAACCGCCATTCCCGGCCAGTTATGGGGTATTTGGCAAGCCTACCAATGTAAATAATACTGAGAGCTACGCCTCGATTCCGTGGATTATGCAGAACGGCGGCCAGGCGTTTGCAGACCTGGGTGTGCCTAATTCCGGCGGCAGTAAATTGTTTTCAGTCTCCGGCCATGTCAACAAACCAGGTAACTACGAAATCAGAATGGGCACGCCTTTTAAGGACTTGCTCGAAATGGCCGGTGGTATCTGGAAAGGTCGAAAACTAAAAGCGGTTATTCCTGGTGGACCTTCTACGGCGGTTATGCCAGCCAGTGCGATTGAAAATGCCACCATGGATTACGATGGCTTGAGTAAAGCCGGTTCCAGCCTGGGTGCCGGGTCCATGATTGTGATGGATGAAACCACTTGCATGGTTAAAACGCTTAAACGATTAAGCTATTTTTTCTACGAAGAAAGCTGCGGCCAATGTACGCCATGCCGCGAAGGCACTGGCTGGGTATATCGCATTATCGAGCGCATCGTGAATGGCAAAGGCAAAATGGAAGATCTGGATTTGCTGACTGATTTAAGCAATAACATTTCCGGTCGCACAATTTGTGCGCTGGGTGATGCGGCAGCAACGCCGGTGTTGAGCTTTATCAAGCATTTCCGCCCCGAGTTTGAGTACTACATACAGCATGGAAAATCCATGATCGACGGTAAATAAAAATCTATTTTTGAGACCAGCTCAACAAATAAATTTTAGAGATTGCAGACATGTTAAATATTGAAATTGATGGCAAACCACTAGAGGTCGAACACGGCAGCACCATTATTGATGCTGCGGATGCGGTAGGCATTGCCATCCCGCGTTTCTGCTATCACAAGAAACTGTCTGTAGCTGCCAACTGCCGCATGTGCCTGGTACAGGTGGAGAAATTCAATAAACCTTTGCCTGCCTGTGCCACACCGGTCGCCGATGGCATGAAGATTTTTACACGCAGCAAATCTTCCGTTGAAGCACAAAAAAGCGTAATGGAGTTTCTGCTGATCAATCATCCGCTGGATTGCCCGATCTGTGACCAGGGCGGTGAATGTGATTTGCAGGATATCGCAGTCGCCTATGGCGCTTCCGGTTCACGTTACACCGAAGAAAAACGCGTGGTGTTCAACAAAAATATCGGGCCGCTTGTTAGTACCGATATGACACGCTGCATTCAGTGTACTCGTTGTGTGCGCTTCCTCAAGGAAGTTGGCGGTATGCAGGAGTTGGGCTTGGTCAACCGTGGTGAGCATGCAGAAATTACAGCTTACGTTGATCAATCAGTTAATTCAGAATTAAGCGGCAACATCATTGATTTATGCCCGGTCGGCGCGTTAACCAGTAAGCCGTTCCGCTATTCTGCACGTAGCTGGGAGTTAGTGCGTCGTCCTTCAATTGCCCCGCATGATGGCCTTGGTTCTCATGTTGAAGTGCATGTTAAAGATAACAAAGTCATGCGCATACTGCCGCGTGAAAAAGAGTCAATCAACGAATGCTGGTTATCTGACCGCGACCGTTTCTCTTACGAAGGCCTGAACAGTCCGGATCGCCTGAAAGTGCCGATGATCAAGCACAACGGGCAATGGCAGGAAACAGATTGGAAAACAGCGTTGGAATTTGCTGCAGGCCAGCTCAAAGACATTACCAAACAACATGGTGGCGAGGCGCTCGGCGTGCTGGTTTCCCCAAACAGCACCATGGAAGAAGGTTACCTGATCAAGCAACTGGCTGATGGCCTGGGTTGCGGCAACGTCGATTACCGATTGCGCCAGACGGATTTCCGTCTCGATGGTAAGCGTACCGGTACGCCATGGATGGGCTGCAATATCCAGGAAGTTGAAGAGCTGGACCGTATCCTGTTGATCGGCTCCAATATCCGTAATGAACACCCATTGCTGGCACAGCGTATCCGTAAAGCGGTAGCGAATGGTGCCGAGCTTAGCATTGTCAGCCCGCTGGACAATGATCCGTTGATGGATATTGCGCACAAAGTGATTGTGCGCCCGAATGATATGGTCAATGTATTGGGCCAGATTCTGAAAGCCATGTCCGGCCTGCAAAAACTGTCACTATGTTTGCCGCCGGCATTGAATGAGTTGCTGGAAGAAATCAAGATACGTCCAAATACGCAAAAAATTGCGGAAAGCCTGGCCGGTATCCGTGAGGACTTGATCCTGATCGCGCCTAAGGTCGGTATTTTCCTGGGCAATATGGCATTGAGTGATCCGCGTTTTACCGAAATGTATAGTATGGCGGAAGCGATTGGCGGTATCAGTGGTGCCAAGGGCGGTATTTTACCTCCGGCAGCAAATAGTACCGGTATGCATATGATAGGCGTCATGCCTTCAGCCACCGGTATGCATGCGCGCGCCATGATTGAAATACCGCGTAAAGCTTACCTGTTATTGAATATCGAACCAGAGCTGGATTGCCAGCATGCGGCATTGGCTAACGAGGCGATGGCTAAAGCCGAGTGTGTAGTGGCATTAACAGCGTACAAGTCTTCTGCCCTTGAAAACGCCGATATCCTGTTACCGATTGCACCATTTACTGAAACTTCCGGTACTTTTATGAGCATGGAAGGCCGTGTACAAAGCTTCCAGGCTGCGACACGTCCGTTAGGCGAATGCCGTCCTGGCTGGAAGGTATTGCGTGTGTTAGCGAATACACTGGGACTTTCCGGTTTTGATTACAACAGTTCGGAAGAGGTTAAAAATGCACTGTTCAATGGTGAGAAGCCCTCGGCAGTAGTATGGCGTAGTCTGAACAACAACCTGAAAGAGCTGGTTGAAATCCAGGTGAATATCAAGAAGACAGGTTTGCAGCGTATCGGTGAAGTGCCGCAGTACGAATTTGACCCTATCGTGCGTCGCTCTGCACCACTACAAAAAACCAAATACAACATCCGCCCGATGGCGCGTATTCACGGCGACCAGCTGGCCGAATTAGGCTTGCAGGATGGCGACATCGTGGTTGTCCGCCAGAGCAAAGGCAGCGCGGTGCTGAAAGTGCGCGCAGATAATCATGTGGCAAAAGGTTGCGTGCGTGTAGCCGCAGCACATCCGCTGACAGTCGGTTTGGGTGATCTGATGGGTGATATTACGATTGAAAAAGCGGCAGTCGAGCAAGTGGCGATTTACGAAAAACAACTGACGGAGATGGCATAACATGCAATTCTTCGCTGACTTATTTGGATCCTACTGGCCGGAAGTGCAACTGGTGTCATGGACACTGGTGAAAATCGTCGCTATCGTGCTGCCTTTGATGGTATGCGTAGCTTACCTGACCTATTTCGAGCGCAAGGTGATTGGCTATATGCAGGTGCGTATCGGGCCTAACCGTGTTGGTCCATTCGGTTTGTTGCAACCTGTGGCAGATGCATTAAAACTGTTATTCAAAGAAATCATCCTGCCTACCGCTTCGAATAAAGTGTTGTTTTTTATTGGCCCTATCCTGACAATTGCACCTGCCTTTGCCGCCTGGGCTGTGATACCGTTTGATGCGACACTGGTGTTAGCTAATATCGATGCTGGTTTGTTGTATATCCTGGCCATGACTTCAGTCGCGGTCTATGGCGTGATTATTGCCGGTTGGGCATCCAACTCCAAATATGCTTTCCTGGGATCTTTACGTTCTGCCGCACAAATCGTTTCTTATGAAATTGCCATGGGCTTTACGCTTGTCGGTGTGCTCATGTGTGCAAACTCCCTCAACCTGGGCAAGATTGTCATGGGGCAGGAGGGTGGTTTCTGGCACTGGTACTTTATTCCATTGTTCCCGCTGTTTATTGTGTATTTCATCAGTGCCGTCGCGGAGACTAACCGCGCACCGTTTGACGTCGCTGAAGGTGAGTCGGAGATTGTGGCTGGCTTCCATGTGGAATATTCCGGTATGGCTTTCGCGGTCTTCTTCCTGGCGGAATATGCCAACATGATTTTGGTGTCCATGCTGGCCGCACTGATGTTCCTAGGTGGCTGGTTGTCACCAGTACCATTCTTGCCAGACAGTGTTTTGTGGCTGTTAGCCAAAGTCGCATTTTTATTATTTTTATTCTTGTGGTTCCGTGCGACCTTCCCGCGCTACCGCTATGACCAGATCATGCGTCTGGGCTGGAAAGTATTTATTCCGATCACGCTGGTGTGGATTGTCGTAGTTGCCGCCATGATGCAGACCCAGTGGGCGTACCTGTTCCATTAATAGGATGTACGGACAAAGAATTTGGAAACCTTACCATGTTGAACGCGATTAAAAATACATTAGGCAGTTTGATGTTATGGGAAATGCTGAAAGGCATGGCCCTGACCGGACGCTATTTCTTTGCCAAGAAAATCACTATCCAGTACCCGGAAGAGCGCACGCCGCAATCGAACCGATTCCGTGGTTTGCATGCATTGCGCCGCTATCCGAATGGCGAAGAGCGTTGCATAGCCTGCAAATTATGCGAAGCAGTTTGCCCGGCAATGGCGATCACGATTGAATCTGACCAGCGCGACGATGGCAGCCGGCGTACTACGCGTTATGACATTGATCTGACCAAGTGTATTTTCTGCGGTTTCTGTGAAGAGTCCTGCCCGGTAGACAGCATTGTTGAAACGCGAATTTTTGATTACCACGGTGAGCAGCGCGGCGACCTGATTTACACCAAAGAAATGTTGCTGGAAGTGGGCGATAAATATGAGGCGCAAATTGCTGCCGATCGCACACAGGACAAGGCTTATCGCTAAGCGCGGACAGGAAAATTATGGTATTTACTGATATTGTTTTTTATGTGCTGGCAGCTATCCTGCTGTTTTCCGGCATCCGGGTGATTACTACCCGCAACCCGGTGCATGCGGCATTGTTCCTGGTATTGTCGTTTTTTACCGCAGCCGGTATCTGGTTATTGCTTGAGGCAGAGTTTCTCGCTATCGCGCTGATCCTTGTCTATGTCGGCGCGGTGATGGTGTTGTTCCTGTTTGTGGTCATGATGCTGGATATCAACCTCGACAAATTACGTGAAGGTTTTTGGGAATATCTGCCAATGGCAGGTTTTATTGGTTTGCTGATGGTGGTTGAAATGACACTGGTGCTGGCTGACAAAAACCTGCAACCAAGCCAGGCGGTAGAGTTACCTGCTAATTACAGCAATACCGCGGCATTGGGTAAGGTGCTGTATACCGACTATTTGTTACCTTTCGAGTTAGCCGCCGTGGTACTGCTGGTCGCCATGATCGCTGCTATTGTGCTGACCCTGCGAGAGCGCAAGGATAACAAATCCATGAACCCATCCGAGCAGGTGAAAGTGAAGCGTAATGACAGGCTTAGAATTGTTTCCATGCCTGCCGAAGTTGAACCGCCAGCGCCAACACCTGTTGCCGAGGAGAAAAAATAACCATGGTCGGCTTGTCTCATTACCTGATTTTGGGCGCGCTGATGTTTGCAATCAGCGTAATCGGTATTTTCCTCAATCGTAAAAATGTCATCATCCTGCTGATGGCGATTGAGTTGATGCTGTTAGCGGTAAACCTCAATTTCATTGCTTTTTCACATTACCTCAACGATATCGCCGGCCAGGTATTTGTATTCTTTATCCTGACGGTTGCAGCGGCTGAATCGGCGATTGGACTGGCAATTCTGGTGGTGCTATTCCGTAATCTTCACACTATCAACGTCGATGATCTGGATCAGTTAAAAGGCTAGTGGCATGACAATAAAACAAATCTTGATATTGATCCCTTTGCTGCCGTTATTTTCGGCAGCCATCGTTGGTTTATTCCGCAATCAACTGCCACGCTGGACTGCGCATGCCATTACCATCGCCGGTGTCGGTGCAGCTTTCGTACTATCCGTCACCATACTCAACCAGACACTGGATGGATTTACCCTGAATGAATCCGTATATACCTGGCTAAACTCAGGCGATATCCATTTTGAAGTCGGTTTCCTGATCGATAACCTGAGTGCCATGATGATGGTAGTCGTCACTTTCGTGTCGTTGATGGTGCACGTATATACCATAGGCTATATGCATGAGGATCCGGGCTATAGCCGTTTCTTCAGCTATATCTCGCTGTTTACCTTCTCCATGCTGATGCTGGTGATGAGTAACAACTTCATGCAGCTGTTTTTCGGCTGGGAAGCGGTAGGCCTGGTGTCTTACCTGCTGATTGGCTTCTGGTTTACACGTCCAACAGCCATTTATGCTAACCTGAAAGCTTTCCTTGTGAACCGGGTAGGGGACTTTGGCTTCCTGCTGGGCATAGGTATGGTGCTGTATTATTTTGGCAGTGTGGATTACGCCACCGTGTTTGAACGCGCACCATCTATGGCAGATGCACAAGTGAACATCCTGGGTAGCAGCTCATGGTCTCTGATGACAGTCACCTGTCTGCTATTGTTCGTGGGCGCCATGGGTAAATCGGCACAAGTGCCGTTGCATGTCTGGTTGCCAGACTCGATGGAAGGCCCGACACCAATTTCTGCATTGATTCACGCCGCGACCATGGTAACGGCAGGTATTTTTATGGTGGCACGTATGTCGCCGCTATATGAACTGTCAACAACAGCCTTATCCACGGTGATGGTGATCGGGGCCATTACTGCCTTGTTTATGGGTTTCCTGGGGATTATCCAGAACGATATCAAACGTGTGGTGGCATATTCCACGCTGTCACAACTCGGTTATATGACGGTCGCGCTGGGTGCTTCGGCATACTCAGTGGCAATTTTCCACCTGATGACACACGCATTCTTCAAAGCCTTGTTATTCCTGGGTGCCGGTTCTGTGATTATGGGTATGCACCATGATCAGGATATCCGCAACATGGGTAACCTGAAAAAATACCTGCCGATCACATGGATTACTTCGCTGATAGGTTCGCTGGCCTTGATCGGTACACCTTTCTTCTCCGGTTTCTATTCAAAAGACAGCATCATTGAAGCAGTAGAGTTATCGCATATTCCAGGCAGCGGGTTCGCCTACTTTGCGGTGATCGTTGGCGTATTTGTGACAGCATTCTATTCTTTCCGACTGTATTTCCTGGTGTTTCACGGTGAAGAGAAATGGCGCCAGGTAGCGCATGGAGATGCCGGACACGCAGATCATAAGCATGTCGCGCATACTAACGATGCCCATGGTACGCACGATGCGCATGCAGATGACCATCATGAAGATCATGCACATGACGATGCGCATCATCACGGCCTTGGCCCGAATGACAATCCGCATGAGCCAGGCTGGGTAGTCACCTTGCCATTGATATTATTGGCAATTCCATCACTGGTCATTGGTTATTTTGCGCTGGAGCCTATGGTGTTTGGCGATTTCTTCAAGAATGTGATTTTCGTGAATCCTGAAGCGCATCCGGCGATGGAGCATCTGGCACATCATTACCATGAGTTTATGCACAGTCCGGCTGGTATGGCGATTCATGGCTTTGCCAGCCTGCCATTTATCCTGGCTGCTTCTGGCGTGTTTTTGTCCTGGTTCTTCTATATGAAGCGCCCGGATATTCCGGCGGCGATCAAACAGCGATTCGACGTGATTTACCGCATATTGGATAACAAATATGGTTTCGATAGTTTTAACGAGAAATTTTTTGCCGGCGGTTCCCGTTGCTTGGGCCGTTTGCTGTGGAAGTTTGGCGATATCACTTTAATTGATGGTGCCATGGTGAATGGCACCGCCAAAACCATGGGTAAGATTGCTGCCAGATTACGCAATGTGCAATCAGGGCTTATTTATCACTACGCTTTTACCATGATTATTGGCGTGTTTCTTCTTATGACTTTCTTTGTAAAAATTAATTGATGATGCAAGCCGACCTCACAAGTATTTCATGGTTAAGTCTCGCCATCTGGCTGCCAATATTATCCGGTGTGCTGGTATTGCTGCTGGGCGGTGACCACAAAGCGACTTTAACCCGCTGGCTGGCATTGGCAGGTAGCCTGGTCAGCTTTCTGGTGACCATACCTCTGTACACATTGTTTGATGTGCAGGATGGCTTCTTCCAATTTGAAGAGTTGCTGCCATGGATCCCTGCGTTTAATATCCATTATCACCTGGGTATCGATGGATTCTCCATGCCGCTGGTGCTGCTGACCAGCTTTACTACCGTGATTGTAGTGCTGGCCGCATGGGAAGTGATCACCAAGCATGTTGCCCAGTATATGGCCGCCTTCCTGATCATGAGCGGGATTATGATAGGTGTTTTCACGGCACTGGATTCAATGCTCTACTATGTGTTCTGGGAAGCAATGCTGATCCCGATGTTTCTGGTGATCGGTGTGTGGGGCGGTCCTAACCGCGTATATGCCACCGTCAAGTTTTTCCTGTATACCTTGCTCGGGTCCCTGTTGATGCTGGTGGCATTTATCTACCTTTATCACCAGACCGGTAGTTTTGAACTGGCCGATTACTACTTGCTGCCTTTAAGCATGAAAGCGCAGATTTATATTTTTATTGCTTTCTTTATGGCCTTCGCTGTGAAAATCCCCATGTGGCCAGTGCATACCTGGTTGCCGGACGCCCATGTGGAAGCGCCAACAGGTGGTTCTGTGGTACTGGCGGCAATTGCATTGAAACTTGGCGGCTATAGCTTCCTGCGTTTTGCGATGCCGATTGCGCCGGACGCGTCACACTACTTCAGTACCGCCATGATCGTGCTATCGCTGATCGCAGTGGTGTACATCGCCCTGGTTGCCCTGGTGCAGACCGATATGAAGAAGCTGATTGCTTATTCTTCAATTTCACACATGGGTTTTGTCACTTTAGGCTTCTTTATGTTTGGCCAGCTGGCGTTGGAAGGCGCTTTGGTGCAGATGATCTCGCACGGCTTTATTTCTTCTGCCATGTTCCTGAGCGTAGGCGTATTGTATGACCGCGTACACAGCCGTGAAATTTCGGCATACGGTGGCGTCGCCAACAAAATGCCGGTGTTTGCCGGGTTTGCCGTGCTGTTTGCCATGGCTAACAGTGGCTTGCCAGGCACGTCGGGCTTTGTTGGCGAATTTATGGTGATTCTGGCCGCAGTCAAATTTAATTTCTGGGTTGGTTTCTTTGCAGCCACAACTTTAATTTTCGGTGCTGCTTATACCTTATGGATGACCAAGCGCGTATTTTTTGGTGATGTTGCAAACCACCATGTAGCTGAGCTGACAGATCTCAATAAACGCGAATTTCTGATTCTGGGTATTCTGGCAATTCTGGTCATTGGGTTCGGTGTGTATCCACAGCCAATTACTGAGGTGATGCAGGCTACCACTAGTGAATTCCTGAAACATATGGCGATTTCCAAATTGCCGGTCACTGGCTATTAAGGCAGGATGTTAGAAAATGGATAATATGCAATTCGATTTGCTCGCCCTGTTGCCGGAACTGGTGTTACTGGGCATGGCCATGTTTATTTTGCTGCTGGATTTATTTATCCTGCCGCAAAACCGCTCCATCATTTATGGGTTGAGCCAGTTCACCTTGTTTGCCGGAGCATTCTTTACATTTAAAACCCATACGCCTGCAGTTGGCTTTGCGTTCTCCCACATGTTCATTGACGACACGCTGTCAGACGTGATCAAAATGATGATGTACCTGGGTACTTCGCTAATTTTTGTCTACAGCCGCAAATACCTGCAGGACCGCAGTTTGTACCGTGGCGAGTTTTATGCCATGGTGCTGTTTGGCCTGCTGGGTATGATGATTATGGTGTCCGGCCATAACTTGCTGACTATCTATATTGGCCTTGAATTATTATCTCTCTGCCTGTATTCGCTGGTTGCGTTTGACCGCGATAATCCGCGTGCCTCAGAAGCAGCCATGAAGTACTTTGTGCTGGGAGCCCTGGCTTCCGGCATGTTGCTGTATGGCATGAGCATGATTTACGGTATGACCGGTAGCCTGGATGTGAGTGACATCGCCAACAGCATCATGCAGCAGAACAAGAGCCCTGTGCTGATTATGGGCCTGGTATTCCTGGTGTCCGGGATTGCTTTCAAATTTGGTGCCGTGCCGTTCCAGATGTGGGTACCGGATGTTTACCAGGGCTCGCCAACGCCAATGACACTGTTGATCGGCTCTGTGCCGAAACTGGCAGCATTTGCGATGACCGTGCGGTTGCTGGTACAAGGTCTGCATCCGCTCGCACAAGACTGGCAGGATATGCTGATGCTGATGGCAATCCTGTCTATCATTATTGGTAACTTCAGTGCCATCGTCCAGACCAACCTCAAGCGTATGCTGGCATATTCCACCATCTCGCATGTCGGTTTTATCATGTTCGGCATGATGAGCGCCAATGCCAATGGCTTTGCCTCAAGCTTCTTTTATATCAGCACCTATGTCCTTACCTCAATCGCCGGCTTCGGTATTATTTTACTGTTAAGCCGTCAGGGCTTTGAAGCGGAAGAGATCGACGACCTTAAAGGTCTCAATCAACGACATCCTTGGTTTGCTTTCATGATGCTGATCATCATGTTCAGCATGGCGGGCATTCCGCCTACCATCGGTTTCTATGCCAAATTTACCGTGTTGCAAGCTGCATGGCAGGCCGGATTTACCTGGCAAGTGGTCTTGGCAGTATTAATGGCAGTGATTGGCGCTTTCTACTATCTGAATATCGTGCGCAAAATGTACTTTGATGCACCAGTTGATCATTCGCCACTGACTGCGCCGATCGATATGCGTTTTGTATTAAGCGTACATTCACTGGCATTATTAGGGTTGGGCTTATTCCCGGAAATCCTGCTGAGCGTCTGTGGCCGCAGCCTGTTAATGAGTCTGCAGTAATCACATTATGCTAACTAAACTGCTGTACCTGGTATTAATACTTTTCATGGCCAACCTGGGCTGGATTTCAGACAAGTGGTTGGGTATCGCTGGTCGCGTCAATCAATTATGGCAACGCTTCGCTGCTTTGGTGCCTGCTTACCTGATCACACTGGTGATTGCCTACTTTGTGGAACAACTGGTCATGGGTCAGGTATGGCCGCAAGGCTGGGAGTTTTACAGTATCACTGTCTGCCTGTTCCTCGTATTTTCCTTCCCGGGTTTTGTTTACTGCGTACTCTGGAAATAGTTCCTGGCACTATAAGCAAGTCACATTAATTTCACGAATTCTTCACTATAGTTTCAAGCATCCTGGTCATACTAAGCTCACCTAAGTAGTCGGCGCACCCCGTTAAAGTCGGGGCAAACCGCGGAAAGGACCTGAGATGCTGAAATTACAACAAACTTTGGGATGGGTGCAGTCGGTTGATAGCCGTGTGTGTGTCAAAGTAAGTCATACCGGCCAATATCGATTGATCCGCAACCTGTTTCGCGCCATCTCGCGCATGGGCGATGGCATGTTCTGGTATCTGTTGATGCTGGTGATTGCAATCACTCAGGGCCAAAGCGGCTTATACGTATGCCTTCAAATGCTTACCGTTGGCCTTAGCGGTACCCTGGTGTATAAGTGGTTGAAACACCGCACTAGCCGACCAAGACCGTTTCAAGTCCGACAGGATGTACTCTTAAGCGGTACACCGCTGGATTATTTCAGTTTCCCTTCCGGACATACCTTGCACGCAGTGGCTTTTGGGATGGTGGCTGTGCAACATTATCCGCAACTGTTTCCTATTGTTTATCCTTTTGTGGTGCTGGTAGGAATATCACGGGTTGTACTTGGTTTGCATTATCCAAGTGATGTGCTGGCAGGTGCCGGGGTAGGGTATTTACTGGTAGCGGCGTATTCACCCTTTTTTTAAAGCAGTGAAAGGAGAATGGCAGCTATTGGCGCCATTCTTACTCAATGACTGGTTATTGATTTTTCAATAATCGTGGCCATCTCGCATTGTTCAGGGCTGGTGTCTTCACGTAGCCCTTGAATAACACCCAACTGATTTTCCAGTGACTGGTTCTGGCTAGCCTTCCACTTACCCTTCAGTTGAATGATCTCAATCTCAATTCCCACCACTGCAAGTATCAACTTATCGATAAAGCTTGCCGGTGCATCTTCAATCAGCCAAGGATGTTCAAATTTGGCTTCCTGGTCAATGGTCAATAATGAAAGATGTGTGCGTAACCACTCCTTGTTTTCAATCACCTTTGCTCTGCCATGCGCATGCACTGCGACATAATTCCAGGTGGGTACCACCATGCCTGTTTTCGCTTTGCTCGCATACCAGGAAGGCGTCACATAAGCATCCGGGCCGTGAAAGATGGCTAGCACTTGATAATTGGCAGCAAGGTCTTTGCACAGCGGGTTAGCCCTGGCTATATGTCCGCTGAGAGTGCCATGTTTACCGTTGGCAGTGTCAAGATATAAAGGTATATGATTTGCATTTAAACCGTCTTCTGACATTAAAACCAGCGTAGACAGCGGATAAGCGCGCATCAGCGTATGCAATGCATCAATATTCGGCTCGGAGAAGTGTTGAGGGACATACATAATGTTAAATAGGTAACGGTTGACCTCTGACCAGCACGAACTTTTGTGTTGGTTGGGATAAGTCCTTGCAATCAGCTGGAGCGCTTAAATGCACAATGCAAGGTGATAGCTGATCTTTCTGCTGAGATTTAGCAGTTTGAGCCATGAGCGTTGCTTTTAGATGCTCTGTTCTGGCTAACCATGGCGAAAATGTGACTGCAACAATCAAGAGTGCTATTAACGATTTCATAATATTTGCTTT
Organism: Methylophilus sp. Leaf414; assembly: GCF_001425425.1. Classification (NCBI taxonomy): domain Bacteria; kingdom Pseudomonadati; phylum Pseudomonadota; class Betaproteobacteria; order Nitrosomonadales; family Methylophilaceae; genus Methylophilus; species Methylophilus sp. Leaf414. The sequence continues at coordinate 480,871 of NZ_LMQQ01000001.1, read as the reverse complement.
ATAAATTTTAAAAGCATCATATCGTTATCATCATGTACACTACATGTACAATTTTTATTTCAGTTAATAGAACTGTACAGGTTATATTGCCATGCCAGTAACACCGATAATCACAGTGAATACTTCAGATTCTGTTCCTTTGGTTGAGCAGGTAGTCACCGGTATCAAAAATCTGGTTGAGCAACGTGTGCTGCGCGCAGGCACACGGTTACCATCGATTCGGGAGTTCGCAATCCAGCATGGCATTAGCCGCTTTACCGTTGTGGACGCTTATGATCGGTTGGTAGCGCTTGGCTATTTGTTATCACGTCGCGGATCAGGATTTTATGTGGCTTCCCTCACTCAAACCGAAGAGGCGATTCCGCAAACCACTTTTTTGGAACGTGCCGACGACGTATTGTGGTTGTTGCATAACACTTTTCGTGATGTTCCAAATATCATCCGTCCGGGGTGTGGCTGGTTGCCAAGTGACTGGCTGGATGAAAAGGTCATTCAAAAGAGCCTGCACGAGCTTTCGCGCAAGCCCGGTGCATTTTTAACGGGCTATGGCGATATCCGTGGTTATTTGCCCTTGCGTCAACAACTGGCACAAAAGAACCTGGCGGATATAGGCATCAGCCTGGAGCCGCAACAGATCATCATGACTAATGGTGCCTCGCACGGGCTGGATTTGGTGGCGAGGCTATTTATCCAGCCTGGGGATGTGGTACTGGTGGATGACCCTGGTTATTACACTTTGTTTGGATACCTGAAATCGTTGGGTGCGAAACTTATCGGTGTGCCGCGCTTGATAAACGGGCCTGATATCACTGTGCTTCAAAAGCATCTTGAAACCTATCGCCCCAAACTTTTTTTCACCAACACAGTGTTGCATAACCCAACCGGTACCAGCACCAGCATGGCGATTGCCCACCAGATATTGCAGCTGGCTGAAAAGTCAGGCTTATATATTGTTGAGGATGATATTTACGGCGACTTCCACTCAAATCATGTGCCACGTTTGGCCACGCTGGATCAGTTGAATCGGGTCATTTATGTCAGTAGCTATTCCAAAACCATTTCGGCCAGCCTGCGTGTAGGTTTTGTGGCTTGTCATAGCGAACTGGCCATGCGATTGCTGGACCTGAAATTACTCACCGGGCTAACCAGTTCAGAAATTAATCAACGTGTGATGTACCAGATACTTGTCGAAGGGCGCTACCGTAAGCATATGGAGAAAATTCGTTCCCGGCTTGAAGTCGAAAGAGGGCGGGTAATCAGCAAGCTAGAGGCTTGTGGCTTAAGTGTATATGCAGAGCCTGCAGGTGGTATGTTTGTATGGGCGCAGCTTGCAAACGAAGGTAACGCAGCTGAAATTGCGACGATCGCAGCAAAACAAAACATCATGCTGGCGCCCGGCAATTTATTTAGCCCCCATCAAGCACCTTCTTCATGGTTGCGTTTCAATGTAGCGCATTGTGACGATGAAAGGATTTTTGAAATACTAAGTACTTTTAAATAAAAAAGTCATCTGGAATAATCATTTCCCCTATGTTTTTTAAAAGCTAAATCGTTGTTTTATCAGCGTGTACACCATGATATCTAATGATTTTTTTGATTTTTTAGCGGTTTATCAAATACTAGTTGCCAATATTCAAGATTACGTGCATAGTGTGCCCTCACGAAGTTCAAGTAGTGTCGTTGTTCTATGGTTCTATCTTTTGGTGTATCGTTACTTCCCGCCATCTTGATCCTCGTTATGGGCATTAGCCCAAATTTTTAATTTTCATTCAAGGATTTATCATGGTAACAGGTTCAGTTAAATGGTTTAACGATTCAAAAGGTTTTGGTTTCATCACTCCTGACAACGGCGGCGAAGATTTATTCGCACACTTTTCTGCAATTCAATCTGCAGGTTTCAAAACTTTGAAAGAAAACCAACGCGTTAGCTTTGAAGTAGCTACTGGCCCTAAAGGCAAACAAGCTGCAAATATTCAAATCATTGAATAATTAATTGCACGTCCGCAGGGCTGGTTAACGGCCTACCGGAAAAGGGGCCCGGAATCTCCGGGCTTTTTTTATTTTTAGAGGATGCTGAATGGCAAAAGAAGAGTTAATTGAAATGCAGGGCGCAGTCACCGAGATTTTGCCGGATGCGCGCTATCGTGTGAAACTGGAAAACGGTCATGAGTTGATCGCTTACACAGGTGGCAAAATGCGTAAACATAAAATCCGTATTCTGGCGGGCGACAAGATTACTATTGAGATGTCTCCTTATGATATGGATAAAGGTCGTATCATTTTCCGTCATCTGGAACCGCGCAAGCCTTTCTAACCTGCCCGTCAGTTTAAGCGAGCAGGTCTGCCTATTGAGGGCAGCCAGACTCGCTCTCCATGCTTCCTCACTATAGCAGAGGAAACAAGGTTACTTATGGTCTTTTACCAGCCATTCCGTCAGCCGTAACAACCACGGCGCAACCATCAAAATACTCACAAACACGATCGGCCAGGCCACTGTGATGCTGGTTAGCCACTTATCAAGCAAGAGCGCCCTAGGTACGTGATTAATCAGCAGGATGGAGACGCTCACGATATTCACGGTCACCAGTGACATCAGTGCTGCGAATAGCAGTTTACGTTTGAAGGCCACGCGTTTGTTTGTGCTATTTACCATGGCAAAGCCTGGTCCTCATGAAAGTAACCACCGGTAGGGCCGTTATCGTCCAGTGTAGCTAACCTGACTGAAGTCTTCCAGCTGTCACTGATTTCCATTGGCGCATTAGGCCCGCCCAGTTCAGTCTTCACCCAGCCAGGGTGCGCAGAATTGACTTTAATGTGGGTGTTTTTTAGGGCATGTGCCAAGTGTATGGTAAACATGTTCAATGCTGTTTTCGAGGCGTTATACGCCAGTCCTTTTGCAACCTCAATAGGCGAGTCTGGCGAACTGTGCAGTGTTTGTGAAGCCAGAATGCTGGATAGGTTAACAATTCGGCCCGCTGGAGATTTTTGAAGCAAGGGCAGCAGGGCTTGAGTTAACGCCACCACTGCAAAAAAGTTGGCATCAAAAGTAGCTTTAAGTGTGTCTTGGTCAACAGTTAACGTATTGTTCTGGCCGATCAATTCTTCTTTCAGTATCCCGGCATTGTTAATCAGGATATCCAGTTTCCCAAAGCGTGATTGCAATGCTTCAGCTACTGTTTGAGGAGCATTTGTTAATGCCGCATCGTAGTGCAAATATTCCGCATCAATGCCCGCGGCTTTTAATTGCGCTACTGATTCCAAGCCTTTGACTTCATCACGCGCCCCAAGAATAATTTTGATGCCTTGTCCGCCTAAGTGCTTGGCCGTTTCAAAGCCGATACCGCGATTAGCGCCAGTAATAAATGCAATACGTTGCTGTGGTGTGCTCATTTTAAAGTCCTTGTAAAATTTGATTTACTATTTAATTACCATTCGGTATATAAATAGTAAAGAAGACGTTTTTGCTTGTCAACATATTTATTACCAATAGGTAAATAATTTAATATTTTATTTGAAATTACAGGTGTGAGGCTTGAAAAGGCATTGCTTTTGAAAAGTGAATCCCACTCTTTTTAAAAGCTCAAATGCGTAGCCAAATCTCATTGGTTAGATATTTAATTCTAAGTGAGATCAGGCAGGGTATGAATAAAAAGTGAGCTCAGAGGTGTTAGCAGAGATGACTAAAGAAACTGTAAAAACACCAATGTGCCACCAGGTTAGCACATTGGTGTTTTCACGTGATCAGGTAGCGTGATGCACCAGGGTAATCGCTGCTAGTTTTGCACGAGTAGCGGCACCGGTGTTCGGGGCAAGTCGTTCTACTAATGCCGCCCCTTCAAAAAGAATGGTTAATTGCTGACCCAATGCTTCCGGATCCTTAGCGCCGGCATTGCGGGCAATTTTACATAGATAGGTCTGCAGCTCTACCGAAAGAACGGCTGAATATTGGTTAATCGGATGCTCAGGATCCGGAAACTCTACTGCAGCGATATGGAATGGCAAGCCATGAAATTCTGGCTGGGTAATCCATTGTTCCAGTAACTCACACAATTGAATCAGCAACTCAATCGATTCACTTTTACCAGTAGCCAGCTGGGCATTCAGCCAGCCATAAAACTTGTCTGATTTTTCGCGCAAATAAGCCGTAATCAACTGGTTTTTGCTGGGAAAGTGCTTATACAGCGTTGCCTTAGCGACGCCTGCCTCCATAATAATGGTATCAACGCCAGAAGCCTGAATACCTCTGGTATCAAACAGGCTGCTGGCAATGGTTAAAATTTTCTCACGCATGTTCATCATTTATCCTTTTCCCATTCGATGGGAGATCCCGATTTTTCTGCTTATGCTGGTTTAAAAACGTTCACGTCCTTGCGGGCGCATGAGTTCTTGTGGGTACAGGCAACTCACGTATCCAAGCGCTTGCCGCAACTGTTCCACATGGTCAACATCTACCTTGCCATTGGTGACAAACATAATAAATGCCTGTCGCTGCGCATCTGGCAACATTGCTGCCTGTGGTAGTTGGCAACTGCCGTTTTGCATTTTCTGGTAAGCCAGGTTTAGCAAGCTGAGCGTGACTGGATCAGCGGTCGCACTTGACTCAAATTGTGTTTCTTCCAATGGTGACCATTCAGTATGCGTCGGCTGATGCATTGGCGTTACCATAGTCATCCAGACCACACTGAGCGTCACCACCAAGCCAAAGGACAATGAACGGCTAAATGACTGGCTCCCTAGTTGTTCATGCACGGACTGCTCAAACAAATGCCAGGCAGTATCGACACCTGTTTGCGATTGCACACGGATGGCGCCTATGGCCTGGAAAAACCATTGGTCCAGCAGGGTTGGCGACAGTGCCACATCCGCTGTATGTTGAGCCCGTTCTATCAGCTGCCGAATATGCAGGATGTCCTGCGTATTTAAAGCAGCACTGGCACCATGCACATGCATGCGCTGCGAGTTCCAGGCTACCAGCTGTTGGCGCAACATGTATAACGGCGCATGTCGACACCACTGCTTGAATCCCAATTTCCAAAGGCCATAGAGCGCGTAGGTTTTCACGCTGCGTGCGCCACGCTGTCCTGTCTTCTTCATTATCGCTAGTACGTTCACGCTGGTAACCCCATAAAAATCTTCTTGCTTTTTTTTCGATGGCTGCAGTAGACTAGAAATAAGTGAACAGACCTGTCTGCATATTAACGTGGCAAACCACAAATTGCAACCAGTTCTTCCACACCTTTTCCAGAAGCTACTTTGGCATCATAGCCCCGGCTGAATTTGTAAACAAGGGATAACCATGACATCCGTATCAATCGAAACACAATTGACCGAGTGGCGCGACCATGCGCTTAAGCTCGAAAACGAAGTGAAAAAAGTAGTGGTCGGCCAGGACAAGGCAATCCGTGCCATTAATATTGCCATTTTTGCCCGCGGCCATGTGTTACTCGAAGGCGGTGTAGGTGTGGGTAAAACGACGTTGTTGCAGTCGATTGCCCGTGGTTTGGGGGGGGCTTATGAGCGTATTGAAGGCACCGTTGACCTGATGCCTAACGATCTGATCTACCACACATTCCTTGGCGAGGATGGCCGTCCAAAAGTGGAAGAGGGTCCGTTGCTGCGGGCAGGCGAGCAGTTGTCTGTGTTCTTTTTTAACGAGATCAACCGCGCCAGGCCGCAGGTACATGCATTGATGCTGCGTGTGATGGCTGAGCGACATATTGGCGCGTTCAAAAAAGAATATCGTTTGCCGCACATGCTGGTATTCGCCGACCGTAACCAGGTAGAAAAAAATGAAACCTTTGAGATTCCATCCGCTGCGCGCGACCGCTTTATGATGGAAATCCCGATTGAAATTCCTGAGGATCGTGCATTACGCAAGGCCTTGATGTTCGATGTGAAGTTCCAGCATGCCGAGCGCCTGACCCAGCAAGTGGATGCCGGCGTACTGGCTTATGACCAGCTGAATGCTTTTTCTGACGTATTGCAAAGCCATATCCGCGCCAGCGATGTGCTTGAAGATTATGCGCTGGATTTGTGGGAATCTACCCAAAAACCATCTGCTTACGGCATTCAGCTTGATAGCGTGGATGTTAACCGCCTGATACATACCGGGGCCAGTCCGCGTGGTATGGGTATGTTATTAAAAGCAGCCCGTGTGCATGCCTGGCTGATGAATCGTGACAGTTTATTCCCTGAAGATATTCATGCGGTGTTCCATGAAATCATTGCGCACAGACTGGTGCTTAACCCGATGTTTGAAAGTCGTCGCACCGAACTGTCCCGCGAACTGACCAACCAGATACTGGCCTCAGTGAGCGTGCCATCCAAGGCGAAAGCGGCATGATTCCCGACTACGCCCAGCCCTTTTTCTACCAGGTGCCCTGGCGCTCTGCGAGCGTGCATACTGGCGAACATCTGGGCATACAGCGTGGTCCGGGCGATGAATTCAGCAAGCATGTTTCGCTAGTTGATTATCCGGATGCCAGGCGCGTGGATTTGCGGCAAACGCTGCGCGATCCTTATGAGCAGATTCAGGTGCGTGTATTCAAGCAGGAGGCATCGTCTCCTCTGTATGCCGTCTGTGATCTGTCCAGTTCCATGCAGTTTCAGGGGCAAGTGAGCAAGCTGGATACGGTGAAAGCGGTGGCAGCATCAATTGCCTGCTCGGCCCATGAGAACAGTGACCTGTTTGGCATGGTTTCTTATGACCATAGCGTGATTCCGCATTTGAGCCTGTCAGCCGGGCACCATGCGCACCAGTCGTTTGCCACCATCGCCGAAATCGGTGATTTTCGCAGTACGCGACGAGATGGCAGTGGCATCGTCGAGGCGGCCGGATTACTGGGCCAGCAAAAAGGACTGGTGTTCTGGATTTCCGATTTTCATTTGCCGCTGTCACTGATTGAGCATGGCTTGAACCTGATGGCCAATCACCAAATGATTCCCATCGTATTATGGGATCCGCTGGAATATCAGCGTTTGCCGCGCTTTGGTTTCGGTAACTTGCAAGACCCCGAAACCGGCCAGCAAAAAACCATTTTCTTCCGCCAGTCCATCCGCGCGCAGTTTGTCGAGATGTTTGAGCAACGTAAACAGGCGCTGGACCAGCTATTTGCGCGCTTTGATATTCGTCCGCTGTATGTCGATGGACGCTTCGATTCGGCCTTGCTGTCGGATTATTTTGAACAACTTATCCATTAGAGTGTGCTGATGAAACAGATTTTTTTATGGTGGTTGATGGCTGCTGTATGCCCAAGCCTTGCCTTGGCCGAAACACCAGCGGCCAAAGTGCAAGTACTTAGCGTGCAAAACCCGGCTTCTTATGCTGGGATACAGATCGGTGATGTATTGCAACGCTCCATCGAGGTTTCGGTGGCTGCAAATGATCAGCTCAATGACAACAACCTGCCACTGAAAGGCTTGCAACGTAACGGTGTTGAACTGCGGCAGTTGCAAGTCGATAGCCGCAAGCAGGGAAATCAACAAGTTTACAAGTTGGTATACGATTACCAGGTATTCGCCGGCAGTGGCAAACCTGTGCAGTTGCAACTGCCGGCCGAACAAGTGACATTTAAAAGCGGTGCCAAGGTTGAATTACCTTCATGGCGCTTCTGGTTGATGGCGCAACTGCCAGACCAGTTACAAAAAGCCAAGCAAAGTGTGGTTGCACAACACCGCCCGGCATTACTGGATACACAAACGCCACACCGAGGATTGCTTATCAGCCTGTTACTAGCGGTGATTGGTGGCCTGGTATTGCTTTACCGGAATTCCGACTGGACTTTATTGCCTATGGTGAACGGGCACTTTGCCCGTGCTTACCGCAAACTAAAAAAACTGCCAGCAAACGCTGAAGGCCAGAAGCAGGCAGCCCTGATTGTGCAAGATGCATTGAATCAGCGCTTCGGTCAGCAAATGCTGGCGTCACATGTGCCGCAGTTTGTCGCGCAACAACCTGGTTTTAAACCACTAGAACAAGCGCTTCATGCTTTTTTTGCCGAGTCCAATGCGGTGCTGTATAGCGGGCAAGCCATCGACGCTGCCGGTTATTTAAAGCAATGTAAAACATTTACGCGCCAGCTGCGCGATTGTGAACGGGGCGTCTGATGCATTGGTTACACCCGTGGTTCTTGCTGCTGTTGCCAGTAGTCGCTGTCCCTTTCCTATTGAAAAGCCGGCATGCACAAACTTATTCATGGTTGCAAATGGTGCCTGCAGACCCGTTTTCAGATACCGCCAACCGGCTGGTTAAAGCCGCTACTGCACTGATGCTGCTATGCCTGGTGTTAGCTTTGGCTGGTCCACAGGGCGATAGCCACCAGGAGCAAAAAGTCGGCAAAGGGGCGCAAAGTGTATTTGTGATTGACCGCAGCGTGAGTATGGATCACCCGTTTGCCGGGCAAAGTACCGGTGGGCATGCGGCAGAAATCAAGTCCATGGCGGCAAGGCGATTAATTACTGCATTTATCGATTCCCGACCGGATGACATGATGGGCGTGGTTGGCTTCACCAACTCTGCCCTGTATGGCATGAAAATCACCACCAATCGCGATGGCATCCACTCGGCAATTCAGGCCGCGACTGGCCCGGCCTTGAACCAGACCAATATCGGTGCCGGCATCACCAATGCAGTAACATTGTTTGAAAACATTGCCAGCACCGGCTCGCGCGCTATCGTTTTGCTGTCGGATGGTGCCGGTAAATTAAGCCCGCGCGTGAAATACCAGATCCAGAAACAGTTGACAGGTAAAAAACTCAATCTGTACTGGATTGTGCTACGTGAACCTGATGACATCAGTATTTTCAGTGACAACGTCTATGAAGAAGAGCGCGTACCGGAAGCCATAGCGCTGGATAGATTTTTCCGTTCCTTAAAGATCAAATACAAGGCATTTGAGGCAGATAACGCCACGGCGCTGGAATCTGCCCTGCGTGAAATCGATGCCAAGGAAAAGAACGTCATTCAATACGCCATCATGATTCCCGGGCATGACTATGCCAAAGACTTAATCTTGCTGGCATTGGTACTGGGATTTGGGTTGGTGCTGGTTAAACATATAAGGATGTACTAATGGCAACACATGCAAAAAAAGCCAATTGGCTGTGGGGTAGCATTACCGTGGCAGGAATCATTGGTGCGATGTATTTTGGCTGGCAGTTACAGTCATTACAGGCGCTGAATCAAAAAATCCAGAATGGCACGTTGATTAAAGAGAAAGAATATCCGTATTTGCAACGGTTTACTGCGGCCTATGACCAGGGCAAACATGGCGATTATAAACATGCAGTGCAAACCTATGGCCAGTTGCTGGAAGTCGGTCCGCCAGAAGCCGAGCTGCCGCATATCCATTTCAATATCGGGAATAACCTGTTTTTGTCCGGCTTGGTGCGCACAGTGAATGAAGATGGTTCGTTTCAGGATGAGGCGCGCTATGCATTTACACAGGCAAAAATCGCTTATGAACAGTCATTACGCCTGCAGCCTGCAGATAAAGCGGCCAAATTCAATTTGAGTCTATTGCACTCGGTGATGGCGCGCGGCATGCAGGCGGGCACTAAAGACCAGTCGCATATGGAACTCAGTAATCTGCCGATCGGGTTGCCATAATGAAAGCGATAGCATGGCTGAAACAGTACTATGAGCCTGTGCTCTACGCACTCGCTTTGAGTTTGCTGGTATTGGCACTGGTCAAGCCCAGCATACAGCTCAGGCAGCAGGTGCAGCATTATTTGCTGATCACCGATGTGTCACAAAGTATGAATGCTGAAGATGAAATGCTGAACCAGAAAAAAATCAGCCGCATTGCCTACGCACAACATTTGATGAAACAGATCGTGCATAAAGCACCATGCGGCACGTATTTCAGTTTAGGCATTTTTGCTTCTGATAACGTGGCGATGTTGCAAACACCGCTGGAAGTATGCAAGAACCTGGATGTGATTACCGATGGTATTGATCACCTGGAATGGCGCATGGCATGGAAAGGCAATAGCCGCCTGAGTTTCTCCGTACATGCAGCGACCCATATTTATGATGCACTGAATCAACCGGCACAAATGCTGTTTTTCACCGATGGCGATGAAGCGCCACGCGTAAACGTGACCATCAAGCAGGATTTAAGCGGGGTGCAGATCGGCGAGTTTTTCACGTTTGTCGGGGTAGGCGGTCCAGAAAAGGTGGCGATTACCCGCTATAACACTGCCAATAAACCAGTGGGATACTGGCCAGTCAGCGAAAATAATAATGCAGGTGCTGTAGGCGTGACTTATGCGGACCCAAGTAGTGATGAACCGGATCCACCTGTGGCTTATGCCGAATATGACCGCATGCTGTCGCAACTGGAAGAAGAATATTTGAAAGAGCTGTCAGCGGAATTCAAAGGCAGTTATGTGAAAGGGCAAGACCAGGAAGCGTTTTACCAGTCTATTGCCGCAAAAAAAGCCACAGCCAGTTTTGTCACAGACTACCCGCTACGCGTCGTGTATCTGGTGCTGGCGATACTGCTAGTGTTGGCTAGCTATGTGCCAGATGTGCTTTACCGCAGGCGCGTTGAGGGTTAACAGCGCCAGGTATTGATTAGAACGTCAATGACGCTCTAATCATTTGCCGGTACTAGTGTGAGGCAGGTGATCTCCGACGGCGAGCCAAAGCGGTTGGGTGGGCCCCAATAACCGGTCCCCCGATTCACATATACCCACAAATTTTTCAAACGGTGCAGGCCAGCTACATAAGGCTGTTGCAGTGGCACCAGGTATTTCCATGGCCAAAACTGGCCGCCATGCGTATGTCCGGATAACTGTAAATCAAAACCTGCTGACTCGGCTTCTTTGGAACTCAGTGGCTGGTGCGCGAGCAGGATTTTTGGTGCATGCAGGGGCGCACCTGCAATCGCTGCATGCGGGTCACTCTGATGATGGTCATAGAACCCGCCTGCGGTTATGTCTGTCACCCCCGCCAAAACCAGCGTTGCGCCATCATGTTTCAGCTGCACGTGCTCATTGAGCAATACCTGTATCCCTAAGCGCTTTATTTCCTGAATCCAGTCCAGTGCGCCAGAATAATATTCATGATTCCCGGTAACAAAAAAACTGCCGTGGCGCGCATTCAATTGCGCCAGCGGTTGGGTATGCGTTGAGAGTTCACTGACGCGACCATCCACCAGGTCGCCGGTAATGGCAATCAGGTCGGCGTCCAAGGTATTGACGCGGTTAACGATGCGCGAAAGATAGCCTTTTTTAATGGTAGGCCCGACGTGGATATCGCTGATCTGCACAATACGGAAACCATTCAGCGTGGCAGGCAAATTGCGTAAAGGCACTTTGATTTTAATCACCCTGGCTAATCGACGGGCATTGAAAAAGCCGATCACGCTGATTGCCACTGCGCCTGTGATTGCCAATAATGCAGTGTTCTTCTCCAGCGTGAAAAAGTTCGCCTGGAAAAAGTGGGAAGCATCCATGCCAGCGACCACCAGCAAGAAAATATCTCGTATTACTGTCAGGACCAGCAACGAAGAAAACACGCCCATCAGCGTCATTGCGACCCAGCTGGTGGTATCACGCAAAGCATGGTTACGCAGCCCGCGTGCCAGGAAAGCGACTGGCTGCAGCAACGTTGAAATGACCAGGAATATCCAACCGGCCCACAGCACCCAATCAGCCCAGGCAACCGAGTTTAGAAGGCGTGAACCGATGTAGTAATGCAAGACACTGACCATGGTGGTAAATGTGAGCAGGAAGCGTAGAGGTGGCATGTATTATTTTTGTTGGCTGGAGGATGGGTATTCGTTAGATGGAGCCAGCGCCAATAGATTCAAGTCATCATGGTATTTAAAGCATAACCGCTAGCTGTTAAAGCAACAGCGGCAGCTTGGCTTTGTGCGCTAGCAGTCTGGCTGGTTAAACCACTGATGATGGTAATGCTCAAACGCTTGTATGGCACGGGTAGGGCGCAGCCTGGCATCTTGCAGGCATTTTTGGCGCCAGTCATCCAGTTGTTCCATGCCTAAATTGACATGCTCGGCATGCAATGAGGGAAACGACCCGTTGAGTAACTGAGGCAGGTCTTGCAAGGCCAAACTCACCTGGTCGCGGTAATAGGCCAGTTTGTGTTCAAACTCGTTATCCAGCCTGCCGTAACGGCGCAACAAATATTGGGGAATACGCGACAGGCGCAATGCCTGGTCGGCAGTAGCTAACCTGGAAACAGCTTTTTCCACGATGCCGGAATCACATTGCATCGCTTGCGTTAACGTTTCTACAATGGTTTTGCGGTGTATACGCAATAGTTTGGAAGGCGAAGGAATGTTTGTCGTTTGCAGGTAAGCATCCATGGCCCATTCAGCAGCCGCATGCGTGAGCAGACTGTCATGCTGCCACTTGGCTTCAAACGTGGGTACGAAATGCTGGTGTGCAACGACATCGGTCAGCAGGTGAACGTTATAACCTATCCCCAACGCCAGTTGTCTCTCATTTTTGGTATGCAGTAATTGCTGGCCTATTCCCCAGCCATGGCTGTGATTAAAGGTACGGGAAACTACTGCCAGATCCGGAAGGCAGGCACCAGCCAGCACCAGGGTCGGGTAACGCCGCATCACGCCTAACCAGGGCAAGGGCAATAAAGGTAATGTCTGTAACCAGCTATGGGTATAAGCCACATGGGAATACAACCCCCAGGCATGTGCTTCGCCGGGTATGGCAATCAGTAATAGCAGTACGGCTAAACATCTGAAGATACTTTTTTGCATGTGCGCACTCTGCGCCTGGTAGATGACAGATGCATGATGATTGTATGACATTGATATGAAAGGGATTTGGTCATAAAAGCATCACGAACCCTTGTTAAAGTATGTGAGAATTGTTTACATGGAACCGCTTAAACGGAACTTTGCATGAAAATATTGATGATTTCAGATGTGTATTTCCCACGCGTAAATGGCGTTTCAACCAGCATCCGTACCTTTGCAGAAAGTCTGCGTGCAGATGGGCATAGCGTACACCTGATTGCGCCGCAATACGCGCAGTCCCTCGATCATGCTCTGATTGGTGATGAAGCCTGGATCACGCGCATAGATGCGCGCAAGATTGTGTTTGATCCTGAAGATTACTTAATGAAGTGGTCGGCACTGGTGGCCTATATTGAAAGCCTGCATCCGGGGGATTACGACATGGTGCATATCCATACACCCTTTATCGCGCACTATGCCGGGCTTAAAATCGCCAAGAAACTGCAAGTGCCGGTGCTGGAAACCTACCACACCTTCTTTGAAGACTATATGCACCACTATTTGCCGTGGGTACCACGCAAGTTTGCGGTGAATATTGCGCAATGGGTATCTCGTAAGCAATGCCAGCAGGTGGATACCGTGGTGTCACCTTCAGGGCAAATGCGTGATGTCCTGCAACAATACGGGGTGACCACACCAATTACCGTGATTCCTACCGGCCTGGATGCCTCACGTTTTGTACCTGGTGATGGCGCAGCCTTCAGGGAGAAATATGGCATCCCCGCACAAAGGCCTTTGCTGATGTTTGTTGGCCGCGTTGCACATGAAAAGAATATCCAGTTCTTGCTGGAAATGTTGTCGCTGGTCATCCAGGATCACCCCGAGGTTTTACTGGTGATCACGGGTGAAGGCCCGGCCGAAGCGATGTTGAAAAAAATGACAAAGGATAACGGCCTGCAACAGAACGTGATGTTCCTGGGTTACCTGGACCGTGCTGTCGGCCTGAATGCCGCTTACCGTGCTGCGGATATCTTTGTGTTTGCTTCCAAGAGTGAAACACAAGGGCTGGTATTGCTGGAAGCCATGGCGCAGGAAACACCGGTGGTTGCCATCGCTGAACTGGGCACTGCCTCCATCTTGCGCCATGAGCAGGGCGCGCTGATTGCACAAGATGACGAGTTGCACTTTGCCGAACAAGTACAAACCTTGCTGATTGACCACCAGTTGCGTGAGCGTGTTGGTAAAAATGGCAAACGCTATGTGGAACAGGTATGGTCAAGCGAAGCACAGGCCAAGAAGTTGCTGGAGTGCTACGAGCGTTTGATGCTGGCCAATTTTCCGCTGTCAGCTTCTGCAGCCGCATAATTCAGGCAGCACACACTTACTGTGATGCTGCCATCCCTGCTGATTTTCCGGAATTTTTCCTGGACCACTTGACGCTTGCCAGCTGGCGCGCCAAGATACCGGCAGCCTTGCACTCGAGCAAGCAGCACAATCTCAGGATAATCTAATATGTTAACTCAACACCTGCCGCACGCTGGTTGCTTTTTTGAGTGCAAGCCAGAATTTGGCAGTCTTTAAATTTCTCATTGATTTAAACAATAGAGTTTAAACTCGCACTAATTGATTATTTCTACACATCCAAGGAGTAAAAATGGCAGCATATTTAATTGCAGATGTACTACTTAAAAATGATGAATGGGTTCCTGAATATGCAAAGCATGTTCACCTGATTGCGGAAAAACATGGTGGAAGATATTTGAGTCGAAGTGCCAATATTGATGTGCTTGAGGGTAAGCCATTGGAAAACACATTGATTGCTTTAATTCAGTTTCCTAATAAAGAAGCAGCATTAGCATTTGCGAATGACCCCGAATATGCGCCATTCTCAAAAGCCAGGCAAGAGGGTACTGAAAGCCGTTTCCAGTTGATAGATGACACTGATGTTGCAGGTGCCATTCCTTACCTTCCTAAATAACGGATCAGTTTCATCTGAGCAAGTTATCGAAGGTTAATGCTTGAGCATGTTGTAAGTGTCCAATAAAAAACGCCGCAATTTGCGGCGTTTTTTTATTGGAAAAGTGGAGTTAACCAAATTTACCGGTAATGTAATCTTCAGTTTCCTTACGGCCAGGGTTAGTAAAGATTTTGTCTGTATCATCGTACTCGATCAGTTCACCCAGGTACATATACGCCGTGTAATCGGAAACACGTGCTGCCTGTTGCATATTGTGTGTCACGACCAGGATCGTTAATTTGCTACGGAGCTCAACCATTAACTCTTCAATGTTGGCCGTTGCAATCGGGTCCAGTGCTGAAGTCGGTTCATCGAACAACATGATTTCCGGATCAGTGGCCAGCGCGCGGGCAATACACAAGCGTTGTTGCTGACCGCCAGACAGGTTGAATGCCAGATCATGCAAACGGTCTTTCACTTCGTTCCATAAAGCAGCACCTTTCAAGGCTTCTTCCACTTTGTCATCCATGATGCGTTTGTTGTTTTCACCACGCACGCGCAAACCGTAAGCCACGTTCTCATAGATCGATTTCGGAAACGGGTTAGGTTTCTGGAACACCATGCTGATACGCATGCGAACTTCAATCGGATCCACGCCGCTATCGAGTACGTTGGTGTTATCCGGGTGCATTACAATCTGGCCCTGGTATTTATTACCAGGATACAGGTCGTGCATGCGGTTGAAACAGCGCAGGAATGTGGATTTACCACAGCCTGAAGGACCAATCAGCGCAGTGATTTTGTTCTCGTACAAAGGCATGGAAATACCTTTGAGCGCGCGGGCACCGTTGCTATAAAAGAAGTTTAAATCGCGTGCTTCGGCTTTAATCGGGGTCGTTATTGTGGCCATGATATTTTCTAAATCCTGTGTGGCATTACCATTTAATATTTTTACGAATTTTGTAGCGTAACCAGATTGCGCCACCGTTCATCAACAAGGTGACAACAATAATGAGAGCACCAGTGGCGGCCGCATTGACATGAAATGCGTGGTCAGGGCGGGACAACCAGTTAAACATCTGGATCGGCATCACAGTAAAGCCGGAGGATAACCATTCAAAGTTAATGAATGGTGCTTCTGTAGTGATTGGTGAGGGTGGCAGAAAGGCGATGAATGTCAGCGCACCAATGGTGATAATTGGTGCAGTTTCACCTAAAGCGCGGGACATACCGATAATCACACCGGTCAAAATGCCGCCGTAAGAGTATTTGAATACGTGGTCATACACCACTTGCCATTTGGTCGCGCCAACGCCGTATGCGGCTTCGCGGATAGAAACCGGGATAGCACGAATGGCTTCGCGGGTAGACACAATCACAATTGGTAGAATCAACAGACCCAAGGTTAAACCGGCCGTCAGGATACTTTGACCCAAACCCAGGATGTACACAAATAAACCTAGCGCCAGCAAACCGTAAATAATGGAGGGTACGCCAGCCAGATTGGAGACGTTGATTTCAATCAGGTCAGTAAAGAAATTTTTCGGCGCATATTCTTCGAGGTATAAACCGGCGGCGACGCCTATAGGCACCGCAGAAAGGAATGTCACAATCATCACCAGCAATGAACCTACCCATGCGGAAAGCAAGCCGGCACGCGCTGCACGACGCGAAGGGAATTCAGTCAGGAATTCAAGGTTGAATTTAGGATAGCCATCAGCAATCAACTGCCAGAACAGCAACATCAGTGTCATCAGGCCTAGCATCAGACAGAGTAGGCCCAGCGTTGCAAACAACGTGTCGTTACGCTTGTGGCGTTTAATCATGGCGCGCACTTCGGCCAGATTTTCAAGTACAGAAGCTTTATGTTCCATGTTGGTATTATTCCCGCATCGTCCGGTAGTCGGTTACCGGCAGTGTATCGTTGTTATATGTCAGTTTTGCGTCAGGGTATATCTTAAGAATTAGTAACTCTCGCGATAGCGTTTGCGTACCCAGTGACCGATGATGTTAAAAGTTAACGTCATTGCCATTAACACCAGTCCGGCGGCAAAAATACTTTGGTAACCAATGCTGCCATGCGGCAAATCGCCCATGGCCACCTGCACAATGTAAGCAGTAATCGTCGCAGCGCTTTCCAGTGGATTGAATGTCAGGTTAGGTTGCTGGCCCGCAGCAATCGCCACCACCATGGTTTCACCCACCGCGCGGGAGATCGCCAGGATATAGGCAGCCACAATCCCGGAGATAGCCGCTGGCGTGACCACTTTAACCGCAGTCTGGAAACGGGTTGCACCCATAGCATAAGAACCTTCACGCATGCTCATAGGCACCGCGCGCATGGCATCTTCAGACAGTGAGGCAATGTAAGGAATAATCATGATGCCCATCACAATACCGGCACCAAGCATGTTGAAGCTAGGCAAATTCGGATAGATGGTCTGCAGTAATGGCGTGACAAAGAACAAAGCAAAATAGCCGAACACTACGGTTGGTACACCCACCAGCAATTCCAGGATAGGCTTCACAATCTCGCGTGTTTTGTGTGTGGCAAATTCAGACAGGAAAATCGCCGATATGGTACCGATAGGCACGGCCACTGCCAGGGCGATGGCAGAAGTGGTTAATGTACCGGAAACCAGTGGCAAGATGCCGTAGTGTGCATCTTCAAACAGGGGTGTCCATTCGGTATCGGTGAAAAACTCAACCACAGACACGGTTTTGAAAAAACTTAAAGACTCATACAGCAACACGCCTACAATCGCGAATGTAGTGGCTACCGCTACCAGTGCCGCCATCATCAGTATCAACTCAATGATGCGTTCTTTGACATTTCTACGGATGTTTTTAGCCAGTCTGGGGCTGATGGGCAGTTCCACGGGTGCTTGCATTGCTTGAGTCGCCATAGTGATTATCTGTCGGGTAAGAATTTTAGCGGATAATCCGCGGTACAGGCCGAAAGTAACGAAAAAAGGGGCTATTGCAGCCCCTTAATCATTATTTGATTCGGGATAACAGGTCAGTAATCTTGATGCCGACTTCTGAAGAACCGTTAAAGCCGGTACCTGGTTTCATCGCTTTGAAATGTGTTTTAACTGCATCGTAATCTACTTTTGGCAATGGTACATATTTCACTTCTTTTACCAGTTCCGGTGCGTTTTCCAGGTAGAAATTCACAAACGCCTTGATTTCCGGTTTGAATGCAGCTGAAGTTGCGTTCACGTAGATAAACAATGGACGGGCCAGTGGTTGGTAAGTACCGTCCATTACCGTAGCTTCAGAAGGCAATACAGGTTTGCCGCCTTCTTTTGCAACAATAGGAATGGCTCTCAGTTTGTCTGTGTTTTCCAGGTAGTAAGCCAGGCCAAAGTAAGCCAAACCACCTTGGTTACCTGAAACGCCTTGTACCAGGACATTGTCATCTTCTGATGGCGTGTAATCTTTACGGCTGGCTTTGGCTTTGCCGTTCACCGCTTCAGTAAAATAATCAAAGGTACCGGAAGAAGTACCAGGACCATACAGGTTCATCGCTTTGTCCGGGAAGGTTGCATTCACTTGCTTCCAGTTTTTAACAGAAGAGTTTGGCTCCCAGATTTTTTTCAGTTCTGCGACTGTCAGTTGTTTTACCCAGTCATTTTTACTGTTCACCACTACAGTCAACGCATCGTAGGCGATTGGTAACTCGATAAACTGTACGCCGCCTTCTTTACACAGGTCTATTTCTTTTTGTGTGATTGGGCGTGAAGCATCTGAAATGTCAGTTTCGCCACGGCAGAATTTTTTGAAACCACCGCCAGTACCAGATTCACCTACAGTCACCTTGATACCTTTGGTACGCTGAAACTCCTCAGCGACGGCTTCGGTAATCGGGTATACAGTGCTCGAACCGTCAATTTTGATAATCTTGTCCGCTGCATTAGCTGTTGAAAAGCTGAATGTTTGTACAATCAATGAAGCGATTAAAGTAGTGCGGAACAACGTGGTATTCATTTATACACTCCTGTGTGTGGTGTTATCTTGCAATGCGTGAATCTTAGAAACTTTATATGACAGAAATGTGACAAAAAATAAAAAAGGCGCACCAGGCGCCTATTTTGCATGACATTTTTCTTACAACACACTTTCACCGATATGGTACGCAATTGCTGCCATAATCGCTGCGCAGGGGATAGTCAGTATCCATGCCCAGACAATACGCGAAGCTAATCCCCAACGTACAGCGGTCATCCGGCGTGATAGTCCTACGCCGACAATGGCGCCGGTAATGGTGTGGGTGGTTGAAACCGGTATCCCCAGGCTAGTGGCCAGGAATAACGCAATCGAGCCGGAGGTTTGTGCTGCAAAGCCACCGGTCGGGCGAATCTTGGTAATGCCCATGCCCATGGTGCGCACGATACGCCAGCCGCCAAACAGGGTGCCGAGACCCATTGCCAGCTGGCAGGCAATCACCACCCAGAATGGCACATGAAAGTCACCTTGCAGGTAGCCATTGGCAAACAGTAAGACCGTAATAATGCCCATGGTTTTCTGCGCGTCATTGGCACCATGCCCAAGGCTGAATAACGAAGATGAAATAAATTGCATCTTGTTAAAGCGGCTTTCGATTTTATAAGGTGATGAGCGCTGAAATGCCCACATGATACCGATGGACAACAGTAGCGCCAGCAACATGCCAAACAATGGCGACAAGATAATGGCAATACCGGTGCTGATCAGTTTGCTGCCTATGATCACGCCTTTAGTGCCAGAATGCGCCATGCCTGCGCCGATCAGGCCGCCAATCAGCGCGTGTGACGAGGAGGAGGGGATGCCGAACCACCAGGTGATCACGTTCCAGGCGATTGCGCCAAACAGGGCGCCGAAGATAATAGTATTGTTGACGATATTCGGGTCTATGATCCCTTTACCTACCGTGTCTGCCACATGCAAACCAAAAAACAGGAAAGCGACAAAGTTAAAGAAAGCAGCCCAGATAACGGCTGCCTGAGGGGTTAGCAAACGGGTTGAAACCATCAGGGCTATGGAGTTGGCGGCATCATGAAAGCCGTTCATAAAATCAAAGATCAGGGCGACGAAGACTAGCACCGCCATGACGATTATCACGTGATCCATGACGATTCCTTAAATGCGTTCCAACACGACGCCGTGAATCACATCCGCGACATCCTCACAGCTGTCGACAGCCTCTTCGAACAAATCATATAGTTGCTTGGAACGGATCAGGGTGCGGGCATCATGGTCTTCAGAAAACAGCCTGTGCATGCCAGAGCGCATAATGTGGTCGGCCTCACCTTCGATGGTGCTGATTTCCTCACAAGTGCGCAAAATGCGTTCGGCATCTTTCATATCTGACAGCATATGCACGGCATCGCGTACTTTTTCCGCCGCTCTTAAGAGGATCTGCGCAAGTGCTACCATTTCAGGGGTGAATTTGGTATGGCCGTAAATTTCCGCACTCTGCGGAATCGCTTCCATATAATCAATGATGTCGTCGAGCGCCATTGCCAGCTCACGGATTTCACGGCGGTCAAACGGGGTAATAAAGGTTTTATGTAGCGAGAGCAGGATCTCTTTGGTGTATTCGTCCGCTTCGGATTCAATTTTGCGGATTTCGGCAAAATGTGTGTGAAACCCGGCCTGATCTACCTCTGCGGCCATTAACGCCAATACTTTGGAACCACGCACAGCACAGTCGGCCAGACGGTTAAACAGCACAAAATAGTTATCGTTTCTAGGGCTGATTGCAGCCATAATGCGGCCAAAGGTGGCATGCGCCATTGAGGACTCCCGGACGGTTACAAAGTTTTGTGACCGTGATTTTACTATTTTGTGACAGTGTATGTGACAAAAATATGAATTCTTTACTAAATTGATGCCCATCTATGACCCTGAATCACGTGCCCGGCTGCGGTATAATGCTGGCTTTTACACTCTGACCAATCAAAAATGGAAGCCGAACACCTCAATAGTATCGCCAATGCGCTCAGCGATTTGACACAACGTCACCAGGCCCTTCGGGGGTATCTTTGACTACGAAAACAAACAGCAACGTTTAGCCGAGGTCAACGGGCTGCTCGAAGATCCCAAGATTTGGGACAATGCAGAAAAGGCACAAAACCTGGGCAAGGAAAAACGCATGCTGGAAACCGTGGTCATGACGCTGGATGATGTGCATCAGTCATTGTCTGATAGCAGTGAGTTGTTTGAGATGGCGCGTGAAGAGAATGATGATGACACCTTATTGAGTGTAGAAGCAGACACAAAAAAGATTGAGGAAATCATCGCTGCCATGGAATTCAAACGCATGTTCTCGCAGCCTTTGGATGCCAACAACTGCTTTATCGAATTCCAGTCTGGCAGTGGCGGTACCGAAGCACAGGACTGGGCGGGCATGTTATTACGTATGTATTTACGTTATGTCGAGCGCAAAGGTTTCAAAGTCGAGGTGCTGGAGGAATCAGAAGGTGATATTGCCGGGATTAAGGGCGCATCGATCAAAGTCAGCGGTGATTATGCGTTCGGCACATTGCGTACTGAAAGCGGCGTGCATCGCCTAGTGCGTAAATCCCCGTTTGACGCCAACTCCAAGCGTCATACCAGCTTTGCCAGCGTGCAGATATTCCCAGAGGTAGATGATTCGATTGAAATTGACATCAACCCGGCCGATTTGCGCATTGATACCTACCGCGCCAGCGGTGCCGGTGGTCAGCACATTAACAAAACCGACTCGGCGGTGCGTATCACCCACTTGCCGACCAATGTGGTGGTGCAGTGCCAGAATGACCGTTCGCAACATCGTAACCGAGAGGAAGCGATGAATATGCTGAAGGGTGCTTTGTATAACCTAGAGCTGAGCAAGCGAAACGAGGAAAAGCAGGCGCTGGAAGATGCCAAAACCGATATCGGCTGGGGTCACCAGATCCGAAGTTATGTGCTGGACCAGGGACGTATCAAAGACCTGCGTACCAATGTCGAGATTGGCAATACGCAGGGCGTGCTGGATGGCGACCTGGATCCGTTTATTATGGAAAGCCTGAAGCAGGGGCTTTAAGTTAATATTCAGGTAATTAAAAAGGCAGCGGAGTCGCTGCCTTTTTATATTGAATAATCACCTAGTCAGCTTGCCCATCAATATAAAGCCACTGCCCACTTTCTCGGCTAAATCGGCTATATTCGGTCAGCTGTTCTTTCTTCTGTTTAGCACTCTGAAAAGTCGCCACAAACTTTACAAACGCCGTATCCGCATCCGGCTGCTCATGTGAAAGCACCTGCAGTTTTAACCATTTGATACCTCCTAAATCTTCTTGAGTAAGGCTTTTAGGTTGTGTGTCTTGATGCCAGGTATGCAAAATATATTCTGGCAATTTTAATGCATAGGCGCTGTAACGCGAACGCATCAAACGTTCAGCATCTGGTGCGGGTGTGCCGTTATGCAAAGGCTGGCAGCAGTCTGTATAAGCTTTACCGCTGTAACATGGGCAGGCATTTTTCATTGGGTATTCCGAATCTCAGTATGCAAGTCGTTTAGCGATCAAGTGATTGTCGATAATCTGTTCTACGGTCGAGTCTGCATCAAAACAACTCTGTTTGTGCTGCCGGCGGGGCCGCCAATAACTGATCGATATCAAGCTCGAAGATACCAAGTTTGCCCGCACATGGCATTAACGGTAGCGGTCTTGCCTGTTCAAATAAAAAACCAAAATAGTCATGATGCACACCGCCGAAATGCGCGCGCTGATCGCGACTAACTCCTGTTGGTAGTTCCCCCGGTTTGCAGCACAGCACAAGTTTGGCAATGCCAACCACACCGCCATATTCCAGTTTATCCACATCAGGGATGGGAACGTCGGTGTTGTATTTAATGTGCTGATAATACTGCTCGTACAACCCTTTGCTGGCATGAATGAGCATGGGGCCGCGATATTGCGTGCCCCAGGTGCGGTCATCGACCAGCAAGTAGCCGTTTGCGATCAGCCAGGCAAACGGTTGCTTGAAAGATAAAGCCTTGATCACGCCTAACGGCATTGAAATAGACATAAGTCCTGCTGACAACGAATGTATGGATTTAAGCGATTTCCCGCGTTTCCATAAACTGGATATCCGGGTAACGTTCTTGCGCCATCTGCAGGTTGACGCGGTTAGGTGCCAGGTATACATAGTCATCTGCACTATCCAGGCCAACATTGAAACCGTATTTATCAGCGATGGCCTTCAGATCTGCATCTGAGCCTTTCAGCCAGCGCGCCGTATAACAGTCATATGGCTCGAAAATCATATCGACGCCATATTCATGTTCCAGGCGATGCGACACTACGTCAAACTGCAGCATACCTACGGCGCCAAGGATCAGATCGTTGGAAAGTAGCGGACGGAACAACTGCGCTGCACCTTCTTCGGAGAGTTGCTTGAGGCCTATTTGTAACTGCTTCATTTTCATCGGATTTTTAATG
Organism: Methylophilus sp. Leaf414; assembly: GCF_001425425.1. Classification (NCBI taxonomy): domain Bacteria; kingdom Pseudomonadati; phylum Pseudomonadota; class Betaproteobacteria; order Nitrosomonadales; family Methylophilaceae; genus Methylophilus; species Methylophilus sp. Leaf414. Next base: position 457,739 of record NZ_LMQQ01000001.1, on the reverse strand, counting down.
CGCGCACGGCGGAAAAATTCCGGCGCGAATGAAGGAATGCCGGTGAATTTCAGTGCTTCGTTTTCGGTAAATGTATCGCCAAGCTTAATGGTGCCATGGTTAGGAATGCCGATAATGTCGCCGGAATATGCTTCATCCATAATAGTACGGTCTTGCGCCATAAACGTAATGGCGTTATTGACGTTAAGCATTTTGCCGGAAGCCACTTGCTTGATTTTCATGCCACGTTCAAAACGGCCGGAACACACCCGCAGGAATGCAATGCGGTCGCGGTGTTTTGGGTCCATATTGGCCTGGATCTTGAATACAAAGCCTGCGAATTTTTCTTCATTAGCGGCTACAGAGCGGGTTGCCGTGTTGCGTGCCTGTGGCGGTGGCGATAAGTCTACCACTGCATCCAGCAAGGATTGCACGCCGAAGTTGTTTACGGCAGAACCGAAAAAAACCGGTGTCTGCTTGCCGCTTAAATAACGCTCTTTATTAAACTCATTCGATGCACCACGGACCAGTTCAATGTCCACGCGTAGCTCTTGTGCCTGATAGCCTATCAGCTCGTCCAGACGCGGGTTGTCGATACCCTGGATAGTTTCCGAAGTGCCTTTTTCAGCACGTGGATCGAAAAACAGAATACTGTCAGTCACCAGGTTATAAACACCACGGAAAGTTTTACCCATACCAATCGGCCAGGTCATGGGCGCACACTCCATGCCCAGTGTCGTTTCGATTTCATCCAGCAACTCAATTGGCGCACGGCTTTCGCGGTCAAGCTTATTGATGAAGGTGATGATAGGCGTGTCGCGCATACGGCAGACGTTGAGCAGCTTGATGGTTTGCGCTTCCACGCCATTGACAGAGTCGATCACCATCACGGCCGAGTCAACCGCTGTCAGCGTACGATAGGTATCTTCAGAGAAGTCATCATGGCCTGGTGTATCCAGCAGGTTGACCATGTGGTCACGGTAGGGAAACTGCATCACGGAAGAGGTGACTGAAATACCACGTTGCTTTTCCAGTTCCATCCAGTCAGACGTGGCATGGCGCGCAGCCTTGCGGCCACGCACTTCACCGGCGACCTGGATGGCGCCGCCGAACCACAGCAGCTTTTCAGTCAGCGTGGTTTTACCCGCATCCGGATGGGAAATAATGGCAAAGGTGCGACGGCGTTGGACTTCTTGCTGCAAACTGGACATGAAAAAATAGCGGCTCGTTTAAAAGCCGCTATTTTAACCTATTTGCCTGATGGGGATGGCTGTGAGTAAGCTGATTGCTATTTTCGCATCAGGAAAACAGCAATTGCGATAAATACCGCCAGGATAATCAGGCCTTCCATACTGCTCTGTCTTAACTCACTGGTTGTTTCAACTGCTCCAGAATCGCCGGGTTATCCAGGGTGGAAATATCAGAAGTGATTTCTTCCCCTTTGGCCAGACTGCGCAGCAAACGGCGCATGATTTTCCCTGAACGCGTTTTTGGTAAATTATCACCAAAACGGATTTCATCGGGCTTAGCGATCGGGCCGATTTCCTTGCCTACCCATTCACGCAATTCAGCGACGATTTTCTTGGCTTGTTCGCCTTCCGGACGTTTGCCTTTCAATACCACATATGCCACCACGGACTCGCCTTTAATCGGATGCGGTTTCCCCACGACAGCTGACTCAGCGACCAATGGGTTAGCAACCAGTGCCGATTCAATCTCCATGGTGCCCAGACGGTGACCGGAGACATTGAGCACATCGTCAATCCGGCCCATGATGGTGAAGTTACCAGTGGTGGCATCACGTACGGCGCCATCCCCCGCCAGGTAAATATTGCCACCCAGTTCAGCCGGGTAGTAACTGGCTTTGAAACGTTCTGGATCATTGTAAATAGTGCGGATCATGGACGGCCAGGGTTTCTTGATTACCAGCAGACCGCCATTGCCCCAGGGAATATCTTTGCCGGTTTCATCCACCACATCAATATCAATGCCGGGGAAGGGCAGGGTACATGAACCCGGAACTAGCTTAGTAGCGCCCGGTAGCGGTGTAATGACATGACCACCGGTTTCTGTTTGCCAGAAAGTATCCACGATAGGGCAGCGGCTGCCGCCTACTTGCTCGTAGTACCACATCCACGCTTCAGGATTGATCGGTTCACCTACCGTGCCCAGCAAGCGCAGGCTGGATAAGTCATATTTTCCAGGGTGCGTAGCAGCATCAGATTCGCCAGCTTTAATCAATGAACGGATTGCGGTCGGCGCAGTGTAGAACACGCTGACCTGATGGCGCTGTATCATTTCCCAGAAACGGCCCGCGTTAGGAAAAGTAGGAATACCTTCAAACACGATTTGCGTTGCGCCCATGGCCAACGGGCCGTAGGTCACATAACTATGGCCGGTAATCCAGCCTACATCGGCGGTACACCAGTAAATGTCATCCGGTTTGATATCAAAAGTCCAGCGCATAGTGTTCATGGCATGGAGCAAATAACCTGCCGAGCTGTGTTGTACACCTTTAGGTTTACCGGTGGAACCTGACGTATACAAAAGAAATAAAGGATGTTCGGCCTCGACCATCACCGGCTCGCACTCGTCGGATTTTCCTGCAATCAGGTCATGCCACCAGGTACATTTGCTGTCCCAGGCCACATCCTGTCCGGTTTTCTTGAACACCACCATATTGCGGATGCTGTCACAGCCCCCCATCGCGATACCTTCATCCACTGCTTGTTTCAATGGCAGTGTTTTGCCGCCACGGTATTGGCCGTCAGAGGTAATGACTGCGACAGCACCGGCGTCAATGATGCGCTCATTCAGGCTTTTGGCAGAAAAGCCGCCAAATACCACAGAGTGGATAAGGCCGAGGCGCGCACAGGCCTGCATGGCGACAATGGCCTCAATGCCCATAGGCAGGTAAATAATGACGCGGTCACCTTTGACCAGATTGAGTGATTTGAGGCCATTAGCAAACTGGCAAACCTGATGATAAAGCTCTTTGTAAGTGACATTTTTAATGTCGCCGTTATCGGCTTCAAAGATAATGGCTGTCTTGTTCGGGATGGTTTTTAAATGCTTGTCCAGGCAGTTGGCTGAAACGTTTAATTCACCATCTTCAAACCACTTGTAAAACGGAGCTTGCTCTTCATTCAGTGTTTTAGTGAACGGTTTGTGCCAGATCAATAATTCCCGTGCCAGGTTGGCCCAGAATCCTTCGTAATCCTGTGCAACTTCTTTGCACAAACGGTTGTATTCCTCCATGCTGCCCACGGCTGCCTGGCTGGAAAAAGCTGCGCCCGGTGCAAACACGCGGTGCTCATGAAGTACAGATTCGATAGACATAGCGTCCCCCAAAAATCAATGTCAAAAAATGCCAAAAATCAATCTTAAAAAATCAAACCCAAAATGCAGGTTTGGTGAACCTCAGGTATTATTGTTCTGGTTCTGATTGACCAACTCTCCGAGCACACAAAACACCCTCATTAAGAGCGATATCTCATGCAACAGCTTGCCGAAATTCTAACAGAAAAGCAGGTGCCGTCTACAGAAGCGGCCTATTTGCTGCATGCGGCGGCATGTAGCCCGTTTTTTGCCAGATTCGCTACAAAAAATACAGATTTCCTGACTGATCTGTTAGATAACTTATACAAGACCTATAAGACTACAGATGTCGCCAAGCTATTTTCAGTCGAAAAAAATCTGGATTCAACTGAAAAAAATCAGGCAGAAGCGGTTTTTTTGCAACAAATCAGGCAGATTCGTCAACGCTTGATGGCACACATGATAGCTCGCGACCTGAATGGTCTGGCTAATTTTGAAGAAGTTGTAGAGACCACCAGTGCGCTGGCGGAAGCGGCGATTGCTGCCGCGGCAGATTTCTATCACGCCGAACTGGTCAAGACTTATGGCACGCCGCGTAATGCGCAAGGCCATCCTCAGCAACTAATCGTAGTTGGTATGGGCAAGCTGGGCGGGCGTGAACTGAATGTGTCATCTGATATAGACCTGATTTTTGCCTATGAGCACGAAGGCGACACTGATGGGGAAAAATCCATCAGCAATCAGGATTTCTTTACCAGGCTGGGTAAAAAATTGATTGTGGCGCTGGATGATGTGACTGCCGATGGCTTTGTGTTCCGCGTGGATATGCGTTTGCGCCCGTATGGTTCTGAAGGCGCACTGGTTTGTAACCTGGATGCACTGGAAGATTATTACCAGAACTACGGACGCGAATGGGAGCGATATGCCTGGATTAAGGGAAGGGTGGTCTATGGGCCAGCGGGAGCTTTGAATAAGCTAATCCGGCCATTCGTCTTCCGTAAATACCTGGATTTTAACGCGTATGCCTCAATGCGTGATCTGAAAACCCAAATCCAGCGCGATGTGGTGCAACGCGGCATGTCGAACAATATCAAGCTGGGTCGCGGTGGCATACGCGAAGTTGAGTTTATTGCACAGGTGTTCCAGTTGATCCGTGGCGGGCAGTTGCCGGACTTACAGATCAAGCCAACATTGGCTGTGTTGGCGCGTCTGGCTGAACGCGGCATGCTGCCTGCGGAAGATGTCGCAGCACTCACAGAAAGTTATATCTACCTGCGTAACCTGGAGCATAGATTGATGTATATCGATGACCAGCAGACACAGGATCTACCGGATTCAGAGACCTATCGTGACTACCTGTTACGCATGCTTAAACATCAGAGCTGGAACAGTTTTATCGACGAGCTGAATCAGCACAGGGACCGTGTGCAGCGATTCTTTGATGATACTTTCAAGGATCAGAAAACTAATGATCAGCAAGCAAATGATTTAGAACAGGAAGTAGCCATTTGGCAAGGCACGATTGCCGCAAGTGAGGCTGAGAAATGGTTGCAGGAGCAAGGCTATACCCGAGCTGCCGATATTGTACAGCTGCTGCAAAACACGCGTGCCAGCCAGAGAATTCAGCAATTACCCGAACAAAGCAAACGCCGCCTCGATCAATTAATGCCACTACTGCTGCGTGAGGCGATACAGCAGCAAAGCATAGTGCCGGACACGGCATTGATTCGTACGCTGGATTTACTGGAAAGCATTTGCCGCCGCGCCAGCTATTTAGCCTTGCTGACTGAGTTCCCCGATGCTTTGGCTTTGATCGTGAAATTGTGTGCCGCCAGCCCGTGGATTGCACAATATGTGTCCGCACACCCGGTCTTACTTGATGAATTACTGAATAAACAAACCCTGTTTAAACGGCTGGATGCCGCGCAATTAAAAGCCGAATTGATCCAGCATATGGCGCATCTGGCGGGTGATGTGGAAGCGCAAATGGATGCCATGCGCCACTTCAAGCATGCCAATGTACTGAAAATCGCCGCACAGGATTTGATGACTGCATTGCCGCTGGAAGCGATTTCAGATGACCTGAGCGCGCTGGCTGAAGTGGTGCTACAGGTCAGCCTGCAAACTGTCTGGCAGAATGTTTCGTTCAAACATAGAGAAACGCCACAATTTGCAGTGATTGGCTATGGCAAGCTGGGTGGCAAGGAACTTGGCTATTTATCCGACCTGGACATTATTTTCCTGTATGACGATGACGCCGATAACGCGCAGGAAGTCTATGCCCGTTATGCGCAACGGCTGAATACCTGGTTCAATACCATCACCAATGCCGGTTTGCTGTATGACACCGATCTGCAATTACGGCCGGATGGTAACAGCGGCTTGCTGGTGAGTAGTGTGGGTGCTTTTGAGGAGTACCAGAGAAATAAAGCCTGGGTATGGGAGCACCAGGCCATTACTCGTGCGCGTTTTGTCGCCGGTGAAGCCAAAGTGGGGCAGCAGTTTGAGCGTATCCGTATGGAGATATTGAAGTCTAGGCGCAATCAGTCAGATATCAAGCAACAGATACTGGATATGCGGCAGAAGATGCGTTCTTCCCATCGTTTTGACCCTGCCATGTTTGACCTTAAGCATGAAGCTGGCGGCATTATAGATGTTGAGTTCTTAGTGCAATATCTGGTGTTATTGCATGCGGCAGATTACCAAAAATTAACCGAGAATATTGGTAATATTGCCTTGCTGGGGGTATTGGCAGAAAGTGGCTTGATCAATGCGCCACTTGCCGAGCTGGTGCAGCAGTCATACCGTCAGTACCGTGCCTGGATACACGCAAGTAAATTACAGGGTGAGCCGGCCAAGGTCGAAAAAGCATTGGCAGAACCATTGCAACAGTCAGTGATTGCCCTATGGCAGTCGGTATTTGAATCCTAAGGCTGACAAAGAGGAAGCCCCCAGATTCTTACACTCCCCAGCGCAGGCCCGCAGTATGCACCGGGCTATCCCAATGTTGCTTAATTTCTTCGTCCAGCAAGCAAACGGTCATTGATGCACCTGCCATATCAATAGCCGTGATGTAATTACCAACCAGGCTGCGGGCGACAGTAAAGCCTTTTTCTTTCAGCAGTTTGGCAGCGGTATTGTAGATCAAATAAAGCTCCATCAATGGTGTCGCTCCCAGGCCATTGACCAGCAATAGTACTTCGCCATTGAGCGGTAATTGTTTAGCTTCAATATCGTGCAAAATCGCAGCCACCATGTCACTGACGATTGCATCTGCCTCACGCATCTTTTCACGTCGACGGCCAGGTTCTCCATGAATGCCAACGCCCATTTCAATTTCGCTTTCTGAAATATCAAAAGTAGGGCGGCCCGCAGCCGGCACCGTACAGCTGGTCAACGCTGCGCCTATACTGGATGTGCGCAGGTTGATTTTTTCACCTAGTGTTTTGCATGCTTCCAGATCCGCGCCGGTTTCTGCCAGGCTGCCTACACATTTCTCTACAATCACGGTACCAGCCACACCCCGGCGGCCAGTCGTGTAAGTGCTGTTAACTACAGCGCAATCATCTGAGGTGTATACCGTTGCGTGCTCAAATGACAGCATTTCAGCCGCCATTTCAAAGTTCATCACATCGCCGGCATAGTTTTTCACGATAAATAGCACACCTTTATCGGCATGCACCGCTTCGGCTGCCGCCAGCATCTGGTCCGGTGTTGGCGAGGTAAAGACTTGCCCGGGGCAGGCGGCATCCAGCATGCCTTTACCCACATAACCTGCGTGTAAAGGCTCATGTCCAGAACCGCCGCCGGATATAATCGCGACTTTATTTTTTGCTTTCTGTTTGCGGATGACAAAGGTAGGCTCGAATTGCACTTCAACCAGATCGGCATGCGCAGTAGCAAAGCCACTCAGGCTTTCGACCAGCATATGATCTACATTGTTTAGAAATTTTTTCATATTTACTCCTGTGCCCGACATAGTAAGCCGCTAATCGTTTTTAATTGTTTGGTTTTGCATCGCGTATCAGTTTGCAGACGATTTAATTGCTTAAGACCAGATCACAAACGCTATGTATCATCACCTGGCAGCTTTTGGCGCCGGCATCCAGATGGCCGATAGCACGCTCGCCCAAGCCGGAAGCGCGACCTTTGGTGGCTAGCATATTGCGCGTAGATTCCAGGCCTTCACTGGCAACCACTTTTAATGCTGATGCGATTTCTTTTGCAGATTTATCTTGTTCGGCTAATTGTTTAAATGTAGTCGACACTGGAATCAGTACATCAAGCATGGTTTTTTCACCCGTCTGCGCTTTGCCGCGCTGCATGATTGCCTGCACGCCAGCGTCAAAAGCCAGCGCGATTTCCTTAATGGTTATGTTATCGAAGGCCTTGAGGGTTTTACCCATGCTCATGAAGAAGCTGGCGAACAAAGGGCCGGAGGCGCCGCCTATCGTGCTCAGCAATTTCATGCCGATTTTATTAAGCGCATCAGTGGCTGACAAAGCCTCCAGTTCCGGGGCAATGCCGACAATTGCCTCACAGCCGCGCTTCATATTAATGTAGTGGTCGCCATCACCGATTTCGCGGTCCAGGCCTTCGATATCCGCTTCATGTTGCAGAATGGCAGCGTGAATGGCTGCAGCCTTAAGGTTAATTGTGTCGCTATTCATCTTGGGTTAATGTCATCATCTATGTGTTTTCAGGCAGGCTTTTAAGTATGCAAACATTATGCTACTGATAAGCAATTGTGGATTGCAAGCTTGTTTTTTCTTCTGCTGGATTAGGCGTTTTGACCACTAGCGTTTAAAATGCTGCCGCTGTCCTCGTGGTGAAACAGGATATCACCAGCCCCTCCTAAGGGCTAGTTTCAGGTTCGAGTCCTGACGGGGACACCCATTTCGTATGAATAATCGTGGTAAGTGCTTGAAAACAAGCGTTTTCTGCCATATAATTGCGGATTGACTTTTTTGTCAATTAACTTGGCATGTATTCACATAGGGTGCCCGCAAGGGTGTTATTGAATGCATGTGAATGAATAACCCTTTGAAATAGAAAGACTTATTATGTCAGTGACTATGCGTCAAATGTTGGAGGCTGGTGTTCACTTTGGCCACCAAACTCGTTACTGGAACCCGAAAATGGCTGAGTTCATTTTTGGCGATCGTAACAAAATCCATATCGTTAACCTTGAAAAAACCCTGCCTTTATTTGAAGATGCACAAAAATATGTGCGTACTCTGGCAGCCAACAAGGGCCGTATTCTGTTCGTAGGCACCAAGCGTCAAGCCCGCGACATCGTTAAAGAAGAAGCGCAACGTGCCAGCTGCGCATACGTTAACCATCGCTGGTTGGGTGGTATGTTGACTAACTTCAAAACTGTTAAACAATCTATCAAGCGTTTAACTGACTTCGAAAACATGATGCAAGACGGCAGCATCGACAAGTTCGGTAAAAAAGAAGCTTTGGGCATCAAACGCGAAATCGAAAAACTGGAGCGTTCCATCGGTGGTATTAAAGAGATGGGCGGCTTGCCAGATGCGATTTTCGTGATCGACGTTGGTCATGAAAGTGGCGCGATTACTGAAGCACGCAAACTGGGTATTCCAGTGATTGGTATCGTGGATACCAACAACTCACCAGATGGTATTACTTATGTAATTCCTGGTAACGATGACTCATCACGTGCGATTCGTCTGTACGCTCGTGGTATGGCAGATGCAGTGCTGGAAGGCCGTGCTAACGCGATTACTGAAATCGTGAAAGCAGCACAAGAAGAAGCCGCGCCAGCAGCCGCGAATACAGAGGCTGTTGCCGAGTAATTACTCGCAGCGAAAAAAGGGGCTATGCGCCCCTTTTTCTATTGCATCGCATGCAATATGGCTGACACATCGTCAGTGTATTGTTGATTAAAAGAATATTTAGTAAATCCTCAAGCAGGAATCCTAACAAAAGGAGTAGTAAATGGCTGAAATTACCGCAGGCATGGTGAAAGAGTTACGTGAGCGCACCGATGCACCAATGATGGACTGTAAAAAAGCATTGACTGAAGCTGAAGGCGATATGACACGTGCCGAAGAAATTCTGCGTGTGCGTTTTGGTAACAAGGCAAGCAAAGCTGCTGGCCGTGTGGCAGCTGAAGGTACCGTAGGTATCAATATTGCCGCTGGTGGTAAAGTTGGTACTTTGATCGAAGTAAACTCTGAAACAGATTTCTGTGCCAAAAACGAAGAGTTCCTGAAATTTGTGTCTGAACTGGCACAAGTGGTTAATGAAAATAACCCGGCCGATATCGAAGCGGTTGCTGGTTTGCCTATGCGTGGTGAGACTGCTGAAGCTGTGCGTGCGCAACTGGTTGGTAAAATCGGTGAAAACATCACGCCACGTCGTTTTGTACGTACTGAAGCCAAAGGCCAGTTGTATAGCTATGTACACGGTAGCAAAATCGGTGTGCTGGTTGACTTGGTTGGTGGTGACGAGAATCTGGGTAAAGACCTGGCCATGCACATAGCTGCTGCGAAACCGAAATCACTGGATGCCAGTGGCGTGGATGCGGCTTTGATCGAAGCAGAGCGTCGCGTAGCGATTGAGAAAGCTAAAGAAGCTGGCAAACCAGACGCCATGCTGGAAAAAATCGCTGACGGTACTGTGCAAAAATTCTTGAAAGAAGTGACTTTGCTGAGCCAGACTTTTGTGAAAGATGACAAACTGTCGATTGAGCAATTGCTGAAAAATAACAATGCAAGCGTTGCTTCATTTACGATGTATGTTGTTGGTGAAGGCATTGAAAAAGTAGTGGTGGATTACGCAGCTGAAGTAGCTGCTGCGGCAAAAGTTTAATTGCTTTCAAGCAATCACTAAAAAGTGGAATCTGCGGATTCCACTTTTTTTATGCTTAACGGGTCGGTTTCTGGCCCAAGAAACCGCGTTTTGTGATTAAATAGGCACATTTTGAGTTTGGGAAAAATAGCAATGGCACAACCTGTTTTCAAGCGTGTTCTCCTTAAATTATCCGGTGAGGCGCTAATGGGCGATGATGCTTACGGCATTAATCGTGAGACAGTGAATGCGATTGTTTTGCAAGTCAAAGAAATCGTCGATATGGGCGTGCAAGTAGGGATTGTGGTTGGTGGCGGCAATATTTTCCGTGGTATCGCACCTGCAGCCGAGGGGATGGACCGTGCGACTGCTGATTATATGGGTATGTTGGCTACGGTCATGAATGCCATGGCATTGCAGGACGCCATGAAGCACGCGGGTGTCGCTGCGCGTGTACAAAGTGCATTGAATATCGAAGCAGTGGCTGAACCTTATATTCGTGGCAAAGCAATTCGTTACCTGGAGGAGGGTAAAGTGGTGATTTTTGGTGCCGGTACCGGTAACCCGTTCTTTACCACCGATACGGCTGCTGCATTGCGTGGCGTAGAGATTGATGCAGAAATCGTTTTAAAAGCGACCAAGGTCGATGGCATTTATACAGCTGATCCGAAAAAAGACCCGACAGCGACCCGCTACGACACCGTTTCATTTGATGAGGCGATTAATAAAAACCTGAAAGTAATGGACGCTACGGCGTTTACTTTATGCCGTGACCAGAAAATGCCAATTGCAGTATTCAGTATTTTCAAACAAGGCGCGCTTAAGAACATTATTCTGGGTGAGAACGAAGGCACACGCGTCAAGGCTTGATGCTTGACGGTTGCGGAAGTAAAGTGAGATTGGAGAAAAACATGGTTGAAGACATTAAAAAATCTGCCGAGCAGAAAATGCAAAAGTCTCTGGACGCATTAAAAACAGATTTGGCAAAGGTACGCACAGGTCGCGCACATGCCGGTTTGCTGGACCATGTCATGGTTGAGTACTATGGTTCTATGGTGGCGGTTAACCAGGTTGCCAACGTTAACCTGGGTGATGCACGTACGATTAATGTGCAGCCTTACGAAAAAAACATGATTGCAAAAGTAGAAAAAGCTATTCGCGACAGTGATCTGGGATTGAATCCGGCAACCAACGGCGATCTGATCCGTGTACCTATGCCTATGCTGACTGAAGAGCGTCGTCGCGACTTGACTAAAATTGTACGCACAGAAGGTGAGAGCGCCAAAGTGGCGATTCGTAATATACGCCGCGATGCCAACGATGCATTGAAAAAACTGGAAAAAGACAAAGCGATTTCAGAAGATGATGAGCGTCGTGCTGAAGAAGAAATACAAAAAATGACCGATAAAGCGGTGGTTGAAGTGGATAAACTGCTTCAACAGAAAGAAACGGATTTGATGGCGGTGTAAGCTGCTATCTAGTTGAGCGTATATTTTGGGTTTCTTTTCCAGTTCTACCAAGCAAGTCCCCGACACCAACGAGCTGCCGCAACATGTGGCGGTGATTATGGATGGCAATGGCCGCTGGGCAAAAAAACGTTTTTTACCCAGAGTTGCAGGACACCAGCGCGGCCTTGAGTCTGTCAGGCAGTTGGTGAAAGCCTGCGTGCGGTTGGATATCAAATTTCTGACCTTGTTTGCGTTTAGCAGCGAAAACTGGCGCCGTCCTTCTGAAGAAGTGACCTTCCTGATGGGTTTGTTCCTGGAAGCGTTGGAGCGGGAAGTCAGCAAGTTGCACGAAGCCAACATCATTCTCAAATTGATAGGCGACCGTAGTCTGTTTAATGAAGTGTTGCAACAAAAAATGCTCGAAGCCGAGCAGAAGACAGCTGGTAATAGCGGACTGACCCTTTCCATTGCCGTTAACTATGGCGGACGCTGGGACGTGATCAATGCAGTAAATGCTCTATTGCAAGCCAAGGACGGCAAGGTCACTGAAATCAATGAATCTGACCTGACGCCATATCTCTCAATGCCTTATGCACCGGAACCGGATTTGTTTATCCGCACCGGCGGTGAAACACGCATAAGTAATTTCTTGTTGTGGCAGCTTGCCTATACAGAGCTCTATTTCACAGATACTTTGTGGCCTGATTTTGATGAAGCCGCCTTTGAAGCTTCGTTAGTTTCTTACCGTCAACGTGAACGTCGTTTCGGGCGTACCAGTGAACAATTCAGCAGCGATAATAGCGCGACTTAATTTATTTATATCTATGTTGAAAACCAGAGTGATCACGGCAGTAGTATTGCTAGGGCTATTTCTCCCGGCGTTGTTTTACCTGCCCATGATGTGGTGGGCGTCTGCGATGTTACTGCTAACGCTGGTCTGCTTGCATGAATGGGCCGGTTTTTTGCAGCTAAGCCCGACGCAGACCTGGATCTATTTAACATTTTCTACACTCACTGGCGTGGCCTTGCTGTTTTTGTTGCAGCGATGGGGTTTCCATTGGTTTTTCTATCATGCCTTGCAAGTGTTTACAGGGATGACATTTTTCTGGTTAATTGTTGTGCCAGTGGCGATGTTTTTTAATGCCTTTTTCAAGCAGAAGGCAATTAATCTTTTCCTCGGCTGCTGCCTGATGCTGTCATTGTGGATGGCACTGGTGACTGCGCAAGAGGTCAATCCTTACGTATTGCTGGTTATCATTTCTACTATCTGGCTGGCTGACACCGCGGCCTACTTTTTCGGTAAAAAATTTGGGCAGCATAAACTGGCACCAGCCATCAGCCCGGGCAAAACTTGGGAAGGCGTGCTGGGTGCTTTGCTGGTGGTTGGGGTGTATGCTGTTACTTTGAAAGCTACCGGAGCCGTGACAACCTGGTGGGTACTGCCCGGCCTGTGGATTATCACCATTGTCGGTGTATATGGCGACTTATTCGAATCGTTTTTCAAGCGTCGCGCTAACCTGAAGGATAGTGGACAGTTTTTGCCAGGGCATGGGGGGTTTTTGGACCGTGTCGATGGCGTGATCCCGGCACTGCCGGTAGGTTTATGCCTGGTATTCTGGTTTCATTACTGGCAACAGTCTTACTCATTTTAAAAGGCCATTTTGCAATACGTCACTATACTGGGCAGTACCGGCACCATTGGTCAGCAGACGCTGGATGTGATTTCACAACATCCGGACCGCTACGCCGTGTTTGCCTTGAGCGCACACCAGAATGTGGATGCCATGTTGCAACAATGCGCGCGCTACAAACCACAATATGCCGTGATGCAGGATACAGATGCAGCGCAGCGTTTACGCCAACGTGTACAGTCTGAAAATCTTAAGATTGAAGTGCTCTCTGGAATTGAGGGGTTGATCGAAGTTTCAGCGCATGAAACCGTGAATGTTGTCATGGCCGCGATTGTAGGCGCCGCCGGATTATTGCCTGCGCTGGCAGCTGCCAACGCTGGCAAAAAGATATTGCTCGCCAATAAAGAAACGCTGGTGATGGCCGGCCAATTATTTATGAATGCGGTCAAGCAAGGGCAAGCGACACTTCTGCCGATTGATAGCGAGCATAACGCCATCTTCCAGGCCATGCCGGGCCAGGCGTATGAGGACATCGCGGATGTTGGCGTCAATAAGATAATCCTGACCGCTTCCGGTGGTCCGTTCCGCAGTTATACGCACGCGCAGCTGGCTGAAGTGACGCCCGCGTTGGCGCTTAAGCATCCCAACTGGGTGATGGGCGCAAAAATTACCGTTGACTCTTCTACCCTGATGAATAAAGGCCTGGAAGTCATTGAAGCGCACTGGTTGTTTAATGCACGTCCTGACCAGATTGAAGTGGTGGTGCATCCTCAAAGTGTCATTCATTCCATGGTGTCTTATGTGGATGGCAGTATCCTGGCACAATTGGGTAACCCCGATATGCGCACGCCGATTGCCTATGGTCTTGGTTACCCGCAACGGATCACTTCAGGTGTCAAACCGCTGAGCCTCGTCGATATAGCTAAGCTCGAATTTGAAGACCCTGATACTGATCGTTTCCCTTGCCTGCAACTGGCCTATGATGCGCTGGCCGCAGGGGGAACCGCGCCTGCTGTCCTCAATGCTGCCAACGAAGTTGCGGTGGCGGCTTTCCTCAAGGATAAAATTCATTATTTAGATATTCCGCGGTTGCTGCATGAAGCGCTGCAAAAACTGCCGGTCGAAAAAGTGAATTCCATAGAGCAATTACTGGAAATTGATGCAAAGGCGCGTACCTGTGTCCAGAATGCGATTGCGAAAACAACAGTCACCTCTGTTTTTAAAGCGGTAGCGCTATGACATCTGTATTGGCATTCATTATCGCCATCGGTGTGCTGGTCACCATCCACGAGTTTGGTCACTACCTGGCTGCAAGAAGTTGTGGCGTCAGGGTGCTTAAATTTTCGATTGGTTTTGGCAAGCCTATTTTTAAATACCAGCACTCGCCAGAATCCACTCAGTGGGTACTATCCTGGATTCCACTGGGCGGCTATGTCAAAATGCTTGATAGCCGTGAGTCCGAATCCCTCGAAACGCCAGTATATCAAGCCACCACCACCGACTGGTCGCGCGCTTTTGACCGCCAACATGTTGCCGCTAAAATGTGGATTGTATTTGCAGGGCCGCTGGCTAATTTATTACTGGCCTTTGTCTGTTACTGGGGCTTGATTGCGCAGGGCGAGGTAGGCCTGAAACCATATATTGGCCCGGTAGAATCAGGTTCACTGGCAGCCGAGGCTAAACTGCGCTCAGGCGACCTGGTGGTTTCCCTCGATAACAAACCGGTCACTACCTGGCAAGACGCCCAATGGCAGTTGCTTGAAGCCTGGGTGGCGCATCAGTCAATCAAAGTGGTCACCCGCACAGTGCAGGGCGAAGCGCATACGCATATCCTGCCAATGGCGGCCTTACCTGGCGAGCCAGAAGGCGATGTCTTGCAGAAAGTCGGCATTTCCATGCAGATGCCTGTCATTCCTGCAGTGGTCGGTGAGGTTCTGCCGGGCTCGGTCGCGGAAACCAGTGGCTTGCAGGTAGGCGATCATATTCTTAGCGTTAATAATAAACCGGTCGAAGACTGGCAGCAGTTTGTGAAGTGGGTGAGGGCCAACCCATCGAAACCATTGAAAGTTGAATATCAGCGTGGCAGCGAAATATTAAAGGTGAAATTGCTGCCGGAAACGGTGGTAGAAGCCGGACAAAAAATCGGGCGCCTTGGTGCAGCGGTCAATATGGAGGCTGTTGACCTGGCACCCTACCGCGTTGAACGCCATTACACCGTAGCCGAGGCAGCCATACGCGCAGTGCACCGTGTACAGGAAACCATCGTATTTACCTTAAAAATGATTGGTAAAATGCTGACCGGGCAAGCCTCTTTAAAAGCGATCAGTGGCCCTGTCAGCATTGCTGATGCAGCTGGGGAAACCGCTGGGCTAGGACTTAAGCCTTATATCGGCTTTATCGCATTGTTAAGTATCAGCATTGCAGTCATGAATCTGCTACCGATACCAGTATTGGATGGCGGGCATTTGTTGTATCATATGGCGGAATTGATTCGAGGAGAACCTTTGCCTGACAAGGTGCTGGAGATTGGCCAGCGTCTTGGTTTGGGGTTGCTGGGTGCTTTAATGTTCATCGCCTTTTTCAATGACATTAATCGTTACCTGGTAGGTTGAGAGCATAGTTAATGAGAATAAAGTCTAGTTCCAAGTTATTGTTGTGCCTGTTAACAGCAATTATCCATCTGAAAGCCTACGCGACAGAGCCTTTTGTCATCTCTGACATTCGTGTAGAGGGCTTGCAACGTACCGAAGCCGGTACGGTGTTTAATTACCTGCCGATGCAGGTAGGCGATGTGATGAGCGATGAAAAGGCCGCACAGGCGATTAAATCGCTGTATTCCACCGGTTTTTTCAAGGATGTACGTATTGAAAATGATGGTGACGTATTAGTGGTGACTGTCCAGGAACGTCCTTCCATTTCCCAGATTGACTTTAGCGGTAACAAATCTTTCCCAACTGACAAAGTAAAGGAAGGCCTCAAACAAATCGGTATTGCCGAAGGACAGATTTTTGATAAATCCTTACTGGATCGTGCCGAGCAGGAAATCAAGCGCCAGTACCTTTCGCAAGGCAAGTACAGTGCAGAAGTAAAAGCAACTTCCAGTCCGCTTGAGCGCAATCGCGTATCTATCCGCTTTGAAATCACTGAAGGCCCGGCTGCTAAAATCCGCGATATCAATATCGTCGGTAATCATCTATTCAAAACAGAGGATTTACGCGCTAACTTTTTGCTGACAACGCCAAACTGGATGAGCTGGTGGAATAAGGATGACCAGTATTCCAAGCAAAAACTGACCGCTGACCTTGAAGCTTTGCGTTCGTTTTATATGAATCAGGGTTATCTGGAATTCTCCATTGATTCAACACAGGTATCGATTTCTCCTGATAAACGTGATGTGTACATCAACGTCAATATCACCGAAGGCGAAAAATACAACATCAGCAAAACCAAGCTGGCTGGCGAGATGCTATTACCTGAAGAGGACCTGCGTAAGCTGATCAATATCCAGGATGGTGATGTATTTAACCGTCAAAAAGTGACAGATGCCAGCAAAAACATTAATGACAAGCTCGGTGAAGAGGGTTATGCGTTTGCCAATGTCAATGCAGTACCTGAAATTAACAAGCTTGAGCACACAGTAGCATTTACTTTCTTTGTTGATCCAGGCCGTAAAGTCTATGTACGCCGCATAAACGTGCAAGGTAACACCAGAACGCGTGATGCCGTTGTCAGACGTGAAATGCGCCAGCTGGAATCCGCCTGGTATGCCGGTGATAAGATTAAGCGTTCTAAAGAACGTATCCAGCGTTTGAACTTCTTTGATAGCGTTGAGTTAGAGACTCCATCCGTCCCAGGGATTAACGACCAGGTCGATATGACGGTGACGGTGGCTGAAAAAGCTACCGGTAGCGTCCAGTTTGGTGCAGGTTTGTCGAGTAGTGATGGTGTGGTGCTGGGCTTTAACGTCAACCAGCCTAACTTCCTCGGTACAGGTAACCGTGTGGCTTTGCAGGTGAACACCAGTAGCTACAATACGGTGTATTCATTGTCCTACACAGATCCTTATTTCACGCCGGATGGCATCAGCCGTGGCTTCGATGTCTATCGTCGAGATGTAGATACCAGCAGAAGAAACTCTTCCACCTTGAACGTGGGTACCTATAACAGCCAGTCTTACGGTGTGGGTATGCGTTTCGGGATGCCTCTGTCTGAAATGGATTTCCTCAGTGCCGGTGTGACGCTGGATTTTACCAGTGTTGATTTGTCCGCTGACAGTCCAATTCAATACCTGAGATTCTGTGAAAACAGTAATGGTTGTAGCAGTAACTCTGTGGTGCTCAATGCGGGTTGGACTTTCGACTCCAGAGATAATATTCTTTTCCCACGCCGTGGTGTGTTGCAACGGTTGTCTGGCGATGTGTCATTGCCAGGCCTGGATTTGCAATATTACAAAATGAGTTACCAACATAGCTGGTTTAAAGACATGGGCAAAGATTTCACCTTGATGTTGAATGGTGAAGCAGGTTATGCGAAAAGTTATGGCGGCAAAAATTACCCGTTTTTCAAGAACTTCTATGCCGGTGGTGTGAACAGTGTACGTGGTTTCCTGAACTCATCATTAGGCCCGCGTGATGTAAACCCGATTTCAGGTTCCGATTTTGCGATCGGCGGTACCAAACGGTTGGTTGGAAATATCGAATTGTTTATGCCAGTTCCATTTGTCTCGCAGTCTAACCAGTTCAGGTTAAGTGCATTCGTGGATGGCGGTGGTGTTTTTGGTGAGAACGATTCTATCAATTCCGATTATTTGAGATTCTCAACTGGTGTCGGTGTGACATGGGTGTCACCATTCGGCCCATTGAAGCTTGTTCTTGCCAAGCCGCTTAAAGAAAAAGAAAATGATGATACACAAACATTGCAATTCCAGTTTGGTCAGCAATTTTAATGGCATCCTGGCTTAAGTTTAGGAATAATGCATACGCAGAAAGGGTAGCTGCATGAGAAGTTTTCTGGTGGTGTGGCTGGGCCTTATGCTGTGGTGCGGACAAGCCTGGTCTGCCGATTTCAAGGTAGGCTACGTGCAGGTCGATAAACTGCTGCAAGAAGCACCGCAGACGGTTGAAACGGGCAAAAAGCTGGAGAGAGAGTTTAGTCCACGCTCTCTGGATCTGGAAAAACTGCAAAAGCAAATTCGTGATCTGGAAGCACAGCTTGATCATGATCGCACGAGCATTAATGAGTCTGATCGTCGTGTCAAAGAACGCCAGCTGAATAATATGCGCCTGGAATTCCAAAGCAAGCAGCGTGAGCTGCGTGAAGATATCAACTTACGCAAGAATGAAGAATTGGCCGTGTTGCAGGAACGTATCAACAAAGCAGTACAAACCGTTGCCGAAAATGAAGGCTACGATCTGGTTGCCTACAGTGGCATTGCCTACGCTAGCAAACGTATCGATATCACCGATAAAGTACTCAAGTTGCTTGGCAAAAAATAGCCTGCGATATAGTCAGAAAGCATTCTAAGGTCTGGTATCCATGACGCAACTTTTTTCATTGCAAGATATTGCGGCGTCATTGGGAGGCGAAGTCAGTACAGGGTCATCGCCTGAAGAAACATCCGTTAAAGTCTCTCGCATGTCTTCCCTGGCGCAAGCCCAGGCTGGATCCATCGCTTTTTTCAATGACACCAAATACACGCAGTCTTTGCAAGCGACGCAAGCCTCAGCGGTTATTTTGCGTGCTGAGCACAGGCATCTGACTGAATTACCGTGCATCCTGACAGAAAATCCCTATGCCTATTTTGCCAAGCTATCGGCTCTGCTAAATCCGCCCAAGCAATATAGCAATCATATTCATGATAGTGCTGTGATTGGCTATGAGACTAAACTCCCTCATGAGCTAACCATAGATGCGATGGTCACGATTGGTGACCGGGTGACATTAGGTAAGGGCGTACGTATTGGCGCAGGCTGCGTAATTGAAGATGATGTCATTATCGGCGAACATACGGTTCTCGAGCCGCGCGTAGTCGTCAAGCATGGCACTGTCATCGGTCATGACTGTCATCTGTTTTCTGGCAGTATTATTGGAAATGATGGCTTTGGCTATGCCGAAGAGCAGGGTCAATGGGTTAAAATACCCCAAATAGGCCGCGTCGTTATTGGTGATCATGTAGATATAGGTGCTAATACCACCATAGACCGGGGTGCCCTGGATGATACTGTCATCGAAGATGGTGTGAAGTTGGACAATTTGATACAGGTCGCCCATAATGTCCGCATTGGCGCGCATACAGTGATTGCAGGCTGTACCGGCATTGCTGGCAGCGCTGTGATAGGTCAGCATTGTAAAATTGGAGGCGCCGCAATGATATTAGGTCATCTGCAGATTGCTGATGGCGTAACGATATCACCAGGCTCCATGATCATGCGTTCAATCCAGCAACCGGGTACTTACACTGCGTTGATGCCGTTCCAGAAACATGAAGACTGGTTACGGACAGCTGCGAATATCCGGCATTTAGAACAAACCAATCTCAAGCTCAAGCAGCTTGAGCAAGCAGTAAGCAGTATAAAAAAACATACAGAAGATTGAGAGAATTTATGGCTGAGAATGCAGTGAATAGCATGGATATTCATGAGATTTTGGAACACTTGCCGCATCGTTACCCGTTCGTATTAGTGGATCGCGTTTTATCGATGGAACTAGGCAAGGAAATTGTGGCAGTGAAAAATGTCTCAGTGAACGAGCCGTTCTTTCCAGGTCATTTCCCTTATCATCCTGTGATGCCAGGTGTATTGATTGTGGAAGCAATGGCGCAAGCAGCTGCCATCTTGTCATTCAAAACCATGAACATTAAACCGACGAATGACTCTGTGTATTATTTTGCCGGAATCGATAATGTGCGTTTTAAAAAGCCGGTTTCCCCAGGTGACCAGATTATTCTGAATGTCAAAATTGATCGTATCTTAAAAGGTATCTGGAAATACAATGCGGTTGCCAAAGTGGCTGACGAAGTGGTGGCTGAAGCCAGCATGATGTGTATTCTCAAAGCGATTGAAAAATAACCCTTATCTACGTATTGCTGCGGTATGCAGCACACATTAAAAGATGCAAAGCCTGATTCATCCTACTGCCATTATTGACCCCAAAGCTGAACTGGATAGTTCGGTTGAAGTGGGTGCATTCACCACCATAGGCGCTGGTGTACGTATTGATGCGGGTACCAAAGTTGGCTCTCATGTGGTCATAGAAGGGCCGACCACTATCGGCAAACAGAATGAGATATTCCAATTTTCTTCCCTGGGTGCAAAACCCCAGGACAAGAAGTTCAAGGATGAACCGACGACACTGGAAATCGGTGACCATAACACCATACGCGAATTTTGTACTTTCAACCGCGGCACCATCCAGGATAAAGGCACGACTAAAATTGGCGACCATAACTGGATTATGGCCTATGTGCATATTGCGCATGATTGTATCGTCGGTAACCATACGATTATGGCCAATAACTCATCCCTGGCGGGTCACGTCACCATTTACGATCACGCTATCCTCGGCGGGTTTACCCTGGTGCATCAGTTTTGCCAGATTGGCGAACATATTATTACTGCGGTTGGTTCTGTTGTATTCAAGGATATTCCACCTTACGTCACAGCTGCCGGCTATGATGCGCAACCGCATGGTATTAACGCGGAAGGCCTGAAGCGCCGCGGATATACTCCGGAAGCGATTCAGCAGATCAAGCGTGCTTACAAAGTGCTTTACCGCCAGGGTTTGTCATTTGAAGAAGCAAAACTGGCTTTGGCTGAAATGGAAAAATCATGCCCTGAAATCGGCCTGATGACCCGTTTTCTCGCGCAAACTACGCGCGGCATTGTGCGTTAGTTCAAAAACACTATGGCTAAAATTGCAATGGTGGCGGGCGAGGCCTCCGGTGATTTGCTGGGTTACCACCTGATCCAGGAGCTCAAGTCACTGCATCCAGATATTCAGATTTTTGGCATTGCCGGACCTAAAATGATGAGTTTAGGGGCTAAATCTCTTTACCCGATTGAACGCCTTTCGGTACGTGGTTACCTGGAAGTGCTCCGGCATCTTTGGGGCTTGCTCAAGCTACGCAAAGAGTTACTCAAACAAATCCTGATACAGAAACCTGATGTGTTTATTGGCATTGATGCACCTGATTTTAATTTCTGGTTAGAAAAGAAACTGAAAGCCAAAGGCATTGCGACTATTCACTACGTGAGCCCTTCCATCTGGGCATGGCGCAAAAACCGTATTCACAGTATTAAACGTGCGGTATCGCATATCTTGGCACTGTTCCCGTTTGAGCCCCCCCTGTATCAGCAGATAGGCGTTCCTGTGACCTATATCGGTCACCCGCTGGCAGATGCTTTGCCTATGGAACCAGATGTGTCGCAAATGCGTGAAAAACTCAAATTGAAGAAGAATAGTGTAGTGATTGCACTATTACCTGGCAGTCGTCAGTCAGAAGTGATTTTTCATGCTGAGCTGATGCTGGAAACGGCCATTTCATTTGAGCGGTTGATGCGCGAGAATGGCAATACCGTGCAATTCCTGGTGCCACTGGTGACGCGTGAAACACGCGATATATTCCAGAATGCATGGCATCAGTTACTGACACAAAAGCCTGATATCGACATCGATATGCAGATCATGTTCGGCCATGCCCATGAGGCCATGATAGCCGCTGATGCTATTGTGGTTGCTTCAGGCACGGCAACGCTTGAGGCAGCCTTGCTTAAAAAACCGATGGTAATCACTTACAAAATGTCTAATATGAGCTGGCAACTGCTGAAACGCATGCGTCTGCAACCTTATGTAGGTTTGCCGAATATCCTGGCGGGTGAATTTATTGTGCCTGAGTTATTGCAGAAGGACGCCAATCCCGAACAAATTGCACAGACGCTGTATAACTTACTGGCAGATAAAACTGGCCTGGCGGTGCTGCGCGAAAAATATCGCGCTATCCATACGCAATTAAAACAGAACAGTGCGCAAAAGGCGGCTGCTGTCATCAGGCAGTTCTTGCCGGCCGCATCATGACTATTCAGCGGCTCTGTGGCATTGATGAGGCGGGTAGGGGTCCATTGGCCGGCGCGGTATATGCAGCGGCTGTGATTCTTAATCCAGAACGCCCCATCCCAGGGTTGGCGGATTCCAAAAAAATATCTGAAGCCAAACGTAATTCACTAACTATTGAAATTAAAGCACATGCCCTGGCTTGGGGCATTGCCAGTGTCAGCGCGCAGGAAATAGACGAGATCAATATCTTGCAAGCCAGTATGCTGGCGATGCAGCGCGCGTACCTGGCAATGGTGAACGATTTTGATGTGCATGCGACCTTGATTCAAGTAGATGGTAATCGGCGGCCAAAGTTTGATTTGCCTTGTGAAGCCATTGTTAAAGGCGATAGTAAAGTCGCTGTGATTTCTGCGGCTTCTATCCTCGCAAAAACAGCCAGGGACGCTTCTTTGCTGGAACTGGATACACAATATCCCCAGTATGGCTTTGCCCAGCATAAAGGCTACCCGACTGCGTTGCACCTTGAGCGCCTGGCGGAATACGGTGTAACGGCTGAGCACCGTCGCAGTTATGCGCCTGTGAAAAAACTGCTTGTTGTGGGTTTAAGCCATCAGTCCGTCACGGCAAGTGGTTAAAACCCAAGCGTGAACAAATAAAAAACCGCTCACTTGAGCGGTTTTTTATTTGGAGCAGATTGGTTACTCAACCAGCAATGCAGTTTTACCTGGTTTACCGTTCATATCGTCTGCTTCAGGCAGAGGATCTTTTCTCGAGGTGATGGTAGGCCATACCGTTGATAGACGCGCATTCAGTTCGATAAAGTGCTGCTGGTCGGCTGGCACATCGTCTTCCGAGAAAATGGCTTCAGCAGGGCATTCCGCGACACACAGGGTGCAATCAATACACTCATCCGGGTTAATGGCGAGAAAGTTAGGGCCTTCAACAAAGCAGTCGACCGGGCACACATCTACGCAATCGGTATATTTGCACTGAATACAATTTTCGGTTACTACATAGGTCATTTTTTCAAATCCTTAGCGGCTTGGTTTCAGCCAAAATATTAGGGTCAGCCAGAACGATATTTTATTGCAAATTAGTCTAATTGACGATGAGTTGCGTTGCGATTGATCAAACAATCATACCCGCGCCAACGGTATTGTTGGTACTTTCGTCGATGACGATAAACGCGCCAGTGGCACGGTTTTTATCATAACTATCCACCATCAACGGCTGGGCCAGTTTAAAGCTGACACGCGCAATGTCATTCATTTTCAAGTCAGCGGTCGATTGTTGTTCCAGCGTATTCACATCTACTTTGTATTGAATCATACCAATTTTGGCCTTGGATTCACGAGAAGTGTGGCGCACAACATACGTACGGGCTGGAGACAGCGGTGTTTCAGACAACCAGCAAACGTGAGCTTCAATCTGTTTCACCGGCTCTATCACTTCTGCGGTTTTCACAATCATATCACCACGCGAGGTGTCGATTTCGTCTTCGAGCAACAGGGTAATACTTTGTTCTGTTTGCGCGCTTTGCAACTGATCATTGCCAATCTGAATGGCTTTGACTTTGGATTGGTAGCCGTTAGGTAATACGGTAACAGCATCGCCTACAGCAATCTCGCCAGACTCAACTCTGCCCATAAAGCCACGGAAGTCATGCAGTTCAGGGTTGGCAGAATCATGTGGGCGACAAACAAATTGCACCGGGAAGCGGAATTGTTCTGCCGGGTCGCTGTGCGCTGCAGGCACCTGTTCCAGGATTTCCAGCAGCGTCTCGCCTTGATACCAATCCAGATTGTCCAGGCGGTCTACCAGCATGTCGCCGTTAAGGGCAGACATCGGGATAAACTTGATATCACGTGCTTGCGCCAAGCCAATTTCGGTAGCAAATGCCAGGTAATCCGCTTTAATTTTTTCATATGTGGCCTGGTCATAATCAACCAGGTCCATCTTATTTACTGCTACCACAATATGCTGCAGACCTACCAGATGCGCCAGGTAGCTGTGTCTGCGCGTTTGTGTCAGCACACCACGGCGGGCGTCGATCAAAATGATTGCCAGATTCGCTGTAGAAGCGGCAGTCACCATATTACGCGTGTATTGCTCATGACCAGGCGCATCAGCGATGATGTATTTACGCGTGCCGGTGCTGAAATAACGGTAAGCCACGTCAATGGTAATACCTTGCTCACGTTCAGCTTGCAGGCCATCAGTCAGTAATGACAGGTCCACGGCATCCATACCGCGTTTACTCGAGGTACGCTCAATATTACTTAGCGTATCGGTCAGAATGGTTTTAGTATCGTATAGCAGGCGGCCAATTAAAGTGCTTTTGCCATCATCCACGCTGCCGCAAGTCATAAAGCGTAGCAAAGAATCATTGTGTTGTGTTGTCATAATGTTCACTTAATTAAAATGCTGAAGAACTCTTGGGAAACGCCCTATGGAATGCTACCCATGGATTTATCTGCATTTTTAGAAATAACCTTCTTTTTTACGCTGCTCCATCGAAGCCTCGGAGGTCTGGTCATCCAGACGGGTCGCACCGCGCTCGGTGATAGTCGTTGTAGCCGTCTCTATCACGATTTTGCTGACATCATCAGCATCCGAAATCACTGGCGCCGTGCAAGTGATATCCCCTACAGTACGGAAACGCACCTGCATGTTGATGACTTCTTCAGCCGCTTTTGGCTGATTAATCAGGCTACCGTCAGACAGGGGCACATTCACCGGGAAAATCGAGCCATTACGCATCACGACATCGCGCTGATGCGCAAAGTAGATGCTAGGCAGTTCCAGTTTTTCGCGCTCGATATATTGCCAGACATCCATTTCGGTCCAGTTTGAAATCGGGAAGGCGCGGATGTTTTCACCCTTATGCACGCGGGCGTTGTACAGGTTCCACAATTCAGGACGCTGGTTTTTTGGGTCCCACTGACCGAATTCATCACGGAAACTCATGATGCGTTCTTTGGCACGCGCTTTTTCTTCGTCCCTGCGGGCACCGCCAATGCAGCAGTCGAAGCCGAATTCTTCAATGGCTTCCAGCAAAGTCACAGATTGATGCTTGTTACGCGGTTCATCGGCCGATTTCAATACCACCGTGCCGCGTTTGATCGAGTCTTCCACTGAGCGCACAATCAGGCGCTCACCCAATTCAGCCGCACGCTGGTCACGGAAGTTCACCACTTCCAGGTAGTTATGACCGGTGTCAATATGCAAAAGCGGAAACGGAAAACGGCCAGGGCGGAATGCTTTTTCTGCCAGGCGTAAAATACATAATGAGTCTTTACCACCCGAAAACAGCAATACCGGGTTTGAGCATTGGCCAGCGACTTCGCGCAAAATATGTATGGCTTCAGCTTCCAGCCAGTCGAGGTGGGACAAAGGTTGTTTAGTTGTCATTTCAATCTTCTATCAATCAGCCACAAATGCTTTCAGGTTCAACACAGCATATGGATTGAACCGTAGTCATTTGTCGTTACTTTTTAACATGCAGTCCGCATTCTTTATTCGTCGGGTCTTCCCACCACCAGCGGCCAGCACGGATATCTTCGCCCATGGCGACTGCACGCGTACATGGCGCGCAGCCTATACTTGGGTAAAACTGGTCGTGCAAATCATTGTAGGGCACGCTATACATGCGGATATAGGCCCATACTTCTTTTTCAGTCCAATCACTTAAAGGATTGAATTTTTCCAGCTTGTTGCCTGCATCGTATTCACGGGTCGGCAGGTTGCTGCGTGTAGTCGCCTGTTCAGCACGCATACCTGTGATCCATGCCCGTTTGCCGGAAAGGGCGCGCTGCAATGGCTCGACTTTACGCATATGGCAGCAGGCTTTACGCAGCTCAATGCTTTCGTAAAAAGCATTAATGCCTTGCGTGCGCACATAATTTTCAACCGCTTCGTGCCTGGGGAAAAACACCATTGGTTTAATGGTATAGGTATTTTCCACATCAGCCATCAATGTGTAAGTTTCAGCAGGCAGGCGACCGGTATCCAGTGAGAAAATCTCGATAGGCAGTTGCTCTTTTGCGATCAGGTCTGTGAGCACCATATCTTCAGCGCCATAACTGTTGGCGAAGGTGATTGCCGGAAATTCGGCAACGGCTGCTTTCAGCAATTCTAACGCTTGCGCACGCTTGGCCTGCACACTGCTGACCAATGCATCAATCAGTTCAGGACTGGTAGCCGGATTTTTAGCGGCCGGCTTAAGCATGCTGACAGCACCACTCATGAGCGATTTACTCTCCGCCAGACAGGCACGTCATCCACAGCACCCTGGTAAGGCTGGCTAAAGTCATTCAGGCTGGCGACGGCCTCTTGTGCAGAGCGGTCAGCGCGGATCAGGAAGCTGTTAAAGCCGGAACGTTTATGGAAAAACAACTGGTCGCGCAATACGTCACCAATGGCGCGCAATTCATTTTTGTAACCGAAGCGGGTGCGCAACCAGTTGCCGAGGGTGAAAATGCGGCCATCAGCAAAGCGCTCAACGAATACAGCAACTAGCGGCAGGCTATTCATATCTGAAAATTCTGCCTGCAAAGCTTCTGCTGTTTCATGGGTTGCCAGCACAATGCCAACATCACCAGCGTCAAAACGAGCTTGCAACTCAGCCTTGCGAGCCTGCCACACCGTCAGCGGTACCAGCACTTTGCCAGTTGCAGGGATTTGTGTGTCGGCAATTTGTTCAGGTGTAAAAGTGGTTTCGCCAGTCAACTTGAACAATACGACTTTACCCGCTTGCTTGCGTACAGACTCTTCACCGAGGGCAGGGGGGATCACACGTATCCATTCATCCTGCACGATTTCAGCTACACCTTCGGCATTCAGACGAATCAGGTTACTCATGCCGTGGCTCCTTTTTTCTGGTCTGCATAAACATGCGCTTTGAATGGCGCGATGCCTAACCGGCGGACAGTATCGATAAAACGCTCATCTTCATGACGTTCACGGATATACACTTCTATCAGTTTTTGCACTACGCCCGGCATCTCTTCAGCCGAGAAAGAAGGACCAATCACGCTGCCGATACTGGCGTCATTGCCTTGCTTGCCACCAATAGTCACCTGATACCATTCAGAGCCGTCTTTATCCACGCCAAGCACACCAATATGGCCTACATGGTGATGGCCGCAAGCGTTCATGCAACCGGAAATATTCAGTTCGATGTCACCAATTTCATGCAGGTAATCCAGATCATCAAACTGGTTTTGAATCGCTTCTGCAATCGGGATGGATTTAGCATTGGCAAGGCTGCAGAAATCACCGCCAGGGCAGCAAATAATGTCTGTTAGCAGGCCAATATTAGGCGTTGCCAAACCGGCTGCGCGTGCTTTTTCCCAAACGGCAAACAAATCAGATAGTTTCACATCTGCCAAAATCAGGTTTTGCTCATGTGAAGAACGCAGTTCGCCAAAGCTGTAAGCATCTGCAAGATCAGCAACTACATGCATTTGTTCGCTAGTGACGTCACCTGGCGCTTTGCCATGTGGTTTCAATGACAAGGTCACTGCACGGTAACCAGGTACACGATGTGGTTGTACTGAACGCTTCACCCAGGTCGCAAATGCCGGGTTGCAGGCAATAGCAGCATCAAATGATGGATCATGCGCTGGCAAGGTTTCATAAGGCATAGGCTCAAAATATTGGGCCACGCGGTCGAGTTCGGCATTGGTAATCGTGAGCGGGCCGTCTTTCAAATGCGCCCATTCTTCTTCTACCTGGCGTTTGAATTCTTCAATGCCCAGGGCTTTCACCAGAATCTTGATACGCGCTTTGTAAGCGTTATCGCGGCGGCCATGCACGTTGTACACACGAATGACGGCTTCGCAGTAAGACAGGATATGCTGCCATTCAAGATGCTCGCGAATTACCGTGCCCAGGATAGGTGTACGGCCCAGGCCACCACCAACCCAGACCTTAATTGCCATCTGGTCATTGCTGTCTTTGTAAAATTCCAGGCCGATATCATGCGCTTGCACAATGGCGCGGTCTTGCGTTGTACCGGAAACTGCAATCTTGAATTTACGAGGTAACAACGCAAATTCCGGGTGGAATGTACTCCATTGACGCATGATTTCTGCAATTGCACGCGGGTCAATAATTTCATCCGGTGCAATCCCTGCAAACTGATCAGTCGTGATATTGCGGATGCAATTGCCCGAGGTCTGGATGGCATGCATCTCGACAGTGGCAAGCTCCGCCAGGATATCCGGCGTATCTTCCAGTTTTGGCCAGTTCAATTGCAGGTTTTGGCGGGTGCTGAAATGTCCGTATCCGCGGTCATATTTTTTTGTAATATCTGCCAGTTTGCGCAACTGTTTGCTTGCAAGCAAACCATAAGGGATCGCAATACGCAGCATAGGCGCATGGCGTTGGATATACAGGCCGTTCTGTAACCTTAACGGGCGGTATTCTTCATCGGATAACTCGCCAGCGATGTAGCGGCGGGTCTGGTCGCGGTATTGGGCGACACGTTCGTTGACAATTTGTTGGTCTATAGGGTCGTATTTGTACATGCTTAAATCACTTTTTCGCCATTGCGAAGAGGCAGTATTTTAATGGAAAACCAGCTTAAAGCCTACATAAATCAATATCATAGCCAGCACAATACGCACCCAGTGCTCGGCAACCCGCGAACTCAGGTGGCTACCGAGATAGATGCCAGGGATTGAACCTATCAATAATGTGCCTAGCAAGGTGTAGTCTATTGTGCCCAAAGAGGCATGACCTACACCAGCCACCAGCGTCAATGGCACCGCATGCGCGATATCACTGCCGACAATAGTGGTGATCTTTTCTTTAGGGTAGAGCATGATGAGCGCAGTTACGCCCAAAGCGCCGGCACCGACTGAAGTGAGGGTCACTAATCCGCCAAGTATGATGCCGAGAATTATCGTCGCTGCGGGCACATAGCGGACGGGAATCCATTCTTCACTGGCAACCAGGGAGATCAGTTTGTTTCGCAGCAACACAGCGATAGAAGTGATAATCAGTGCAATGCCCAACCAGAACTTAATGGTGGAGACGGCACTGCTAGATTGCAAGTCCATACTTTGCAGCGCCCACAATGTGACCATAGAGGCAGGTACGCTACCGATAGCCAGGCGCTTCACAATGCGCCAGTCAATGTTCCCCAGTTTGCCATGCGCAAAAATACCGACAGATTTGGTGATGGATGCATAAAGTAAGTCTGTGCCGACTGCTACCGCTGGTTTCACGTTATAAACCAGCAACAAAATGGGTGTCATTAACGAACCACCGCCAACGCCTGTTAAACCCACCAAAAAACCGACAACAAAGCCTGCCAGTATGTATCCGAATTCCATGAGGAGTATCTTCTTAACTTTAGTGCGCGAAATGTACCAGATTTTTAATTATTGATTTAATAACCAGTTGTTCTATGATATAGCTTTTGGTTATATTGAGCAGGCAATGAAATTTCACCAATTACGCTATATACATGAGGTTGTCCGTCAACAGCTGAATATCTCTTCTGCTTCAGAAGTGCTGCACACTTCACAGCCGGGTGTGAGCAAACAGATTCAGTTGCTTGAAGAAGAGTTGGGCCTGCAAATATTCCAGCGTAATGGCAAACGCCTGATCGGTGTCACCGAACCCGGCCGTAAGATTGTAGATCTGGCAGCACGCGTGATCCTGGATATGCAGAATATCAAACGCGTGGGCGATGAATATAGCCAGGAAGATAGTGGTGAACTCACCATTGCTACGACACACACACAGGCGCGGTACCGTTTGCCGTCTGCAGTTAAACAGTTCATCGCGCAATATCCTAACGTCAAACTGGCGATCCACCAGGGTAACCCGGCACAGGTCACCGAGCATGTGGCTTCCGGTGAGGCCGATATCGGCATCGCAACCGAAAATATCAGTGATGACGAGCGTTTGTCGTGCCTTTCATGTTACGAGTGGAACCGCTGCCTGGTAGTGCCGCCGCAACATCCCTTGCTGCAAAAAGGCAAACTGACATTAAAAGACCTGGCGGATTACCCGCTGATTACCTATGACTTTGCATTTACCGGTGGTACTTTGGTTTCTAAAGTATTTCATGACGCCGATTTACAACCGAACGTTGTGTTTACCGCGATTGATGCCGACGTAATTAAAACTTACGTCAACCTTGGTCTCGGGATAGGTCTTATTGCGAATATGGCCTATGACGAAGTACGAGATGCGCCCCTTAAAAGCCTGGATTGCAGTCATTTATTCCCGAATAGCACGACTTATCTGGGCGTGCGTCGTGATGCTTTTTTGCGTGACTATATGTTGAATTTTATTACCATGCTGTCGCCGCAATACGACAAACGTACGGTGCAGCGCGCTTTTCATCAAGACTTATAAACCCTGCTGGTGATTTGCCGTGATTTTAGTCACATGACTGCTTAGGGCGCTGTGCTGTAATGAACTTCAATTAAAAAAGGAATGTTGACCATGCATCGCTGCATCTCGGGCTTATGTTGTTTGCTATGGCTATGTATGCCGATTATGGGATGTGCGCAGGCGATGGATAAAGGGCCGCACATGCGTGCAATCGGCCATGGCATGCCTGATGTAGATCTGGATAACGCGATTTATGAAGTACCGGTTCAGCCAAATGTCAGCTACCAGGATCTGGTGGATAGCTTAAAGTCTATTTCTGAAGGTTTGAATTTTGTCAGTCCGGCCAATTTCCCGATTGGCGAACATATGAAATTGCGCGGGCAAGACCCACAAGGGATCAAGGAGGTCCGCACCTTTTGTAACCTCAGCATGGGCACGGAAATTATCCTGGATCATCCCGAGTTCCTGGTATTTGCGCCTTGCAGGGTGGCTATATATGAGAAACCGGATGCGCAAGGCAAGCGGCGTTTATACCTAGGGCTGGATAGGCCTACGCATGATCTGAAAAATATCAAAAATCCTACCCCCAGGGCGCAGGCTTCAGCGCAGCAACTGGAAGATGCCTTGATTGGTTTGATGGAAAAAGCACGTCGCGGTGATTTTTAAGCGATTCTTGATCTATCGTTTGCCGCCAACTACCTTCCACTTTTCTGGGGCATCACCTATACTCAACCAAACAATTACTTAAACGAGTGCTTCCCATGATAGAACCGATGCTCATCGCCAAAAATAATGAAACCGACAGTGTGATGTTGCCAAAAATGGCCAACCGCCATGGCCTGATTGCAGGTGCCACCGGCACAGGCAAAACCGTGACCTTGCAAAGTTTGGCCGAACAGTTTTCACGTATTGGTGTGCCGGTATTTATGGCTGACGTCAAAGGGGATTTATCCGGCATGAGCCAGGTTGGCGGTGGCAATGCCAAAGTCGAGGCACGCGTGCAGCAGCTGGCGCTAACGGGTTACAGCAATAAAGCTTACCCGGTCATGTTCTGGGATATGTTTGGTGCTAAAGGGCATCCGGTTCGCACCACACTTAGCGAAATGGGCCCTTTGTTACTTTCCCGCATGCTTAACCTTAACGAAGTGCAAAGCGGTGTACTGAACGCGATTTTCAAGGTGGCCGATGACAATGGCATGCTGCTCTTGGATTTGAAAGATTTACGTGCCATGGCGCAGCACTGTGCTGAAAATGCCGCGACCTACCAGACGCAATACGGCAATATTTCAACCGCCAGTGTGGGCGCGATTCAACGATCATTACTGCAACTGGAAACTGAAGGCGGTGATGCTTTGTTCGGAGAGCCAGCGCTAAACCTGGAAGATATGATGCAAACCGATGCCAAAGGTTTGGGCTATATCAATATCCTTGCGGCGGATAAATTACTGAATTCACCACGTGTTTATGCCACTTTACTATTGTGGCTGTTATCCGAGCTATTCGAAAAACTGCCGGAAGTGGGTGACCTGGAAAAACCAAAACTCGTCTTCTTTTTTGATGAAGCGCATTTGCTGTTTAACGATGCACCCGCAATGTTGATGCAGAAAATCGAACAAGTGGTGCGATTGGTGCGTTCAAAAGGGGTAGGCATCTATTTCGTGTCGCAAAATCCGCTGGATATTCCGGATGTGGTGCTTGGGCAATTGGGTAACCGTGTCCAGCATGCTTTGCGCGCTTTTACGCCGCGTGACCAGAAAGCAGTGCAGGTCGCGGCGCAAACCTTCCGCGCTAATCCAAAATTGAATGTGGCTACTGCCATTACCGAGCTAGGGGTAGGCGAAGCGCTGGTTTCATTCCTGGATGAGAAGGGTGCCCCAACGCCTGTAGAGCGCACATTTATCTGTCCGCCGGAAAGCAGGGTGGGTCCCGCAACCGATGCTGAACGTAACCAGGTAATGACGCAGTCACTGGTTGCGGGAGTGTATGACAAGTTAGTGGACAGGGAATCTGCCTATGAGACTCTCAAGCAACGGGCTGAGCAAGCCGCTGCGGCCACTCAGGAAAAAGCCCCGCAAGAGCAAGAGTCCTCTTCCGGATTTGATCTGGGCGGAATTCTCAGTGGTAAAACAAGCCGCTCCGACTCGGTATTAGAGTCTGCAGCGAAATCTGCAGCACGGGCGATTGGCTCTCAACTGGGCCGTGCCATTATCAGGGGCGTGCTAGGATCTATTCTCGGAGGCAGCAAATCCAAACGTTAATCATCAAACTTGACCTTGAAACCTGAACCAGGGATACGCATGTTAAGTGATATCGAAATTGCGCAAGCGGCCACATTAAGCCCTATCACTGATATTGCCCGGCGATTAGGGCTTTCTGATTCAGATTTGCATCTTCATGGCCAGCATATGGCCAAGCTTACGCAATCCACCGTGAATCAACTGCGTACACAACCGGTGCGTGCCAAACTGATTTTGATGACAGCCATCAATCCGACGCCAGCAGGCGAAGGCAAGACCACCACGACGGTGGGTTTGACCGATGCCTTGAACCTGGCTGGCTACAAGGCATTGGCCTGTTTGCGCGAACCCTCTTTAGGCCCCGTATTTGGCATGAAGGGCGGCGCCACCGGTGGTGGTTACGCGCAGGTCGTGCCCATGGAAAATATCAACCTGCATTTCACCGGCGATTTTCATGCCATCAGTGCTGCCAATAACCTGCTGGCTGCTTTAGTGGATAACCATATTTACCATGGCAACGCCTTGCAGTTTGATCATATTAGCTGGCGGCGCTGTATGGATATGAATGACCGCGCCTTGCGCAGGATTACCATTAACCAGCCGTATGCCTATGACACCGGTTTTGATATTACGGTAGCCAGTGAAGTGATGGCGATTTTTTGCCTGGCGACTGATCTGGCAGATTTAACCCGTCGTCTGGGCCGTATGCAAGTGGGACAGTCAACAAAACGCGAGCCTATTTTTGCCAGTGATTTGCAAGCGGAAGGCGCAATGACCGCCTTATTAAAAGATGCCTTTCAGCCTAATCTGGTGCAAACCCTGCAAGGGTCGCCAGCGTTGTTACATGGTGGCCCATTCGCCAATATCGCTCACGGTTGTAATAGCCTGGTCGCCACGCAAACCGCTTTGCGGCTGGCAGATTACGTAGTGACTGAAGCGGGCTTTGGTGCCGATCTCGGTGCCGAGAAATTTATGGATATCAAATGCCGCCAATCCGGGTTAAGGCCGGATATGGCAGTAGTGGTGGCGACTATCCGCGCACTCAAATATCACGGTGGGGTGGAAGTGGCTGATCTGAATACAGAGAATCTTCAAGCGCTCTCTGTCGGTATGGCTAACCTGAAAAAACATGTAGATAACATGCGCCAGCATTTCGGTTTGCCGGTATTGGTCGCACTTAACCACTTTACGCATGATACCGAGGCTGAAGTTGCGTTGTTACAGTCAGCCGTTGAATCCTGGGGAAGCAGTCTACATGTATGCCGGCATTGGGCGCAGGGTGGTAAGGGTGCACTCGACCTGGCACATGCGGTTGCCAACCTGACGCAACAAACAGCCAATCCAACATTGCTATACCAGGATGATTTGTCACTGACTGATAAACTGCATGCCATTGCACGATCGCTATATGGTGCTAAAGATGTGACATTCAGCGCGCAGGCAGAACAACAGTTAGAGGCCATGGCCGAAGCAAGTCGCGGTTTGCCGGTATGCGTAGCAAAAACACAATATTCATTATCCTCTGATGCCAAGCTGCGCAACGTACCGGTAGGGCATACCTTGCATGTGCGAGAGTTGCGATTATCGCGTGGTGCCGGTTTCGTTGTCGCTGTATGTGGCGACATTATGACCATGCCGGGCTTGCCGAAACAGCCCGCCAGCCAGCGTATCACCGTGGATCCCAGTGGTAGAATAATCGGCCTTTCCTGAAATCTTAGTCATGCAGACGTTTAGTCAACTCGGCCAGGCCGACCAAACCATCAACAAGTCACGCTTTATTGCCCGCGCTGCGCGGTGTGAAAACGAACGCGAGCTCGCATTGTTTTTGCGCCAGTTTGCCAGTGAGCATCAAGGCGCAGGTCACCTGGCATATGCTTTCCGCATGAAAACCGCTGAAGGCATAGTCGCTCGCTTTTCTGACGCGGGCGAGCCTGCAGGCACTGCGGGCAAACCGATTCAGCAAATGCTGGACGGTCAAAATTATGTCAATTGCTGCGTCGCCGTGGTCCGCTATTACGGCGGGATTAATCTGGGCACTGGTGGCCTGGTGCGTGCCTATGGCGGCACTGCCAGGCAGGCCATGGATCAGGCTGGGACAATCCCGTTTATTGAAATGGTACACCTGAAAATTTCCACTTCTTACAAACGCGTTGATGAGCTGACGCGGGAAGTACAAAGATTAAACGGGGAAGTGCTGGACAAGCAGTTTGATGAAGCTGTCCACTTCCTGCTTAAATTACCGGTCGATGCTGCCCGGCAGTTGCAAGCCAAATATTAGCCATTCATGACGAAAGTCCGGAGTCTGCTGTGACCCAAACCCAAAAATTTGATACCGCCACCTATGTGCTGATGGCCGTTTTGATGTGGCTGGTATTAAAAGTACAGCTACTGCCCGCTTTACTGGTAGGCCTGCTGGTATTCGAGCTGATTCATGTGATTTCACCGATTATTGCGCGCAGGGTGCCTGGCAAATATGCCAAGTGGCTGGCAGTGGTTCTGCTCGCGACCTTTGTGATTGGTTTACTGGTGGCGATGGGTATGAGTATCGTGACCCTGATCCGCAGTGATACTGGCGGCCTGACCATGCTGTTTGACCAGCTTGCCCGTATTATTGAAGACTCGCGTGCAGTGCTGCCAGTCTGGCTGAATGACCGCCTGCCCGATGATGCCATTACACTGCAGCAAACGGTGATCGAATGGTTACGTGCGCATTCGGCAGATTGGCAGTTGCTGGGTAAAGAAGCCGGGCACCATTTTGCACATATTCTCATTGGTATGGTGATTGGTGCGATGGTCGCTTTGCATGACGTGCAAACCAAAACTAACCAGCGTCCGTTTGCACAAAGCCTATTGCAGCGAGTGGGGTTATTTGCACAGGCGTTTAAGAATATCGTATTTGCGCAAGTCAAGATTTCTGCGGTGAACGCCAGCCTGACTGCTATTTACCTGGCGATTATCCTGCCGCTTTGCGGCATCCATTTGCCATTTACCAAAACCATGATTTTGCTGACTTTCCTGGTTGGTTTGCTGCCGGTGGTCGGTAACCTGATCTCTAATACCGTGATTGTGATTGTGAGTATCAGTCACTCCTTTATCGTCGCCATCGGGTCACTGTTATTTTTAATTGTGATTCATAAACTTGAGTATTTCCTCAATGCGCGGATAGTCGGCAGCCAGATACGCGCACACGCCTGGGAATTGCTGGTCGCGATGCTGCTAATGGAAGCCACTTTCGGTTTAGCGGGCATAGTAGCTGCACCTGTGTATTACGCTTATATTAAAAATGAGTGCCGCGAGCGCGGTTGGGTATAGGTGCAGGTTGTTAGATTAAATAAGGCTCGCCACGGCGAGCCTTATTTGTTTTCAGCAATAAAGTTTACTTCAGCTTGTAAAGGCGGTTTTCCAGGGTTTTACCACCACTGATTTTATCTATCTGGTCACCGCTGACCAGGCTCAGTTGCGCCACACGGTCATCCGGGTGAGGGTGGGTCTGGAAAAGCAGCGCTACGCTCCCATCATTATTGCCTAGCAGTTCCATCTCCTGTAATACTTCTGCCAGGCCATACGCGTCATAACCGGCCCTTGCGGCTAATACTGTGCCCATGCTGTCAGCCTCGTATTCAGCGCTTTTATCCAGGTTGCGTGCACTGATTTCGGCACCGGTAGTCACGGCACGCTGCGTGATTTTATTTTTGCTGATCTTTTCTTTCAGGAATGATGTGCCGGCATCCATCAGCGCCTGTTTTTGCATCACTTTTAAATGATGCCTTTGTACGACATGGGCGATTTCATGACCCAGTACACCAGCCAGTTGTGCCTCGCTGGCTAAACGGTGATACAAGCCTTTGGTAATCAGTACATACCCACCCGGCGCTGCAAATGCGTTGATATCTGTACTATCAATCACGCCAAAATGCCAGGGCAGGCTGGTACGCTCGGACTGGCTGGCGACCCAGCGCCCGACTTTATTGACGTATGCTTGCAGCTTGGCATCATTGACCAGCGGCGCGGCGCCAAGTATGGTACCGGTCACGTTACGGCCTACTGCAATTTCGTCTTCCTGGCTGGGATTTTTCCAGTTGATATTGGCTAGTTTATCCTGCGCAGAAGTATTCTGGCCCTCAGTGGCTTGTGCAGGCTGTTCAGTCTTGCCGCCAAGTTGCTCATTCACCGCATCTTTAAGCACCCCTTTCAGGTCCAGGGCGACGGCGGTGCCAGCCATCATGCCGCTACAGATAGCCAGCATGACTGCCTGTTTTAACAGGTTTTTGTTCAATAATCTGTGATTCATGGCTGGCTGGCTCCCTGAAAGTATGGATATTGGCGGCTGCTTAAGCCACCGCTGGCGGCAAATTGTTTTGCCTCATCCGCACTGACGGTGTAACTCTCCATTTTTTTGGTTTCAGCTTCATTGAATTGTGCTGTTTTCAGATCCTCGGCACTCAGTCCGCGGATACCGGTCGTGGAAACCACTTTGCCCGTGCCACTGCGGCCGGTAGCCACACCAACTACGCCGGCGACATTATTACCGCCAGCACTGTTACGTTTAACCGTCAGCAAACGCACCCAGCCGGTTTTGCCTGCGGATTTGATTTGCAGCCAGGCGCCTTTTTTATTCAGAATATCTACAGCGTCGTTTTTATTCACATTACCGACTACTTTGGCATCGCTAAAAGCATCGGCGCGTAATTGATCAGGTTTTAATACAACGCCAGTCTCGGCTGCCATCGCGCTGCTGCAAGCGAGTGCGGTCAACAGTCCCAGTAGACTGTTCTTTATCATGCTTCTTTTTATCATCTAGGTGTCTCAACTTTCTCCGTGGTTGATAAATAGTCTTTTTCCAGTTCTATCATCGCCTGTGCAAACAATAGCCGCCATTGTGCCGCCAGTTGGTCGGCCCGGTTGACGATATTGCCCTGGTGCATGCCATAACGAAGCGTTGGGTGATGTGGCAGACCCAGCTTATTCAGCAATGACGGTAATTGTGTCGCCAGTTGCTGCGCATCTTGCGCTGCAGCCTCACGATAAGCGTCTTCAGGTTTATATTGCCAGCTAACAATGACCATGTCGCCAAACAAGCCCCAGATGCCGCTTTGGGTGCCAACCAGAATATCAGTCTGGTTGGGTGCGCGGCAGGCAAATTCGATTTCTTTGCGGACCAGTTTCATCACTGCGTCACCCAGGGTTTCCGGGCTTTCAATCGCTATCGGCATCAGCAAAACTTCCAGTTCTTCACTGTTAGATGTCAGCCCAAACGCCAGCCAGCGCTGCAGGGCACGGTCAGTCGCCAGTGCGTAAATTTTGGCGATACCGAAATAAGCGACTGCCCAGACAATAGGCGCGGCCAGGTCGAGATAAGTATGAATAAAGTTGATCGCCAGGTATGACAATACCAGCAGGCCGATCTGGCTGCCGGTAAAGATGCCATTGAAACGGTCGCGGTCTACCTTGAAATAAAACGCCAGTGTGGTCAGCCACACCAATAACAGGCTAAGCAAAATATAAGGCAGTTTGCCCCGCCAGACTTTCAGGTAATCCTGGTGCAAGGTGTTATCCAGCGCCGTTGCCAGAATCTCCACGCCGGGAAATTGCTTATCCATCGCAGTTGGCTTGATATCAAACAGTGCCGGCGCGGTGGAACCTATGATGACAATCTTGTCCTTGAATTCATCACCAGCACGTTTTGGCTGTGAGCTGGAGCTATCGGTGTAAACATCACTGAATGAAACATACTGGTAGGTAAACGGTTTGCCGCGCCAGTTCAGCAGCATGTCATCCGGTGTGTTGCTGGTCTCGAACTGCATGGCATCTGCCACCAGCAAGGGCAGGGCGGGTAAGGTCCAGCCTCTGTCGTGATGGCGCATGCGGTATTGGCGCACCACGCCGTCACTATCTGGGTAGACATTATGGGTACCCATACGCTGCTGCTTCCAGGCCCCTTTGAAATACGGGGGGATAGCCGCGAACGTCGCTTGCTGGTCTGCATCAGTGCTATGGGTCAAGCCGGGGATTTGCGCGTAAGTCAGCTGGCTTTTACTGTCCTGGCTGGCGTCCAGCCGCAACAACGGGAAGAAGCAGTTTTCACAAGCGGTAATGACATCATTGAAGTAGCTGTCACTATCCGGGTTATACACATCGGCATCCGAAAACACGATATCGAAGATGATCGCTTTCGGTTGCTGGCGCTGGATATTCTCGACCAATTCGCCTATCACCTGGCGCGGCCACGGCCAGCGGCCATATTCCTTGGACATCGCTTCCAGGCTGGCTTCATTGATATCGATAATGACGATGGCAGGATCAGGGTCCGGTTTGAAAATGCGGTTTTTCACCATCATGTCAAACGCCTTGTCACGCATGTTCTGCCCGACATGGAACACACCTGCATCCAGCAAAATAAAAGCGCTGAACAGCAATGCCAGATACAGGTAAAAATTATTTTTCAGCCTGCGGGTCAGGCTGGCCAGCCAGAACCCCAGCATGAGTTTTAGTTTTAGCATATCGCTCCCTTGTGATGACGTGTGACGCCAAGGTGGGATGGTTAGTATTATTGTCGTACGCCATGCCTGAATTGACCCAAACGGGCCATTGAGAGACAAATGCGATAGTCCTATTCTAGCAACATCACAAATGCACAGGGCCGTTTATGAGTTTAAATCTGAAAATTCTGTTTTTTGGATTTATGCTACTCATGATCATCAGCATGATGGATGCCTTCGTGTGATTGTGTCGTGTTTTCAAGTTAAAGTCATTTATAACCCCGTTTATTCGGGGTTTTTTCTTTTCTAGCACCTAGTCCAACTAGCCAGTAGTCTTACTAGTCACATAAGCTTCACGCGAGTGAAACCTTTCTGCAACAGATGTTTTTAACAATACTCAGGTAAGTACGCAGGCCTAAACACCCGCGTACAAGTTAATCACAGACAATCAGGGAGAATATTCACATGAAGCTTAACTCTTGGGCGATGACTGGCATGCTGGTAATGGCAGCACTGTCACCTGCAACACAGGCGGCCGAACTCATACAAAACGGCGGTTTCGAATCACACGGCGCGGATGTTTACGATATCACCGGCTGGCAAGTGGCGGAGCAGGGCTTTTTTGGCAGTGTGCTGGCGCAAACCGGCACTTCTACTGAAGTCACCGCAAACAATACCGTTGGCGCTTATCAGGGTAGCTACTATGGCATTCTGGATAACTACGGTAATGCCAGCAATGCATTGTTCCAGACCTTCAACACCGGCGCGGTTTCATCAGCTACTTTAAGCTTCCAGATGTTTGTAAATAATCA
Source organism: Methylophilus sp. Leaf414 (assembly GCF_001425425.1). Lineage (NCBI taxonomy): Bacteria > Pseudomonadati > Pseudomonadota > Betaproteobacteria > Nitrosomonadales > Methylophilaceae > Methylophilus > Methylophilus sp. Leaf414. The sequence goes on along the minus strand of NZ_LMQQ01000001.1, from coordinate 417,616 downwards.
GAACAGCACCACTAATATCGATGCTGCAGGCTTGGATTACAGCGTAGATGCGACAGACAATCCTAACCAGCACGTGCGTGTAGATATTTTGAAGGCAGGTGCGGACCCTTTCTCTATCAATAGCGCGGATGTTGTACAAAGCCTTTATATCGGCGGCGCCAATGGTGTGCTGGCAGCGAACAACTATGTGAATTACAGCTTTGACCTGAGTGCTAGCCTGGCTTCAGGCGGAAGTTATATCCTGCGCTTTGCCACTGTGGCAAACCAGAATTCATTACAGCTGGGTGTCGATAACATCAGCCTGAATACAGTATCTTCCGTCCCGGAAGCCGATTCAGTTGCCATGTTGCTGGCTGGGCTGGGCCTGATGGCAGGTGTGATGCGCCGCCGCAAAGATTAATTAAAAATACTATAAACTCTAAATAAAGGAATCATCATGGACTTTTTAAACTTGAAACGCACTGCCGTGGTTGCCATGCTGCTGGGCTCACAACTCGCACTTTCTAACGTTGCCCTGGCTGAAGATGCACAGTTCTGGCTGAATGATGGCGCTGCCAGCCTGAATGACAGCAAAAAACTGGTGCCAAATGCTAAAAAAGCTAAAAACATCATCCTGTTTGTGGGGGATGGTATGGGTATCTCTACTGTAACTGGTGCCCGTATTTTTGAGGGCCAGTTAAAAGGCATAGATGGCGAACGCAACCGCTTGTCATTTGAAGAGTTTCCTTACGTAGCCTTATCCAAGACTTACTCTACTAACCAGCAGACTTCTGATTCTGCACCGACCATGACGGCGATCGTCTCTGGTGTTAAAACCAATGACGGCATTATTTCGCTGAACCAGTCTGTGGCAAGAAACGAAGCCAATCCATCTGTGATCAACGCTGGCAAGGTAACCACTATCCTGGAACAAGCTGAAGCTGCCGGTAAATCTACAGGCGTAGTGTCTACTGCGCGTATTACGCATGCAACTCCAGCGGCAACTTATGCCCACATTTCAAACCGCGACTGGGAAGCGAACTCCAACCTGTCATCCGCTGCTGCGACTAACGGCGTGAAAGACATAGCTGCGCAACTGATAGACAACTTTGGTAGCGGCAAGATTGGTGATGGTATTGATGTGGTGTTTGGTGGAGGCCGCAGCTACTTCCTGCCAAATACAGTGACTGATATTGAAGGTAGCAAAGGTCGTCGTACCGATGGTCGTAACCTTGCGCAAGAATATGTGAGCAAATTTGGTGGTGTATATATTCAGGACAAGAACGGGTTTGATGCATTGAACCCAGTGACTACCAACAAGGTGATCGGTTTGTTCAATCCATCACATATGGAATACGAGCAAGACCGTCCGAACGATATCGCTGGCGAGCCTTCATTATCTGAATTGACCGGCAAGGCGATTGATATCCTCAAGAAAAACCAGAATGGTTATTTCCTGATGGTGGAAGGTGGCCGTATCGACCACGCATCACACGCAGGTAACGCTTACCGTACATTTAAAGATGCAGTGGCATTGTCAGACGCAGTACGCGAAGCCGCAAGCAAGGTGAACTTGAACGACACGCTGATCATCGTGACGGCTGACCATAGTCATACACTGACTATCGGTGGTTACCCGAAACGTGGCAACCCGATTTTGGGTAAGGTCGTTGAGCCTGGCAAAACAGCGCCAACCCTGGCGGCTGACGGCAAGCCTTACACCACTGTGAGCTTTGCCAACGGCCCTGGCTTCCACACCAACTCACCAGGCGACGCTGTGTATAACGAAGCGATTGCTGCAGGTCGCGTCGTAGATATGTCAGGTGTGGATACTGAAGATCCTGATTTCCACCAGGAAGCTTTGGTGCCATTGAGCTCTGAAACCCACGCCGGTGAAGAGGTAGCGATTTACGCGGTGGGACCTAAATCTTACCTGGTACATGGCGTGCAAGAGCAAAGCTATATTTATCAAGTGATGAAAGACGCTTTTGGTTATTAATTGAGGAGCCAAGTGGCTGCGCGGGCAAATTACTGCGTTGCGCGGTACTCAAAATCCTCATGTACTCATCATGTACATTCCGGTTTTTGCGTGTCGTGCGGCTTGTACTTTATCCCGCTCGCTCACTTCCGGGTTCTTTAAAAAGTGTCCGTACCTAGTTTAGGTGTTTTGCAATACAGGGCGGCAATGTGTCGCCCTGTGCCACATGATGGAAAAAAGTATGAAAATAATTCAAACGCTAGGATTAGCGACAGTGTTGATGATGGCTGCCAAAGCAAGTATTGCCGAGGAAATCGTCAATGCACGTTTTGAAACGACACAGTGCGCGACACCTTGCACAGATGCCTCGGCGAAACGCTTGCAGTGGTGGTTAATGCGTGAAGACGACCAGGTCGAGATCCGCCACCTGTACCAGAATGGCCAGCCAGCACACAATAGCAGTCTGTGGATGAAAAAGCCGGCCGGGCAGTTTAACTACAGCTACCTGATGCATGAAGATGGCCGCGCCATTGATTATTCAGATGTAGACTTGAAACTGCTGGCGATTAAAACCGATGCGCAAATCTGGCAGGTGAAGTCACAACTGATCACTGATGAAGAGTTGGCGAAGTTAAAAAAAATACCGGCAGACAAGCAACAGCAATATGGCCAGGATGTGGAAAAGTATGCTGGTGAACTAGGTAACGGTGTGCGTACAGAAGTATTGTGGATGCCTGCGCTGAAATTGCCATTTACAGTGCAATACCACTATCCGGAGCATACAGTCACCATCCAGATGCAAGCTTTGCAAACCGGAGCGCTTGCTGCCACCGATGCTGCCAAGCCGCCCAAGGCAACACTGGCGACATTAAGCAATTACCAGCATGTAGATTATGCCGACCTCGGTGACATGGAACATAACCCATCAGAAATGCAGTGGCTGGCGCGTGCGCATGGTGCACCTGGCTTGCAGGAGCACAATCATTAGTAAGTGCCTGGCTTAAAAGTATTCATACTTAATCTTTAAGAGTTTCCCGTGCCGGGAGACGCAACCCCGTTAGCCGTTATTTTCCTGAGTCCATGTGGCTGCTATTGTCATCGGCTATAATGCCGTCATGGCACTTCAAATTATTCAATTACTGTTATTACTGCTGATTATCGGCATTCTGCTCTGGCATTCACGCAAGCAGCAACAGAACTCACAGCAAGCCCTGGCGCTATTGCTTTCACAGCAACTTGAAGAAAAGCATCGCTTGATGATGGGGGAAATGCATCAATCTCTCAATCTGCTGGCAGATAGATTGCAAAGCCTGAACGCTGACCAGCAGGACCGTTTGCGTGCGCAGTTGTCACAGGAATTGACCGCTACGCGCGAATCCATGCAGACATTGCGCGTCGCCATGCAGGAGCTACAGGTTGCCCAGCGTGATCATTTAACCCAAAGTACAGAGCAACTCAGCCTGAGTTTGCGGAATGGCCTGGCTGAACAAGGCATATCGCAGCAAAACATGCTGAAGACTGCCTTGCAAACGACCACACAAACATTGTCGCAAAGCGTTGAAGCGCTGACCAAGATTGTAGATTCGCGCCTTGAGGAAATGAGCGGCAAGGTTTCCGAGCGTCTGGAAGCCGGATTCAAGAAAACCAACGAGACTTTTGTCAGCGTGATGGCACGCCTGGCCACCATTGATGAAGCACAAAAGAAAATTGACGGTCTCAGCGTCAACATGGTCAGCTTGCAGGAATTATTGGGAGACAAACGCAGCCGTGGTGCCTTTGGTGAAGTGCAACTGGAAGGGCTGGTGCGCAATGTGCTGCCCAGCAACAGTTTTGCCATGCAGCACACTTTCAGTAATGGCGCACGCGTGGATTGCGCGTTGTTCCTGCCTGAACCAACAGGGACTGTGGCGGTGGATAGCAAATTCCCGCTCGAAAATTACCATCGCATGTATGAAAGCAGCCTGGGCGAAGTATTGCAGGCGCAAGCAGGGAAACAGTTTAAGGCGGATATCAGGAAACATATCGACGATATCAGTCATAAATACATTATTGCCAATGAAACCTCGGATGGTGCGGTGATGTTTATCCCGGCTGAGGCGGTGTTTGCCGAGATTCACGCCTACCATAGCGAAGTCGTGGATTATGCCATGCAGAAACGTGTGTGGCTGGTATCACCAACCACCCTGATGGCCGTGCTGAATACTGCCCGCGCTGTGTTGAAAGATGTGGAAATGCGTAAGCAGGTGCATATCATTAAAGATGAACTCGGCAAGCTCAGCAAAGACTTTAACCGCTTTGATACGCGCATGAAAAAACTGGCTGATAATATCCGCCAGGCGCATGAAAATGCCCAGGATGTGCATATCAGCAGCCAGAAGATCACCCGGCGCTTTGCCCAGATTGAAAAAGTGGAGCTGGCCCAGGAAGAAGGATTGGGTACGTTGGAACTGCTGGATGAACTAGAAGAAATTGAGAAGAGTAACCCGTCATGAAGATCACCATTTTGTATTTTGCACGCATCAAGGAAGTTGTTAATTACTCGTCCGAAGATGTGGTGTTGCCTGAGGGTATAGAGACTATTATCGCCTTGAAGTCATGGCTGTCTAAACGCGGTGAAACCTGGCAGAAACTGTTTAACGGCAGTGGCGTGGTACGTGCTGCAATTAACCATGAACTGGTTGATGATATGGCGACCATGGACGAAGGCGATGAAGTGGCATTTTTCCCGCCGGTGACAGGAGGCTAAGCTTGAGCACGCCTGTGTATCTCAAGATTTCTGTACAGCCGGAGGATTTTGATACCGGGGCTGAGTTGCAGCAGCTAAAAGCGGCCACGCCGCGGGCGGGGGCATTGGTCAACTTTATCGGCATGGTGCGAGATTTATCGGCAGATGGCAAACTGGATGAAATGGTCATTGAACACTATCCGGGCATGACGGAAGCCGCTTTGCAGCGCATTGCCGAACAGGCTTGCCAGCGCTGGCCATTGCTGGGGATACGCTTGATCCACCGTGTGGGATCATTGGCTGCACAATCACAGATCGTGCTGGTGGCGACTACCAGCCTGCACAGGCAGGCGGCATTCGAAGCCTGTGCTTTCATGATGGATTATTTAAAAACAGAAGCACCTTTCTGGAAAAAAGAAATAGGCGATTTTGGTGAGCGCTGGGTAGAAGCCCGTGCGACCGATGAACATGCCAAACAACAGTGGCAAAAGAATAATGGAAAGTCACCTACATGATGCAAGTATTAAACCCTAATGAACTGACCGTTTCTTACAAACTGTCGCCGATGTCGTTTGAATCAACCGAAACGCTGCTGGAAGCCAGCGACTTAAGCCTTACCGATTATGGCTGGAAGCTCCAGCCTGAGGCACAGAAAACGCTGATGATGGGGTTGTCGATGCAGCAGTCCGGTTGCAATGTGCTGGTGCAGGGTACACCAGGCTCCGGCCGTGCCGGGCTGACCATGGCCGCCATGAAAGCGGCAGCCGTGACCGGTATTGATACTTCACTCACAGACCTGGTCGCCTTGTACGATTTTAGCCAGCAATCCGGTGTTAATTACATCAAGCTTCCCGCCGGACTGGGTTCACAGTTGCGTACGGTAATGGATATATTTATCAAGACGCTGATGGCAGAAATGCCGCAGTGGCTGGATAGCAATGGGCAAGCCAATCTTTCGCTGGCTGAAGTTTGGCTGGAAGAGCGTATTGATAGCATGCGCGCGCAGCTGAGCAGCGCCAAATTATCTCCACTTTTCAATGTGATCAAGCCTGAAATTTTGGCCTATTTGCAGGCTTGGCAGCAATTAGGTAATGAACCCGAAAATAACGCGGATGGCCTGGTAAATGAAGGCTTTTTGTCGCGCTTTAGAGTCAATCTGCTGGTGGATCAGCGCGCCAACCTGACTGCAGGAGTTAAGCAGCCTATCGTGGAAGAAAAAGACCCTGGCTTTGCTGCCTTGTTCGGCACGCTGGAGAGCGCTGCCGGCGAAGCAGCGCAATGGCCTGAGTTTTTACGCTTGCGTGCCGGTAGTTTGCACCACGCCGACGGCGGTATGCTGATGTTGCATTTGCGTGACCTGATGCAGGATGAAAGTAACGGCGGCGCCTTGCTGGAGAAGCTGTACCGTTTGATGCGTAATCATGAGATTCAGATCGAAGACTGGGCCAACCATGCGCAACAAGGCACAGGCGGTAATCGTCAAAGTGCGTTGCCTGTCAATGTGAAGCTGATCATGATTGCCAGCCGCGAAGATTATTATGATTGCCTGGAAGCGCAGCCGGATTTCTTTGATTTTTTCCCGGTCAAGGTTGAGTTTGAGGACCGGGTATCGGCGACACTGGAAAATTATGCCTGGGTGGCAGGTTATATCGCACAAAAATGCCAGCAGCAAGCGCTGCCGCATTTTAGTGGTGCAGCCGTCAATGTGTTGCTGCAATTCATGCACAGGCTGGAAGAGGATCAAAGCCGCTTCAGTATCCGCTTTGCACACCTGGATCAACTCATGCATGAAAGTGCAGCCGCAGCCGGGGATGAGCGTCTGGTGACAGATACGCATGTGAATCAGGCATTATCTGCACGCCTGTTGCGCCAACAGTTTTTTGAAGCACAAATCCGTGATTCGATTATTGATAATGAACTATTAATTCAGGTCCATGGCGACGTGGTCGGCCAGGTAAATGGCTTGACCCATATTGAATTGGGCGATGCCAGTTTTGGCTCGCCGATTCGGATTACTGCGCGCTGTTACCCTGGCCGTAGCGGAGTGATTAATATTGACCGCGAAGTCGAGATGAGTGGTCCCAGTCACGATAAAGGCATCTATATTCTGCAAAACTGGTTAAGCGCCAGCTTTTGGGCACTGGCACCATTAAGCCTGAGTGCTTCATTAGTGTTTGAGCAGGAATACAACGGCGTTGAAGGCGACTCCGCCTCATGCGCGGAATTGTTTGCATTATTGTCGGCATTGACCGGTTTGCCTATCAAGCAGGGCATCGCGGTCACAGGTGCCCTCAACCAGTTTGGTGAAGTGATGCCAATTGGTGGCGTCAACGAAAAAATTGAAGGTTATTTCCGAGTTTGCCAGGCATTGGGCTTGAATGGAGAGCAGGGCGTCATTATCCCGAAACGTAATCAGCGTCATTTGATTCTGGATGAAAGCGTAGTGACGGCAGTTAATAATGGCATGTTCAAAATTATCACCATCGATCATGTGCTGGAAGGCATTGCCTACCTCACCAATAGTGAAGCAGGCACACAAGAGGAGGATGGTACTTACACCGGTAATACGCTGATGGCGCGCGCGCAAACGGTGCTCGCTAGCTTCAGGGCCACGCTGGAACGCAATCAGGCGCACATGGCTTACATTCAACAGCAGGCTGACACAAGCAAGCCTTAATAAAGATAATGGCCAGAGCACACAACCAAAAAGCAGAAAAAAAAGCCACGTCAGAGAATGACCAAAACGACAGTTGCCGCCTGGATAAATGGTTGTGGGCGGCACGCTTTTTTAAAACGCGTAGCCTGGCAGCAGATGCGGTGGATGGCGGTAAGGTGCGGGTAGATGGTGACCGCGCCAAAAATGCCAGGGAGATGAAGCCGGGTATGCGCGTCAGCATCAAAAACAAAGACATGCAAATAGAAGTTGAAGTGCTAGCGCTTAGTAATGTGCGTCGTGGAGCGCCAGAAGCAGCCTTGCTCTACCGCGAAACTGAAGAAAGTTTGCGTGTGCGGCAACAGGCCCAGGAAAGCGGCGCTGATCACTTTGCCGAACGGGATCGGGGTGTAGGCCGCCCCACCAAACGGCAATTGCGTGATATTCAGCGCTTTACTGGTCGGGATTAAATATGGAGCTAGCCTAGTTAGGCTTGGAGTAGGCCGTCACAGTACCTGTTTTGGCCACCGCCTGGGCACGACAAGAAACATCCAGTTTCTGGAAAATACGTTTCAGGTGATTTTTCACTGTATTGGCACTGATCTCCAGGATCATGCCGATTTCCAGATTGGTTTTACCGCTGCGTACCCAATGCAGAATTTCCTGCTCGCGATCTGATAATCCACCTTGCGCCATAGTATCGAGCAGGTCTTCATCCTTCACAATTGGCTTCAGGTGTTCAACGCGGCGAGTGGCTGCGTCCAGGTGCGGCATGATCATGCCTAATAACTGGTCCGGCACATGAAATTCTTTGCTGCGGTCAAAAAATACATAAATGCAATCAGCCTGGCGGCGGGTATCGCGAACCCCATACACCATCAGTGAGTGCATCTTTTTCAATTGCTGGGTAAACGGGTTGGGGGATTGTGTATAAATGCCATTGGCATCGAATTGATTAACGACATACCACTTTTCTTCGTTTTCAATCCAGCGTTTGTACAGGTTGCACATCAGGTAATTTACGATGGCTGAGTCTTGTAACAGGCACTGCGTTGTCACATCTGGTAATGATGAGCACACATCAAAATGCAGGTCACCTGTGCTGAAATTGCCCCATGCGGCAAGCAGTACATCGTGACGCATCAGTGGATGAATGTCCTGTTTCAGCCAGTTAAACAGGTCAACATGGCGTTTAATGGCATAGGAAGTCTGTATGGCATGCAAGACGCCTTCCCAATGAGTTTGTTTTTTTTGTGCCTGCATGAAGCCACCTCAGTTGTTATGCTCAGGGCAAACTTTGCCCGTGAATATTCATGGTCTGAGTTTTTTACGGCTGAATTCTGGGTTTCTTTAATATGAGATTTTATGCAGAGCCAAGCTTATCGAATGAAACAATCATTTAAGAATATCTGAATGACACTGGATTAGAATGAAACAATCACTATTTTTAGTGTCTACCAAGTTAAGTAGTTTAAGTGAGTAATGAGATGGGATTGTTGAACAAGCTTCCGAATGGTGTGCGTTACCCAAGCCATAAAGAATGGCAGTTATTAAAAAAACTGCCAAAGTGGTGGTTATTGGGAACCCTGATATTTGCCAGTCCGCTAGTCTATACCTGGTGGCAGCAAGGCGAATTGCTGACGCAGAACCTTGAGCGGACCTCCATGTTTTTGGGGTTGCTATTCACGTTCTGGTTTTTTATCGGTGCCATGATCATAGGCCTGGTGGTGATTATTATCATGAAGGGGCCAGGCTATGTGGCTGACCCTTATTACCTGCCCAAAGAAGATAAAGAGCTTGAGAATAAAATTCAAAAGTGATTTAAGAAAAAGTGCTTTAAAGCATTGGTAAATTTAATTCTGGAAGGCAAACTTTTCCGGTTTTCTTTGAAATCCCTGATGCCAGGTATTTTTTCCCTGGCGAAACTAAGCTCCCTTTGAGGCATTCAAGATAAGTCCTTGATTCAAACTGGACTTATAGTCTATAATCCCGCTCTTTTCCAACCTTGCCACACCTGATTCGCATTTAGGGTGGCTTTAACCGTAAGGAGATCTCATGCGACATTATGAAATCGTATTTATTGTCCACCCTGACCAGAGTGAACAAGTGCCTGCGATGATTGAGCGTTACCGTACGCAAATCACCGGCAATGGCGGCAACATCCATCGTCTGGAAGACTGGGGCCGTCGTCAACTTGCCTACCCAATTCAAAAAGTACACAAAGCACACTATGTTCTGATGAATATTGAAGTGAGCCAAGAGTTGCTGGAAGAGTTGGAACACGGCTTCAAATTTAACGATGCTGTATTACGTCACCTGACTATTTCGACGAAAACAGCAGTAACTGCACCTAGCCCAATGATGAAAGAGGAAAAATCCAAAACCATCGTTGGTGACGCACCTGCAGCCACTACTGAGGCAGCCGCCTAAATCGTTGTGAATACGCTGGTGATTGCAGCGACGGTGCAAGCAATTGAACCGTTACGCTATACACCGGCCGGGTTACCCTTGTTGCGTTTGCAGTTGCAACATGATTCAGAGCAGCAGGAAGCAGGTCTGAATCGCAAAGTGCAGTGCCAGTTAGCGGCAGTGTTGATTGGTGAAAAAGCCAACCTGACATTGCAAAGCGGAGATCAGATCAAAGTTAAAGGTTTCCTGGCGCAGCGCAGTGCAAAAAGCACACAAGTGGTCATGCATATACAAGAAATACAGCTAATACAGCATAAAGAATTGAAGGAGTTTTAAATGGCAAGAGATATGTACAAACGTCGCCGTTACTGCCGTTTCAGTGCAGAAGGCATCAAACACGTAGATTACAAAGACGTAGATCTGTTGAAGGATTTCGTTTCTGAAAACTTTAAAATCATTCCAGCCCGTATGACTGGTACTAAGGCTAAATACCAACGTCAACTGACAACTGCGGTTAAACTCGCACGTTTCTTAGCGTTGATGCCTTACACAGACAAACACCCAGGTTAATTGGCGGCTTAGGAGAATAACATGCAAGTAATTTTATTAGAAAAAGTAGCAAACCTGGGCACTTTGGGTGACGTGGTTCGTGTGAAAGACGGTTACGGCCGTAACTTCCTGATTCCTCAAGGTAAAGCAAAGCGTGCAACTGAAGCTAACCAGGCTGAGTTTGCTTCGCGTCGTGCAGATCTGGAAAAACAACAAGCTGATTTGCTGACTGTTGCGCAAGCACGCGGCGAAAAATTGGCTGGTTTTGCTTTGACAATTGCACAAAAAGCAGGTGTTGATGGTCGTTTGTTTGGTTCTGTCACCAATCTGGACATCGCAACCGGTCTGCAAGCACAAGGTCATGAAGTGAAAAAATCAGATGTACGTTTGCCTAACGGCCCGTTGAAAAATGTGGGTGAGTTCGTTGTGAGCGTTGCACTGCATCATGATGTTGTTGTTGATATCAATGTCACAGTGGTTGCTGAAGCTTAATTCAAGCGTTTAGTAACACATGAAAAGGCTACTTCGGTAGCCTTTTTTATTTTGTAAAAGATACATCCTCAACTAATAATCTACTCACTTTAACTGCCTTGGCCCACAGTTAATTTCAAAACTCGAAAACGCTGATTCGCTTTTCGGTATAATCGCCAGATGGCTGATGAACAACTCGAATTTCTCAAACTTCCCCCGCATTCTATCGAAGCCGAACAATCCGTCTTAGGCGGCCTGTTGCTGGACAATGAAGCGCTGGACAAAATCGCTGATATTTTATCGGGACAAGACTTTTACCAGCACGACCATAAGCTGATTTATGAACATATTGCCAGGTTGATTGAACGCAATCAGCCAGCGGATATTGTGACTGTCGCCGAATCGCTCGAAAGCACGGCTGAGCTGACTACCATTGGTGGTGTCGCCTATCTGGGTGCGCTGGCACAAAACACACCAACTGCTGCGAATATTCGCCGCTATGCTGAAATCGTGCATGAGCGATTCGTGATGCGCCAGTTGGTGACTGTAGGTACCGATATCGCCGAAAGCGCTTATCTGCCAAATGGGCGTAATGCGCAGCAATTGCTGGATGAGGCTGAGGCCAAGATTTTCCAGATTGCTGAAGGCGGCAACCGCAAAAGCCAGGGCTTTTTGGGGATGCAGGTATTGCTGCCACAAGTTGCTGACCGGATTGATTACCTGTATTCGCGAGAAAACCATTCGGATGTGACTGGTACGCCTACGGGTTTTAGTGATCTGGATTCCATGACTTCAGGCTTGCAGGGTGGCGATCTTGTGATTGTTGCCGGCCGTCCTTCCATGGGTAAAACTGCCTTTGCGATCAACATTGCCGAGAATGTCGCTTTGGAAACCAACAAGGCAGTGGCCATTTTCTCGATGGAGATGGGCGCCACACAATTAACGACGCGTATGATCGGCTCCATTGGCCGGTTGGACCAGCACAAAATGCGTAACGGTAACCTCGAGGATGAAGATTGGGAAAAACTGACCACTGCGCTGGGTAAGCTCAACGAAGCGCCGATTTTTATCGATGAAGGTGCAGGCTTAAGCAGTTTTGATGTGCGTGCACGTGCGCGGCGATTGCACAGGCAAACGGGTGAACTGGGACTGATCGTGATCGATTATTTACAGTTGATGTCAGCACCTTCTGGCCGCTCAGGTGAAAACCGCGCGACGGAAATTTCCGAAATTTCACGTTCTCTCAAATCGCTGGCAAAAGAGCTGAACGTGCCGTTGATTGCCATTTCCCAGTTAAACCGCAGTGTGGACCAGCGTCCGGACAAGCGCCCGGTCATGAGTGACTTGCGTGAATCGGGCGCGATTGAGCAGGATGCTGACTTGATCATGTTCGTGTACCGCGATGAGTACTACAACCCTGACAGTGCTGAAAAAGGCTCTGCCGAGATTATTATCGCCAAGCAGCGTAACGGGCCGATTGGCCGGGTGCGCCTGACCTTTATGGGCGCGCATACACGCTTCGAAAATTATGCCAATGCGGCATACATGCAAGACGAATATTAACGCACCGGGTTTTTCAATATGCGTCCTATCGTTGCTTATATTTCAGAAAAAGCATTGGCACACAACCTGGCACGAGTCAGGCAGTATGCGCCAGAGTCCAAAGTCATTTCCGTAGTAAAGGCGAATGCCTATGGTCATGGTTTGCTGAATGCTGCGCGTGGGCTAAAAGAAACCGATGCGTTTGCGGTCTTGAATATCAGCGAGGCCGTCACTTTGCGGGATGCCGGATATCAGCATCCCATCCTGTTGCTGGAAGGTGTTTTCTCAGCTGAAGAAATAGCACAGGTGGATCGTTACCGGCTGGATATGGTTATTTCTCACCAGGGTCAGCTGCAATGGCTACTGGAATACCAAGTGAATTTACCAGTCCGTGTCTACCTGAAGCTGGACAGCGGGATGCATAGACTGGGTTTCCAGCCTTCTGCTTATCAAGCAGCTTTAGATCAATTGGCCGCCAGCGGAAATGTCAGTGAAATCGTGCTGATGACCCACTTTGCTAATTCAGATATTGCAGACGGTGTCACTCAGGCCATGACTATCGTTGGGCAAGTCATGCCAATACAGCCTTTCAAGCGTTCACTGGCTAATTCAGCGGCGATAGTCCAGCAGCCACACACCCATGCTGATTGGGTACGCCCGGGCATTATGCTGTATGGTGCTACACCGATTGCAGATAAAACGGCCGTTTCATTGGGGTTGCGGCCGGTGATGACATTGCAATCCGGGTTGATCGGCGTACAGGAAATTCAGGCGGGCGAGAGTGTAGGTTATGGCAGCTTGTTCACTGCCGATAAACCCATCAGAGTAGGCATCGTCGCTTGCGGCTATGCAGATGGCTATCCTCGCCACGCACCTACCGGAACGCCTGCCGCTGTCAACGGCGTGCTGACACGGACTTTGGGCCGAGTGTCTATGGATATGCTGGCGGTTGATATCACGGATATTCCGGATGCCAATATTGGCAGTAGGGTTGAATTATGGGGCAGTTTGGTCCCTGTCGATGCAGTGGCACAGGCCAGCGGAACTATAGGCTATGAGCTGCTTTGTGCAGTGACAGCACGCGTGCCTATGCACGTGATTGATTAGTCGCAACCGTTCGGCTTGTGAAGAAAAATCAGTTGAGATTTACGGGTGATCTTTAACCACGGTTAGGTTACAAACGCAGTCTCTGTCATTCATGGTCACACAATAAGCAAAATCAAGGTCTTCATGGCTAAAGCAAAAACACAATATACCTGTACCGAATGTGGTGCTAGCGAGCCTAAATGGCAAGGGCAGTGCCCTAGTTGCCACGCCTGGAATACCTTGGTGGAAACAGTGCCGGAAACCGTTACCCAAAGCCGCTTTGCCAGTTTGGCACCCACGGCACAGTTGCAGAAGCTGGCAGATGTTGAAGCACAGGATGTTTCGCGTCAGCCAACCGGAATCGCTGAATTTGATCGTGTGCTCGGTGGCGGTCTGGTGGCTGGTGGTGTGGTGCTGATCGGTGGTGATCCCGGCATCGGTAAATCGACGCTATTGTTGCAAACGGTATGTAAAGTTTCTGAAACCCTGAAGTCGTTTTATATCAGTGGCGAAGAATCCGCCCAGCAGATTGCCATGCGGGCAATGCGTTTGGGCTTGAATGCCCGCCAGGTGGATGTACTTGCTGAAATTAACCTCGAAAAGATCAGCCAGATACTTCAGCAACATCAACCTGATGTGGTGGTGATTGACTCGATTCAAACCGTTTATTCCGAAGCTTTGCAATCCGCGCCAGGTTCGGTGGCACAAGTACGTGAATGCAGTGCGCAGCTCACACGTATCGCCAAGCAATTAGGCATCAGCATGATACTGGTCGGCCATGTCACCAAAGAGGGGTCATTGGCAGGGCCGCGTGTGCTGGAGCATATTGTCGATAGCGTGCTGTATTTTGAAGGTGACCAGAATTCGAGTTTTCGGCTGATCCGCGCCTTCAAGAATCGTTTCGGTGCCGTGAATGAGCTAGGCGTGTTTGCCATGACCGAAAAAGGCTTGCGCGAGGTCAGCAATCCGTCTGCCCTGTTTTTGTCGCATCACGATACCCCTGTTCCAGGATCATGCATTACAGTGACTCAAGAGGGTACCCGTCCCTTATTGGTTGAAATCCAGGCATTGGTTGATACCTCCCATGCCCCGAACCCCAAGCGATTGTGTGTTGGGTTAGAGCAAAACCGCTTGGCAATGCTGCTGGCGGTATTGCATCGACATGCCGGCGTCGCGTGTTTTGACCAAGATGTATTTATCAATGCAGTGGGCGGCGTGAAAATCAGCGAGCCCGCCGTGGATTTGGCTGTACTGTTGTCGATTGTTTCATCCTTTAAGAATAAGCCATTGCTAAACAAATTAATTGTGTTTGGCGAAGTAGGGCTGGCGGGAGAAGTTCGGCCAGTACAACGCGGTCAAGAGCGTCTTAAAGAAGCTGCCAAGCTGGGATTCACCCATGCCATTATCCCCAAAGCCAATGCGCCTAAAGGGGGCGTGCCTGGGTTGCATATTGATGCGATTGACAGGCTGGAACAAGCCATCGAGCTGTTGAGGGGATAAAAAAATGGCAACGATGTCAGGGATTGGCATCGTTGCCTTGAGTGGTGGTTGTTCAGAAGAGGTTGAACAGCCACAGGGAAGTGGGTTTGATATTTGATAATCTAGCTTCGCGATTTATCTGCCTGTAGTTTTTTCAATTTTATTCACTGTGCCAGCAGGCATTTCCAGGGCAACTGCCCGCTATGCATAAAATCCTGTTTTATTCTTAACAGAGCATTTTAAAGACTGTGTATTGATTCATGACTGCGTATTGATTCCAGTGAGTGCAGTATAAGAAGTTTAAACTGGTAAGTCAGTTACAAAGCGCCCGGTTTTGTAGCAGTTTGTAGCCGTCTGGATACAAGTCTGTGTAAGGCTTGGCGTTGAATCGACGCGGTTATTTTCACAAAATCTTCATGAAACTATATGGTTCGTTTCTTGCCTTATTCTGTGTGTGTCCTTAACACACCAATATGACAATAATATGACGGGATGTAATAAAGGTGGAAATGGAGAGAAACAATGAAAAAAACGCTAATACTGATTTCCCTGCTGCTATCTGCTTGCGCAAGTAACCAGCCAACGCCACACGCTACCAGCGATGGCAGGCCGGGTTACAAACTTACCTGTAGCGAATTTAATACCACGCTGGAGCAATGCAAGGAAAAAGCCAGTGAAAACTGCTCACATGGTTTTGAAGTTGATCCGCATCTTTCCTATCGTGAGACTTATCCGGATGCAGGTGACGGTATCTATGTCCCGGCCAGAAACCATTTGGTAGTAGGCTGCAAAGATCCGCAAGCTTGAAGCTGGCAGAGCGGAGTTCGGTCTAGCCCAATATCAGATTGGCAGCCGCGACACCACTTCTGACAGCGCCTTCAATGGTGGCTGGATAGGGCCCGGCAGTATAATCGCCCGCAAGGTAGATATGCGGCTGGGAAGTCTTGTTTTGCGGGCGATGTAAATATGGCGTGCAACTGAACGTGGCGCGCTTTTCGGTAATGATTTGCGTCCACAATGGTGCTGTTTCAAGTTGGATGTCATGCAATGACAATGCCTGATTCAACTCATTGATACATTGTTGTATCAATGCTGCCTTATCAACATTTAATGGCCCATGTGCACTGATCACTACCGCCAGCAAACCTGCCTGGCCACAGCATTGCCCTCTGTCGAATACCCATTGTGCCAGACCGTCATACAATCCCATGACTGGGTAAGGTAGCCTGAAATGAGTGGAATATTGCAGGTACACCGTGGTGATCGGCTTGTATTCAAATGTTGGCACCGCAATGTCACTAGCCACGGTTTTCAATTGATGCGGGCCTACAGCCAGAATCACATCATCGAATAACTGTGTGCCTTCTGAGGTTTCCAGCACGCAATGAGAGTGTTCGTTTTTGACAGAAATCACAGGCGTGCGCAATGATACTTTGCCACCTGAGATGGTAATTTTCCCCAGCAAAGGCTCAATCAGGCTGCTGGATAAATCCGACTTCAGAATCAGAAAGTCACTGTCTGACCGCTTTTGCTGAAAGCTGTCACGCAATACATTCAGAAATACCTGCGCACTGGCAATCTGGATAGGGGTATTCAATGCGGCCAGGCACAAAGGCTCCCATAAGGCCTTGATAGCAGTTTCTGTTTGGTGGCCTTGCTGTAACAGGTTTTCAACAGTGGTATCTTGCGCTAATGTAAATGCAGATTGTTTTAACCACAACATCCAGCGGACGGCTCGCCATTTGCTGTTAACAGTCAATCCACGCGCGGTGAGCAATCCCCACAATAAATGCAGCGGAGCAGGTAACCAGGTGGATGTAACGAGTGACATGCGACCTGAGCGATGATGCATATGCAACGTCAGGGGTAAACGGATAAAGAGATGCTCAGTGTCAAGGCCAGCTTCAGCTAATAATGCCAGCGTCGCCTGATAGGCTCCTATGCATAAATGCTGGCCATTATCTAGCATGGCTTCAGCATGTGGCACACCACGCGCACGGCCACCGGCTTGCAGGGCAGCTTCAAATAGCGATACCTTATGTCCTGATTTCAGTAAGGTGTATGCGGCCGCCAGCCCGGCCAGCCCGGCACCGACAACCGCGATATTGCGGGGAGTAGGCGTGTGGTTAAGCATTCCAATGTATCAGCGGCGTTTAAACCATACGCCCAGGGCCAGTTTCAGTTTCCTGAAAGGGGGCAGCATGACTTTGTGGTTAAGCACCAGATTAGGGTCTTGCTTGATTTCCCGCAGTAGTGCGCGGTAAATGGCTGCCATCATCAGGCCAGGTAGCTGGGTTTTGATATCAGCTTCAGGCAACTGGTTGATGGCTTTGTCATAAAACATTTCTGCACGCTCAATCTGCTTGAGTAATAAAGCCTGTGTTTGTACAGAGGCCTGGCTTTGCAGTAACTGCTGTTCAGTCACACCCGCTTTTTCCAGTTCATCAATCGGGATATAAATCCTGCCGCGTCGCGCGTCTTCGCCAATATCGCGAATAATGTTGGTCAGCTGGAAAGCCATCCCCAGGTCATGCGCATAGCCCAGGGTGGATTTATCACTGTAGCCAAAAATTTGCGCCGAGAGCAGGCCGACGACGCTGGCGACGCGGTAGCAATATAATGCCAGTTGCTCAAAATCGGCATAGCGGTTGTACTGCGTATCCATTTGCATGCCATCGATAATTTCTATGAAATGCGCTTCTTGCAAGCCAAATTCTTCCACCACTGGCTTCAATGCCTTGGTGACCGGGTGCTGCGGGGTTTCATGAAATAAACGATGTATTTCCTGTTTCCACCATTGCAGCTTGGTTTGTGCGATCTGGTAATCCGTACATTCATCGACGACATCATCCACTTCTCGACAAAATGCATACAGCGCAGTCATTGCTTCACGTTTTTGCCTGGGCAAAAACACAAAGCTCAGTGTAAAGCTGGAGCCGCTTTGTTTTGTTTTTTGCTGGCAGTATTGTTGCGGGGTCATTGTTTAAACAGGGCTTTCAGCAAAATAATCGGCCAATCAAAAGCATTCAGTGTTGGACGGTGATGGTAAATATCGCCACGGCAACGCTTCAATTTGTAAATAATACGTTCGCCACCGGCGACTATCATGCGCAGCTCGAACCCGATACGGCCAGTCAAATGTCTGCCCAGCGGTTTACCGGCCTGCAATAATTGCTCGGCGCGGGCTACATTGTACAAAAAGAATGCCTGCCAGATAGCATCTAATCGTTGCTGGCGTAAATCCTGTTCGGTGATACCGGCAGCGAGCATTTCGTCCTGGCATAGATAAATGCGCCCGTTTAGGCCATGCTTTTGCAGGTCAATGGCAATGTCCTGGTAGAAATTAATCAACTGCAAAGCGGTGCAGATTTGGTCTGACCATTGCCGGTTTTGCGCTGTATCCGCGCCATATAATTGCAGCATCAACCTGCCAACCGGATTGGCGGAGCGGCGGCAATAATCCAGTAAATCTTCAAAATTGGCGTAGCGGGTTTTAACGACATCTTGCTTAAAGGCACTGATTAAATCCAGCAGGGATTGCACCTCAAGCTTGTGTGCTCTGACTACATGCTGCAACGTTTTAAACAGCGGCCGTTCAGCCTGAATATAGGCCTGGATCAGTAATAACTCATCTTCGTAGGACTGTAGTGCCTGCAAACGCTCCGATTCACTGGCGTCGCCTTCATCGGCAATATCATCGGCTTCTCGCGCAAACTGGTAAATCACACTAACTGCATAGCGTAAATGCGCGGGGAGCAACAATGAAGCTACCGGGAAATTCTCATAATGTGTCTGTGCCAGTGGCAGGCTGGCCGGTGTCTTCACTGGCTTGGAAAAGGCTTGCATGGCTTAAGTATGCCATAAATCCGTGATACGCTTACACCTTGGATATAACTAGCGTTAATAGAGAGAGATCATAGGATGTTAGGCATTATTGGGGGCACCGGGCTGACAGAGCTCACCAATCTGAATATTTCAAAACGCCTGATTGTGCGCACGCCATATGGCAAACCTTCACAGCCACTGGTTTTTGGTGAAATAAACGGTAAGGAAGTGGTTTTCCTGGCGCGACACGGCGGCGGACATACCATTCCACCACATGCAGTCAATTACCGCGCTAATATCTGGGCGTTGCATTCGGTAGGTGTGAGAGACTTGCTGGCAGTAGCGACAGTAGGGGGTATTTCACAAAACCTTATTCCTGGCGATATCGTTTTGCCTAACCAGATTCTGGATTACACCTATGGCCGGGATAACACCTACCACGACGGTGTGGAGTTGCCGGTAAGGCACATTGATTTCACCCAGCCTTATTCGCAAACCATGCGTGAGCGCTGCCAGAAAGCAGCTCTTGATGCAGGCTGTGGATTGGTGGAAGGTGGCGTTTATGCCTGCGTACAAGGGCCCCGACTGGAAACCGCCGCTGAAATTGACCGATATGAACGAGATGGCGCAACCGTTGTGGGTATGACTGGTATGCCGGAGGCGGTGTTAGCACGCGAGCTGGGTGTTTCCTATGCCGCGCTTTGCCCGGTAGCTAATTTTGCTGCCGGTCGCGGCGATAGCGCGCAAGCCATTCATTTTGAGCAGGTGATGCCTTTATTGCAGCAAACCATGGAAAAAGTGAAGTGTGTGATTGCGCAATATTTATCTGACCACAACTGCGCGACCGCATGATCTATTTTTCGATATATGTAATGGAGCCTGATCATGGCTATTAAACCAGTGCTCAGAATGGGCGACCCGGTGTTGTATCAAGTGGCTGAAAAAGTCACCGAGTTTGATACAACAGACTTGCATGCATTAATACAAGACATGCATGACACCATGACCGAGATGAATGGTGCCGGGATTGCCGCGCCTCAAATTGGCGTGAGTCTGCAGGTGGTCATGTTCGGTGTCGGCAAAAATCCGCGTTACCCGGATGCTGAGGAAGTGCCATTTACCATCCTAATTAATCCTGAGCTCATACCTGTTGGAAACGAAGAGGAAGATGGCTGGGAAGGGTGCTTGTCGGTACCCGGCATGCGTGGTGTTGTTCCAAGGTTTCAGCATTTACGTTATAAAGGTTTTGACCCGCAAGGTAACGTGATAGATCGCACTGTCAGCGGTTTCCATGCAAGGGTAGTGCAGCACGAATGTGATCATCTTTTTGGCATACTTTACCCCATGCGTATCCGCGATCTAACAAAATTTGGCTTTAATGATGTACTTTTTCCTGGAATAACACTTCCAGACGACTGATTGTTTGCTATAATTCTGCCTTCCGGAAGAGTGGCAGAGCGGTTTAATGCTACAGTCTTGAAAACTGTCGAGGGTTCACGCCCTCCGTGAGTTCGAATCTCACCTCTTCCGCCAGTTACCAAGATGCCGCATAAATGCGGCATTTCTATTTAAAGTTTTATAATCACTTTAATTTATTAAGGAATATGTCATGACTCAAATCATCATCGACCACAATCCATCTGAAGAAAAATTGAATGACCTGGGCGTAAAAAGCTGGAATACCTGGGATTGCGCACCTTCAAAATTCCCTCTGGATTTCACTGCGACTGAAAAAGCTTACGTGTTGGAAGGCGAATTCAAAGTGACTCCACAAGGTGGCGACACAGTAACAATCAAAGCTGGTGACTACGTTGAGTTTCCAAAAGGCCTGAAATCCCAGTGGGAAGTTGTAAAGCAATTGAAAAAACACTACAAACATTTCTAATAGATTGTAGTAGCAAGTATTCAATAAAAAAGCCCTGCATCGCAGGGCTTTTTTATTGAATCAATCTTTATCTTTAAATTTTGCAAAGTATGCAGAGTATTTAAACGCAATACAGCATCACTCTCTAGCAAAGTAATCGATATCAACCTACAATCTCATCCTGATTGAAAAATCAAATCGCCTTGGGGTGGCTAACACCTGAGATCTCGCGCTAGTGAGAAACCCAATGAACCTGACCCAGATAATGCTGGCGTAGGGACAGGCAGAGCATCTACAACGCAAATGTTTTTGGTTTGTTGTCCCTCAACAAACCTACTCACGTCATTGTCACTCTCCCCCTGTCCTTTTTATGTGTCTTATAGAAAGGATTTTCATGAAACCGATTACAAAACCCTTGTCCCTGATTGGGCTTTTACTGAGCACGCCATTGCTGGCCGCCGAAGATGATAAGGCAGTGAAGCTCCAGGACGTTGTGGTGAGTGCGGATTTCCGCCCTAGCAACGCTCAGAAAACCGCTGTCAGCCTGACTGAAATTGATAAAGAAACCATAGAGGCGCGCAGCGCGCAGCATCTGGAAGAAGTTTTGAATCTGGCACCGAATGTTAATGTGTCAGCAGGCGCATCGCGAGGGCGATTTTTCCAGATTCGCGGGATGGGGATACTCAGTCAATATGATAATCCTGTGAATCCATCCGTTGGTCTGATCATTGATGGCATCGACTTTAGCCGACTTGGCGGTGCCGCGACCTTGTTTGATATCGATTCTGTAGAAGTGCTGCAAGGACCTCAAGGTACAAAGTTTGGCCCCAATGCAATCGCTGGCGCGATTACTATGCGTAGTGCTGAACCTACCAAAGAATTTAAAATGCGTGCACAGGCTGGTGTGGGTGAATATAACACGCGTAATTTTGGCGTAGCAGTTGGCGGCACTATTGTTGAGGATCAGTTACTCGGGCGTGCTTCCATCTATACTCACAAATCTGATGGCTATATGCAGAACGACACTTTAGGCCGTGATGATACGCAAAAACAGGATGAATTAACGTTCCGCAGTAAATTCAAGTTATTTGCGACCGAGGATTTAACCTTAGATTTCACCTTGATGCATGTGAATGTGAATAACGGTTATGACGCATTTACCTTAGACAACTCAAGGCGCAGTAAATCTAATCAACCAGGTGCAGATACACAGAATACCAATGCTTTTAGAGTAAAGGCTAATTGGCAGGCCTCAGATGCGGTGATTATTCAGTCTGAAGCCACTTATTTAAACTCCTCATCGACTTATAGTTTTGATGGTGACTGGAGCACAGCAACTGATGGTGAAAAGTATAATCGTGACCGAGATAATTATTCGTTTGAGTTGCGTGCGTTATCTGACAAGGCTGGCCGTATTTTCAACGGCACAACCGATTGGACGGTTGGTATTTATCGCTTTGTGCAAGATGAGAATTTTAAGTCTTTTTCAGATTACAGAAGTACCTATGGGCCTACCTACTTGAATCAATTGGCGGGTGATTATAAAACTGAAAATACCGCGATATTCGGACAATTTGATAGTCATTTGACAGACAAATTAACCTTGGTTTCCGGTTTGAGAGTTGAGGATTTCAAGGCGAAATATTCTGATGCTGGCATCGTAGAGTTAGCACCAAGCAGTTTGCATAAAAAAGTGAATGAAACACTATTGGGCGCCAAGTTAGGCTTGAATTACCAGGCTAACGCGGATCAACTCCTTTATACCTCATTGACGCGCGGTTATAAGCCCGGGGGCATTAATAACAAGGCTGGTTTGCCTCAAAGTCAAAGACAGTTTAACACTGAGTATATGTGGAATTTTGAAACAGGACTTAAATCCAGTTGGTTGGATGGGGCCTTGATTACCAATCTGGCTGCGTTTTATGCAAAGCGTTTAGATGCGCAAACACAAAGCTCAGCACAAATACCTGGATCAGGCAGTTTTGTAGAGTTTTATGAGAATGCTTCCAAAGCTACACATCAGGGCTTGGAAGCCAGTGTGGACTGGTTTGTTACTGATAAATTTCGCATGCTGGGTTCACTAGGATACTTAGATGCAACATTCGATAATTATAGTTTTATTAAGAATGTAGCCAGTGTACCAACAACGATTAACTACGATGGCCGCCAAGTAGCCCATGCACCTAGATATACCTTGAATCTCGGTTCGGAGTTTTATGCCAATGCAGCCTGGACGTTACGCGCAAATGTAGAGGGTAAGTCAGACTTCTACTTTTCAGACAGTCACAAGGCAAAATCCAACGGCTATGCCTTATTAAATGCCAGTGCTGAGTATAAGTACGATAAGCACTGGAAAGTCAACGTGTGGGCGAGAAACATATTGGACAAAGACTATGCCACGCGCGGTTTTTACTTTGGTAACAACCCGGCCAAAAACTTTATAGATGAAAAATACGTTCAGTTTGCCGAGCCACGCGTTGCTGGTGTCACGGTCACTTACGATTATTAAATCAAAAGGCCGCCCTGGCCTTTAAACTATTTTACTTGTTGGAGTTTATATGCGTATTTCAGTCGATATCAGTTTATACCCTTTAACCGAAGGTTATGTAGAGCCTATTCTCGAGTTTATTAATAAACTCGAAGTCAATAAAAATCTGGTGGTAAAGCGCAACAGCCTGGCGACGCAAGTATTCGGTGAATATCGCGAAGTGATGGATTGCCTGGATGCGGAAATGGAAGCAGTGTTCAATGCGCTGCCACACAGTGTGTTTGTAATGAAGTTTATCGGCACTGACAGGGCTGATGTTGTTGATGTATAGCCACCATTTGTTAACTTCTTAGGTGCTTTCCAGCCATGAACCAAGATAATCTTCAGCCTGTCCTGACTGCATTTCAGCAAATGTCTTCATGGGAAATTGCCGCAGCCTTGATGGGTGTTGCCTATATTCTGCTGGCATCTAAAGAGTCGCAGTGGTGCTGGCTGTTTGCTTTCTTGAGCACGCTGGTTTACACCGCGCTGTTTTGGGAAGGTCAGCTTCCTATGCAGGCGCTGCTGAATTTCTATTATATGGGTATGGCGATTTATGGCTTTTGGCTATGGCATACACATGGCAAGCAAACTGACACGTTATCGATCAGCCGTTGGCCCTGGCTTTGGCATGTTGGTTTTATTGCTGTCGGCGTGGTCGTGAGTGCTATGGTAAGTGCCTATTTGCAAAAAAGCGGACAATCGCAAAGCCCTGTCTTAGATGCATATACGACGGTTTTTTCTGTCATGAATACCTGGCTGATCGCCAGGAAGGTGTTGGAGAACTGGCTATATTGGGCGGTGATTGATGGCGCTGCCACGCTTTTGTATATTCAAACAGGTTATTACGCTACTGCCGCTTTATTTGTGCTGAACACTATCCTGGCGATTGTAGGCTTTATCAGTTGGGTGAAGCTTTACCGGCAACAAGCTTGAATGCTAAAGGCGATAAAAGTGATTGATTTATATACGCTGCATCCACTTTGCCAAATCAGTTTCACCCAGTATATTCATCAAAAATAACAGTAGCTGGTAGCAGAGTGTATTGGCAGTGTGGTCAGGCCAGCTATGCGTTTGAATATAATGTTGCTTAAATAAAGCCAATTGCGCGGGTGTTAATACATATTCAAGTAAGACCAAATCCAGTGCACGTGGTGCAATCACGAACGCATCAAGATCAATCAGCGCCAGATTATTGTTGCTTAAACAACGGAACTGATCCCAACGCAAATCCAACATCACGGGGACGAATTCGATTTCCTGGATATTTTTTGCTTGCGCTAACACTTCAGTAAGTAACGGTTCAGCAATGGGCGCGTCGTGCTGCTCAAGCAAAAAAACTAGGGTTTCCCGCAAACGACTGGCCCAGTCTTTTGCAGAAAGTTCCGGCGCATGTAGCTTGCCCCAGCTGGCGTATGTGCATTGATGCAGTTTTGCGATATGTTCGGCTAACTGTATTACCCACAAATCGCCGATAAGCTCCGGTTTTACATCTTCCCCGGTTAAAAAACGGCTGATTACAAATCGATTGCTACTTGCTGAGGCAAAATCAGGCACGGTGAGGGCACCATTTCTTTCCAAAAAATTGTGCGTCAAATGGATAGTGCCCAAACTGTTTGGAAAGTCAGCGGCAAATAAACGGTTTGCGCCTAGCCAGAAGTGAGATTTTCCTATATTCGTCTGATTGCAAACTTTCAACACCATTTCACCATCCGCCGTTTGGCAATAAAACAGCTGATGCGTACTATCCTCAAATTTATTCGGGATAGCACTTGGTTGGGCAATCAGTTTCGGTAAACTGGCTTGTTCGAGTGGAGTGAGTTGCGGATAAGTAAACATGTGAGGCTATATTTTAAGCCATCATCGGGTTTAAATCATCCGCTGGTCACAAGTCGCTGGCGTGAGTATGGGGATAAAGCTGATGAATCGGTGCTATCGATATATTAAGGCTAGAATTTATAGTGCCAATAAACACTTAATACTTCAACGCCAGGGTTTTCATTGCCTAGATCGGCGTTTGATAAGTGGCTGACTGCCAGTCCAAGGCTTTGTTGATCGTTGATATCCTTGGCAATTTCCAATTGCGAACGAAACTCTAGCGGATGGCCCAGATCAAGATCGCTGCTGCCGCGGCTATAGTAACCGGCGCCCAGGCTGGGTTTCAAATGCCAGGTTTGAGTAAACTGCCAGTCGTACAACAATCCACCTCCCAGCCAAATAGTGCCGTCGGTGGTGGTTTGCACAGCCGCCCAGGGTTTAAGATTGTCCAGCCATATATTGGAATCAGCCTCATATTCCAGGCGAAAGTCAGCGGCAGAATGCGAACCGTCGAAATCATAACTACCGGCCGCGATTCCTAATGTGCCAGCTTGTGAGAGTGATATTGAAGATGCTGCGATAATAAGGGATACAATGAGATGGGCTGTTTTCATTGTTGTCATTAACCACGAGAAATAATAAGTTATAGTGGTTGAAAATATAGCAAGCAATGCAAAAATAAAGCTAGACCGATCTGTCTTCAGCAACAATGAATTTCATCTTTTTGTATTTTTGCCACATTCATATTGCTGTGTAATGTAGAAATGTTTAACCAAATAATTTATACGATAATTTTTTAACTTTATGAAATTTGTAGTTTTTTTAATGGCTAAATTGATAGGGATAGGATGCAGTTGAATGTGGTGAGTATGTGGGGTACTGTGATCCCGTATGAAGAATATCAAAGCTCGCTAAAAGCCGCTTTCAATGCGTCGATTTGAGTATCATCAAGTGGCTTTCCATCACTGGTTGAGATTAGAAAGCTATCTTCCACCCGATTGCCCAAGGTGTTAATTTTGGCATTGTGCAAAGCGACATCATTGTGTAGTAATGCCAGCGCCATACAGGCAAGTAACCCAGGCCGGTCATTGGCAATCACATCCAGCTGTTGAAACTGTTGTTGGTCGTTGTGCGTACTGGCAGGGCGAATGAAAATTTGCGTTGTTAATGGCATGTGTTTCACCTGCCGGCTGACGCGGCCCCGGATAGGCGTTGGAATCGCTATGGTGCCGGAAAGCTGTTCAGTCAGGCCTTGCTCAATATGCTTTAACAAGCCGTTGTAACTGATTTGATGCGTGTCAGGCTCCAGCACAATGAAGTTATCCAGCGCATAGCCATGAGCGGTGGTGTAGATTCTGGCCTGTACGATGTTGTATTGCATGCTGTCGAAAAAATGGCAAATACGGGCAAAAATCTCTTTCTGGTCCCGGCTATAAATCATGACCTGGATGCCGTCGCCTTTGGGGCTAAGTCTGGCACGCACGATGGCGGTTTCAGTTAGCATATGCGGGATGAGCAAGCGGCTTTGCCAGGCGATTTCATCACTGTCAAATCGGTTGAAATAGCTTTCGCCGAACGCTTGCCACAACGGCAGTACTGAATCTTCTTTCATGTTGAAGCTGCTGAGTTTTTGCAGGACTTCCTGCTTGCGCAGGCTTAGTTGTGCGTCGGTATTCAATGATTGCTGCAATACGCGGCGTGTTTGTAAAAACAGGCTTTCCAGCAATTTGGCTTTCCATGCATTCCACACATTCGGGCTGGTGCCCCGAATATCGGCCACCGTGAGTAAATACAAAGCCGTCAGGCGATACTCCGAGCCTACCAGTCTTGCGAAAGCTTCAATCACATCAGGGTCAGATAAATCACTTTTCTGTGCGGTGCTGGAGAGTTTCAGGTGTGCTTCAACCAGCCAGGCGACCAGGTCAGTGTCTGCTTTGGGTAAGCCATGTTTTTGGCAGAAGCGTTTGGCATCGATGGTACCAAGCACAGAATGGTCGCCACCACGACCTTTGGCTATGTCATGGAAAATAGCTGCCAGGTAAAGCAAATGCGGCTGGCTAAATTCTGCAAATAACTGGCTGCACAATGGAAACTCATGGCGCAACTCAGGTTTTGCAAAGCGGCGCAGGTTGCGCAACACATTCATGGTGTGTTCATCCACGGTATACACATGGAACAAGTCATGCTGCATCTGCGCGATGACGCGGCCAAACACAGGGATGTAGCGCCCCAGGATGCCGTAGCGATTCATGCGCCGCAGGCTACGGTGGACACCTTCTTTGGCTTGTAGAATTTGCAGGAATAACGCCTTGTTCACCGATTGCTGACGGAACGTGTTGTCAATCAACGGTTGCGCAGCCTGTAACGCCCTGACTAATGGCGCGCTGAATCCTGCGATGGCAGGGTGTTGCTGTAGCAACTGAAAACAGCGCAAAATAGCTTCGGGCTTGCGTTGAAACAAGTCAGGCGCTTGTGCGCTTAGCAGGCCATGCGACAGGACAAAATCTTGATCAATGACCGTCGCAGGCTCATTCTGGGGAGTGACACGCGCATGCATCAGCTTCAGCAAGACTTCGTTTTCGATAATGATGGCTTTGGCGCTTCGGTAAAAGCCTTGCATCAACTGTTCGCTGGCGCGTTTTTGCGTAGTGGTCTGGTAACCCATTTGTTCAGCCAGGGTATTCTGGAAGTCGAATACCAACCGGTCTTCGCGTCGCTTGGCTAACAAATGCAGGCGGATACGCAAGTTTTGCAGTAAACGTTCGTGGCTTTTGAGTTGTCTTGCCTGTGCATGGCTGAGCAAACCCGTATGCACCAGGTCTTGCCAGTCGTGGCCTAGTCCTTGACTCTGTGCTATCCATAAAATCATATGCAAATCACGCAAGCCACCCGGGCTTTCCTTGATGTTTGGTTCAAGGTTGTAAGCAGTGTCGTGAAATTTTGAGTAACGGATCTGCTGCTCACGTAGCTTTTCCGCAAAGAAACGCGGTTTATCTAATTGTGCATGCAATGATTGCATCAAGGTTTTGAAAGCAGGCTTGTGGCCTGTGAGCCAGCGTGCTTCCAGCAGGTTGGTCATAATCGTCACGTCAAGTTGCGCTTCAGCCAGACACTCGCTCAGCGAACGTACGCTGTGACCAATATTAAGGCCGATATCCCACAAGGCGCCAATCAGCGATTCAATCTCGGTTTGCAAAGCAGCAGGGCACTCTTCCGGCATTAAAATCAGCAGGTCGATATCTGAATGCGGGAACATGTCGCCACGGCCATAGCCGCCGACAGCGATCAGGCTGACTGTCGCGGGTAATTCGAATGCGATACAGATGTCACGTAATAGCTGGTCCAGCTGGCGGGTATTTTGCTGTAACAGGACTTTGGCATTAGGTTTTGCCAGATAAGCGGCAGCAAGCTGTTGCTGTGATCGCTGGAACGACTCACGCCACTGCTTGAGTTGTTCTTTGGCTATCACTGGCATGGTATGGAATGGATATTACAGGGTTGGACGTGGGGGAGACCCGTCGGAAACGGTCATGATTTCAAAACCATCATCGGTGACGACGATAGTGTGCTCCCATTGTGCAGACAGGCTGCGGTCTTTAGTCACTACTGTCCAGCCATCAGACATGAATTTGATCTCGCGCCGCCCGGCATTAATCATAGGCTCAATGGTGAAAATCATGCCAGGTTTAAGGGTGACGCCGCTGCCAGGCTTCCCGTAATGCAGCACCTGTGGTTCGCAATGAAATTTTTTGCCGATGCCGTGGCCACAAAACTCACGCACCACACTGTAGCCATTTTTTTCTGCGAAAGATTGAATCGCATAGCCGACATCGCCCAGGGTATTGCCAGGTTTTACTTTCTCGATACCACGCCACATCGCCTGATAGGTGATTTCGCATAAACGCTTGGCCTGTGGTGAGACGGCGCCAATGAGGAACATGCGCGATGTATCGCCATGGTAACCATCTTTGATTACTGTAATATCGAGGTTAACGATGTCACCATTTTTCAGTTCTTTTTCACTAGGCACACCGTGACAAATCTGCTGGTTAATCGAAGTGCATATTGATTTTGGGTAAGGTGTGTGACCATCCGGTGCATAATTGAGAGGCGCAGGAATGGCCTGTTGCACATTGACGATATAGTCATGGCATAACTGATCCAGTTTATTGGTAGTGACGCCAGCGACGACAAAAGGCGTGATGTAGTCCAGCACCTCTGAAGCCAGCCGGCCAGCCACGCGCATTTTTTCAATATCTTCGGGTGTATGCAGAATAATTGCCATAAATTTGGTCACAGGGGAGTCGCGGCATAGCACCTGACTCTGAAGCTAGTCACAAAGACTGCATTCTAACATAGCAGATTGGGTCTCATGCCTAAAGAAACAAGCCTTTTATAGCCCTGAAACAGTCAGCTCATGATGAAAACTGGCAGTGAATTCAGTGACTCATCGACACATTCGGAAGCTTGGCATTGTTTTATACTCAGGCGGACAAAACTAAAGCAGGAGCGTTTAGATGGTGACACTTACCGAGGCAAGAGCCAACCGGAACATTTCCGATTGGGTGGCATTTTTTGAAAATGCTGATATTCCTGTATTGCGGCAAACCGCCAGGGAGCTCGCACAGCTGCATGAGCACGAAGATGAAACCGGCGCACGTGATATTACACGCGTTGTGATTAATGACCCGCTGATGACTTTTAAGGTGCTGACCTTTGCCAATAACCATCGTAGCCGCCACCAATTGCAAGACCTGGTGCAGGTAGAGCAGGCAATTATCATGATGGGCACCAGTACTTTCTTTGAGCAAATTCCTACCGTGCCGCATGTGGAAGAGATGCTAAGCAAACATGTGGCTGCACTGGTCGATTTAATCAAACTCGTTGTGCGTGCCCATCGCGCTGGCTATTTTGCTGCGGAATTTGCATCCCATTTAATGGATTTGCATGCTGAAGAATTACGTGTGGCAGCCTCACTGCATGACTTTGCCGAAATGCTGATGTGGTGTTTTAACCCGGATGCCATGAGTGAAGTGCATAAGCGCCAGTTAGCTGATAAAACGTTACGCAGCCGCGCTGTTCAGCAAGAAGTGTTGGGATTCAAGGTCATTGATTTGCAGGCTGAGTTGGTGCGCACCTTTAATTTACCTTCATTGCTGAATGACCTGATGGATGAGCAACGTGCGCACCTGCCGCGGGTGCGGAATGTGCAATTTGCCGTCAACCTGGCCAGACATTCTGCCGATGGATGGGATAACGCGGCGTTGCCGGACGATTACAAAGACATTGCGCAGTTGCTGCATGTGGATGTGCCACGTGTCATGCACATTGTTGGCGTGCCTAACGCGCAATAGTTATTCCGCTCGGTAACTTTGGCTAAGTACATCGGTAATGGCCTGATGCACCGTATCAATCAAAGCTTCCCATGAGGTGTCAGGCGCCTGCCTGAATAATCGCATGCCCGGGTACCACGCGCAGGTTTCCGGCTGTTGTAACCAGCGGAAATGGGCTTGTTCAGGCAGTAGTAGCCATACTTTTTTGCCCAGTGCCGCAGCCAGGTGCGCGACAGCCGTATCTACCGAAATGATAAAATCCATTTGCATGATCAAGCCGGCAGTATTGGTAAAATCAGCCAGTAAAGGATGATGGCATTCCAGCATGGGGAATCGTTTGAGCATGATGTGATCTTCACGCCGGAACTCTTTTTGCAAGCTGTGCCATTCAACTTCCATTTTCAATAATGGCGCCATCAAATGTAGCGGAATACTGCGCTGGCGGTCATATTTGTTATGCGCATCACCGCACCAATTCACACCGATACGCAATCGTCTTGCCGGGCCAAGGAGATCTTGCCATGGCTGCGCATGCCGCTCTGCAATCTGCAGATAGGGTAGCGCAGCAGGAATTGCCTCAGTAACAGTCTTGAACGCCAGCGGCAAACTCAGCATGGGGCAATACAAATCAAAATGTGGCAGGGCATGGCCATCCTGCCGGATGACCTGAATCACCTCGGCATGACCCCATAATTCATTGAACAAGTTGAACAATGCATCTGGCACGGCGACTATTATCTGGTTGGGCTTGAAAGCCTTGACTAACTGGATATAGCGGCAAAATTGAAGAGTGTCGCTCAGCGTTTGTTCGGCAAGAATTAGAATTGTTTTGCCAACCAGGGACGTGTCACCTGTCCATAACAATTGTCGATTAGGCAATGCGCCAGCTGGTAAAACCTGCCAGCGTGATTCGTACATCGGCCAGCCATCTTCGTATTCACCACGTGCCAGTTTTAACATGCTGAGGACGTAGCGTGCCTGTGCATGCGCGGGTGCGTGCTTTAATGCCGTTTCCAGGCACTCATAAGCCTCATCGGTATCGCCGTTTTCGTAAAGTGCAAGGCCAAGATTGCAGTAAGCAGACGCATAACCGGGATTCAGCTGTAATGCCTGCCGGAAGTCAGCAATTGCTTCCGGGTATTTACCAAGCTGGCAAAGCACGACACCGCGATTATTGTAGGGCACCGGCAAGTTGGGTTGATAGGCGATAGCATGATGAAACGCTTTCAATGCATCTGCATGTTGCCCTTGCATTTGCAAAATCAATGCACGCTGATGGTGTGCTTCGGCAAAGTCAGGCTGAATTTTGATGGCGGTATCCATGCAGGCCACTGCTTCAGCAGGCGCATGTAATTGCTGGTGTAACACGCCGAGCCGATAGTGAAAATGTACGTGTTCAGGATGTGCGCTGACTGCCTGTTTAAGTACAGTCACCGCCTGTTCAAACTGCTGAGTTTGTAGCATCAAATCGACGCATTCGGTAAATGCCTGGATGTGCTGCGGATCCAGCTTGGTCACCGTGCGCAAACGCAGAATTGCCTCTTGTGCGCGACCAAGGTTTTTCAGTGCGCGAGCATCCAGGTAATAGCTCTGTGCCTGCCTGGCATCCAGTTTAATCGCCACCTTGTATGAGTCATGCGCCGCTGAAAACTGCTGGGTGCGCATCTGCAAGTTGGCAAGTTGCAGCCGCAATTGCAGTGCCTTCGGCTGCAAGTTGATTGCCTGCAACAGATATTGCTCGGCAGCATGAAACTCATCATTTTGCAGCATCAGCCCCGCCAGTTTCTGATATGCCTCCCACCTCAGCGGGTCGGCGGCGATCAGTTTCAGCAGTTTTGCGATGGCTTCATTATTCATGTGGATGACTGCGATACTTCACGCGTTTGTAGTGTGCCTTAAAAGTAAATGGCGGATTTAAGTATGCATAGCTTGAACACTCTTTAAAGCTAAACATGTTGCTCTAAAAAATTTCTCCTTATATATCAGATATATACCGTGTAAAAATTTTATATTTGCACCAAGTTTGGCTTGGAAGCTGCTCTTAACCATAGCTTCCTTAAGGTACAATAAGCAGCTTATTGCGTCAACGGCCCATCCGCCTTGGGGTCTGATTTAGAGAGGAAAAATGCGAATGCTTGTCAAACTGGTTATGTATGGGCTGATATTGTGGTTGGCCGTATGGGGCTATCGTCAGTATAGCCAGCCTTCAGCAAGACTCAGTGTAGGCATGAAAGCACCAGACTTTAAACTATCGGATGCACAGGGCGGAACGCGTCGCCTGGCCGATTGGCAAGGCAAATGGGTGGTGCTTTATTTCTACCCTAAAGACGATACACCCGGCTGCACCAAAGAAGCCTGTCAGTTTCGTGACGATATCCAGCAAATTCATGCTTTGGGCGCCGAGGTAGTAGGCATCAGCGTCGATACCGTTGCCAGCCATGCCGGGTTTGCGCACAAACATCGTTTACCGTTCCCCTTGCTTGCCGACACCAATGGCCAGGTTGCAGATGCCTATGGTGCATTATTTAACCTGATGGTGATCCAGATAGCCAAACGCACAACCTTTGTCATTGATCCGCAAGGCACCATTGCGGAGATCTACAGTAATGTGAATCCCGACGGGCATAGCCAGGTGATTATCAATGACTTGAAACGCCTTTCAGCTTTTTAAGAAGAATACGATGCAAGCACTTTCCCTGATCGTAGCGCACGCGGATAACCGTGTGATTGGTCACAATAACCAGCTGCCCTGGCACCTGCCGGAAGATTTGAAACGTTTCAAGAAACTCACCATGGGGCATCATATTATTATGGGCCGCAAAACGTATGAGTCACTGGGGCGATTGTTGCCGGGGCGGACGACTGTCATTGTTACTCGCGATCTGGATTACAAGGTTGAAGGGGCGAAGGTGGTGCATTCGATTCCCGAGGCGCTGGCGGCGTGTGCGGGAGATAGCGAGCCATTTCTGATTGGTGGGGCTGAGCTTTATCTGCAGGGCTTGCCAGTTGTGACACGCTTGTATCTCACACGTGTGTTTTCAGAAGTACGAGGGGATGCATTTTTTCCAGCCATTGAAATGGCTGATTGGGAGCTGGTTTCTGAAGAGGCTAATGTTTCGGAAAAAGGCTTGCACTACAGTGATTTAGTGTATCAGAGGCGTGTCTAGCACACATTAACTGTTGGTTTGAGTACTGTTTACATAGATATCTAGTTTTAGCGCTAACCAATGTTTTCCGCCCCACGGCGCGGCGAGTTACTGATTCTTTGGGTAAACAAGAAACGTAACTCGCCGGGTGGTGAAATGTAGCGGAGCATAAAGCATATACAGTTAACTTTTCATTGCGCTAACTCTATGACAATTTAGCTAATTCCTAATCTTCCTGCTTAACACAATCAACAAAATACTCTGCTTTACCATTCACCAACTGCTTCACCAATCCATGGTTATCCGTCTCAAAACCAGGGAACTTCTCGTTAAACTCGCGTGCAAATTTCAGGTAATTCACAATTACCTTATTAAAACGCTCGCCAGGAATCAGCAATGGAATGCCAGGCGGGTAGGGCGTCAGCAATACTGCCGTGACACGCTCTTCCAAATCATCAATCGCCACACGCTCAATCTTGCGGTGTGCCATTTTTGAGAAGGCATCAGTAGGTTTCATGGCAGGCACCATATCCGACAAATACATTTCCGTTGTCAGGCGTGCGACGTCATTGGCTTTGTAGACTTCATGGATTTGTGTAGACAAATCTTTCAGGCCTATGCGCTCATAACGCGGATGTTTCTGTACGAATTCCGGCAATACCTTCCATAATGGCTGGTTCTTGTCGTAGTCGTCTTTAAACTGCTGCAACGCAGCCACCATGGTGTTCCAGCGGCCTTTGGTAATGCCGATAGTGAACATGATAAAGAACGAATAGAGGCCGGTTTTTTCTACAATCACACCGTGTTCAGCAAGATATTTGGTCACAATGGCTGCAGGGATACCAAATTCTTCAGAGAAATCACCATCCACGTCCAAGCCGGGAGTAATGATAGTCGCTTTAATCGGATCCAGCATGTTAAAGCCTTCGGCCAGGTTGCCGAAACCATGCCAGCGCTCGTTGGCTTTCAGCATCCAGGCATCGCGCTCTTCCAGGCCATCTTCGGACAAATCTGTTGGTCCCCAGACTTTAAACCACCAGTCGGTGCCCCATTCTTCGTCCACCTTGCGCATGGCGCGACGGAAGTCCAGCGCTTCTTTCAGCGACTCTTCCACTAAAGCAGTACCGCCAGGGGCTTCCATCATGGCAGCAGCGACGTCACAGCTGGCAATAATCGAATATTGTGGACTGGTCGAGGTGTGCATCAGGTAGGCTTCGTTGAATAAGTCCCTGTCCAGATGATTGTCCTGTGCATCTTGCACCAGAATCTGCGAAGCCTGGCTTAAGCCGGCCAGCAGTTTGTGGGTGGATTGGGTAGAGAACACCATGGACTCTTTACAACGCGGGCGGTCAGCGCCAATGGCATGGTAATCACCATAGAAGTCATGGAAAGTCGCATGTGGCAACCAGGCTTCATCAAAGTGCAGGGTGTCGATCTTGCCATCCAGCATTTCCTTGATTTCTTCCACGTTATATAACACGCCATCGTAAGTAGATTGTGTAATGGTCAATACACGTGGTTTGGCATTTTTGTCACTGGCAAACGGGTTGCGCGCGATTTTCTTCTGGATATTTTCCCAGGCGAACTCGCTTTTCGGGATGGGGCCGATAATACCGAAATGGTTACGGGTCGGCATCAGGAACACCGGAATCGCGCCGGTCATAATAATCGAGTGCAACACGGATTTATGGCAGTTACGATCAACCACCACAATGTCACCCGGGGCAACAGTCGAGTTCCAGACGATTTTGTTGGAAGTCGATGTGCCGTTGGTTACAAAGTACAAATGGTCGCAGTTATAGATGCGTGCTGCATTGCGCTCTGAAGCTGCCACCGGGCCGGTATGGTCCAGTAACTGGCCCAATTCATCAACCGCGTTACAGACGTCGGCACGTAGCATGTTTTCACCAAAAAACTGGTGGAACATCTGGCCTACTGGCGATTTCAGGAAAGCCACGCCACCAGAGTGACCAGGGCAGTGCCAGGAATAAGAGCCATCGGCAGCGTAATGTGTCAAAGCCTTGAAGAAAGGCGGCGGCAGGCTATCAAGGTAAGCTTTAGCTTCACGGATAATCAGACGCGCCACGAACTCGGGCGTGTCTTCATTCATGTGAATAAAGCCATGCAGTTCACGCAACACATCGTTCGGGATATGGCGGCTGGTACGCGTTTCGCCGTGCAGGAAAATCGGGATTTCCTCATTGCGGTAACGTATTTCCTGCACAAAATTACGCAGTTGTTCGATCGCTTCCGGTTTTTCTTCGACGATTTCTTCATCATCAATTGACAGGATAAACGCAGAGGCACGGCTTTGCTGTTGTGCGAATGAGGTTAGGTCGCCGTAACTGGTGACGCCCAGTACTTCAGTCCCTTCCTCTTCAATCGCTTTAGCCAATACGCGGATGCCGAGACCGGAAGAGTTCTCGGAGCGGAAGTCTTCATCAATAATGACGACGGGAAATCTAAATTTCATTCAATGAGTCCTTAACTTATCACTGAAACGTGTAGCTCAAAATATAAAGGCACTGAGAAAGCCATGCTTTTACTCCGTGCCTCTGTGGTAGTTGTTAGTTTTTTCAAAAGCTATATTTTTGGCAATGTAACGCCGACCTGGCCCTGATATTTGCCACCGCGATCTTTATAGCTGGTTTCGCACACTTCATCAGATTCAAAAAACAGTACTTGGGCGCAACCTTCGCCTGCGTAAATTTTGGCAGGTAGCGGGGTTGTATTGCTGAACTCCAGTGTGACATACCCTTCCCACTCTGGTTCAAATGGTGTGACATTGACAATGATGCCGCAACGCGCATACGTGGATTTTCCCAGACAAATAGTCAATACCGAGCGCGGGATGCGGAAATATTCAACCGTGCGGGCTAATGCAAACGAATTGGGCGGAATCACGCAATAGCCTTTGCCAGATACTTCGACAAATGATTGCGGGTCAAACTGTTTGGGGTCGACAATGGTGCTGTTGATATTGGTGAACACGCGAAATTCGTCAGCACAGCGGATATCGTAACCATATGATGACGTACCGTATGAAACGATTTTCCCGCCATTCTCTTCGCGTATCAGTGTCGGCGAAAACGGCTCAATCATGCCGTGTTGTTCAGCCATTCTGCGTATCCATTTGTCCGACTTAATGCTCATTCCGATATCCAGTCTTTGCGCGTTTTTTGGCGCTTGTGTACTTGCAAATAAAGAGAAAAAAGCGGAGTTTCAAACTCCGCTTTTAGTAGGTGCAAATAATAACAATAAATACTGTCAGTTTTGCAAACTTTTTATGAATTTTTGGCGATTATTTAAGCCTGCGGCATTCCTACCGCAAGTGCTTATTTGTCGCCGCCCAATTCAATGCTGTAACGCCAGAACTGATCTTCACTTTCGAAGATCACTTTAGACGCAGCCGGGTCACGGCTGCCAGCAGGGTATTGATATACCGGACGCTTGTCTTCAGCCCAGGCTTTAACGACCGGATCAACCAGGCGCCATTGCGCTTCAGCTTCAGAAATGTGCAGGTAGTTGGAGTTGTCACCTTGCATCAGGTTCAGCAATAAAGCTTCGTATGCGTCTACAGAGTCATCACTATCCCAACGGTTGGCGGCATCCAGCTGGATGGTGCGCGTTTGAATATCCAGGCCAGGGATCTTGGACTGGATTTCCAGTTTGATGCATTCGCGTGGCTGAATACCAATGATGAGCCAGTTCTGGTCCTGGTCATTGATTTGCAGCGGCGCTTTTTTAAAGCGGATAGCAATACGTGTATCGGCTTCGTGCAGGCGTTTAGCGGTGCGGATGTAAAATGGCACGCCTTTCCAGCGTGGATTGTCGATAAACAGTTTCAGTGCGGCATAAGTCTCAACCACGCTGTCATTGTTGCCCAGCTCTTCCAGGTAGCCTGGTACTTTTTCGCCATTGATTTCGCCAGCGCTATATTGCGCACGGAATGCGTGTTTTTCCAGTTCATCAACCGGAATCGGGCGAATTTGCTCCAGCAATGCGATTTTTGCGTCACGCACACCTTCAGGAGATAAGTCCTTAGGCAATTCCATCGCGGTCAGTGCCAGGGTTTGCAAAATGTGGCTTTGCAACATGTCACGCAATGCACCGGTGCTGTCGTAGAATTGGGTGCGGTCGCCTACACCCAGCATTTCGGTGTTGGTGATTTGTACGTGGTCCACATACTGGTTGTTCCAGATCGGCTCAAGCACAGTATTGGTAAAGCGTTGCAGCAAGATATTTTGCAGTGCAGATTTACCCAGGTAATGATCGATACGGTAGATCTGGCTTTCTTTCAGGTGCTTGGTAATTGCTGCTTGCAGTTCTTTCGCAGATGGCAGATCGGTACCAAATGGTTTCTCGATCACCACACGGCGCCAGTATTTGTCTTCTTGTGTCAGGCCGACATTCGCCAGTGATTCCACTACCGGAGCGAAATCCACCGGACGTACTGACAGGAAGTAGGCCAGATTCTGCGGGAATACAGACTCATCGCTCAGCTTTGCTTTCAGCTTGCTGAATGCATCAGGGTCGGTTGGCGGATTGGCATGATAAAAGTTACGCGCAATAAAGCGCTCAAACACGACCTGGTCGTAGCCTTTTTTAAATTTGGCATCCAGCATGCTTTTGATGTCTGCACGCCAGGCTTCAAGATCAACCACTTGGCGGCCAACGCCGACAATTTTCAGTTCTGCTGGCAAGCGGCCCAGTGAGTCCAGCCTGAATAAGCCAGGATAAAGTTTTACTCTGGCCAGGTTACCACTAGCGCCAAACAGCACCAGTGTGCATGGATCAATTTTATTCGTCATTTCTAACCTTAAGATAAAAATGTAAACGGGAAAGGGCAAGCCTTTCCCATATTTTAAACATCACTAGTAATAAGCAAAAAAGCCTCTCATCAAGAGAGGCCTGTTTTATTACTTGGTTTTTACTGCGTGACCGCCAAATGCATTACGCATCAGGGAAAGCAGTTTATAGCTGTAACCTTTTGAGTCCTGGCTGCGGAAACGTGCTTGCAATGCCACTGTCAGTACTGGGGCGGCAACGCCTTGCTCAACCGCTTCAACCACTGTCCAGCGGCCTTCACCTGAGTCAGCCACATATGGTGCAATGGCTTCCAATTTCTGGTCGTCTTTCAGGGCTTCTGCAGTCAGGTCAAGCAACCAGCTGCGTACTACAGAACCATGACGCCACAATTCAGTGATTTGCGCCAGGTCAAGATGGAAATCTTCTTTGCCTTTGATCAGGTCCAAACCTTCAGCAAATGCTTGCATCATGCCGTATTCGATACCGTTATGGATCATTTTGGTGAAGTGGCCGGAACCGACTGGACCAACGTGTGCCCAACCGCGGTCAGCGTGTGTTAATGCTTGTGCATAAGGTGCCAATACGTCAGCGTATTGTTTTTCGCCACCGTACATCAGGCAATAGCCATTATCCAGGCC
Organism: Methylophilus sp. Leaf414; assembly: GCF_001425425.1. Lineage (NCBI taxonomy): Bacteria > Pseudomonadati > Pseudomonadota > Betaproteobacteria > Nitrosomonadales > Methylophilaceae > Methylophilus > Methylophilus sp. Leaf414. Next base: position 378,785 of record NZ_LMQQ01000001.1, on the reverse strand, counting down.
CCAGATACCACCGGAAGTACCACAGTCGATAAAGCCGATACCATGTTCAGCTAATAAAGCGCCACGACGTTGGCTGTGTTTGTAGTTAGAGTTACCACCATCAACGATAATATCGCCTTTGTTCAACAGTGGAATCAGGTCTTTGATTTGGTTTTCAGTGATTTCACCAGCTGGTAACATCAACCAGACGATTTTTTGGCCTTCCAGTTTGCTAACTGCATCAGCAACTGAGGTTGCTGCTTCCAGGCCTTCGTCTTTTACTAATTTGTTTACGAATTCGGTATTAAAGTCAAAACCAACCACGTTGATTTTGTGACGAAGCAAACGTGCAGCCATATTGCCGCCCATTTTGCCCAAGCCAATCATTGCTAATTTCATCAGGATTTTCCTATGGTGTAAGGACAGTTATTGAAACACCCATCTTTTGGATGGCATGAACCCGAGCGGGTTATTTGATAATTTTGCAGAATTATCATGTCGAGTCGGTTATAATTATAACAAATGCAGCCAGCGACTGAAAGGCTGCATTTTGTTATTTAACAAAAATGTCACAAAGTGTTTTTGTGAATGACTTAAAGTTGTTTTGTATCGTTTTCTTACAGGTTTTTTATGTCTTTGAACTCTCAAACACGTTGGCACACTTTTCAATCACAAGATGAAATTAACCAGGCAGCTTTACAGCGCATTTTAGCCGCAGCTGATGAAGCCATCGCCAAGCATGGTAATTTCCTGGTGGTGTTAGCTGGGGGCAGTACGCCTAAAGCTGTCTATCAGTTACTGGCGAAAGCCGATGCAGACTGGTCAAAATGGCATATATATCATAACGATGACAGATGCCTGCCAGCCGATCATGCCGAGCGCAATAGCAAAATGGCGCGTGAAGCTTGGCTAAACCACGTAGCGATTCCACGAAGCCAGATTCATGATATCCCTGCTGAGTTGGGCAATGTTGAAGGTGCCAAGGCGTATGCACAGACTTTAAAAGGTGTGCGTACATTTGACCTGGTCATTCTAGGGCTGGGCGAAGATGGCCATACTGCGAGCCTGTTCCCGGGCCAGCTGGTTGATAACACTGCTGACGTGGTGCCAGTCTACAACTCGCCAAAACCACCTGCCGACCGGATTACCATTAGTCAGGACCGTTTGAACAATACCAACGAAGTCATGTTTCTGGTGACTGGTGCCGGCAAACAAGAGGCGGTTGATAACTGGCGTAAAGGTGTTGCGATCCCGGCAACACTGATTCAGTCGCCAAACGGAGTGGATGTGTACTGTTTCGGTGTTGAGCTGAAATAGAACTGTAGTTATAGCGAAAATAAAAAAAGCGCCCACAGGCGCTTTTTTTTATACTTTAATTTAGATGCTTTATTTACTACTCTTTTCAGTGAGTAATTTTTCCAGTAATTGAATTTGCTGTTGCTGAAACTGAATAAGCTCCTGCCACTGGTGCTCGCGTAAATCATCCAATTTCTCGTGTAAAAGCAGAATCTCTAATTCTGCTTTGAGATTCACTTCGTAATCATGTTCGGCCTGCCTACGGTCAATTTCGGCTTCGCGGTTTTGTGACATCAATATAATCGGCGCCTGTATCGATGCCAGCATGGATAAAAACAAATTGAGCAGGATGTAAGGGTAGGGGTCAAATGCACGGTCATAGTGAAGCAAGATGACAGAGTTCAATATAACCCACGCAACGAGAACAAAAATAAACGCAAAAATAAATGTCCATGACCCACCAAAACGCGCCACGGCATCCGCCGCACGCTGGCCGAGATCGGAAGGTTGGCCGGATTTTTGTGATGGGTTACGTGAAATATGGCGGCGCTCGGTCAGCTGTCTCGCCACTTTTTGTGTACGCTCATCCATGGCCTCGTACTGCGCGCCAATCAGGTCTTCTGCGATATGGTGCTCACGGATGGTCATGCGATTTCTTTCTAGGTTTTTTGAATCACAATGTTGGGGAACTTGGCGCTATGGTCCAAATTGGCAATCGCAATCTTGCTGGCCGCCTTGCGGGCGATCTGTTTATACGTGCTTGAAATTTTGCTATCCGGGGTAGCAACCACAGTCGGTTGGCCGCTATCCGCCTGCATGCGGATATTAATATCCAGCGGCAAGCTTCCCAGCAGATCCACGTTGTAATCCTTAGCCATCAATTCGCCGCCACCCGCGCCAAAAATATGCTCTTCATGACCGCAGTTGGTGCAAATATGCGTGCTCATGTTTTCGACAATACCCAGGATAGGGATGCCGACTTTCTCAAACATTTTGAGACCTTTGCGCGCATCGAGCAGGGCAATGTCCTGTGGCGTCGTGACGATAATCGCACCAGTGACCGGGATTTTCTGAGCCAGGGTCAGTTGGATATCGCCGGTGCCTGGTGGTAAATCAATCACCAGATAGTCTAAATCTTGCCAGCGGGTATCTCTTAATAACTGCTCCAGCGCACCCGTCACCATAGGCCCGCGCCAGACCATAGGCGTGTCAGTGTCTACCAGAAAACCGATACTCATGGCCTGAATACCATGTGCGCGCATAGGTTCTATGCTTTTACCATCGGCGCTATCCGGGCGTCCGCTGATACCCAGCATTTGCGGTTGGCTAGGCCCGTAGATATCTGCATCCAGCAAGCCTACAGTTGCACCTTCAGCCGCCAATGCCAAGGCCAGATTCACTGAGGTGGTGGATTTGCCAACGCCACCTTTGCCTGATGCCACGGCAATCACGTTTTTCACATTGGGTAGCAAGTTAACACCACGCTGTACGCTGTGTGCCACGATACGCGAACCGACATTGACCGTGATGTTGCCTATGCCATCCATAGTTCTCAGTGCATCCGCCACTTGCTGGCGAATCACATCAAACTGGGTTTGTGCCGGGTAGCCCAACACTACATCCAGGCTGACATCATTACCGTTAATCTGGATATTTTTGATGGATTTGGCACTGATAAAATCTTTACCAGTGTTTGGGTCTATGCAAAGTTTTAAGGTGCTTTGAATCAATAATTCGCTGATGGCCATGCCTGGGATTCCTGAGGTAATGCCTGACTAAAGAGAGCGGGTATCTTACTCCATTGAGCACTCCTAGTCATGCAGACTCTATGCGATTAGACATTAAATTAGGTGCCAAGGTACGTTCTCCGTCAGGCCAGTAAGGTGGCTGTAAGCTATAAGTATGCTCTGGTAAGTTAGCCGTAAGGCTCCACGGATAATGTGGATACATCGGTAACAGAGATTTGTGCCCGAACATTTAAGTTACCCATTTATCAGGAGAAAATAATATGAAAAAAATACTCGCACTCACTGCCCTGGCCATGAGCCTTTCCAGTGTTGTCTATGCAGATACCTTGTTACAAACAGCTCAACAAGATGGCAGCTTTAAAACTTTTTTAAAAGCGGTAAAAGTGGCAGGCCTTGAAAGCACCTTGAATGGCGATGGGCCGATTACCTTGTTTGCACCCGATGATGCTGCCTTTGCCAAACTTTCCAAAGCCAAATTAAATGCATTATTAGCTAACCCAACCGAGTTGAAAAAAGTGCTCAGCTATCATATATATCCTGGAAAAATTACACAGGCTGATGTGAGTGCCGGTCAAATAAAATCACTAGAAGGCACAAATTTGAAGCTATCTGTTACCGAAGGCGTAAAAGTAAATAATGTTGCAGTGGAAGGCAATGAACTCAATGCCGATAATGGTGTGATTCATACTGTGAGTGCTGTGCTGATTCCTAAAAGTTAGTGAATTGTGAGCGTAATCATTCTTTGCCAAAGCTTAAGGCCAATCAAGCATTATTGATTTCGCCAATGTTGCTGCAATAAATGGTTGTGGCATTGCTACTCATTATATTGCCTGCTAATCGCAGGCAATATGATTTACGGCGAGTGATTATGTAGTGTCGAATGGCATAAAGATTCGTTGAAACCGCAACGGGTTTGCTAAAATAGTCGTTTTAAGTTTTGGTTACGGTGTCATGACACGCAAAATATTGGTCACTTCTGCACTTCCTTATGCCAATGGCAGTATCCATTTGGGGCATCTGGTTGAATATATTCAAACCGATATCTGGGTGCGTTTTCAGAAAATGCAGGGCCATACTGTGCATTACGTTTGCGCGGATGACACGCATGGCACACCGATCATGCTGCGGGCGGAAAAAGAAGGTATCACGCCAGAAGCGCTGATCGAAAAGGTGCATGTTGAGCATAGCCAGGATTTCGCCGATTTCCTGGTGCAGTTTGATAACTACTATTCCACCAACTCGGAAGAGAACCGCCAGTTGTCCGGTAATATCTACCGTGCGCTCAAGGCTAATGGCAAGATCGCCAATAAGACGATTGAACAGTATTTTGATCCGGTTAAAAGCATGTTTTTGCCGGACCGCTTTATCAAAGGTGAGTGCCCCAAATGCCACTCCAAGGATCAATATGGTGATAACTGTGAAGTCTGCGGCACCACTTACAGCCCGACAGAATTAATCAATCCTTATTCTGCAGTGTCTGGCGCGACACCGGTACGTAAAGAGACTGAGCACTACTTCTTTAAATTAAGCGAATGCGTGGATTTCTTGCGTGACTGGACCCGCTCCGGCACGTTGCAAGCTGAAGCTGCCAATAAAATGAATGAGTGGCTGGGCGAAGCGGGTGAGAACAAGTTATCTGACTGGGATATTTCGCGGGATGCGCCTTATTTCGGTTTTGAGATTCCGGATGCGCCGGGTAAGTATTTCTACGTGTGGCTGGATGCGCCGATTGGTTACATGGCCAGTTTCAAGAATCTGTGTTCTAAAGCAGGCCTGGATTTTGACGAATACTGGAAAAAGGATTCCACCACCGAGCTGTATCATTTTATCGGTAAAGACATTCTCTACTTCCATGCCTTGTTCTGGCCAGCGACACTGGAGTATTCCGGTCACCGCACGCCGACACAGGTATTTGCACATGGTTTCCTGACCGTGAATGGCGAGAAAATGTCCAAGTCGCGTGGCACGTTTATAACTGCGCGCAGTTACCTGGATCACGTCAAGAATCCTGAGTATTTGCGCTATTATTATGCCGCCAAATTGAATGGCAGTATGGAAGATATCGACCTGAATCTGGAAGATTTTGTCGCACGTGTCAACAGCGACCTGGTAGGTAAATACATCAATATTGCCAGCCGTACTGCCGGATTCATTGCCAAGAAATTCGACAACAAAATCATTCCTGCCCAGCATGCGGTGATCGATGATATGCGTGCTGCTGCACCGGCGATTGCTGAAGCTTTTACAGCGCGTGATTTTGCGCGTGCCTTGCGCGAAGTTATGAAACTGACAGATGCAGCCAATGCGTATGTGGCGGAGGCGGCTCCATGGGTGGTGGCGAAAGATGAAAGTAAATCGCCGGAATTGCATGCCATTTGCAGTAACGCGCTGGAAATGTTCCGCCTGCTGACGATTTACCTGAAGCCGGTGCTGCCAAATATTGCAGCGGCTGTTGAGGCTTTCTTCGATGTCGAACCTTTGCAGTGGGCCGATGCGGCATTTGGGTTGGGTTCGCAAACCATACAGCCGTATTCACATATGGTGACGCGTCTGGAAGGCAAGCAGATCGAAGCTATGGTGGAAGCCAACAAGGAAAACTTGCAGGCAACTGAAGCTGCGCCAGTCGTTAAAGCTGAGGCGAAAGTCGAAAGCAAGCCAGCAGAAGAGGGCGCTTATATCTCGATTGATGATTTTGCCAAGGTGGATTTACGCATTGCAAAAATCGTCAGTGCCGAGCATGTGGAAGGCGCAGAAAAACTGCTGAAATTAATGCTGGATATTGGCGAAGCACAGCCGCGCCAGATATTTGCAGGCATTAAGTCTGCCTATGACCCCGCCACCCTGGTCGGACGCCTGACCGTGATGGTGGCAAACCTCGCGCCACGCAAGATGAAGTTCGGCATGAGTGAAGGCATGGTACTGGCAGCCAGTGATGAGCGTGGCGGACCGTATATTCTTTCACCAGACAGTGGAGCGCAACCTGGTATGCGTGTCAAATAATGCACACTGAATGATGATGTCCCGGAACGGAATGCGCCGACATTTGTCATAACTGGGTTGTCTTATTTAGCAATTCCTTGCGCTAAATCAAAGAAAATACAGCCGTTTTCGGTGTTAATAAACATTTCAAATCCCGGCTAAATCATTGTTTTATATTATATTCAATCATATAATATAAAGTTGTATAATGTTTCACGAATGGTCCATATTGCAATGGCAGCGTCCCAAGCACTGAGCGGTGCAAATCCCTGGCAAGGGCTGGATATCCAGTCCGAATGGGAACGTTTTAGCCAGCGTGATGCCAGTTCTTCGCATGTGTGGACCTCGCACGTCTGGGTCGATTCTATGCACTGCGCCGCTTGCAGCGGGCGCATTGAGCAGACCATCAAGCAACTTCCCGGTGTACTTGCAGTGTACGCCAGCGCAGCTTCGAAACGCGTACGCGTGGTTTGGGATGCACAAAAAATTTCCCCTTCGCAATGGTTTGCCAATCTGGATGAGATTGGCTATACCGCTATGCCGGTCAACGAATACAACGCCATTACCGATAGAACCGTCCAGCAGCGCAAGATGCTCTGGCGGCTGGTAGTCGCGGTTTTCTGCATGATGCAGGTCATGATGTACGCTTACCCGACCTACACCGCCGATAGCAATGACATGGCACCGGATATGGTGCAATTGATGAAGTGGGCATCATGGGTGCTGACGTTGCCGGTGATGCTGTTCTCGGCAACGCCGTTTTTGTCCCAAGCCTGGATTAGTCTCAAGCAGCGCCAGCTCGGTATGGATGTGCCGGTGTCGCTTGGCATTATCACTGCCTTTGTCATGAGCACACTGGCAACCTTTGCGCCTGGCGGCTGGTGGGGTGATGTGGTGTATTACGACTCACTCACCATGTTCGTCAGTTTCCTGCTGATCGGGCGCTGGCTGGATGTGAAACTGCGCAACCGTACCGCCGGTGCACTGGAAAACATGATGCGCCGCTTGCCGCATGCAGTGCTGAAAAAAAGTGAAACAGGCGAGTGGGTACAGATTGCGGCCAACAATATCAATGTAGGCGATATTCTGTATGTTCGCCCAGGCGAGATATTTGCGGCAGATGGTAAGGTCATTGTCGGCAATACCAGTGCCGATGAATCCATGCTTACCGGCGAATCTGATCCAGTGATGAAACCAACCGGGGCGCAGGTCATTGCCGGTTCCGGCAACCTGACTTCAGTGATTGAGATGCAGGTTGAGCAGGTGGGCGAGGGCACGCAATACCATGCGCTGGTGAATTTAATGGCATCCGCATCGACTGAAAAGCCTGGCATTGCTTTGCTGGCTGACAAAGTCGCGCAACCTTTCCTGTGGGGCGTGTTGTTAGCCGCGTTGGTGGCAGTTGGTTACTGGTGGTCTATAGACCCGGCCAAAGCCGTGATGTCGGCGGTCGCGGTGTTGGTGGTGACTTGCCCATGCGCGTTGTCTCTGGCGACACCGGCGGCGATGCTGGCCAGTGCGGGCACGTTTGCCAAAGGTGGTGTGCTGATCCGCCGCTTGCAGGCGATTCAGGCCATGAGTGAAATCGATACCATCGTGTTTGATAAAACCGGCACGCTGACCGAGAATCTGCAACAGGTACAGTTGGCTGAAACACATCCTGATTGGGGCAATACCCTGATTCTGGATATGCTGGCTTCGATCACCCGCGATTCCCTCCACCCGGTGGCAAAGGCGCTGCATACTTATGCTGTACAACAAGATGCGCTCACTGACCTGGTCATGCATGACTGGCAAGAAGTTGTCGGTGGCGGTATTTCGGCGACCCTGGATACGCAAGCCGAAGCTGCTGTAGCCGTGAAACTGGGCAATGCGCAGTTCAGTGGCGTGATGGAATCGGATATTGGGGCAGAGCGCCAAGTGTATTTAATGGCTGGCAACGTGATGGTGGCGCGATTTACGTTGACCGAGCAGGTGAAGCCACATGCCAAGGCGGCAATTTCACAATTAATTTCACAAGGGCTTGATATTCAACTGTTATCTGGTGATAGAATAGCGCCGGTAAAAAATCTGGCATTACAACTCGGTATTCAGAGTGCGTCAGGTCTGCAAAAAGCAGAAGATAAGCTGCAACACGTGATGTTGCTGCAAAAACAGGGGCGGAAAGTTTTAATGGTTGGTGATGGTTTGAATGACGGCCCTGTCATTGCAGCAGCGCATACTTCTATTGCAATGGGTACCGGCGTCCCTTTGACGCAGGCACAAGCCGATATGGTGGTATTGGGTAATGATATCGGTGTGCTGGTTTCGCTCATTTCGCACTGTAAGAAAACTATCCTCATCGTCAAACAAAATTTGTTATGGGCAGCGCTTTATAACGCTGCCGGAGTGCCTCTGGCGATCATGGGGCTGCTACCTGCCTGGTTGGCAGGTTTAGGGATGGCGGTCAGTTCGCTGTTGGTGTTGCTTAATGCATTGCGGCTGACGGACTGGAATAAGTCCGGCTGGCAGAAAGGTCAGGCATAGCTCCATGGAAATTGCGTTTTTATTGATACCGCTGGCGGTGTTGCTGGTGTTTGTAATACTGGGTGGTTTTTGGTGGGCCATCCATACAGGACAATTTGAGGATCTGGAAGAAGAAGGATCCCGAATATTAGAGCAGGATTGATATGTGTCAAATCGTCGCCACTTAATGTGTGCGACATTGGGCATACATCAAAAAAAGTAGTTTTTTCATGTTGGGTGTTTGTTTTAATGATTGGGAGAAATCCATGCAAGATGCAACCGTGAAGGCGGCGACCTACAATGACAAAGTAGTTCGCCAATTCGCAATCATGGCAGTGGTTTGGGGTGTGTTTGGCACATTGATGGGCGTGATTATTGCGTCCCAGCTGGTGTGGCCTGATTTAAACCTGGGCTTGTCATATACCTCTTTCGGCCGCTTGAGACCACTGCATACCAATGCCGTGATTTTTGCATTTGGTGGCTGTGCTTTGTTCGCGACTTCATACTATGTCGTACAGCGTACCTGCCAGACCCGCTTGTTTAGTGATAAGTTGGCGAGTTTCACTTTCTGGGGCTGGCAAGCAGTGATTGTTGCTGCGGCCATCTCCTTGCCTTTGGGTTACACCCAGGGTAAAGAGTACGGCGAACTGGAATGGCCAATTGATATCCTGATTGCGATCGTATGGATTTCGTATGCGATAGTGTTCTTCGGTACCATCGGTATCCGCAAGGTCAAGCATATTTACGTGGCCAACTGGTTCTACGGGGCGTTTATCCTGGCGGTGGCTTTGTTGCACATCGTTGAGAGTGCGGCGATCCCTGCGGGCTGGTTCAAGTCCTACTCTGCTTACGCAGGTGTACAAGACGCGATGGTGCAGTGGTGGTATGGTCACAACGCGGTTGGTTTCTTCCTGACAGCGGGCTTCCTGGGCATGATGTACTACTTCGTGCCAAAGCAAGCCGAGCGTCCTGTGTATTCTTACAGCTTGTCTATCGTCCACTTCTGGGCGCTGATCTTTACTTATATGTGGGCGGGTCCTCACCACCTGCATTACACCGCATTGCCTGACTGGACCCAGTCTTTAGGTATGGTGTTATCCCTGATCCTGTTTGCACCAAGCTGGGGCGGTATGATCAACGGTATCATGACCTTGTCCGGCGCCTGGCATAAACTGCGCACAGACCCTATCTTGCGCTTCCTGATCGTTTCATTGTCTTTCTACGGTATGAGTACCTTTGAAGGCCCGATGATGGCGATCAAAACAGTGAACGCGTTATCTCACTACACTGACTGGACCGTAGGTCACGTGCACTCTGGTGCATTGGGCTGGGTGGGTTTCATCTCCATCGGTTCCCTGTACTTCCTGATTCCACGCCTGTTCGGCCAGAAACAGATGTATAGCGTAAAAGCGATTGAAGTGCATTTCTGGATGGCGACCATTGGTGTGGTGTTATACATCTCAGCATTGTGGATTTCCGGTGTGATGGAAGGGTTGATGTGGCGTGCGATGAACGCTGACGGTACTTTGGCTTATACCTTTGTAGAAAGCGTAAAAGCAAAATTCCCGTACTACCTCACACGTGCGATTGGTGGTTTCCTGTACATGAGCGGTTTAGTCATCATGTTGTGGAACACCTATAAAACAGCAACTAGCGGCAAACCAGCCACGGTAGAAATACCGGCTGTGGTTGCACACGCTTAAGGAATTCATCATGGCATCTCATGAACAAAATAGTGGCAATCTGCACGAGAAGATCGAAACCAATAACTTTTTGCTGATCGTGCTGACTTTAATCACCATCTCTTTCGGTGGTTTGGCAGAAATCGTGCCTTTGTTTTTCCAGAAGACACTGACAGAGCCTATCCGTGGTTTGCAACCTTACACCGCATTGCAGCTGGCTGGTCGTGACATCTACCTGCGTGAAGGTTGCTACAACTGTCACTCACAGATGATCCGTCCGTTTCACGCTGAAACATTGCGTTATGGCCATTACTCTGTCGCGGGTGAATATGTGTATGACCATCCGTTCCAGTGGGGCAGCAAGCGTACGGGTCCAGACCTGCACCGTGTAGGCGGTAAATACAGCGATGACTGGCACCGTGTACACCTTAACCAGCCTCGCGACGTCGTGCCTGAGTCCATCATGCCGGCGTACCCCTGGTTGAATGAGAATCTGGTGGATGATGCAACGATTGGTGACCACATGGCTGCGCTGCGTAAAGTAGGCGTGCCATACACCGATGAACAGATCAAAGAGGGTAGTGCGGCCATTAAAGGCAAAACCGAAATGGATGCGCTGGTGGCATTCCTGCAGGTACTCGGTACTCATCTTAAATAAGGAGTTGCGCCATGGACATCATCAGCATATTACGCATACTGTTTACATTACTGACCTTTGTATTGTTTGTAGTGATCGCAGTGTGGGCATGGCGCAACCGCAATTCCAAAAATTTCAAGGACGCGCAGAACCTGCCGTTCGATCAAGACTAAAACCTCTGCAAAAAGGTTAAGGAAAACATCATGAATGATTTTGTAAGTGGATTTTGGCCGATCTGGATTTCGACCATTACCCTGGGTGGCATTGCGTTTTGTGTTGGCTTGCTGATTTTCGCCAGCCGCGTAAAAGTGACGCTGGACAGTGATAATACCAATGGTCACGAGTGGGACGGTATTAAAGAGATGAACAACCCGCTGCCAATGTGGTGGGTTGGCCTGTTTATCATCACCGTCATCTTTGGTCTGGCTTACCTGTTCCTGTTCCCGGGTTTGGGTGAATACCAGGGTAAATTTGGCTGGACTGCCGTTAAACAGTACGAAGCCGAAAAAGCCAAAAACAACGAAAAAATTGCACCGCTGTATGCCAAATATGCGGCGATGCCAGTGGAAGATGTTGCCAAGATCCCAGAAGCGCGTGATATCGGTAAGCGTATTTTCCTGAATAACTGCGCAGCCTGCCATGGTTCTGATGCCAAAGGCAGCCGTGGTTTCCCTAACCTGACTGACACTGACTGGTTGTACGGTGGCAGCCCGGAAAGAATCAAGGAAACCATCACCGGAGGCCGTATTGGCATGATGCCGCCAATGGCAGCCGCTGTCGGTAGCGAAGAAGACGTTAAAAACGTGGCTAACTATGTATTAAGCCTGTCTGGCAGTATCCATGACTCCGGTCGTGCCAATGCCGGTAAGGATAAATTCGTGGTATGTGCAGCCTGCCATGGCGCTGAAGGCAAAGGTAACCAGATGATTGGTGCACCTAACCTGACAGACAACACCTGGTTGCATGGCCAGGGTGAAGCGGCCATTATCAAACGTATCCATGAAGGTAAAACCAACCAGATGCCAGCCTGGGAAGAGAAATTCAGTCCTGAGCAAATCCATCTGCTGACTGCTTATGTTTGGGGTCTTTCAAACAAGTAAGGCATGCAGAAATCCATGGGTGACATTGGAAAGAACGCTGTGAAAATAACCACCATTCCTGAGCAGGAGGTGGTTTTTTCGCTTTATAAATCTGAAGACAAGGTATACGCACGTAGTGTTTCAGGTTTTTACAACAACTGGCGCTGGGTCATGGTGTGGGTCACGCAGCTGTTTTTCTACGGTGTGCCATGGCTGCAATGGGATGGCCGCCAGGCCATGCTGTTTGACCTGGAAGGCATGCGCTTTTATGTGTTTGGCCTGATCTTTCACCCGCAGGATTTGATTTACCTGGCCTTCCTGCTGATTGTCTCAGCGCTTTCGCTGTTCCTGTTCACCGCCATTGCCGGGCGGTTATGGTGTGGCTACACCTGTCCACAAACGGTATACACCGAGATTTACATGTGGATGGAGCAGAAAATCGAGGGTGACCGTATTGCGCGTATGCGCCTTGATGACAGCAAATGGAATCTCAACAAGGTGACGCGTAAATCCCTGAAGCAATTCGCCTGGATAGCATTTGGGTTATGGACTGGCGTCACCTTTGTTGGTTACTTCACGCCCATGCGCGAGCTGGTGCCGAGCTTGCTGCAATTCCAGGCTGGTGGCTGGGAAACCTTCTGGGTGTGTTTTTACGGCTTTGCCACCTATGGCAACGCAGGCTATATGCGCGAGCAGGTCTGCAAATACATGTGCCCGTATGCGCGATTCCAGAGCGCCATGTTTGATGGCGATACCATGAACGTGACCTACGACGAAGCTCGCGGCGAACCACGCGGTGCACGTTCTAAAAAAGCCAGCGAAAACGTTAATGGCCTGGGCAGTTGTATCGATTGCAATATTTGTGTGCAGGTATGCCCGACCGGTATCGATATCCGCAACGGATTGCAATATGAGTGTATCGGGTGTGGTGCCTGTATTGATGCCTGTGATGATGTCATGGATAAAATGGGCTATGCCAGAGGCCTGATCAAATACACCACGCAAAACGGCATGGATAACCGCTGGAGCCGCCAGCAGATGCTGGCGCGTTTGTTAAGGCCACGTGTGCTGATTTACTCAGCTATTCTCATGACCCTGGTTGTCGGCATGGTTGTCAGCATCTACTACAAAGCTGATTTCAGGCTGGATGTATTGCGTGACCGCGCAGTGATGGCGCGTTATACCAATGATGGCAAGATTGAGAACGTCTACAACCTCAAGCTGGAAAATGAGACTGAAGAGATGCGGGATTACGATCTGAAAGTCACCGGTATACCTGACTTGGCCGTTCATTTCTCAGATAACAATGTCCAGCAAATCAAAGCGCTCAAACCTTTTGAGAAGCGCAATGTCATTGTAGAGATACAGTTGCCGGATGGTGAAATACGTGCCGGATCGCACAAGATTTTGTTTGAAATGACAGATATTCAAGCCAAAGAAACCATCAAGGAAAAGTCTGTATTTATCGTGCCCAGTAATTAATGGGTAACCAGGTACGAACAAAAGGAGTAGAGCAGCGTGGCACAAAGCATTATGCACAAAGGAACACAGATGGCTGATCGACAAAAATGGTACCAAAACCCCTATGTCTGGCTGATTATTGGTGGCCCGGCATTAGTGATAGTGGCTTCCTTTATCACGCTATATCTGGCGATTACCCATCCTGATCCACCGATTGACGACTATTACCGCAAAGGGATTGAAATCAATAAAACACTGGATGCTGAGAGAGATGGTATGGCACCTGCCATTGCGGCACGCAACCACGCACAAACCGGTATGAAACCGGCTGATGACTAAACACTAACTCACTACTTATTTCTAACTAAAAATGCGCGCACGTGAAGCTCCTGTGCGCGCAGTCTCCCCCGCATAATCCTGTATCGCTTTGTCTTAAGTAGGTTGTAAGCTTATTGAATAGCGCTTGAGCTTGGATCTGGATGACTCGCACTTATATTTGCATTAGCAGGTGCTGGCGTTAAAGATCGCTTTCAGCTTGTCGTGATCCAGGATGCGGATATTCTTCTGTTTGACTTCGATAATACCTTCTTCGCTGAACTTGGAAAATGTGCGGCTGACCGTTTCCAGTTTCATACCTAGATAGCTGCCGATTTCCTCGCGCGTCATACGCAAGATCAGTTCGCTTTTTGAGTAGCCCCTCGCGTGCAGGCGTTGCAGTAAATTCAGCAGGAAAGCAGCCAGACGCTCTTCAGCGCGCATATTGGCTAACAGCATCATGACGCCATTTTCACGCACAATTTCGCGGCTCATGATTTTATGCACATGGCGTTGCAGCATCGGGATTTGCCGTGAAAGGTCTTCTACGTGGTTAAACGGCATCACACACACTTCGGCGTCTTCCAGCGCAATCGCATTGCAGTTATGTTTATCGCTAACGATGCCATCCAGGCCCATAATTTCACCAGCCATCTGAAAACCGGTGACTTGTTCTCGACCATCTTCAGAAACCACGCAAGTCTTAAAAAAGCCGGTACGAATCGCGTACAGCATGGTAAATGCATCACCACTGCTATACAGATGCGCACCTTGCTTGATTTTTTTGCGGGTGGCGACCATGCCATCCAGCTGTTGCATTTCATCTGAGCTCAGGCCTATGGGCAGGCAAAGTTCGCGCAGGTTGCAGTTAGAACAGGCGACTTTGAAACTGGATTCCGGTTGTTTGGCATCGGCTTGCTGGTGTTCAATTGGCCTTGGCTCAGTATGCATAGAGACAATCCTGGACTGGTGTTGAGTATCTGCCAAATTATACGCGTCCTGGCTTGATGTTTCATTGAACATGTTGTGAGCTCTCTTCCCATTTTTTAGGTGACCCTATTGTGCGCGCGCACGACCGCTATCCATTTGATGTGCATCAAGTAGCCGTCAATTACTTTGTGGCAAAGTGAATCCCATTGCATGACAGGTATTACAGTCAACCCAACCGGACAGGAAACAGTTTGCTAGCTATGAAACAAACGTTGATGATTACGCAGGAGCATATCGAGCGTTATGACGTCTCGGGACCCCGTTATACCTCTTACCCGACGGCAGACAGGTTTGTTGAGGCGTTTGATGCCGCGACCTATTGCAAGGCGATTGAGCAGCGCAATATCAACAGCTGGACGCAACCGTTGTCGGTATATGTACATATACCGTTTTGTGCATCATTGTGTTTTTACTGCGCCTGCAACAAGATCGTCACCAAGCGCTATGAGCAAAGTGCAATTTACCTGGACTACCTGCAACGCGAGCTGGATTTGCATCTGCAATCATTAGGTCAGCAGCAAAAGGTCAACCAGTTACATCTGGGAGGTGGCACACCTACATTCTTTAGTGATGAAGAATTATCCAGTCTGGTGCGCATGTTGAAAAAGGCATTTACGTTCAGCGCAGAAGGTGAGTATTCGGTTGAAATAGATCCACGCACGGTAGACCAGGCACGTTTGCAACATTTGCGAAACCTCGGCTTTAATCGCCTGAGTTTTGGGGTGCAGGATTTTGATGCCGATGTGCAGGAAGCTGTGCATCGCATCCAGACGTACAAACAAGTCGCCAGCCTGATGCGTCAAGCGCGCGAGATAGGTTTTCAGTCATTGAACACTGACCTGATTTACGGTTTGCCCAAGCAAACACCTGTTACTTTCAGGCAAACCATTTCACAGATAATTACCTTAAAGCCAGATCGAATTGCACTATATGGCTACGCGCATTTACCTTCACGCTTTAAACCGCAACGCCGTATATTGCAGGATGATTTACCTTATGCGGTTGATAAAATCCAGATGTTGTCAGAAGCCATTCAGCAGTTGATGCAGGCAGGTTATGTCTACATAGGCATGGATCATTTTGCCTTGCCTGAAGACGCGTTGGCCATTGCCAAGCAGCAGGGCAGGTTGCATCGCAACTTCCAGGGTTACAGCACCATGGCTGACCAGGATATCCTGGCTTTAGGTGTGTCAGCGATTGGTAAAATGGGGGCGACTTACAGCCAGAATGCCAAAACGCTGGAAGAGTATTATGACTGTCTGGATCAACAACAATTGCCGATTGTCCGTGGCCTGGCCCTCAGCCGTGATGACCTGATCCGCCGTGCGGTGATTATGGCCATCATGTGTCATGGCGAGTTAAGCTATGAGTCCATAGAATTATCTTACATGATAAACTTTAGAGAATACTTTAAGTCAGAGCTTCAAGAACTTGTAGAAAAAGAAAAAAATGGCCTAATCATGATAGAAGAAGATGGGATCAAGGTGACTGAGATAGGCTGGTTCTTTATCCGCGCCATTGCCTTGGTATTTGACCGTTATTTACAGCACGATGCCAACCGTGCAAGGTTTTCCAAAATCCTTTAAACTGCCGGCATGTTAGCCAGTTTACTCCTGACCGCCTTCGTCATGGGGCTGGCAGGCGGGCCTCACTGCATAGCCATGTGTGGTGCAGCTTGCGGCGCCATGCAAACTCCTTCCCACGTTAAATCCATCCCGATACGCCTTGTAAAGACTGTCCCCTGGAGCTTTTACCTGGGGCGCATGCTTGGTTATGGCACGCTAGGCGCATTAGCCGCGCAAAGCCTGCGTGGCCTGGCCTGGTTGTCCAATCAAAGCCAAGTGTTCCAGCCCTTGTGGACGTTTTCGCATACCCTGATTTTCGCCTGGGGCTTTTTGTTGCTGGTCACCGGTCAACAACCGCAATGGGCAGTGCAGGGTGCACAAAAGGTCTGGGCCTGGATTAAACAACACACCCGGCACGCCAGATTTAATTTTCTGTTTACCGGCATGGTCTGGGCCTTATTACCGTGCGGCTTGCTATATTCGGCCGTGATGCTGGCCTCCCTGCAATCGCAATGGCTGCAAGGTGCATTGGTCATGATGGCATTCGCTATCGGTTCTGCCACCGTGATGGCGATCGTGCCTGTGCTATGGCAGTCTGGCCAGCAGGCATTACCGAAGTGGTTTAAAGAAACCACCGGCATGCGTATCAGTGGCATGATGCTGGTTGTATTGAGCTTGATAGCCTTATGGATGGACCTCATGCATCACGATAAGTTATGGTGCCAAGTACTTTGATTATTAGATATAAACTACTTTAATTTTTTGCTTTATAAATAAGAAATATTGCCGAAATCACCAGACTGATGTAGTTTACTCTTGTTAATTTAAATTAATTATTCAGGGGTAATTGGATGAGCATCATTAAAGCCTGCATCATTTTGGTATTCACTTTGTGGGTTTTTCCAGCCTTTGCTAAAGCGCCGGATATCCTGTTGGCGCATATCTACCAGCAAGGTTTAGATGTCCGCGAATACCTGGTAAGCGAAAAACTGGATGGCATCCGCGCAGTCTGGGATGGCAAGCAATTAGTCAGCCGTCAGGGACATCCGATTCACGCACCAGCCTGGTTCACCAAACAATTCCCCGCTCAGGCACTGGATGGCGAGTTATGGATAGCGCGCGGCCAATTTGAATTATTGTCGGCTACCGTCAGGCAAACAGTGCCGGAAGATGCGGCGTGGCGAAAAGTGACTTATTACGTATTCGAGCTACCGAATGCAGAAGGCTCATTCGCAGATCGCGCCCGGCAGCTGGAGCAACTCGCACGAAAAGTAAGCAGCCCCTACCTGAAAGCCATTAAACAATTTCATGTGCAAGATGAACAATCCCTGAAACGCACTCTCGATAACGTCGTTGCAAAACACGGGGAAGGGCTGATGTTGCATCGTGCTGATGCGCCATATCTCACCGGCCGCAATCATGCTTTACTTAAACTCAAACCACAACTGGATGCCGAAGCCACAGTGATTGCGCATGTGCCCGGCAAAGGCAAATACGTTGGTAAAATGGGTGCCTTACTTGTAGAAATGCCGGATGGATTGCAATTCAAGTTAGGTACAGGTTTTAGTGATGCAGAACGTGCGAATCCGCCACCAATCGGCAGCCAGGTCACTTATACTTACCGTGATATCACTAAAAAGGGCAAACCAAAATTTGCCAGCTTTGTACGGGTGCGTCCACCTGAATAATGTTAGGAAAAAGAATATGAAATATTTTGCAGCGCTAATGATGGGATTACTAGTCACCAATGCTTATGCGGTTGATCTCAGCGGCATCTATGATTGCCGTGGAGAGGATGCACATGAAGGGGAATATACCGGCATAGTGACGATGAAGTTGCGCAAGGAGCATAGCAAGGGTGCAGATACCAGTTATGACTTTCAGTTGGAAGTGCCTGATTATGGACTCTATAAAGGCCACGCGGCGGCAAATGGCATGCATGCGGCGATGCACTTTGCCTTGCCGATAGAAAATGGCGAGTATGGTGGCAAGACAAATGATTTTGGCACCGGGATTGCGGAGTTTAAGAAGGGTGCCAATGGCAGATTGCAGTTCAGGAAGTTTTATTTTGAACCGGCGTTTAAGGGTGGCAATACGGGAGTGGAGGAGTGTGTTAGAAGGTAATTCTTAGTTTGTCATTCTGGCGTAGGGTGTAGCAGGGGTTTCATAGAGCATGCTCTATGCCTGCGGAACGACTGGCTTCTGCAGAAGCCAGTGCGCCCTGCAAGGGAGAATCCAGGCAAGGTTTATGTTCAGCTTAGTTGCTTCTGCTGAGAGAACATTAAATTTCGGTAGGTTTTAATAGTTATTCTCTGGATATTTGGCATTTTCTTTCGCCCATAGGCGAGTTACTTTTCTTTGCTTGCACAAAGAACAAGTAACCAAAAGAAAAGGCACCCTAGCTTCCGCTTTCTTCCTGCGTTGCTCGTCAACGTGGGCGTCCAACGAAACTCGCCCTAGCGGCTTGCAAACTGCGCAAGCCACCGCGGAACTCGAACAGCCGCTGGCCGACCCCTTTCACGCTGACTGCGCTACTCGGCGCGTCAGATAGGGGCCCGTGAAAAGCACACGCTTTCGCTTGAGTGTAATTCTTTACATTGCAGCACGCTCAACCACTGTGGGAAAAAGAAACAAAAGAATTAGATTTATTAGAATTTGAGTTTTGTCTTCAAGGCTCAAAACGCACTTATCGTGGTGGTTTTAAACGGGCCCCTATCTGACGCGCCGAGTAGCGCAGGCAAAACAAGATGAAGGGAGCGTTTGTTTGAGTCCCGCAGCAGCTCACGATGTGTGTGAGCTGCCAGGTCGAGTTTCGCGACCGCTTGGCCTAAGTCCGGTAAAGCAACGGACGAAAGTCCTAAGTCGAGCAACGCAGGAAACAAGCGGAAGCTAGGGTGCATTTCTTTTGGTTACTTATTCTTTGTGCAAGCAAAGAAAAGTAACTCGCCTAGGGGCGAAATAGAACGCTACCAGTTTCAATAAATTCTCCGCTTATCTTAATCCAGAGAATGAATGGCCATATGCGCCGTCATGTTAAAATCCCACCCCTATGACCGCTGTCTCCCCCGAACAACTCATCAGCCAACTCGAAAAACAACTCCCGCAATGCATGCTGGCTGACCGCTTCCCTCTGAAGCGCCGTTTAAACCAGCTACGCGATGCGCTAAAACAAAACAAACCCGTCGATAAACCCCTGGTGGATATCGCACATAAAGTACAGGCATCACAACAACGGTTGCAGGCACGATTAGCCGCGTTACCAAAACCAGAATACCCGCAAGAATTACCGGTCAGCGGCAGGAAAGACGAAATCGCAGCGGCGATCCAGAAACATCAGGTGGTGATTGTCTGCGGTGAAACCGGTTCAGGTAAAACCACACAATTGCCTAAAATCTGCCTGGAACTCGGGCGTGGCGTCAGCGGCCTGATCGGGCATACGCAGCCACGCCGCATCGCGGCGCGCTCTGTCGCTTCCCGCATTGCACAGGAACTGCACAGCCCACTAGGCGAGGTGGTCGGTTACAAGGTTCGTTTTAACGACAAATTATCCGAGCGTAGTTATGTCAAGCTGATGACCGACGGTATTTTGCTGGCGGAAACGCAGAGTGATAAATTCCTCAATGGCTATGACACCATCATCATCGATGAGGCACATGAGCGCAGCCTGAACATCGATTTTCTGCTGGGCTACCTCAAGCAGTTATTACCAAAACGGCCAGACCTGAAAATCATCGTCACTTCGGCGACGATTGATGCGGATCGCTTCTCCAACCATTTTAATGGTGCACCTGTGATTGAAGTGTCGGGGCGAACTTATCCGGTGGAGATCCGTTACCGGCCGCTGGGTAATAAAACCACCATGGTGGCAGTCGAAGTGCCGATTGATGACGGGCTGGATGATATAGACCGTTTCGCGCAAGATCTGATGGGCATCAAGCGCAAGCCGCCACGCACGGAAACACGCTGGCTGGAGGAAGATGACGAAGAAGAGGTGATGGAAGACGCCATCCTCGATACTGCTGAGGACCTGCTACGGCAGGGTGATGGCGATATCCTGGTGTTCTTGCCGGGTGAGCGCGAAATCCGCGATACCGCCGACCATTTGCGTAAAAACCAGGGCAGTTCACTCAAGCTGAAGTCGGCCGAAATTTTGCCTTTATTTGCGCGCCTGAGCATAGAGGACCAGCAGAAGATTTTCCGTCCCGGCGGACAGCGCCGGATTGTGCTGGCGACCAACGTCGCAGAAACCTCGCTGACTGTGCCTGGCATTAAATATGTGATTGATGCCGGCTTGGCACGGGTTAACCGTTACAGCCCGCGCGCAAAGGTTGAACAATTACAGATTGAGAAAATCTCGCAAGCAGCGGCCAAACAACGGGCAGGGCGTTGCGGCCGGGTTTCCAGTGGTATTTGTGTGCGCCTGTACTCGGAAGAAGATTTCAACCAGCGTCCGGAGTTTACTGAACCTGAGATTTTGCGCAGTTCGCTGGCCAGCGTCATTCTGCGTATGGCCGATTTGCGCCTGGGGGATGTCGCCGAATTCCCGTTTATTGAAGCGCCTTCTTCCCGTCTCGTCAGCGACGGTTACCAGTTGCTGCAAGAGCTGGGTGCGGTAACCGAGCGGCGTGAGATTACCGAGATCGGCCGGCAGATGGCCCGTTTGCCATTGGATCCGCGCGTGGCACGCATGATACTGGCGGCGAAAAAAGAAAGCTGCCTGCGCGAAATATTGATCATCGCCAGTGTGCTGAGCATGCAGGACCCGCGTGAACGGCCTATGGATAAACGCGAAGCGGCTGATCAGGCGCACGCTAAATTCAAGGCCGATGACTCCGATTTCATGAGTTATCTCAAATTGTGGGAGTGGTACGACCAGGCCCTCAAAAACAAAAAATCCAATAAAGAGTTGTTGAACCAGTGTCACCAGTCTTTCCTGTCTTTTCTGCGTCTGAAAGAATGGCGTGAGTTGCATGCGCAACTGCGGGAAATGGTTGAGGAAATGGACTTCAAGCTGGGCGATAAGGAAGCCAGTTATGAGCAAGTGCATAAAGCCTTGCTGTCCGGTCTGCTGGGTAATATAGGCTTTAAGGATGGTGACGGCGAAACCTACGCCGGTGCGCGTGGCATCCGTTTCACCATTGCGCCAGGTTCAGCATTGAAAAAGACGCGGCCGAAATGGGTGATTGCTGCAGAACTGGTGGATACGACCAAGCTGTATGCACGCATCGTCGCCAAGATAGACCCGGACTGGATTGAACCGGTCGCCCATGAAGGCGGGGCACGTGATTTAACGCAAAGCCATTACAGTGACCCGCGCTGGGACCGCAAAACCGCGCAAGTGGTCGCGTGGGAACGCGTCAGCCTTTATGGCCTGACCATCGTACCGAAACGTCGTGTGCATTATGGTCCGGTGGACCCGGCGCAGTCGCGCGAGATTTTTATACGCGAAGCGCTGGCTAATATGGAGTTTGATACCCGCGCGCCTTTCCAGGAAGCTAATCGTCGCCTGATTTCAGAGGTGGAAGCGCTGGAACACAAGGCGCGCCGCCAGGATGTGCTGATTGATGAGCATCAGCTATTTGCCTTCTACGACAAGGTAGTGCCGGAAATTAGCGAACAGTACCGGGTTTTCAATGGCATTTCGTTCGAGAAGTGGCGGCAGGATGCAGAAAAGATTAACCCGAAAGTGTTATACCTGACCCGTGAATCGCTGATGCGACATGGCGCCAATGCGATTACCGAGGTGCAGTTCCCCGAACAGATGACCATCGATGGGGAAACAGTGCCATTGAAGTACCGGTTTGAACCTGGGCATGTGCTGGATGGCGTAACGGCGACTATCCCGTTAGCGCTACTAAACCAGCTGGATGCCAGCGTGACCGAATGGCTGGTGCCCGGCATGATACGTGACAAGCTGACTGCCCTCATTAAAGCACTGCCCAAGACCTTGCGACGCGTGTGCGTACCGGTGCCTGATTTCGTGACCGGCTTTTTGCAGGCGCACAAGACAGAGGGCGCTTTATTGCCGGCATTGTCACAATTTATCCAGCACAAAACCTCGCTCAAGCTGAAGCCGGAAGAGTTTGACCTGGCCGGGCTGGATGCCCATCACCTGATGAACTTCCGCGTGGTGGATGAAAAAGGCCGCGAGCTGGGCATGGGCCGTGACTGGAGTGCACTCAAGAAACAACTGGGTTCTGCGGCGCAATTAACCTTTAGAAGTGGCTCACCGGATATTGAAAAGACTGATCTCAAGCAGTGGGACTTTGGTGATTTGCCGGAAACGCTGACCTTCAGCAAGGATGGGCGCCAGCTGACCGGCTATCCGGCAATTGAAGATAACCAGGAGAGTGTGGCCGTCAAGCTGTTTGATACCGTTGAGGAGGCTGCGCTTGCGCATCGCAAAGGCGTGTGCCGCCTGATGCGCTTTGAGCTCAAGGAGCAGATGAAGCAGCTGGAAAAAGGCCTGCCCGGATTCAACCAATACGCTTTGTTGTTACGCGCCGTCATGAACCCTGAGCAGTTACGCGAAGACATGCTGCAAGCGATTGCCGACCGCGCGTTTATCGCCGAAGACGCCTTGCCGCGCACCAATGCCGAATTTATGCAGCTTAAAGCCCGCGCACGCACGCGTTTGCCGGCGGTGGCAGAAGCGCTAACACGGCAGGTGCAACTCATTGCCAGCGAATACCAGGCATTAACCGCGCAATTGCAGAAAATGACACCAGTGACGCAGAAAATCAAACGTGAATGTGAACAACAACTGAATGCGCTGGTCTATCACGGTTGTTTCAGTCGCACGCCGTGGGAGCAATTGCCGCATATTCCCCGTTATTTAAAAGCGATACGCATGCGTATAGATAAATACCCGACCAGCATAGAGCGGGATGGAAAGCATGCGCAGGCGATTGTGCAACTGGAGCAGCGATGGCAACAGAAAACTGAACAATTGCGTAAAGCCAACCTGTCTGTAACAAGCGGGTTACAAGACTTTGCGTGGCAGTTGCAGGAGTTACGTGTATCATTATTTGCACAGGAATTAAGGACGCCTTATCCTGTCTCAATCAAAAGACTCGAAAAACTTTGGCAAGAAATACAATAGTCATGAATGACATCAGCAACCTCTGTGATTAATCCTGTTCATGCAAAAGCCTTCCCCATTTGAACCCTTCAGCACGCCCAACTGGCTAAGACCAAAGCAGCGGGACCGTGTGTTGCGCATCCCCGCCAGGTTGATGTGGGGGTTTTTGCTATCGCTGATTTTTCACGCGATCCTGTTCTGGGGTTTTTTGCTGGATCTGCTGAAACCCATGAAAGAGCCTTCGCAAGAGCCTATCAATGTAGTGCTGGATCTCGGATTACCTGTTAAAAGTCAGCCGAAACCGGTAGAGCCGCCTCCTGAAATGCCGCCGGAACCACCGAAACCGCAGCCAAAACCCAAGCCACAACCTAAAGAAGTACCCAAGCTGCCTAAGAAGATTATCCAGTCGCAGAATCCTGACAGCGCATTCAAGTTGCCTGAACCCAAGCTGCAGCCTAAACCTCAGTCAACGCCGCAACAATCCCCTCCACCGGTGGAAGATTTTTCCAGCATGATCAAACGTAAGCAGACTGACCGCTATTCGGAGGAGATAGCCGCCAAGGAAATTAATGATGCAGCCGCAGCAGCGGAACGTGGCCCTTCCGAAGATGAGCGGCGCACCAAAAACATCATGAACAACCTCAAGTTCGGTACCAATGGTTTGTTTATGATCAAGCGTATGGATCCGTACAACGCCAGTTTCAGCTTTAAAGGCTGGGTCAATGATTACACCTCGGCCAATACCCAGTTTTACCAGGTCGAAGCGGGTAGTGGCGAAGATATCCGCCTGGTGATGGTGCGACGAATGATCGCGATCATCCGTGAGCATTACAACGGTGACTTTGACTGGATTTCTAACCGGTTGGGTCGCACAGTGACCTTGTCCGCAAGGCCAGCTGACAGTGCCGGGCTGGAAGATTTCCTGATGAAAGAATTCTTTGGCCCAAACTATAAGAGCCAGGATTTATACGGGCACTAACGTTTAATAAACCAGCCATGCCACATTCACCTGCTGATACCCGATTGCCGAAACAGAATAGATGGCGTAAGGGGTCAGCACTGGTGACATTTTCGTTTTCTACTCTGAATTTATTACTTCTGATCAGCTGGCTGGCAGTGGTGACCTGGCTGGGTCTCGCCTATTTTGCGGAGTTAGGGGTCACCGTGATCACAATGTTCTATCTGCTGGGAGTATTGTGGGCGGCCTATTTCCTGCGCTTTTCTGCCGCGTTACTGACGGCCATCACTGCTTTTCTGCTGATCAATTACTGTTTTATCGAACCTCGTTTCAGTTTAGGCGTCGCCAGCACCCAGTCCTGGGTCATTCTGCTGGTATTCGCCATCGTCGCCTTGACGGTTAGCAGCGTGATGCAGCGCTTAAAGCAGCAAATGCTGCAATCCCGCCAGGCGGCACAGCAATCCCGTTTTTTCCAATCACTGGCTGAGCTACTGGCTGCACAATCAGGCACCGAAACATTAATGCAAGCCGCTTGCCAGCATATAGCCGAAGTCTTTGCCTTGCAGGCACGCGTGATGAGACTGACTGAAGCGGGTGAATTGATCAGGCTGGCAGGATCGGATGTACAAGATACAACATTCATTCCGGTTCAGGCTGCCAGTGTTGAATGGGCGCTGGATTTTAACCGGCCGGTGGGGACGGGGACTAATGACTGGCCATCGCTGGGATATTGCCTGCTCCCATTCGGGTTTCCGCAGCGAGAAGTCATGGTACTGGATGCGTCGGATACCATGCCAGACTTGCATTTCCTGCAATTGTTGACGCATCAATGCGCGCAGGCTTATATCAAACTCAGCCAGCAGATTGCACTTGCCCAAGCCGAGCTCGCCGCTAGCGAAGCGAATTTCAAGAAAACACTGCTGACCGCCTTGTCGCATGATATGCGTACACCATTAACGGTCATTCTAGGCGCAGCAAATGTGCTGACAGACCGCCAGATCCCGCTCACCGAAATCCAGTCCGAACAATTATTGCAAAGCATACAGGCCGAAACCACTTACCTCAGCCAGGCCACTGAAAATATCCTGACCCTGGTCAAACTCGATGCTGGTGCCAGCAGCCTGCAACTGGACTGGCAGTCGCCGCAGGATGTGATTCAGCATGTAGTCAGCAGGTACCAGCGCCGCTCGCCGCCGGAAGCATTGCAGGTGAATATCAGCGATGAGGAAGTGCTGGTGAGGATGGATGCAGTGCTGGTTGCACATGCACTGGCTAACCTGATCGACAATGCTATTTGCTGGCGAAGCGCAGGGTCTGCGATTGAAATCACACTTTCCATAAATGACTTATGGTTACAAATTTCAGTGCTGAATAAGGGGCCGGGTTTCCCTGAAGGATTTGCCATTTCGGCGTTTGCGCCGCACACGCAACGACCTGCCGGTACCCGTGGTTTTGGGCTTGGCCTTTCTATCGTCAATACCGTGATGCAATTACATCAGGGTACACTGGAGATCAGTTCAGGGCCCAATCAGCAGACTTGCGTGCAGTTAATGTTCCCGTTTGTACGCGCGAGTGAGTTAATTGCACCATGAGCGATAAACAGCCAACTCTATTACTGGTCGAAGATGACGCAGGGGTTTACCAGTTTCTGGTGCCAGCCTTATCTGCCCATGGCTATCGGGTGCTGCATGCGCGTGACCTCGCGCAAGCCCGGCAAGCCAGCGATTTTGCGATGGTCATTCTTGATTTAGGCTTGCCGGATGGCGGCGGTGAGCAATTTATTTCCCTATTGCGCGCCTATTCTGATGTACCGATTCTAGTATTGTCAGCCCGCCAGGATGAGGCAGATAAAGTGCACTGCCTGAATCTGGGCGCCGATGATTACCTGATGAAACCGTTTGGCCTGCCGGAATTGCTGGCACGTATCCAGGTGGCTTTACGCCGCACTGCCATGATGCAAATGCGAGACCACGCGTATCAACACGAAGGATTACTGATTAACCGCGCCAGCGGCATAGTCACCAAAGAGGGCGTGCAACTGCATCTCAGCCCGATTGAGCATGCATTGTTGATGTTACTGGCCAGTAAACCCGGCACTATTTTCACGCATAGTCAGTTATTGACCAGCGTGTGGGGCGCTGAATATGTAGATGACACGCATTACCTGCGTATTCATATTGGTCGTTTACGCAGTAAGCTGGAAACGACACCTGCCGAGCCTCGATACCTGCTGACTGAACTGGGCATTGGCTATCGCCTGGCTTGATCCTTTTGTTTATTTTCTATCTCTGGTCTTTGCGTTAGTTGTTTATGCGTTTGATATGCGCCCACGCGCATATTGATACCCATCAATCACTAACAAGAGGATGAGATGGACAATTTATCAATCAAGAAGAGCGGATTGGCGGCACTGGCACTGGGTGCCATCGGCGTGGTGTATGGTGATATCGGCACCAGCCCGCTGTATACCATGCAGGTTATTTTCAGCGAAAGTACCGGTGTGCCGCTTAACCAGACCAATATTCTGGGCGCCGTGTCGGCCATTTTCTGGCTGCTGACCTTTGTGGTGACTTTTAAATATGTGTTACTGGTTTTGCGTGCACATAACAAAGGCGAGGGCGGCGTGATGGCTTTGCTGTCGTTAGCACTGTCTACTTTAAAACCGCAGGATAAACGCGCAAGCAGCTTGTTATTGCTGGGCGTGCTAGGCGCTGCCCTATTCTACGGAGATAGTGTGCTGACACCAGCGATCTCGGTGCTGTCCGCAGTAGAAGGGTTGCAGGTCGTGTCGCCAGCATTGGCCGCGCAAGTATTGCCTATCTCCATCGGGATTTTAATCGGGCTGTTCTGGTTTCAGCGCCATGGTACCCATGCAGTCGGGCGGTTTTTTGGCCCGATTGTGATTGTCTGGTTTTTGGCCCTGGCAAGCATAGGCATGTGGCAGATTGCGCAAGTACCAGAAGTGTTGCAGGCCATACAGCCGCAATATGCATGGCAGTTCCTGCAATCCCGTGGTGGTGCCATGTTTATTGCGATAGGTGCCATTCTGCTGGCGGTGACCGGCGCAGAGGCGTTGTATGCTGATATGGGCCATTTTGGAAGGCCGGCCATCCAGATGGCCTGGCTCGGACTGGTATTCCCCTGTCTGGCGTTAAATTACCTGGGGCAGGGTGCCTTGCTGTTGCAGCACCCTGAAGCTGTCAGCAATCCGTTTTACCTTTCTTTTCCGCAACCATTGTTGATCCCAGCCGTGATTCTGGCAACACTAGCCACCATTATTGCGTCGCAAGCGGTCATTTCCGGTGCTTTTTCCATGACGCGCCAGGCGATCCAGTTAGGCTTTTTGCCACGTATGCGCATTATCCATACATCTGCCAGTGAATCCGGGCAGATCTACATGCCGGCGGTGAACTGGGCGTTATTGCTGGCGGTGATTATTGTCTGTCTGGCGTTCCAGAGCTCATCGGCGCTCGCGTCTGCTTACGGCATTGCCGTTACCGGCACCATGCTTATCACGACAGTATTGATTTATTTCGTGATGCGTCACCGCTGGAAATTCCCGATGTGGCTGAGCTGGTCATTGGTAGGACTGTTGGGCTTGGTAGATGGCGTATTGTTTGGCTCGGCTTCGATGAAATTTATGCAGGGAGGCTGGTTTCCGATAGCATTGAGCTTGGTGTTGATTGTATTGATGACTACCTGGAAAAAAGGCCGCCATCTGTTATTGACCGGATTGGTGCAGACCGATCCCAAACTCTCAGCATTGATTGCCAGCATTGCAGAAAGCAAACATCCACGCGTACAGAGAACCGCGGTATACATGGTCTCCAATCTGGAAACTGTGCCGCAGGCGCTGTTGCATAACCTCAAGCATAACCAGGTATTGCATCAGCGTAATCTGTTGGTCAATGTGGTGTTTGAGGATGTGCCGTTGCTGAATACACAGTCGCGCATTCATGTGCAAAAACTGGCAGAAGGTTTCTGGCAGGTGGAGTTACGTTATGGCTTTATGCAGCATGCCGATGTGCCTCAGGCTTTGCTTGGTTTGACGCTGGATGGTGAATCCCTGGACCCGTTCAGTAACTCTTACTTTTTGAGCCGCGATATCATCGTGCCGGATGTCGGGGGCGGTATGCCACGCTGGCGGGACCAGTTGTTTGCAGTCATGTCGCGTAATGCCAGCAGTGCCGTGGAATATTTTAATATTCCGGCCAATAGCGTGATCGAACTGGGCAGCCGGGTGCAGATATAAAAAAAGCACCTTGCAGGACCATGCAAGGTGCCAGAACAACTTTCCCATTTAGCTATGTGATAGGCAGGCAACGAGGTTAATCACCCCAAGCCTATGCGGCAGCGGCATATCTGGCAACTTTTTCCACCTTGGCCGGATGTGCCGTTTTTGATTCCGGCAGTTTGTACTGGCTGACCGCCTCATTTAGTTTGTCTGCCTGTTCAACCAGTGACATCGCCACTGCAGCAGCTTCTTCCACCAATGCCGCATTTTGTTGCGTCACTTCATCAATCTGGTTCATCGCCGAGTTGATCTGGTCCAGCCCGGTAGTTTGCTCAGCAGAGGCGGCAGTGATTTCGGCAATGATGTCTGTCACATTTTTGATGGCAGTCATCATTTCTTCTATGGTGCCGCTGGCCTGATCCACATACTGGGAACCACTGGCAACGATATTGGTTGAATCAGAAATCAACTGCTTGATTTCCTTGGCAGCTGTGGCAGAGCGTTGTGCGAGGTTGCGCACTTCATTGGCCACCACTGCAAAGCCGCGACCCTGTTCGCCTGCCCGTGCTGCTTCTACCGCAGCGTTTAATGCCAGAATGTTGGTCTGGAACGCAATGCTGTCGATTACGGTAATGATTTCTTCAATACGTGAGGAGCTTTCGGTAATCTCCGACATGGTCTGCACCACTTTGGCAAACGTTTCGCCGCCTTTATTGGCTACTGCACTGGCTTTATTGGTCATGATGTTGGCCTGTTTGGCGCTCTCGGCATTATTCCTGACAGTGGCGGCAATCTCTTCCAGGCTGGCTGCCGTTTCCTCCAGTGAGCTGGCCTGTTCTTCGGTGCGCTGGGACAGGTCGTTATTACCCATGGAGATTTCATGGGCAGACAGGTTAATGGTCTCACCGGATGTTTTCACCATGCTCAGGATATCGGTCATGGCATCAATGATGATATTAATACCTTCACATAACTGCTTGATTTCGCCGGATTTGTCCGATGTAGGGATTCTGTGCGTCAAGTCACCGGTTTGGGTATAACTCACTACATCATCCACTGCCTGTTTCATGGCGTGGGTTTCTTTGACTTTGGCAGAGATATCTGTTGCGTATTTCACCACCTTGAATGGTTTACCATCCATATCAAAGATCGGGTTATACGTGGCCTGCAACCAGATCTCCTTACCGCGTTTGCCAACACGCTGGTACTGGCCGCTATCAGGTTGACCACGACCTAAATTTTCCCAGAATTGCCTGTATTCCTGGCTGGATTTATAAGCACTTTCAACAAACATACTGTGATGATTGCCTATGATCTCCTCAGCACTGTAACCGCTCACTGCAGCAAAGTTATCATTGACCGCCAGGATATTGCCTTTAAGATCAAACTCAATCACGCCCATCACTTTACTAATTGCAGCAATCTGTCCGG
Source organism: Methylophilus sp. Leaf414 (assembly GCF_001425425.1). Taxonomy (NCBI): domain Bacteria; kingdom Pseudomonadati; phylum Pseudomonadota; class Betaproteobacteria; order Nitrosomonadales; family Methylophilaceae; genus Methylophilus; species Methylophilus sp. Leaf414. The sequence continues at coordinate 348,845 of NZ_LMQQ01000001.1, read as the reverse complement.
AAAAGTCAGCGTATTGCAGTTTTTCTCGGGTGATATCGGTTGCGTATTTCACTACTTTAAATGGCTTGCCATCCATATCTAGAATCGGGTTATAACTGGCTTGTAACCATAGTTCACGGCCGCCTTTGCCAATACGTTTATACTGCCCGTCATTAGCCACGCCGCTGGCCAGTTGTTGCCAGAGCTGCTTGTATTCTGCGCTGCCTTTATATTCCGGTGCCACAAACATGCTGTGATGGTTGCCTACGATTTCGTTGGCGCTGTAGCCAGTCACTGCGGCAAAATTGTCGTTGACTGACAGGATATTGCCTTTGAGGTCAAACTCAATCACGCCCATCACTTTACCGATAGCGGCGATCTGGCCTGAAAAGTCTGCGTGCTTGAGCTTGTCACGCGTGATATCGGTCGCATATTTCACCACTTTAAATGGCCTGCCATCGTCATCAAAAATAGGGTTGTAACTGGCTTGCAGCCAGATTTCCCTGCCGTCCTTGCCAAAACGTTTGTATTGACCGTTATTGGATTCGCCTAATGCCAGGCTTTCCCAGAACTGTTTGTATTCGCTGCTATCTTTGTAATCTTCCGCCACGAACATACTGTGGTGTTTGCCTACGATTTCGTCTGCGCGGTAACCGGTGACTGCCACAAAATTGTCATTGACCGCCAGAATGTTGCCTTTGAGGTCAAATTCGATCACGCCCATCACTTTACCGATCGCCGCAATCTGACCTGAAAAGTCTGCATGCTCAAATTTTTCGTGGGTGATATCGGTGGCATATTTGACCACTTTGAATGGCGTGCCCTCCGTATCCAGAATCGGGTTATAACTGGCTTGCAGCCAGATTTCCCTGCCGTTTTTACCCAGTCGTTTATATTGGCCATCATAAGCCTGGCCCTGAGCAAGTCTTTCCCAGAACTGTTTATATTCAGCACTCGTTTTATATTCAGGATCCACAAACATGCTGTGGTGATTACCCAGGATTTCCTGGACGCTGTAGCCGGTCACCGCAGCAAAGCTGTCATTGACCGCCACTATGTTGCCTTTGAGATCGAATTCGATCACGCCCATGACTTTATGAATAGCGTTTATTTGACCGCTCAGATCCATCTGCTTGTGTAAAAGCGCTTTGCTGGCCGAATTTGCACTACTTTTAAAGATATTGAGCATGTCAAATCCCTTGGTAATAAATTAAGATGAATGAAGTTTAAATTATATTAATTTAGGTGCTCAGATATTAAGCGGTGGAAAAGAAAGGTATTTATCCGTTATTTAATTGAAGTAAATATATATGGTTTATTTCGTATGCTTACCCAGTGAAAATAAAAGAGATTTTTTGGACAATCTAATCAAGAATCAGCATAAAAAATGCAAATAAGAAGGAAATATTGATGATTGAGTAGCAGACCGCAATCAAGCTTATTTATCGTCAGCCCAGTCAGTGACCTCATTAATTCCACATATAAATCCAGCAAGGTCAGGCAATAAAAAACCCGCCAGCAGGCGGGTTTGAATGTAATTCTGTATTAGGTATGGGCAGTGTAATTAAAACGCGTCCCAGCCCGCGTTATCGGTACCTGTTCTGACTTTCTTTGCATAACTCTGGCTTCTGGCCTGCAATTGCGGTTTTGAAGCTCTTGCGGATGAGCCGTTGCTATCCTGATTAACAAATCTGTAATGGCTGACAGTCTCTTGCAGTTTTTCTGCCTGGTTGACTAGCGACATTGCTGCGGCCGCGGCTTCTTCAACCAGGGCAGCATTTTGCTGGGTCACTTCATCCATCTGGTTAACGGCAATATTGATCTGGTCTATGCCGCTACTTTGCTCTACCGAAGCGGCAGTGATTTCGCTAATCAGTTGTGAGAAGCGGTCAATCACAGTCACTAGCTGTTCCATCGTGCCGCTGGCCTGTTCTACATATAAAGAGCCGTTGGCGACTTTGGTGGCAGAATCATTAATCAGTAATTTGATTTCCTTAGCGGCGCTGGCTGAGCGTTGTGCCAGATTGCGTACTTCGCTGGCCACCACTGCAAAACCACGACCCTGTTCACCGGCACGAGCGGCTTCAACCGCAGCGTTCAGTGCCAGGATATTGGTCTGGAAAGCAATGCTATCAATCACGGAGATGATTTCTTCGATGCGGGAAGAGCTTTCGGTGATTTCAGACATGGTCGAAACCACTTTGCCAAATACCTCACCACCCTTGGCGGCAATGCTGCTGGCCTGGTCGGTCATCGTATTGGCTTCTTTTGCGTTTTCAGCGTTATTTTTCACATTAGACGCAATTTCTTCCATGCTGGAAGCGGTTTCTTCCAATGAACTGGCTTGTTCTTCGGTGCGTTGAGATAAATCATTATTACCTTGCGAAATTTCACTTGCAGCAGAATTAATCGCTTCACCGGCGATTTTGACGGCAGACAAAATGTCTGTCATTTCGTCAACAATAGTGTTCACGCCCTCGCAAAGCGTTTTGATTTCGCCTTGCTTGTTATCTGTATCTATTCTCTGTGTCAGGTCACCGCTCTTGGTGGCCGCGACTACTTCGGCAGTTTCTTGCACTGCCTGTTTCATGGCATTGGTTTCTGCCACCTTGCTCGTCACATCGGTCGCATATTTAACGACTTTGAATGGTTTTCCATTCATGTCAAGAATCGGGTTGTAGCTGGCCTGTAACCAGACTTCCTTGCCGCCTTTCCCTATGCGCTTGTACTGGCCTTCATCCGCTTTGCCTTTGCCCAGGTTTTCCCAGAATTGCTTGTATTCCGGACTGTTTTTATAAGCCACTTCGACAAACATACTATGGTGCTGGCCAATGATCTCCTGTGTTGTATAACCGGTTACCGCGGCAAAATTAGGATTAACGTCAGTAATCTTGCCTGTCAGGTCAAAGGTAATCACGCCCATGACTTTGCCAATCGCATCAATCTGGCCGGAGAAATCGGCGTTTTTCAGTTTCTCTGCCGTAATGTCGGTAGCATATTTCACCACTTTAAAAGGTTTGCCAGCCGCATCAAAAATCGGGTTGTAGCTTGCCTGCAACCAGACCTCTTTACCACCTTTACCAACACGTTTGTACTGGCCTTCATCTGCTTTGCCATTACCCAGCTTGTCCCAGAACTGCTTGTATTCGGGGCTGTTTTTGTAAGCGGCTTCTACAAACATGCTGTGATGCTGGCCAATGATTTCCTGTTTGCTATAACCGGTGACGGCGGCAAAGTTGTCGTTCACGTCAATAATATTGCCTTTCAGGTCAAAGGTGATTACCCCCATGACTTTGCCGATGGCACTGATCTGGCCGGCGTAATCTGCATTTTTCAGTTGCGCGCCTGTGATATCAGTCGCATATTTCACAATCTTGAAAGGCTTGCCGGCCGCATCAAAAATCGGGTTGTAACTTGCTTGCAGCCAGATTTCACGGCCACCTTTGCCTACGCGTTTGAACTGGCCTTCGTTGGCTTTGCCATCGCCTAACTCTTCCCAGAACCGTTTGTATTCCTGGCTGGATTTGTCAGCGGAATCGACAAACAGGCTATGGTGCTGGCCGACGATTTCTTCGCGGCTGTAGCCGGTGACGTCGGCAAAGTTGTCGTTGACCGCCAGGATATTGCCCTTAAGATCAAACTCAATGACGCCCATGATTTTATTGATCGCGGCGATCTGGCCTTGCGATTCGGCATCACGTTGTTTTTCAGCGGTGATATCGAATGCATATTTAATGACTTTGAATGGTTTGCCGGTTTCATCGATCACAGGCACATAGCTGGCTTCAAGCCAGATTTCCCTGCCAGCTTTGCCTAATCTCCTGAATTGGCCATTATCGGCCTGGCCACGGCCAAGATTTTCCCAGAACTGTTTGTATTCCGCGCTTTTCCTGTAGGTGGCGTCTACAAACATGCTGTGGTTCTGGCCGACGATTTCCTGCTTGCTGTAACCGGTCACTGCGGCAAAGTTGTCATTGACCGCCAGGATATTGCCTTGCAGGTCAAATTCAATCACGCCCATGACCTGGTGAATGGCCTGGATCTGGCCATTGTCATCGCGCTGTTTGGCCGCGTCAGATTTACTGGTTTTGCCTGTCAGTTTATTCAGAAAATCGATACTCATAAGTGGTAGCCTCAATGGGAGTTGCTTTCAAACGATTGTTGGTTTTTGATACTGGATATTAAATATTAAAGGTGCGCAAAAGGATTGCGCGATAAGGAATGGATTTATGTTCCATTTCGCTCATTAAAGTGCTTTTCGGGCTTTGTTCTACGTTTATTAAATATTATTTATATAAGTAAACGATTATGAAAGAAATAAGAAAATACTGTTTTATATGAGTTAAATGATTAAATCGCCATAAGGTAAAACCCTTATAATGATTTGGTCGCAGACATACTTGATCAGGCTCGATTCAATAGTCATCTTCATAGTCTTTGCATTTCGCAATCGCGAGTCTTGTGTTCTTCACCAGATTGGAAAGCAATTCCAATCGCGCTAGAATCAAACCACATCCTTACCAAAATAAAGGCGTACGCTGATGAGTATTCAACATTTTGCACCAGGAGAAGTGATAAATATCCGCCCGTATGGCGACAATTTCGAGGAAGCCACCTCTGAGACCCTGATCCGTGAAAGTCACATTGAGGTGTTCAGGTTTATATTAAAGGCGGGTAAAACCACGCCAGAACATACCGCCGCAGGTGCCATGACTATGCAGTGCATAGAAGGCGAAGTAGAGCTGGATCTGGCGGGGGATAAGCGGACATTGCAAGCGCATAACCTGGTGTATTTAAGTGCCGGTGCAGCGCATACAGTGAAAGCGCTTGCTGACACCACACTATTGATTACCATCCTGTTGGAGCGGGAATAAGCAAGCATATAAAACTCAGGGGGAATGATTTTGAGTCCTTTTGTTTGAATGCCGGATGAACTAATCTGCAATGTCCAAACCTAAATTAAGAGTCATTTCAGTGATCAATGCTGTCACTAAAACTGCCAATCGATTTTCCCCTCAACCAACTGCGTTTCAAACAAAAATAAGAGAAATCTGATGAGCATTATTCTTCGACTACACAAGGTCTGCAATGAGTGCGGGTTTATATGGTATCCAAAAGACGAGGCTGTATCGTCCAGCTGTCCAAATTGCGGTAGCGAAAATACCACCAATGAAAAATTCAACTTTATCGCCACTGTCTTATTCTATTTAGTGGGAGTGATCGTTTTAGGTTTGGTGATATTCAGCTTGAATCAGTCCGAGCCACCGCCAGCGGTTGAGCCTTTAAGTGATGTGGCTGATTCTTTAACCAAAGCAGAGCAGCAGATTAATCTACCGGAAGTCGAGGAAGAGTCCGAAAGTCCTGCCCAACCACCGCGAGTGGCGCCAACGGTGATTCCTGCTGCCCCTGAAAAACCTGCCCCAGCGATTGAACAGGCAGACGTCGTGCAGCCGCCGCAATCTGTGGCCGAAGTGCCAACGCCACCAAAAGCTGAGCCTGCACCGGTAGAGGATTTGCGACCGCTCAGGAACGTGTCGACTACCCAAATCACTTTCAGCCTGTGGAGTGTCTCTGAGCTCAGGTTGAGAAGGGCATATACCAACCTGCTGAATAATGGCTCAGCCAGTGCCGAGGCGAACAAAAAAGAGTATTTACACTTTGTGAGCAGCAGGGCCAAAAAATGCGGAGAGTTGAATCCGGAATTTGAAAAGAATATTAATTCTATCGAGAAGATTAAATTCAAGGATGGCGATTCCAAAGTTCTGGAATGTTATGCCTCGGAAAACACGAGTGAATACAATCGATTGAACATAGCGATAGAAGAGTATTAAGGCCCAAAGCCACCAGTTTTAAATCGCTTATGTTTATTCGCCACGCTTAAAACCCGCATCAGGAGAGCAATATGAAAAAAAGCGGTCTGATTGTTGTTGATTTGCAAAACGAATACCTGCCTACTGGCAAACTGCCCTTATCTGGTATTGAAGCCGCTGCTGCCAATGCAGCCAAGGTCATTGCCCATGCGCGAAAAAATGGGGTTCCGGTGTTTCATATCCGGCACGAATTTGCCAACGGTGAGGCGCCGGTATTTGTGCCCGGTACGGATGGCGTCAATATCCAGCCAACCGTGGCGCCAGTAGGAGGCGAGCCTGTGATTGTGAAGAATCACATCAATGCCTTTCGTGATACTGATCTAAAACAACAGTTGGATGCGCAAGGGGTGGAAGAAGTCATTGTCGTCGGCGCGATGAGCCATATGTGTATTGATGCGGTGGTGCGGGCGGCGGTGGATATGGGCTATGTCGCGACCATATTGCACGATGCATGTGCCACGCTTGATCTCGAGTTTGATGGAGTGACCGTGCCTGCGGCACAAGCCCATGCCGCAGCGATGGCTGCACTTGCGTTTGGTTATGGTTCGGTGATTTCCACGGACAAATATCTTGCCTGATTGCTCAGGAACTCAATAGACACTTGTAACACCAGTCATCCCTGCAATAAAAAAGACTCAAGGTGTGCAAACACCATTGAGTCTTTTTATTAAAACAAAACAGCCTTAAATCAACTGCGTGAACAGCCAGTACAGACTGCCGGACAAGATCATTGCCATTGGCAGTGTCAGTACCCAGGCCATCAGCAGGTTGCGGATAGTCGACATTTGCAAGCCTGATTTATTCGCCGCCATGGTACCCGCCACGCCAGACGACAGTACGTGAGTCGTTGATACCGGTAATCCGTACATATCTGCTGCACCAATCATGGTCATGGCCACCAGTTCAGCAGAAGCGCCCTGGCCGTAAGTCAAATGTGTTTTGCCGATTTTCTCACCTACAGTCACCACAATACGTTTCCAGCCGACCATGGTGCCTAAACCCAGCGCAATCGCGACCGCTACTTTTACCCATAAAGGAATAAATTTGGTCGCGCCATCGATTTCCTTTTTAAAGGCAGTCACGTTGGCTTTGGTATCGGCGTCAAAAGTCACAGATTTATCTTTGTCCAGCAAGCGGATCGCTTCAGAAACCAGGTACATATCGTTACGCACGTTACCCACTTGCTCAGCCGGCACGGCAGCAAATGTGCCGTAGGCTTTTACCTGTGCACCAATGCTGCCGGTCATGGCTGCCAAAGCAGGAATCAATTCCGGAGTCACTGTTTTTGTACGCACATATGCAGTCAGGTCGTGGCGCGCAGCCTGGTCGTTTGCAGGTGGTGAAATATTGGTGTTTTGCGCTAACGACTCTTGCGTGACATGGGCTATCGCCACGAACCTGGTCATTTGATCGACTGGCATGGCACGGTTCAAGGCATAGGCCATAGGCACCGTACCCACCAGGATTAGCATGATTAAGCCCATGCCTTTTTGACCATCGTTGGAGCCATGCGCAAACGACACGCCGGTGCAGGTCAAAATCAGCAAACCACGAATCCACAGCGGAGGTGGTTTGTTGCCTTTAGGCTCCTGGTAAAGCTCTTTACTTTTGACGAATGCTTTGAGTGCCAGCAATAACAGCGCAGCAAAGAAGAAACCAATAATAGGGGAGAGCAGTAACGAATAGCCAATTTTAGTCGCTTGTGCCCAATCTACGCCACTGGTGCCATCACGGCCATGCATCAATGCATTGGCAACGCCCACGCCAATGATAGAGCCAATCAGGGTGTGTGATGAAGAGGCAGGCAACCCTAGCAACCAGGTACCCAGGTTCCATATGATTGCGGCGATCAGCAAGGCAAAAACCATGGCAAATCCGGCGCCGGAGCCTACCTGTAATATCAACTCGACCGGCAGCAGTGAAATAATGCCGAAAGCTACCGCACCACTGGAAACCAATACCCCGAGAAAGTTGAACATGCCCGACCAGATCACTGCGAAGTTGGCAGGTAATGAGTGCGTATAAATCACCGTTGCCACTGCATTCGCAGTGTCATGGAAACCATTGACGAATTCGAACCCAAGCGCAATCACCAGTGCCACGCCTAATAATATAAACGGTAGCCAGGTGGTGGTTGGTGCACCGGTGTCATTCACATCGCTCATCAGGCTGAAGCCGGTGTAAATTAAACCTATCAGCATCAGGCCTATGAAAATAACCGTGGTCAGTGTGCTGGGTTTTTTATCCAGATTTGGCCTGGAAGGTGACACGCTCTGAAAACGTGACGAAGGGCTAGCCGCTGAAATATCCATAAATATTCGCCTGATTTTTTTATCGAGATATCAGCAGTATTGTTTTTGAAGATGACAGTTTGATGACAACGCCTGACTGTTTAGAAATGCCTGAAAATTAAATAGTCATCAAACTGTCATAAAAAAAATCTAGCATTTTTTGATTATTCAATTAAATAGACTTTGGGAAAAACACATGACCATCTCTGACGAAATCCCCAATGCTGATGAGCGATTCAATAATGAAATGATGGATAGTTTTGATGAAGAACTCGAGATGGAGCTCGACGACGAGCGCATGGACCAGATCCTGAATGAGTTTGCGGACGCCTCTGAAATCTATGGTCTGCACACAGAAAAATCGCAAACCTCGGTATCTCAGCGCCAGACTTATTTTAAAGAGCTATTCCGGCTGCAGGGTGAGCTGGTCAAGCTGCAAGACTGGGTAGTGCAAAACAAGCTGAAAGTCGTGGTGCTGTTTGAAGGCCGTGATGCCGCAGGCAAGGGTGGGGTGATTAAACGCTTAACCCAGCGCCTGAATCCACGTGTGTGCAGGGTAGCCGCATTGCCGGCACCAAGCGAGCGTGAACGCACACAATGGTATTTCCAGCGCTACATCTCACACTTGCCAGCCGGGGGCGAAATCGTACTGTTTGACCGCAGCTGGTATAACCGCGCCGGGGTAGAAAAAGTGATGGGCTTTTGCAACGACGATGAATACGAAGAGTTTTTCCGCTCGGTGCCCGAGTTTGAAAAGATGCTGGTGCGTTCCGGCATCATCCTGATCAAGTACTGGTTTTCAATCACAGACGACGAACAGCACTTGCGCTTTATGACCCGTATTCACGACCCGTTAAAACAATGGAAACTGAGCCCCATGGACCTGGAATCACGCCGCCTGTGGGAGCAATACACCAAAGCGAAAGAAGTGATGCTTGAGCGCACGCATATCCCTGAAGCGCCCTGGTGGGTGGTTGAAGCGGTGGATAAAAAGAAAGCGCGCCTCAACTGTATCAGCCATTTGCTCAGCCAGATTGAATATGGCAACGTGGAGCATAAGCCTGTGGTATTGCCGAAACGCGTGCATAACGCCGATTACATACGCGGGCCGGTACCAAAAGAAATGTTTGTCCCAGCCAAATATTGATCCTGACCGCAGGTTGGGTAAGCAAGGGTTAGTATTCAGCCATTATCAGGGTTTAATACTAGCCTCTGCTGACAATTGCCTGGTTCAGCGCTTGCAGCACATGCTCGATATCCTGCTTTTTCTCGCTGATTAATGCGTGGTGCTCACCGGCTGATGTGTTCAGAATCACCGAGTACCTGGGTTTTTCGATAAACCATGCGACCAGGCCTATCAAGATGGCAACAGCGCCTGCAATCAGCAATACGCCAGCGTCATATAACTCCAGCATTTCGCCGATCAATAGCAAAAAGCCGATGAAAAGAAACAGGATAGCCAGTCCGTGTTTCGGCTCAACGATACCCGGCTTCACCGAAGTCACGCTTTGCATGGCATACGTCTGGCTACGGACGATAAACCTGCTATTGCTGACAGTGACGCCGTCAAAATTGAAAAATACTTTTTCTTCCATAATTCAAGCCTTACCAAGCATGATTAATAATACTGACCTTTGTTGCTGTTTAAAATTCATCAGGCTTATAGTTTTATATAAATTTACAAGCATGGTTTGCACCCTTATTGTGTATGGATAGCTTCCATTCTGCGGACTAGAGTAGGGCAGATTTTTTCAAATAGCTGAAATATTCCAAGGTTAATTTGGCTGTGTTAGAAAGCGGTTCTAACATCGCGCCATCGCCAACCTTAAGGAAAAAATCATGACCTCATCAGCATTAAAAATGAAAGTAGTTGCCGGCCTGTTGCTGGCTTTCGCCGGTAGCGCATCAGCGGCGGTTTACACCAACGTGCCAGCTGGCGCCAACACTGGCTTGCCATTTGCCTCTTTCGGCAATGCAGCCAACCCGAGCGGTGATTCACCTAAAGTCGGCCAGGTGTTCTCACTGACATCCGACAGCCTGCTGTCATCGTTCAGCTTCTACGCAGTTGGTAATACTTCAGCCTCTTTCCAGTTGAACGTCGCGCAGTGGAACCCAGATACCAACGCCCAGAACCAGGCAGTAAATACCGTTGGCAGCAACTTGTTAACCTCTACGTTCAACGCGGTGGATACATACAATGCTGCAGGCGGTTACACAACCTTGTCATTTGAAAATCTGGGCCTGAACCTGAATGCTGGCACCAAGTACATTGCCTACCTCACCAGCAGTGACGCTAGCGTGACTGGCATTCAGCTGTCACGTACCCAAACTGCAGCAGACGCATCGGGGTTTGGTCTTGGCAATGTCTATAACAGCACGATCCCGGGACAAGGCTGGCAGTTGCCCTTCAACGGTTTCCTGAGCCTGCAATACACTGCTGTGACATCTGTAGCTTCGGCAGTGCCTGAGCCAGAAAGCCTGAGCTTGATGATGGTGGGTCTCGGTATCGCTGGTTTCATCGCACGTCGCAAAAAAAGTGCTTAATTAACAAATCCAGCAAAACAAAAAGCCTCACAGATGTGAGGCTTTTTTTATTTCAATCAAGTAATTTAGCAATTACCTTTTTTAGCCTGGCCCGGCGGGCAATGATCCCGGTCACGCAAGACGACACAGCTTGAAAGCAACATACTAACTAAAGCTAATAAAACAATTTTTTTGATCATACTGGTTTTCCCAAGGTTATCTGATTAATTTTTGAAATAGTTCTCACGAACATTTCCGGATACAGTCTTCGCTGTTTGAATCAGTATAACTTCTGCGCTGACAAATTACTTAATGATCTGACTTACCTTTGCCATGACTGTGACCGGCAATTTTATCCATCCAGGCGAACAGCACGCCGGTGATGATAAAGGTCAGGTGTATGCCCACCAGCCATGCCATTTGCTCGGTAGTGAAGCTGGCAGTGCCTGAGCTCTGGTGCACAAACGCTTTCAACAGGTCGATGGCAGAAATCGCCACAATCGAACCAATCAGCTTGATCTTCAGGCCGGAGTAATCGACTTTACCCATCCACTCAGGTCTGTCTTCACTGTTTGCGGTATCAATGCGCGAGACAAAGTTTTCATACCCGCTGAAAATCACCATGATCAGCAGATTGCCAACCAGCGTAATATCCACCAGCGCCAGCAGTGATAGCACGGTTTCCTGCTCCGAGAACGAAGCCAGGTGCGAAACAATGTGGAAGAATTCCTGGCCAAACTTCACCAGCAAGATAAACAGGCCACCGACCAAACCAAGGTACATCGGTGCCATCAACCAGCGGCTCTGGAAAATCCAGCCTTCTAATATTTTTTCTAAATAACGTCCCATTACTTACTCCAAAAAATCCTGTGCTTTTGCACATTAAACTTCTACAGCGTCACTTCTATGACAAATGATTAATCCATTCTGATGACGCTGTTTTTCTTAAATTGTTCCCAGATCAAAATTGCATCAACATCTCGCGGATTGCTGCTTCGTCGATACCTTTGCCAATAATCACAATCCGGCTGATCGGCTCATCTTCATCCCAGCCTTCCAGCAGCGTAGGCGGGTAGGGCGTAAAATGCACCGCGTGTATCGCTAATGGTGCCGGCGCGTCTTCTACGTGCAGAATACCTTTTAATCTCAGTAGATGCTCACCATGCACCTGGCACAGCTTGAGGATCACGCCTTTGAAATCCGACCATGCCATCGGCTTGGGTAAATAGACGGTAAATGTCGTTACATCATCATGCGCTGGTGCTTGAGGAATCGTGCCTTTCTTAGCTGTGCTAAAGCCGCTAGCAGGCGCTTTTAACCAGCGCTGCGGGTTAGCCTGCTTATTGGCAAAATCAAACAGCCCGACATCAATAATCTGCATCGGGTCGATTTCACCATGCAACACAAACTGTTGCGTCGCATTCGGGTTAATCGCACTCAGTTTTGCCTGCAACGCGCTAATCTGCTCAGGCGTTGCGGTGTCTTTCTTGGTAATCAGCAATACATCCGCCACTGCCGCCTGTTTCAGGGCTTCTTTTTGCGTTTCAATCTGCTGCAAACCGTAAGCCGCATCAATCGTCACCACCACTGCGTCTAATCTGTAAACCGATTCAATCACCGGCTCATTCATCAGGTTGGCTAAAATCGGGCCAGGGTCAGCCATGCCCGTGGTTTCAATCACCAGGCGGTTAAACTGCGGCACCGCTTCCAGGCTGCGCTTAAAAAACAAATCGCGCATGGTGTCAGCCAGCTCGTTTTTGAGCGAGCAGCACAAACAGCCAGAACTCAGCAACACCGTGTTATCGGCAATATGCTCGCTCTCGATGGTTTGCGAAATCTGGCTATTGGCAAAAATCTGATCCAAACCTGCTTCGCCAAGCTCATTGATGATCACTGCGGTGTCTTTCATCGCCGGGTTATGCAGCAATTTATTGAGCAGGGTAGTTTTGCCGCTGCCCAAAAAACCAGTGAGCAGCGTGACGGGGATACGTTTATCCATATAAATTCTAATAAAACGAGTGTTGGCGGTATTTTAACGCGGATGATTGTTGGTGATGCTAAGTGTTTCGACTTATATAGTGTCGAAAACGCTATTCGCAAGCCACATATGTTGAATAAATTTAATTGCTACTTATTTATATGTTCAATCCCCGAACTTCATCATATAAAGAAATCAGATGTTCAATAGTTAGATCAAGAATTGGTTCAAACATGAAAGAGTTCAGATGAATATTGGAGCTAACCGTGATACTGACTTTTTCCAATATCCGAATTGAAGGGTTCTGTTGGGTTAACTGTATATATTCCTTCATTAGCTTCCCAAATTGACTTTTAGCTGTACACCAATAGGTTGCATCGCCTTTAAGTATACGTAGTTCATTCGTTAAGTAGATTTCGGCCTGCATACGTATTGCGATAGACAAAAGAATTTTGTCTTCAAGATTTAATCCGTTATGCACTGCGGATTGGCAGATATCAATAGCTTCTGCGAAAAGCAAACCCTTTAAAGATTGCGTGCTATTAATGTCGTATGTAGATCCAAATAAGCGATTATAAATATCCAAATAATTGCCAACGGTTATCTGATCTGTATTGCTCTTCCAATGTAGCATGCTAGTCAAAGTAAGATAGTCGGCATCATCGTCTCCCTTTATGTATTCAAGTAAATTTCTTGTAAAGGGAATAGTTGCACACATGATTCGGTCATTAGCCGTAACATTATTTTTCCATACATTAATAAAGTAATTATTTATACCTTCAGCTTGAGTTAAAGTAATCGAAGCATTATCCCGATTTGCCATTAAGCAATTATTACGGTGCACAAAGTTATTGGCTAGCGTCCTGAAAAAATCAAAATTGTGAGTTAAGATAATTTGGTAAAAATTATCTGCATCATTAATATCCTCAAGATATTGCACAATTGCATGCTTGTTTTTGTAATCAAATGAATCCGCAATATCATCTATGATAAAAAGAGTTTTTTGATTAGCAAGCTTCCTAGCTTCAACCTCAAAAATAAGATTGAGAAGATAAAGAGCTCGCTCTTCTCCGCGACTGAGGGTTTTTATTTCATCACGTGACCATGAAACAGTATCGGCACCATCTTGAAAAACGAATTTCAGCTTAGCTTGTTCTTTACCCAAAGCTGCTTCAACCTGATTCGCAATCTTTAGAGTAAATGGCATATCAACAAAGCGCTCATTGAAAAGCAAGACTGCATCCACCCATTTGGGAGCAAGTTCTGCCGCAGCATCTTCAATTGCTTTTAATTCATCTTTACTTGCAGTAAATGTATCTAAATAGTTCTTTGCGTCTTGACTGTTTTGAACAATAGATGCCCAAAGTTCTTTTCTAAACTGGGCTTGATTTTGAGGTTTAAGTCTTTCAAGTAAAAGCTCGACTTCAGCTGATGAAAGTTTCTCAATAAGGTCTGCTAATGCTTGTGTTTGAGCATTCTTAGCTAAATTTGTACGAAGTTTTTTAAGCTCTTCATCCCCATCTATTTTTGAATGAATTGCTTGTATTTTTTGATCTAACTCAGCCTTATCGATAGAGACTTCATCACCATGTAGATGAACACGATGACCGCCAATAAAGAAGCCTTGTTTGTCTAGTGTGTCAAAAGAAGTTTCTGCTTTGGCAGGATTGAAAATTCCCTTTTTATAAATTGTTCCAGCTTGTTCAAAAAGCTCTTGATATCGCTGATTAAACTCTTCAGCTTTGGTTATGAATTCCTGACTTTTAAGAATGTCATTAGTTTTTGGATCAAAAATAACTACATACTCATAGGGACTTAAATCATTCTTTAATGCTATAGAAATTGCTTCTGTAATTGATGCTGGGAAGTCATTAGAACTAAAGTCTTGCAGAATGTATCGCTCGACATCAGTTTTTTTGATTTTTGATTGCTTTTGTAATGAGCCAATTAGTTTGGTTTTTAATTTGTCTAGGTCTGTAAGGAGCTCATCGTATCTAGCCTTATGAGTGGGGTTCACTAAAATATTAGTTATAGCGGAGCAGTCGGATTTAATATCTATTTCCGATTTAAGAACATAGATTTCTTCTTTAGAGATAGGGTTTCCATCACATTCAACTACGCATGTTGAAGGGCGATTGTAACGTTCTTCTTTAGGCTGCTCATCTTTAGACAAATCGTCAAAAGATCGAGTAAAAGAAGTTTTCATTAATCCGTTGGGAGCATAAATAGAATAAGTCTTGCGCTGTGGAGTAGAGAAATCAAATGTTTTATCTAGTGCTCGAATGCCATAACAATTTCCAAACTGAACACGAAGGTTATTCATATCCTTGCTCCCTGTTTTTATTTATTAATCTATTTTACATTGCAAGATGCTCATAAAGAATATAAGAGCCAATCGCAATCAGCACCAAACCACCCACAATCTCCGACCGCTTCCCAAACATTAATCCTAATACGCGCCCAAGCATCACACCGATAGTCACCATGGTAAAAGTCGCAAAGCCAATCGCTGCTGCAGTGACGAATATATTCATATCCATAAATGCCAAACTTACGCCAACAGCCATGGCATCTATGCTGGTGGCAAAGGCGGTGATGGCGAGTATGTAGAAGGAGTGTTTGCTTGGTTTATCTTCTTCAATTTCTGCAGGTTGAAAGCCTTCGTAAATCATATGCAGGCCAAGGGCGAGCAGAAGAGTGAAGGCGATCCAGTGATCCCAGTCGGTAATGTAATGTGACGCAAAAGTTTTGATGGTGAAGTTGGCGATGGCCCAGCCGATGAGTGGCGTGATGGCTTCGATCACCCCAAAAATCAAGCCGGTGCGTAGTGCTTCTGACAGTTTGGGATGTTTGAGCGCTGCGCCTTTGCTGATCGCTACGGCAAACGCATCGGTGGACATGGCAAGCGCGATCAGCGCGATGGAGGTGAAGTTCATGTTGGGTTCTCTAGTCGGGACGAAATTAACAGATAGCAGCACGCCCGACGTTTGTCGCACTGATATCCATTAGTCTCGCCAACCGAAAACGGCCGCCTGCACCACGACTTACGTCGATTATGTTGACACAGGCACTTCGCATCCCAAAAACTGATTAGACCGAAGCAGGCTACTCCCCAAAGGTGGCGGCATTGTAACGGATGTGGTGCTTTCAAATGATGAATTTGTGAACGTGCAGAAGTAAAAAGCCTCGGCAAGGGAGGCTGGGCACAAACATGATTATCAAGCTGTTGATCGCTTTTTCAGCCGGAACGCCCCTAGTAAGAGAGCTGCACCCATCATTGCGCTGGGGGACGGTTCAGATTGAGGGAGTGTAGTGGTGGTGGCTTTTAAGCGCGCTCGTTTTGAAAAACCTGCAACATTTCCTTGCGGTCTTTGCGTGCGCGTTTGTTGGCGTACATACGTTTATCGGCAATGCGCATCAGCTCTTCCGGTGTGCTGGCCTCATTGGCAAAAACCACGCCCTGACTGGCGCCTGCACCAATAAAACCGGTGTTTTGCAACTGCTTGTTGGTGGCTTCTATCTGGTGCTCGCACCATTCAACTTGGTCCTGATGGCATAAAATCGCGAACTCGTCACCGCCCAGCCGGTATAACTGGGCATCGCCCTCCAGGCGCTGGTTGAGGAACAGGCTAAAGTTTTTCAAAAGGTTATCGCCTACGTCATGGCCGAAATGGTCGTTGAAGTGTTTGAGATTATCCATATCCAGAAAGATCAGGCAGCCATGTTCAGGAAAATTCACCATTTTGCTTTCCAGCGCATGACGGTTGGGGATGTTGGTTAACCTATCGGTCATGGCAAGTGAACGCGTATTCTGCAATTCAACCAGCATGCGGTCTTTGTCTTTGTGCAGGTGATTGATCTGGTAGGCCAGCACCAGCGCCAGTAGAACGGCTTCTACAGTCACGGCGATCAGGCCCATTTGCTCTATGGTCCAGATATTGGTGCTGAGTTTCTGCGCGCTGATAGACATGCCGCCCAGCACGCCGAACACCGTGATGGCGATCAAATAGAACTGTGCAGTGCGCTCGTTACGCCAGCTAAAGTAGCTGCCGCAAATAAAACCAAAGGTCAGGAAGATTGCGACGCCGGTGCGTGCCATTTCCAGCATCCAGTTCGGGTTGGCAAACCCGTTGATCAAGAGCGCGAGCAACACCGCATAGACCAGCAATGCAAGTTTATGCAGCTTGGGCGTTTGCGTACGGTTGATCCCCAGCAGGTTGCAGACAAAGCTGACATAAGCCATATTGGAAAGCAGGATAGGGGCGCTGCTGAGGTAAAACCAGTGTGTATTAGCCAGTTGCGCAAAGGCACCCAGGGCTGTGCCCTGGAATATCAGGTTGCCCAGGATGAACAGGGCATACATGCGCTCGGTGGTATGGCCGGGTGCGATGCCGATAGAGATGTAATAAAAGAAGATGCCCATCAAAACACCCAGCATCAGGATGGCGCCTGCCGAACTCTTCAGTATCTGGTTCAGGTAATCTGGCTCGCTGGCGATAAACAATTCAGGTTGCGCCAGATAGTAGGGAGAGTTGAGCTCGGTGGTCAGCTGGTAGGTACCTGGCGTCAGGTCAAACCTGCGCCCGTGACGTAACAGGTAAGTGTTCGTTTCACGGCTGCTTAAACCGCCATGCGCATCATAGGTTTTGCCATCAGCCGCGGTGAGGTGATGGCTAAAGTTGGCGATGACTGTGGTGTTTTTAAAATCAATGACATAGCTGTCAGCTTGCGTAATCTTGAGTGTGGTGTGGCAGGAAAATTTTCCACCGTGTAGCGGAATGCTTTCTACCGACTGCTCATGTTCATTCACACACCCTGTTAAGCCTAGCACCGGGTGGGCAAATACTGAGTTAGCAAGCAGCAGGCTTGTGAACAGTATTAAACAATAATGAAAAAGTCGGGAAAGCAACAAAAGTTAGCCTTAGGCATTAGCGACTAGGAATTCGCTATTATGTATGAATCTTAGCTGGTTATTTTGAACCCGCAAAGAATTTTCAAGTGTCAGAATGCTTTAATAAAAGCGCACAACCTTGGCTAACCTTATTGCTGAACCTGATTTTTATTGCTGGCGCCGTGAAGATGCCTCGCTGGCTCTGGCTTCTAACTGCGGCATGATCCATTTTCTGAACATCAACGGCGTGATCATGGTGGTAATCACCCCCATTAATATCAGCACCGAGAATAGTTCCTGGCCAATAAAACCGCGCTCGTAGGCGATGCTGGCAATCACCAGTTCCATCACGCCGCGGCCATTGAGGATAAAGCCTATGCCCAGTGCATCGCTCTTGGGCAAACCGATCAAACGCCCGCCCAGCCAGCCAGCCAGTATCTTGGTCGCAATAGATACGATGAGCACGACTGTCACAAACCAGAATGATTCGATGATCTGCACCTTGAACTCAAGCCCCAGGTAGGCAAAGAACACCGGCGCCAGAAAACCGCCCGTGATAGAACCTAGCGTTAACTCTAATTCTTTGTAGCGGGAGGGCAGGAAGAAGTTACGGTCTATGAGCAGTGCACCAAAGAAAGCACCAATCACAAAGTGAAAGCCGAGCGCTGCACTGACCGAGCCGAATACCAGCACAAATAACAGCAGGATGCCGAACAGGGCTTCATTACCGATCAGCGCAACCAGTTTCTCTGACCATAAATGCAGGTTGACGCCTGTATCCACCACTTTTTTGATCAGCAGACTGACACCGAGAATCATCAGTATCAGCAGGATCAATTTTGAGCTGGCATTAAAGATGGCGATGCTGACCGCGTGGTAAGATTTTTGTTCGGGCAGATTCAGGATGACGCCTAGTACAAGCAGGGCGGCAATGTCGTTAAAGATGGCGGTAGCGACCGAGTAACGGGCAATGTCTGAATCGAGTAGCTTGAAGCTTTGCAGGATGCTGACGGTGACTGGGAGCGCGGTAATGGACACGCATAAGCCCAGGAAAATAGTACGACTGACATCCAGCCCAAAGCTGACGCCGATCAGGATGCCGCCGGTGAGCGGCAGGATAAAACCAAGTAAGGCAATCACGATGCCTTTACCGCGCATGGAGTCGATGACCTCCTTGAAATTCATTTCCAGACCTGCGGATAACACAATCAGGAATACCGCCAACTCGGAAATACCTGACAAGGCGGGTGTAGGGGTGATCAGGCTGAGAATGCTGGGGCCAAGAATGACACCAGCAACCATTTGGCCAATGATGGCGGGCTGATTAAAGCGGCTGAAAAGTTGCCCGAGCAGGCGGGCGCAGACTATCAGTACAAGCAGGGTGGTGAGTAACGGCATTACTTCTTTCTTTAATACTTTCTGCAATCACCTGTATGTGCCATGAGGATTTTACTAGCGCAGCGTGTCTGTATATGACTGGCGCTTGATTAAAAATGCCCGATTGAAAATTTCACATGAGATGAAATGCGAGAGTACTGAATAAATAATGGATTTTGCTTGAGTATAAATCATTCCGGCGCGTGGGGTACACAGATGCACTTTCTGGACGACACTAAGGGCGCATGACGTGCAGCATTTCTTTGCGGTTTTTGCGTGCACGCTTGTTTTCGTACATACGCTTGTCGGCAATGCGTAATAGCGCTTCTGTGCTGTTGGCCTCATGCGCAAATACAACGCCCATACTGGCACCTGCACCGCCAAAGCCTTCTTTGTGTAATTGCAGGTGGGTATATTCAAGCTGGTGCTGGCACCACTCCACATCATCTTCATGGCAAAGGATGGCGAATTCATCACCTCCCAAGCGGTAAAGCTTGCCATGCTCGCTGAGTTTACCGGATAAAATCTTGGTAAAAAGTGTGAGCAGATGGTCACCCGTTTCATGGCCGAAATGGTCGTTCAACTGTTTCAGGTTATCCATATCCAGAAACATCAGGCAGCTATGCTGCGGCATTTGTAACAGCTTGTTTTCCAGCGCGTGACGGTTGGGAATGCCGGTCAGCCTGTCGGTCAGTGCCAGCGAACGCGTATTTTGCAGTTCGACCAGCATCAGCTCTTTCTCTTGATGCAGGCGGGTGATTTTGTAGGCCACCAGCAATGAGACCAATATGGCGTGCACGGTAACCGCAAACAGCCCGAGTTGTTCTATGGTGAAAGTGGGTTGCGTGTTGTTTGCAGCCATCATCGCGAGCAGGCCGAAGCTGATAGTGGCAAGCAGGTAAAGTTGCGCGATGATTTGGCGTTGCAGGCTCAGGCGCAAACCGCAGGCCAGGCCAAAGCCGAGCAACAGAAGGATGCCTACACGTGCCATATCCAGCATCCAGTGAGAAAAAATCATTCCTAGGATGATCAACGCGATCAGCAGCCCGCTGATGATCAGCGAAAGCCGGTAGAGACGCGGGCGGTGAAATGGATTGATACCTAGCAGGTGGCAGACGAAATTGACATATGCCAGGTTGGCAATCAGTAAAGGCAGGCCGGTGAGGTAAAACCAGTGCCACTCAAAAAACTGGTTAAAAATGCCAAGCGCCGCCGCATGAAATACCAGGTGTCCAAACAGGAAAGACGCGTAAAGGCGCTCGGTAATGCGGCCGGCTAACATGCCTATCGTCGCATAATAGGTAAATAATCCCAATAAAATACCTAGTAATAACAGGCTGATTGCCGCACTGATATTGGTTTGCTGTTGATAACTGGCGAGGTCGGAAAGCATCAGCACGGGCGGCGCCAGATAGTAGGGCGATTGCAGCCAGGTGATCAGGCGGTATGTGCCGGGATTGAGGCTGACGATGCGCCCATGCCGCAACACGAAAGGGTTACGTTCAGAACTGCTTAAGCCGCCTTTCATCATTGCCAACATGGCCGGCTTCTCAATCAATTTGTTTTCAGCAATATTTTCCTCGAAAATTTCGTGCTGGAAACGGGCGATGGTCGAGGTGTTTTTGAAATCGATGACGTACCGGTTGGCTTGTGCAATTTTCAGCACGCTCTGGCAGACAAACTTGCCGCCCTGTAATGGAATGCTGGCGACCAGCACACCTTGCTGATTAATGCAGGTTGTGCCGAGCAATGCCGGAGCCGTTGATGCCGGCGGCATCATGCTAAACCCTGAAGATATCAGGCCGAATCCTAGCGGAATAAGGCTGATCCAAAGCGTTATGAGCGTCCAAAACCGATAACGTGGCAATTTAAATTTTCCAGTAAACGCTGCAAATCACGGGGCAGTGTACATGAAAAATTCCTGGGTTATAGCTGGGCCAGTTGATTAAGAAAAGCAAAGGTTTACTAACTAACGTTGCTGCATGACATGAAAAACCCGCATATGAAATGCGGGTGCTTTATGAATCAAACGGCTATCAATCCTAGTGATCGGATACTGCTTTTTCAGTAGCCTCGGTGGTTTCTTTAATGTGCTCTTTGGCTACTGCCGCTGCCTCTTTAGCGGCCTCGACAGCCTCTGATGTCGCCGCTTTAATTTCTCCAGCGGCCTCCTTTGTCTCTTCGTGAGCAGACTCATAGGCTTTTTCAATGGAAGCTTCATTGTCGCTACAGGCAACCAGCAAACTCATGCTCAAACCGGCGATGCTTAATAAACGAAAAAATGAGAACATGTCAGCGGCTCCTAAATTAATTAACTTTAACTTAATTAAATCATTCCAACCTTACAGTCCGCTTAAATCAATCCTGTAGTCACTATCAGCGTTATCAATGCGAATGTCTATTGCTTATGTTGTATTTGCGCAGCAATCTGCTCGCTGAGCAAGTCAAGATTGTTGCCCAATGCGCGTACCAGTGCAGGATAGCCACTTTCGCTCAATGGCGTTGTAAATTTGAATGACTGGTTTTGCAACGGCGCACGGTCGGCTGAAAGTAATTGCCAATGGCCGCTAAGCACCGCATAGCCCTGCATCTGGCCGTGGAACTGGTCTATGGTGAGTTGCAGGCTGTTGGTTTTTAACGGTGCGCCAGGCAGCGGTTCAACCACTGCGGTATCAGCAAGACGGCTGGAAAGGCGGGTACGCAAGCCGCGGCTTAATTCTTGTGACAGATTATCTACCCATAAATGGTCACGTGCCGGATGTAGAGTAATATCGTCCAGTTGAACTACGATCCTGTCACTGTCCAGGTAATCAGCCAGCTGGATTTTATTGAGTACCAATGTTCTGGTAGCCGATTTATCCTGTACCGCGCTGGCTGATGCCTGCACTTCAGGCAGGCTGTAACGTTCGCTTTTTACCGGTGGGTTGGATTTCAGGCAAGCGCCTAGGCTGCATGCCAGAACTAGCATCAGGCCGTTACGTAAGTAGTTTGTAGTGATCATGATTGCGAATTCCTTACGGGTTGGCCGGTGCTTGTATATTAGCCGGTGCTTGCGGCACCGGGTCATTGCCAGGCTTGCGACCAAACAGCACCGCGCTTGGCTCTTCATTTAAAGTACGCGCCAACGGTTGTATATCACGCAGGGCTTTATCCAGGCGTTGCAAGGTAGTCGTCAGCTCCTGATAAGCAGGCGAGTCCGGTGACAACCCTTTGAGCGTCGCTTGCAGTTCCTGCATGGTCTTATTCAGGTTGGCAGGCATCTGCTGCAATTCAGGCTGGCTGATAAACTTGTTCACTTGCTCACTCAGCGCCCGAATCTCTTTCATCGTTACTTCTGATTGCTGCAGGTTTTTATCCAGGCCGGAAAGCACAGGCTCCACCTTGAGCTGATTCAGTTTATCCAGCAGGTCAGACAGTTTCTGTTCGATCTGGGCCAGGCTGGTGGCACTGGTCGGCAATACCGGCAAACCTTCAAAGCGCTCGCGCTTATAGGGTTTGTGTGATTTTTGATCCATATTCAAATCGACATAAACCGAACCGGTGAGCAGGTTGCCGGATTTAAGGGTGGCATGTAGCCCGCGCTGCAGCATATGACCAATGCGGGTTTTCCATTCTTCCAGGTTTGCCTGGCCGTTATCGGCCAAGCGTCCGGGTTCAAGGTGAATCAGCACCGGAATTGCATAACGGAATTCTTTTTTACGCTCAGGCGAATTGAATTTCCATGGCACACTCATGACGGTACCAATGCGCAGTCCGCGGAATTCCACAGGCGCGCCCTTGTTCAGGCCGCGCACGGTGTCATCCACCAGCAGCACATATTCAATGTACTGGTCGTAGGTTTGCTGGCGTGCGGCTTCTTCATTGGCAAACAGTTCAAAGGTGGTCTCCGAGCGTACCGGTTGCCCCATCGGGATATCATCCGGATGACCGAAGCTGACGCCACCGGCAATCAATGACTCCACCGTAGGGATATTCGCCCTGAAGCCTTGCGCATCCAGTTTTACGTCTATGCCGACAGCGGTCCAGAAACGCGAATTCTTGGTGACTAATACATCGTAAGGGTGTTCGATAAACAGCTCGTGCTGCATCTTGCGCTGTTTCGGGTCAAAGGTGGCACTGACGACACGGCCTACACGCAAACCCTGGTAAGTGACCGGATCACCGACACGTAAGGCGTTGCCCACTTTACCTTCGAGGTTTACATGCACACCCTTGGCGCCATTCAGGGAAATAGGCGGTTGATCAAGTACAGTAAACTGGTCAGTTTCTTCCAGGCTTTTGCCCGGTTGCAGTTGAATATAAGAACCCGAAATCACGGTATTTAATCCACTAATGCCTTCCAGCCCGATACGTGGTTTAACTACCCACAGTTGAGTATCTTTGACCAGCATAGGCTGGGCTTTAGGCGTGATGCGGGCGATGACTTCAATATGGGTAAGGTCATCCGACAAGGTCACTTGCTCGATCTGGCCGATATCGACGCTATGTACCTTGATTTTTGTTTTACCGGCTTCAATGCCTTCGGCATTGGTCATGGAGAGCGTGATCTGTTTGCCAACCTTGGTGTAATTGTCATAAGCCAGCCATAAGCCTATCAGCAGGGCAACCACAGGCACAATCCAGATAGGCGAGATTCTGGCTGTGTTGACGTTTGCCAGCTGGTGATCCTTTTGTGGCAGGTCACCAGTATTTTGATTATCAGCTTGCTGATCGTTTTTGCTCTGATCATTAGGCGGCAGCGCATCATTGGGCGGCTGATTATTAGAGTGCTCTGTCATTAGGTTTTCCTTGTGTATCCCACAATAAACGGGGATCAAATGCCATGGCGGCAAGCATGGTCGTAATCACCACTGCGCTGAATGCCAGTGCCGCAGGGCCGGGTAATACCGACATCAGGTTGCCGGATTGTATCAGTGCCACCATGATGGCGACGACAAAAACATCCACCATAGACCAGCGGCCAATTAATTCGGTGATCCGGTACAACGCAGATTTTTGATGCGCATTCAACGGGCCGGGATGTCGCGCCAGCCATAGCAGGAGTGCCAGTATCAGCATTTTGATAATCGGCACCATGACGCTAGCGACAAAGATGATCACCGCCACTGGCTCCGAGCCGTGCTGCCAGAGTTCTATCATGCCACCAATAATGGTCGAAGAATGACTTTGGCCCAGCGAGGTCGTGATCATCATCGGGTAGGCGTTGGCCGGAATATATAACACGGCCGCTGTCAGCAACAAGGCCCAGGTAAATTGCAGGCTGTTGGGTTTGCGCTTGTGCAAGGTACTGCCGCAACGGATGCAGATAAATGCGGATGGAGTTTTGGTTTCGGGTATCGCGTTGACCAGGCCACAGGTGGAGCATCCGATCACATGCTGGTCTCTCGCGTTAATGCCGCAAAGGATGGATGGGTCCGGCGAGGGTTCGCCAGCCAGTTTTAACCATAACAAATCAATATCCACTGAGCGCGTGGTCATCAATAATAATATGGCAAATACGCAATATGCCCAGAATGAAGCGCCCAGATGCACTTCGCCAATGTCAGTCAGCTTTACCAGGCTCACCAGCGCCGCGATGATAAATACATCGGCCATCATCCACGGATGCAGTTGCGAGAATAACCGGGCAATCACGTCACTGTAGGCGCGCGGCACTCTACGCAATACGTTTGCCTGCATCAGGATGACACCGATCAGGTACAACCCGGGCAGGATGATCGCCGTCGCACTCACGATCAGCGCCACCAGTGGCTGGTTCACATTCACCAGTGTCGCCGCGGTTTCCGGCAAGGCAATCTGGCTATCCAGGCCATTGGTATCCATGCTGATAAACGGGAAGGCGACCGCGATCATCAAGCTCAACAGGGCAGTGACAGCCAATGCAATACTACGCTGTACCGGGTGCAGATGCCGCCTTGCCAGCACATGGCCGCAGCGCGGGCAGTTGGCGTGCTCACCCGGCCGCAACACCGGAATGGCACTGACCAGATCGCAGGCACTGCATGCACGCAAACGCCGCCATTTTATTTTTTGCTGCTCTGTCATCGCGGTTGAATGGAGTGGTTATCGGTTAGTTGACTTTGACTTGCATGTTAAACGGGCCATCTTTGAACAGGCAAGATGTTTATAAATATAAATCTGATTTAAAAGGCCATCTCTATGGTGACCGGAAAAAATGAAAAAGATTCGCGGCTGTTGATTCATCGTGCCTGTCTGTTATGTAGTGTTGGCTGTTTAGCTATTAAAGCCTGCTGCTTTCATGAGTAACTTAATCATAAAACTCACAAGCGTGAGAGCGGCGATACTGCCTAGCCAGATCAGTAGCAACCAGCCTAATCTTTTAGCAAAACTGCTTTTCTGTGTTGTGCCAGTCATCGCATGCCTCTATCAGTGATAAGCATCTTCCGGGTTCACCTTGCCGCGGAATACGTAATATGCCCAGCCTGTATAAATCAGGATAATCGGGATAATAACCAATGCCCCGACCAGGGCAAACATCTGGCTCTGTGGCGGTGCAGCCGCGGCATGAATGGAAATATGTGGCGGAATAATGTTAGGCCAGATACTGATGCCCAGGCCCATGTAGCCAAGCAGGATCAGGCAAAGGGTGTAAATAAAAGGTGTGGTTTCGGATTTATCGCTGAGTGATTTCTGCAGCCGGTAAAAGAAAAATGCTACCAGCAGCGGCACCGGCGAAAGAAGTAGCAAATTGGGCATGGTGAACCATCTATCAGCGATACCGTGATCCATCAATGGCGTCCAGATACTAATGATGACGATAGTGGCAAACAGGAATACTGAAATCTGGCGTGACAGCTTGTAGCAGGTTTTCTGCAAATCGCCTGATGTTTTCATGATTAGCCAGGTACATCCCAGCAAGGCATAAGTCACCAGCAAGCTCAGGCCGGTGAAAATCGAAAAAGGCGATATCCAGTCTAACGGCCCACCGGCATAAGCATCGTTGACAACTTTGATTCCTTGCAGATAAGCCCCTAGCGTCATGCCCTGGAAGAAAGTCGCGGCAATCGAGCCACATAGAAAAGCCTTGTCCCAGAAATGCCGCTCTTCATCAGTCGCCCTGAACCGGAATTCAAATGCCACCCCGCGAAAAATCAGCGCCATCAGCATAAACAACAGTGGCAGCGAAAGTGCGCTTAAAATCACCGAGTAGGCGAGGGGGAACGCTGCCAGCAAGCCGGCCCCGCCCAAAACCAGCCAAGTTTCATTGCCATCCCATACCGGCGCCACGGTATTCATCATCAGGTCACGGTCATGCTTCTCCTGAAAAAACGGGTAGAGGATACCGATGCCCAGGTCAAAGCCATCCATGATGATGTACATCATGATGCCGAATAAAATGATGATCGCCCATACCAATGATAAATCCAGTGATAAGTCCATCATTTATTGATCCTTTTTATCAGTAGGGCCAGGCGCTGCTGGCACTTTGTTATCCGGGTGAAATTCTGGCGCAACTGCAAACTCATCCACATCGGTCGGGTTGATAGAGATAGCATCGCCTTGCAATGCTTCTCCGGTTTTCGGGCCGATATTAATCAGTCGCAACACATATAAGGTGCCCATGCCGAATAGCGCCAGATAAATCACCACGAATAAGCCCAGCGTGAGTGCAACTTCGGTTGTCGTATGTGGCGTTACCGCATCTGCGGTGCGTAACACGCCGTAGACTACCCATGGCTGGCGGCCTATTTCGGTGGTGTACCAGCCCGCTAATATGGCAATCACTCCGGCGGGTCCCATGGCAATGGCGAATTTCTGGAATGGGGTGCTCTGGTACAACCGGTCTTTGACACGCAACCATAACGAAGTCACTGCCAGCAAAATCATCAGCATCCCCAGGCCTACCATCAGGCGGAAGGTCCAGAACACAATGGTGGCATTGGGTCTATCCTGAGCCGGAAAGTCTTTCAGTGCCGGGATCTGCTCAGTCAGTGAATGGCGTAAAATCAAGCTGCCCAGCACAGGGATTTCAACCGCAAAATGCGTTTTTTCTTGTGCCATATCCGGCCAGCCAAATAAGACCAATGGCGTTGCCTGACCAGGCGGATTTTCCCAGTGACCTTCTATTGCCGCGATTTTAGCGGGTTGGTGCTTGAGGGTATTCAGGCCATGCAGGTCACCAATCACGGCCTGCATAGGCGCGAGCAATAATATCAGCCATAAGCCCATAGACATCATCTTGCGCACGCCAGGATTGTTTTTGCCTTGCAGTAATTGCCACGCACCCGCAGACACGACGAATAGCGCGGTTGCCAAATAGGCGCCGACCACCATATGCACCAGGCGGTAGGGGAAAGATGGGTTGAAAATAATCTTGAACCAGTCCACCGGGATCACTTTACCAGCCACCAGCTCAAAACCTTGCGGGGTATGCATCCAGCTGTTGGAAGCTAATATCCAGGTCGCTGAAACCAGGGTGCCAATCGCTACCATTACCGTAGAAGTGAAGTGCAGGCCGGGCCCGACTTTGTTCCAGCCGAACAGCATCACGCCTAAAAAACCAGCCTCAAGAAAGAAAGCGGTCAATACTTCATAAGCAAGCAGTGGCCCGGTGACGCTGCCAGCCACAGAGGAAAAACCAGCCCAGTTGGTGCCGAATTGGTAGGCCATCACCAGGCCGGACACCACGCCCATGCCAAAACACAGCGAAAATATTTTTACCCAGAAGTGATACAGGTCGAGATAAACAGTATTTTTGGTTTTTAGCCAGCTGGCTTCAATCACCGCGAGATAGCTTGCCAGGCCGATGGTGATTGCCGGGAAGATGATATGGAACGAGATGGTGAAGCCAAACTGGATTCTTGCTAACGTTAATGCCAAATCAGACATTCTTAATCCTTTGTAACGCGTTTGATGCTAACGGCTATCCACAGGGCAGGCTAAATCATGCTTCATGAATATTATCAGAGTGCCCAAGGTTATTACATTGAGCAGGTTTGATTGGGGATAGTTGCATGCATACTAAAAGTTTGCTGTTCAAAGCTTTTAATGCTTGGTGATGGATAACTGTACTCTAAAAATTTGGCGTTTCTGTATCTGTTTTCCTTGCATTGGCTGGCTTAGGATGTAACACATCATTCATCCGTTTGCGATTTCTGGTTATACCCACTACATCCATCCCAGATTTAGCCGTTATTAAGGTTTTCGCCAGAAAAGTTTGCCGAACAGCAGGAACTATGTCTCAACCAAAAGCTACAATCAAGCCATACCATCACCCTGCCGCAGGCTGGGGAGCACTCAAGCAAGTCGCCGCACAACTCGCCTTGCAGAAGATTCCTGTGAAAGGCGTGCTGACCCTGCTTGCGCAAAACCAGCCGGATGGCTTTGATTGCCCTGGTTGTGCCTGGCCGGATAAAGAGCATACCTCGACTTTTGAGTTCTGCGAAAACGGTGTGAAAGCGGTAGCTGCTGAGGCCACCAACAAACGGGTTCCTCCCGAATTTTTTGCCAAGCACACGGTGACCGAGTTAATGCAGTGGAGCGATTTCGACCTTGAAAATGAAGGCCGTTTAACCCACCCGATGCGCTACAACCCGGTCACAGATAAATACGAAGTTGTTTTATGGGATGATGCTTTTGCCTTGATGGCTGAGCATTTAAATGCCCTGGCAGACCCGGATGAAGCTGTGTTTTATACCTCTGGACGCGCCAGCAATGAAGCCGCTTTCCTGTACCAGCTGTTCGTACGTGAATTCGGTACTAATAATTTCCCGGATTGTTCTAATCTTTGCCATGAATCCACCAGTATTGCTTTGCCGGCAACCGTTGGTGTAGGTAAAGGCTCGGTGACCCTGCAGGATTTTGAGCATGCCGACACCTTACTGATTTTCGGCCAGAACCCGGCGACCAATCACCCGCGTATGTTGGGTGAGCTGCGTGAAGCTGCCAAGCGTGGTGCACGGATTGTGGCTATTAACCCATTAAAGGAGCGCGGCCTTGAGCGTTTTGCCGACCCGCAAAGCCCGTTCGACATGCTGTCCTTCAAAGGTAGCCAGATCAGCAGCCTGTTTATCCAGCCAAAACTGGGAGGGGACCTGGCGCTGATCAAGGGCATGATCAAGTTTGTAATCCAGTGGGATGATGTCGCGATAGTCAAAGGTACTGAGCGTGTGGTAGATGTGGATTTCATCGCCCAGCACACCAATAATTTTGAAGCGATTGCTGCTGACGCCCGCCAGGAAAGCTGGGACGTGATTGTTGAAGAGTCTGGCGTATCATTAGCGCAGATTGAAGAAATCGCCCGTATCTATGCCACCGGCGATCGTGTGATTTCCACCTGGGGCATGGGTATCACCCAGCATAAACATGGTGTGGCGACGATTAAGACGTTAGTGAATTTAATGTTGCTGCGCGGTAATGTCGGCAAGGAAGGCGCTGGCCTGTGCCCGGTGCGCGGCCACAGCAATGTGCAAGGTAACCGTACTGTTGGCATTTACGAAAAAATGCCGCTGGAATTCCTGCAAAGCCTGGATCGTGTATTTGATCTGAATGTACCGAAAACGCCAGGTTATGATGCAGTCGCATCAATTGAAGCGATGATAGACGGCAAGGTGAAATTCTTCTTCGGCCTGGGCGGTAATTTTTCGATTTCCACACCCGATACCGATCGCACCTGGCAAGGCATGCGCAATTGCGAACTGACCGCGCATGTAACCACCAAGCTCAACCGCAGCCACCTGGTGCATGGTAAAGAAGCGCTGATACTGCCATGCCTGGGACGAACAGAGATCGATACTCAGGAAACCGGTCCGCAGGGCGTCACTGTTGAAGATTCCATGAGCATGGTGCATATCTCCTACGGTATGAACAAGCCAGCTTCACCACAACTGCTGTCCGAGCCTGCCATTGTCGCCCGTCTGGCACATGCCACGCTGAAAAACAGCAAAACGCCGTGGCTGGAATATATCAAGGATTACAGCAAGATCCGCGACATCATCGAGCAGACGATGCCGGTGGCGTTCAGGGATTACAACGAGCGCATCAAGACTCCGGGCGGTTTCCGCATGCCGGTCCCTTCAAGCCAGCGGATCTGGAATACGCCTTCTGGCAAGGCTGAATTCACGTTACAGGCTATCCCGCAAAATTCGCCTATCCACCAGGCACGCGAGCAATATGGTGACCAGTTGTTTGTGTTAATGACTACCCGTTCGCATGACCAGTACAACACCACCATCTATGGCATGGATGACCGTTACCGTGGCGTCTTCGGCCAGCGTCGCGTCATTTTCATGAATCCTGCCGATATTGAGCGCCAGGGTTTGCAAGCCGGTGACTGGATAAACCTGGTCAGTGTCTGGCAGGATGGTATCACCCGTCGTGCTGATAACTTCATGGTCGTTTCATACGACATTCCGCAAGGTTGCCTGAGTGGCTATTACCCGGAGACCAATAACCTGGTGCCGTTAGAAAGTGTTGCCGATCATTCACGAACACCGACTTCAAAATCGATTCCGGTGATCATCGAGAAAGCTTCTGAGGTTGCCAATGCTGCTTGATTACGACCAGTATGACACTTCCATAGAAGAAAGTATCAGTGTTGATCATCCTGACCGGATTGATCCTTCCCCGCTAGATACCAGTGCTGTGCGTATGCTGGGCATCCTGGCTTTGCTACATGCAGAACATGCGCAGGGACGGGCACAGGTTCCGCTGGCGGCTATCTGCAAGCGTCTGGAATTACGCATGAGTACACTGCAACGCCTGATGACTGCACTCAGCGAGCAGCAACTTGTCGATGTCATGATGGAAAAAGAGCGCCTGGTTGCGGCTCTGACACCCGCAGGAGAGGAAATCACGCTCGCGCTGCAGTCGGCTTAGATTGAGTTTATCTTAAATTTAAGCCGCTTTATATTTCATCAATATCGCCGCTACGCCGCATATCGCTGGCGTATAATGGTCCGTATCTGCGTTCCCCAGTCTTACCACCATGAAGCTTTATGTCTCGTTTGCCGCCCGCATACGCGCAATGATAGATGAAGGCGTTTTGCGACCGGGAGACAGAGTCCCTTCAGTCCGCCAGGCCAGCGAAAAATATAGTCTCAGCATCAGTACGATTTTACGTGGTTACTTACTGCTGGAACAGGAAGGCGTGATCAGCAGCCATCCGCAATCGGGCTATTACGTCACTCCACGCAAACGCCTGCAACAGAAACAAACTTCAGCTCTGGCAAAAGATATCAATCTATCCGAAGTCGATGCCAGCAAACTGGTCCTCACCACACTCAAATCCATTCGCGAATTCGGTACGGTGCCGTTAGGCTCGCCATTCCCTGATCCGCAACTGTTTCCGCTCAAGAAAATCCACCAGTATGAAAAAGCCCTGACCGATGACCAGGGTGAGTGGGGCGTGCTTAGCGACTTGCCACCAGGCAATGAAATGCTACGCCAGCAGATTGCCAGGCGTTACCTTACCAATGGCATGGATGTATCGCCTGACGATATCGTCATCACGCACGGGGCTACCGAAGCCATCACCCTTTGCCTGCAAGCCGTGGCCAAAGCAGGGGATACCATCGCGCTGGAATCCCCAGGCTACTACGCGCTGGCCCACACCGTAGAGCGCCTGGGCATGAGAGTGGCTGAGGTCCGCACTTATCCAGACTCCGGTATTGATCTGGATGCGTTACGTGCCGTTACCGACAATGTGCGCGTCGCTGCCGTTATCCTCACCAGCAACTTCCAGAATCCGCTCGGTTTTGTGATGCCAGATGCCAAAAAACAGGCCTTAGTGGAATTTCTTGCAGAAAAGCAGATTCCGCTGATTGAAGATGATGTGTATGGGGAACTGTATTTCAGCGAGCAAGCGCCTTTGCCCGCCAAGGCTTTTGACCGTACCGGTATGGTGCTGCATTGCTCGTCGTTCTCCAAATCGCTGGCCCCAGGCTATCGCGTTGGCTGGATGGCTGCTGGCCGTTACCGGCAAGAAGTTGAGCGGTTGATGTTCCTGAACAGCCTGTCGCTGACTTCAGCCCCGCAAATCGCAATTGCCAAATTCATGCAGCGCGATAGTTTCGAGCAGCATCTCAAACAATTACGTCATACCTTGCGTTCAAACTATGTGCTGATGCGTAATGTGATCGAACAGAGCTTTCCGGTAGGTACGGAGCTTTCTGTGCCCAAGGGCGGTTACGTCATCTGGGTAAAGCTGCCTCAAGCGCTGGATGCGCTGGAACTCTATCGTGCCGCCATCGATAATGGCATCACGGTTGCGCCAGGTACGATTTTTTCACTCAGGAAAGAACTGACGCACTACATAAGGCTTAACTTCAGCCATCTGTGGACTTTGGTGATAGAAAAAGCAGTCCGTGATGTAGGTGCACTGGCTTGTGAGATGCTGGCAGCAGAAAAACCGCAAGCATAGAAACGCGTAGAAAATGTAGAGACTAGAAAAGCAAAAAGCCTTGTATTTCTACAAGGCTTTTTTATTTGGCTCCTCAACCTGGGCTCGAACCAGGGACCTACGGATTAACAGTTCCTGTGTTAAATCCATATTCTATGCGGGCTGCAAGCTGGTTTTGATTCCGCAAAATTCTGATTACTATACCTTTTAAACCCGCGTATTTGCTTGATTGTTATTTTTTTGCGGAACAATAATTCATTGATTTATTATTAACAAACTCGTCTAATAAATGGGGCGGAAAATGATAACTAATTTAAATCATGCTTCAATAATTGAGATATAAAACCAATGAAAAATAAGCTACTACAATTAAAAATTGATGAAGAGAAATTATTAGTTAAAAATCATGAAGGGGAACATCGGGAATTTAAACTTCTTTTCGAAAAAGGGTCAATTTGGAAGTATGCAAAAACGTTAGTTTCATTTGCAAATAAAGGCGGAGGTGTTATCTTTTTTGGGATTAGAGACAAGCCTCATACGATTGAAGGCTTTAATGGACCGGAGCCAGAAAGTAAAATAATCTCGGATACTCTAAGACAGTACTTCGAACCTGAAATCAATATTTCTTTAGATACCGTCGAATTTGCAGGTAAAAAAATAATGTACGTGGCCGTTGAAGAGTCACTTAATAAACCAATAATTTGCAGAAAGAGATTAATTCAGAAAATGGAGACAGGTCCTGATAAGGAATTGCTCAGAGAAGGCGCAATTTATTATAGATATGACTCCTCATGTGAGGAGATTAGATACTCGGAATTACGGACAATACTAGATCAAAGAATTCAAAGTTACTTTAAATCACTTGTTGAGAACATAACTGTGATGAATGAAGTTGGTATTAATCAAGCCGCAATTGTCAATGCACATGATTTTTCTGGTAGCGGAAAATCAAGTTCAATATATGTAAGTACTGAAACTGCTAAGAGAATAAATTGGATTAGAAAAGGGAAATTCACTGAGGATCAGGGTAATAGTGAAAAAGCTTATTATGTTACCAGAGAAGTAATTCTTAGCCGTGGAGTAGAGGTCGAGAAGGCTGTTGATCCGGGCGAAAAATATACGATGACGAAAACCGCTGTATGTAAGGCAGTATCCATTTCCGCAAATTATATTGATCCCATACTCCATAAGCTAAACTTGAATACTAAAGAGCACCATCACCACTCATGGCATGGAAAGAATCCAAATCATAAATATACTCCTGATACTGTGGACATTATTTTGAGTAACTATCCGTTAGGCGATGAATCGAGAACTAAAAAAATTAGTGATTTAAATGCAGAATATAGATTACAAAAACTAAAAGAAGCAAGCAAATAGACAGTTGTTAAAAAGACATAAGCTTTATAGAGTTTAAATCATTTGGTTGGGCCTACTTTCTGACCCTTCCGTTTCCGCACGTAATGCTCTGTCATTGAGATATTACTATGTCCGAGCAGTTGTTGGGCTGCGCGAATATCATCCAAGTCTGCTTTATCTGTGGCGCCTTTGGCACGTAGATCGCGAAACTGATAGTTTTTGATTTGCTCTTCAAGCCCTGGGTGTTTCTTAATTGCCTTTGTCCTGGCTTTCTTCATGCGCTCTTCAATGGCTTTTCTGCTTAGCGGCCGGCCGTATTCATTGACGATCAGACGTAAGGACCGGACCTTGTGTTTTGACTTGCGCAATTTGATGCGTTTGATCAGTTGCTCGAGCTCGCCCTCGATGCGGATCCGGAGCTTATACTTTGTTTTGCCCTGGGTAACAGCGAGCGTTTCATCACTGATATCAGTCTCGCTCATGGTGATCACGTCGGTGGGGCGTTGGCTGGTTAAATATGCCAGGTCACATGCATCGCGCAATGGTTGGCAGGACGATTCATAGACTGCCTCAAAGATATTGTTCTCTATGTAGACGTCTCGACCAGTCTCTGTATAGCCCTGGACGCCTGTACAGGGGTTTACGCCGGTATACATTCCCCAGTTGATGGCCATGTTAAACATGTGAGAGAGCAGGGCTCTTTCACGGTTGGCACGTGTAGTGGCTTCGGTGCCTTTCTTTGTTCGCCAGTCCAAAAACTTGCGGACGTGCATTTGTGTAACGCCTTGCAGTGGTGCTGGATCCGGATCACAGAAGTATGTGCGCAGTGACTTCATTTCGCGAAGGTTGTCGACTTGGGTGCGCGCTGCTTTTTTAGGGATCACTTCAGCTGTGTATTTGAATTCCAGGTCAGTGAAATTGAATTCTGTTTTCTTGGTTCCACCTTCGAGCTCTGCCCATTTTTGCACTGCGGCCACATAGTCTTTGCCGAGCGGGATCTCCTTACGTGGCTTGCCGCCTGCGTCGTAATAGTAATAAACTGTATCGCCACGTTCGCGGATCCGCATGTGTGCCGGTAGGTTAAGATTCTTGGTCGGTTTTCTTCCCATTGTTTAAACAACCCTTATTTAAGCTGACATTGCAGATTGCCAAGCAGGCTTGTCGGCCTTTTGTTTTTTCTCTGTAGTACCTTCAAGTGCTGACCTGCAGACGATAGGCTCCCCACGTGCGTTAACGCGAAATGCCACGCCTTGCCGGCGCAGCTGCTCGCATTGCTTAGCTTTATGTTTCCAGCCTGTGAGTGTGGCTAATTCATCTTTGGATAAAAACATATCTTATTCCTACGAATAAACCAAAAATACATTTAATTGAAAAGGCAATGTTCACCGGCCAGTCTTGAAAAATCCAATAGGCTTGCATGCACCCGTTCCATTAATAACATCGTGAACAAGTTGGTCCCTGAGCTCAGTTTGAAGCTTTACATGGCTTCTAATTTTGCGAATGGCTTCAGGACTCATAACAATCATATTTTCTTGCTCCATAACAATGGTATCTACAGTGCCAAACATATCGAGCAGCCATTTATTTATTTCTGATCGATATGTTTCAGTCATAGGGCAGTTGCTTGAAATTTTCAATCTCTGAAATGGAAGCATCGGTGACTCCACCAATCTCAGCCCGTAAAAGGTCATGGGTTGATCAAGCATTCTTATCCTCATTCTCTTTAGCGATTTCATGGCCATGACGGAAGCCAGCATCATAGATATCCCTGTTGGTCATGTTCTCCAAGCCCTGGGTACTAACCCATTCGTTAAATGCTTGGTCTATTGCTTCATCAATATCGCTCATTGCTGACTCTCCTAAGTGTGGCTAGTTGAAATATCAATGCAGCGTTTAATGTCAGCCGGATCCGGAGACACAAACATGGCATCGTGAGGGGTAAAAAGGACATAACAACCGGCTGGCAAAATGGCGCGCAATGACTTAATTGCCTGCTCGGTCGTTACGTCTGGTAATTCTTGTTGCTCAGCCATGGTTAATGCTTCTCATCCGTTAAGTAGTGGGCAGGGGTTGCGCTGGCCACTTGGTCAGCGCCTGGTTGTGCGTCCGGCTGGCCGGACACCTTTTTGTCCTTGAGTGCTTTTCTTCGCGCAGCTTCTTTTTCACCCTTGATCCTAGCTTTATCAAAACCGGATAGCGGAGCATCAGCCGCGTTAGATTCACTCGCCTGCGCAGCGGGAGTGGGGTCTACGGCCGTTTCGGCCGGTAAAATATAAGGCAGCGCGCCAGGCGCGATGTCCTCATTCGCAGACGTTTCGACCGCCTCCGCAGGATCCTCGGCCGGTGTTTCGGGTAGCGCTTCGCCCTCGGGCTGGCCAGGTGCTTCATCCTGGCTTTCGGCGTTTAATTCTTGCGCTTGCGCAGCAGGCAAAGGGGGTAAAGCAACTCCGGTCATTAATTCGAGGGCTTGGGCATCATCAAAAATAGAAGAATAGTCAGCATCCAGTGTCAAGTTCTCATCGATATGGTGCGGTTGAATATCAAAACTGTCTGCCACATTCAGAAATGCTGCAGAAATTATTAGCTCATGCAGCGTGAACTCATCAATGTGTGCATGGTTGAAGGCATCAAAAAATAGGTCTCGATCTTGACCGTAAAGTGTTGAGTCATCGAATTTACTAATAATGGCTTGTTTAATTTCAATGTCATCTGCAGCAAACAAGTCGCGCAGTTGCACCATGCGCTCTTTAAAATATGCCTGATACACAGGCTTTAATTCTTCTGCGCGGGCCTTCTTCTTCTCATATAAACCTGTTGTCCGTGGTTGTGAATTTGTTGCAGATTCAAATTCTCCGGATGCTATTTTTTCTTCAAGTTTTACTCTGGCTAGCTCAATAATTCCTTCTCGGTGATATACCAATCCAAGGTTATTTTTTTCATCGATGAGCGTGAAAGGTTCTGGAATATCATCACCAAGCAACTCTTTAGCTGGATATTTGCCATCAACCATTACGTTACCAATGTCTTTAACATAGCCATTGGTTACATAAACGTCGATGCCATAAGGGGCAATCTGCTTTGCCTCTTCACCGTGTATAACGCGAGGCATGGTTTTAATAACGCGATCTGCATATGCAGCTTTTTTTGATGAATAGCAAGTAGGGTTAGTACAGACGTCTGGACTCTCGATATCTTGATGTAGCTCAGGATAATTGCCGCTACGATTTGGGCATTTTGCGCAACTGGGAGCGCCTACAAGGACGGTTTCATCGAACTTATCCCATGTTGCTTTGGTTAAGTCGAAAGTAAAGTCGCGGTGAATGTAATCTTTGGCTGCACGAAATGATAATTCACTCTCTGCAATTGTTTTCACTAGACGTTCTTGGAGTTTTTCACCTGGTATACGCGCAATAAGAAGTGCAGTTTCACGACCAAACTTGCCCTCTAAAAATTTATCTTTGGCAAAGTTGCTCATGTCGCAAAGCTTTAGGCTGGCATAGACATAGCTGCGTGATTTACCAATCTTTTGGCCTAACTCTTCAGCTGTCCACGGTTTGTGTTCATCTGATGCCGTAGCATTTAGCATTTGACGGAAGCCCTCAGCCTCTTCAAGTGCATGCAGATCTGAACGCTGCAGGTTCTCAATGATCTGCAGCTGCATGGTCTCGATGTTGTCTAGCTCTTTAATAATGGCGGGGATGGTCTCTTGCTTTGCCAGCTTGCTAGCTCTCCAGCGACGTTCGCCGGCGACAATCTCATAATGTGAAAATAAACCAGGCACAGGCCGCACAAGGATAGGCTGCATGACGCCATGCTCTTTGATACTTGTGGCTAGATCCTGCAGGTCCTTTTCATCGAACCGCTTGCGTGGGTTGGTTGGGCTAGGTAAAACGCTGTCGAGTTTTAAAGCTTCAAGCATGGTAAGTCCTTAAAGGTAGGCGAATTAATTACCTGGCGGCTTGTTGCCAAGCCAGGCGGAATGAGTAGCGGGTGGTTAGATATAGCCGTACTGATTTGAATGGACGTGCAAAGGCACGCCAGGCGCGGATGGCTTGCATCACCATGTTTCCCCCAATGGCAAGATTTCCATGCCGATCAGGATCCAAGTGAATAGGGCAACTCCGCCTTTAGCAATACCCCAGGCCAAAGCAAGGCTAAATGCGCCGAGTGGTATACCTATGAGTACACCTTTGATGGCTCCAAAATCGGTTAAGGGAAGTGGATCGGTGGTATCTAGCAACTCACCTTTACGTTTGTTAGCGTCTACCCTAGCATTAGCCTCGGCAAGTAACTGCTCCCGTAATTTCGCCGTAGCCAACCAGCGAATGCTCTTTGTGGTCTCCAGCGGCCAGAAACGCCGATTGTCTGCGTTATTAAGCCCATCTGAGCACTCGACAGAGGTGATGAAGACTGTAGAATTTGCAAGTTTCTTAATCTGATCACGTCTACTGACTATCATGCCGCTGATATCAGGGTCGGGCTGTATTTCTAGTCCAGACGTCTGGACAGTTTCAATCGGTATCCCTAGTGGTAATTTTTCACGAAGTGACATGATCAAGCGGCCTCCTGTTGTTGGATGACAGCAAGCGCTGCAGTCGCTTGCTCTATGTTTTTGATGTGCTGCTGCAGTGCCTCTATGAGGTTTTGAGATTCTGGTAAACCGAGATTGAACTCAGCCTGAAAGCCAATGCCACCTTGTCCCAGTCGAATTATCCCGAGGTGTGCAACATATTCTTGATCAAGCAAGTCCTTGTGGATCCAACTGGTGAGGGTGAGGATGCCGGTGCCCAATGCAATGTGTTTTGCATGCATAGTCACACCTTGTCCTTGTTCCACCAAAGGCGTGGATCATCGGCTGCAATGTTGTGATGTTTCGCTTTGGGCTTGTCCGCTTTTTCTTGATGGTCAATCGCGTAGATAACATCTGCGCGTACAAGCTCAGGTAGTGATTCCCAGGCCAGATGCTTCTGGTATGGATCTCTGGTTGCTTGCTTTAAAAGCTTTGCACGAGTAGCTAATGAGGCATGATTCCAAGCATCAGCATGATGCTGATCAAGACTTGTGTCGTGAATCCAATTCAATGCAGCTGCACCCATTTCAACACTCCAGTAGTGGTAAAGTGGTTGCAGAATATTACTAAAGTATTAATTGTGTCAATACTAAAGTATTAATTTGATATTAAATAAGTCACAAGTTACTTATTTTTTTATGCAAAAAAACCGCTCAGAGGCGGTTTTTTATTGTTTATGTATTACGTGATATTCAATAATCTAATGATTCATACAGGCTAATAAATACACATAACAATAATTTGATTAAATCAGATCCAAAATCAAGATTTAGTTGAATTTGTAATATCGATATTTTATTGTGAGTTGGTGTGACCGTTTGAGTCGACTGGTTCAGCAAGTGAATTAAGTAATCTCACTGCCTGGTACTTCGTAGCTTCATCCATTTGCTGCATCACTGAAAGGGCTTTAGATTCTGGGGAGTTGGGCGGGTAGTGAAAGTCTGGCTCAGCCATTTCCCCGGTTTCGGCGTCAAGCCAGTCGACATTGACTTTGCAGGCTCTGGCAATTTTAACCACATAAGCAGTCTCTTCTTGCTCGCCGCGTTCAATTTTAGATATGAGTCCTTGAGAGCAACCAACTGCTAAAGCCAAACTTTCCTGACTCATCTTGGCGTACTTTCTTGCCTTCTTAACTCGCTCTGAGAATTTCATATCCCGATTTAATACCCAATCAGTATTTTTTTCTAATACTGGGGTATTTATTTTAATTAATACTATGGTATTATTTTCCTCCATGAAAACGCCTCTTGAACAAGTTATCGATATTTGCGGCTCACAAACAGCACTTGCTGATCGTGTGACTGAACTTGATGCATCCAAAAAAATAACCCAGTCGACTGTGGGTGCATGGATAAATAGGTTTAATCATCGTGTAGGTGATGGATATGTGCTTGTTGTCTCACAAGCGGGAGATTGGATAGTGACTCCTCATGAATTACGCCCTGACTTATATCCACACCCCGAAGACGGTTTGCCAGCTGAATTAAGAAAGCAGGTTGCGTGATGAATGCTTTCATTGCCGATGACATTGAATTCTCATTTAGCTTCACCCACGCTGGCATAGAGGTCACTTTAACCGCGAAACTGCTTGCTGGAGTTTCTGCAAGCTTTGTTGACTCTGTGTCAGACCGTGAATCGTGCTTGCGTGAGGCGGCAGCCGTTGTGCTTCCGCAGGTAATTGCATCAGGGCATGAACAATTGATGAAATTTCACCATTCAATTGAACAATCTTTAGGGATAGCTCTTGCTTCTGCGCTTCAGTCACGGGTGGCTCCTTGATGATTATTTGTGTGTGGAAACCAAATAATAGCAGAGGGGCTGCCCACCCTTTAAACAGGTCTGGCATGAACCTGGTTTTTGAATCATGCCGCGTGGGTCTGCTGATGGTTGGCGAACTTGCA
Source organism: Methylophilus sp. Leaf414 (assembly GCF_001425425.1). Lineage (NCBI taxonomy): Bacteria > Pseudomonadati > Pseudomonadota > Betaproteobacteria > Nitrosomonadales > Methylophilaceae > Methylophilus > Methylophilus sp. Leaf414. The sequence continues at coordinate 308,746 of NZ_LMQQ01000001.1, read as the reverse complement.
TATATATCCTCCCTTAACCGCCCTTAGTCTTTTGACTGGGGGCGGTCTTTTTTTGATGGGTGGATTTTGACAGTGAATTTTAATAATAAAAACGTGTAATTTTTGGGAGGCACATGTGGAACTGACCGCATTACTACAGCAGCTGGTTGCTGAAATACCTCATGGGCTAGAGATAGCTCTTGCTGCCATCAATGCCACTCGCGCAAACAAGATGAGTGCGCAAGTTTTAAATAACAAACTCAATCCGTATTACCCAGCTGATCAACTTAATGAGTCTCAAACTGAGGCCATCATTAGAGTCCATAATCTTTACCTTCAGGTTTCACAGTTTTACGCTTCTAAGGCAAATGCAGTGGTATTTGTATTGCCGGCAGTTTCTGAAAATCGCATTAATGTATCTGAAGCGTTTATGGACATCACACGCGAATTGGGTGAGGCGTGTGCCGATTATCAAACAGCCTATGGTGACAAGCAGATCACCCGTAAAGAGTTTAAGAAAATTGCCAGGGGATTTGACGATGTTGTTTCATCAGTCGCCCGAGCTAAAGCAATTGTTGAAGCAGGCGTTAAGTAGTGGCGAAACTCACACCAATTCCGTTTAGTGAGATAGCCAGCGCAGCACTCAATTCAATTGACACCTTGCTTAACCACTGGTTACCAGGCGGAAAAGAGCAGTCAGGTGAATACAAAGTAACGAACCCGCTGCGAGCTGACAATAAGGTCGGCTCTTTCAGCATCAATATGCGCACAGGGAAGTGGGGGGACTTTGCCACCACTGATGGCGCCGGTAATGACCTGATCAGCCTTTATGCATACTTAAACGGACTTGATCAGCATGAGGCAGCTTTCGAGGTTGCCGACCAGATCGGCTTTAGATTGCCGGATGGTTGCCGAATTGATGCTAATCAAACGCGTGAGCGTAAAGCGCCGATTGTCGACCCTTCAAAAGTTAAGCCATCGAAACCCAAAGAGGAATCACCCTGGCACCCTGTTTTGCCGGTGCCTGTGAATGCTGAACCGGCGCCGGAAGCGCACCCTCATCGTCGATTCCCCGATAGCAAGTGGGCTTACCTTGACGAAAATGGCCAGCTGCTTGGATATGTGTATCGATTTAACACATCTGATGGTGGCAAAGAGACTATACCGCTCACTTATTGCAAAAACGACCAGACGAATAAATGTGAATGGCGCTGGATGCAATGGGAGGAGCCTAATCGCCCTATTTATGGATTGGATAGGCTTGCAGCAAAACCCGATGCCTACGTGGTACTGGTAGAAGGGGAAAAGTGCGCCGACGCACCTGGCGACATGCTTCAAGGAGTGACTGTTAGCTGGCCTGGTGGCAGCAAGGCGATTGATAAAGTTAACTGGTTAGCCTTGGCTGGCCGCAAAATTTATGCATTCGCTGACTGTGACGCGAAGCGCGAAAAGTTAAGCAAAAAAGAAAAAGAAGATGGTGTAGACCCTCTCAGCAAACCGCTATTGCCTGAAGCAAAGCAGCCGGGCATGCAAGCGATGCTTAAGATCCGCGAGAAGTTAATGGCGTTGGATCCATCAACAGAATTTCATCTGGTAGATATACCAAAGCCTGGAGAAAAACCAGATGGTTGGGATATTTATGACGCTATTCACGCCGATGGAATGAACGCGCCTGCGCTTACCGCTTTTATCACAAATACACGTCCACCTCTAACCCTTGTTGCTGATAACTCAAAACAGCAATTAACCGCTGAACCCGCTGACGCGGAAGAGGATGAAACTCCGAAGTGGGTTAAATGCATGCTCCGGAAGAACGGTGACTTGACGCCGTGCCTGGCTAACATCGTGGACATTCTTGAAAATGATAGTCGCTGGAAGGGTGTGCTGGCGTTTGATGAATTCGCTCAGCGTGTTGTGAAATTAAAGCCGCCACCTTTCTGGAATAACAGGGGCGTGGCTGGCGAGTGGGATGCGCAGGATGATGCGCGCCTGGCGATGTGGATCACCAAGATATGGCGGTTCAATGTCTCCAGCTCCATCGTTGCGGAATCTGTCGAAGTAGCCGCCAGAAATAATGTGGTAAACCCACCTAGGGAATGGCTGGAAGGTTTGAAGTGGGATGGCAAGAAACGCCTGCTTAAATGGATGAACCAATACATGGGCGTGGCTGATAACGAGTACACGCAGCGTGTTGGTTGCTGGTTTTTTATGGGTATGGTTAAGCGGGTGATTGACCCGGGCTGTAAGTTTGACTATTGCCTTGTGCTTGAAGGGCCGCAAGGGCGCAAGAAGTCATCCGCGCTTGAAATTATCGGTGGACCTTGGTTTGGTGATACCGACCTGGATCTGCACAACAAAGATGCAATGAGTGCCTTGCGCGGCAAGATGCTCTATGAGATCAGCGAAATGGGCGCTCTGGCTAAAGCTGAGGCTAGTAAACAGAAGTCTTTCCTTTCCCGCAAATATGATGAGTACCGGCCAGTATATGGCAGGCGTGAGATTCGCGTGCCACGGCAAGTGATCTTCGCCGGTACGGTGAATGATTGGGAGTGGAATAAAGACCCGACAGGTGGTCGACGCTTCTGGCCAGTTGAGGTTTCCATTCACATCGATGGTGAAGGTTTAAAAGAAGTCAGAGAGCAGCTCTTTGCCGAAGCCTATGCGCGTGTGATGGCAGGGCAGCGCTACTGGCCGACGCCTGAAGAGCAGGAAACTCTGTTTGATAAAGAGCAACTGCAGCGCACGATTCATGAAAGCTACATCGATGGCCTGGAAGAGTGGGTTATTCAACGTGGTAGTGAACTGCACCCTGAATTCACCCTGTTTGATGCAGCAACGAAAGGATTAAATATTGATGCCAAGGGGATTGGCAGAGACATACAGACCAGGATAGGCAATGCACTGCGCCAGCTTGGTTGTAAGCGAGTAGAAAAACGCAACAGTGAACACCGGTTTTGGTACAAGCCTCCAGAAAGAAAACAGGCGACGTCGGATACCGGCGCTGAAGCGAGTCAGCAAGGTCCAGTGGATGATAGATATCCAGCAGATTTACCAGGAGAGTTCGATGACGATATCCCTTGGTTATGACGTTAGAAGCTCCACACCTTCCACACCTAGGCTGATAGGTATGGAAGGCTGCAAGCCAGTAACGGCGCGGGGTTTCCATACCTTCCACACTTTCCACACCATTCCACACACGTACATGCACAGGCGCACACATACGCGCGCGCACGCACGTGTGTACATATCCAATTTCAGTATGGAAGGTTTGGAAGGTATGGAACAACAAGGAAATACAAGGCTTTCAGGGTTCCATACCTTGCTTGTTAGGTCTGGAAGGTGTGGAACATGAGCGAATTTGGTGAGTTTGATAAACCACTCAAGCCTGTGGCTGAACAAAGCCAGCAGCAAAGCGAGTTGGCAGATCACTTGCCAGCCAGTGCGGCCTTGATTGATGAGTTGCGGACAAATTTTCCTGATTTGTTTGGTAGTGCCAAGGTGATTTATGCCAAAGACCTGGAAAGTGGCAAGGAAGTTAAAACCAGGGTGTATCGGTTGGTAGAACGCATGTCTGTGCTATCGGTTGATGATTATGTCGGACTTAGCCAGGTGGCCGCTCGGATTAATATTTTTGCTAATAGGAAAAAACGGTAATGGCTGCAGATTTACCAGGACGATATTACCGGCAGGATCCTGCAACCATTGTCGAAAATGATCAGCTGCACAAGTTAGGGTGTCGAGGGTGTGACCATGCTGTATCAGCTTTAAATCGGTGGTATTGCAGCAATGACAAAGCGGAAAAGAATCACAAGCGGGTGCCGCATATTGGACCTAGCTGCAAGTTTTATAAATTGAAGGGGTAGTTATGACATATTCATTTGTACAGGATCAGTTAATTATGTGGTCAGTCTGGCGTTTGCGTCGTGAGGATGGTGGCCTGGGCTGGCCTAAGCATGTTGCATTCTTTAAGCAGAATATGGGTGGGGGCTTCTGGACGCCTGAGATGGACTCGGCATGCCTGGATGTCGACAAGGCAGTGTGTGCTTTGAATGATGAACTGAAAGAAGCAGTGATCATTTGTTATTGCGGTATTGGTACCAAAGAAGATAAGTCTAGACGACTCGGGTGTTGTGTCCGTACTTATGACAATCGCTTGAAAGCTGGTGAGAAAGAGATACTCGGGCTGCTTAACGACCTGGCTGCGGGGATCCCGATGCGAGTCCAGACGTCTGGACAAAGGGAGGCAGCATGAAATTCCACAAACAGTTATACAGTCATGATCCTGAAAACGGTCAGTTCGGTGATTGTTTGAGAACTTGCTATGCCTGCCTGCTTGACTTCCCTGATGTAGAGCAAGTGCCAAACTTCGGAGTTCATTACGGCGATATTAAAGCTTTTAACAATGCCAAAGATAATTGGCTATTAGGTTGGGGTTATAAGGAGATATCCTTCCCCATTACTGGTGAAGTTACCCTTGATTGGCTGCTGGAGTGTATGACTTCCTGGAATCCTGATACTACCTACATGCTTACAGGTCTTGGAGCAAGGGGAGTTAATCATGTGGTTATTGCTCGTAACAGGGAAATCATACATGACCCTCATCCTAGTAATGCGGGCTTGGTTGGACCATGTTCAGAACCGGACCAGCAACCAATATGGTGGGTGCACTTCCTTGCGCCTTTGGATATGCATTTAAAATAATGCTTGCACCTTTTGCCGGTTTTCGTTACGATTCTGGCAAGCTGTTAATCAGTCCGTCCAATAACCCGCCTTCTGGCGGGTTTTTTCGTTTCTATGCCCACTAGATCACCCAAGCCATGTAAGCAGTTTGGGTGTCGGGCTTTAGTAACGGATGGTGCTTATTGCCCGCTTCATACCAAGGTTAAACAGAAGCAGGTTGAAGAAACCCGTTTAACTAGTAGCGAGCGTGGATATGACTACAAGTGGCAGCAAGCCAGCAAGGGTTTCTTAGGTAAGCACCCGTTGTGTGAATGCCCTGATTGCGAGGCTGGAAACATTCGTGTCAGGCCATCGGAAGTGCTGGATCACATCATTCCTCACAAGTTAGGTGACGCAATTGAGAGTGGTGATCCGGAAAGAATTGCGATAGCACGCAGTCTTTTTTGGGATCGTAACAACTGGATGGCAATGAACAAGCAATGCCATGACAAGAAAACTGCCACACAAGACGGCGGCTTCGGTAGGGGTAGGGCGGGTCAAAAGTCCTGAACTATTCCGCTCTAGACCGTATGCCTAACCAGATTTTTTTCTGCGGGAGTTTTAGGGCATAGGGGGGGGGTGGGGTTATCCATCCCAGGCTAAGTTTTACAAAATAATTTCGATTTGGAGGTAAAAAAATGACAGGTTCACGCGGTCCAAATTCTTTACCTGCAAATGTTCATGCCTTGCGCGGTGCCAGCAAAACGCCGATCGCAAATTTAACTGACTCGCTCCAGCCCGAAATTGAAATACCTGGTTGCCCTAATCATCTGCTGAAAGAGGCCCGGAAAGAATGGAAACGGATTACTCCGGAGCTGGAAAAATATGGATTAATTTCAAAACTTGATCGGGCTGCGCTGGCTGCTTATTGTCAATCATGGGCCCTGCTGGTTTTTGTTGAAGAGCAGCTGCAGCGTCGTATGGCTATCTATGAGAAAAAGCGCCTGGATGCTGAGGCACGCGGCGAGGTTTATGAAGGCGGTGACGGCCTGGTAGAGTTTACAACCAACGGTAACATCATTCATTCGCCTTATATTGCGATGCGCAGCCGGTTGATTTATACGCTGCAGCAAGCATTAGTAAATTTTGGATTCACTCCCGCTGCGCGTGGACGTGTGACTCCGAGCACCAGATTGAACCGCGATATGTTTGATGATCAGCCTGATACCGGTGGTGGTTTCGCCAATATTGGTTAATTTATGGTTAAGGATTTTGGGGCAGTTGCCACGCAATACGCCCAGGATGTAGTCGACGGCAAAATTGTTTCAAACAAATACCATCGTCTTGCTTGTCAGCGGCATTTAGCTGATCTTAAGAAAGCGGAGAGCTCTGATTTCCCTTATGTTTTTAACCCATATCTGACAGACAAAACCGGTAGGGAGTACCGGCCAGCACAGAAGGTGTGCATGTTTGTCGAGAAAATGCCTCACATCAAGGGTGAGTGGGCATCCCGGGGCGAGTTAATTTTCCTAGAAACCTGGCAGATTTTCTTCCTGGCTTGTTCGTTTGGATGGGTAAATCGTGAATCCGGATTGCGCCGGTTTTTGTATGTAGATCTTCTGGTCCCTCGCAAGAATGCTAAATCGACTTTGGCAGCTGCGATAGGCTTGTACATGCTAACTGCTGATGGTGAGTATGGTGCTGAGGTTTACAACGGTGCTACAAGTGAAAAGCAAGCTCAGGAAGTCTTCGGACCCGCAAAAAAAATGGCGGCATCAAGCCCTGAGTTTTGTTCGTATTATGGGGTTGTCAGGTCAGCTAAAAACCTTTCAGTAACAGAGACTTTCAGTAAGTTTGAAGCCGTTACTGGCGATCCAGGCGATGGCGCATCGCCCCATTTGTGGATTGTGGATGAATACCACGAACACAAAACCGAGAAAATGTACGACACCGGCAGCTCGGGTATGGGTGCCAGGCTTCAGCCGATGGTGTTGATGATCACTACTGCAGGGTCAGACCTGAGCGGTCCGTGTCATGCGCACCAGGTGACGCTCCAGAAGATTCTCGAAGGCACGTTAATTGATGAACGTCGATTCGGTATCATTTTTGGGATTGATCCGGAAGATGATTGGACCACTGAAGCTGCACTGATAAAAGCAAACCCAAACTATGGTGTGTCGGTCAACGCCGATATTCTAAAAGCATCATTGAATTCCGCAAAGAGTGATTCGCGGAAACAGATGACTTATAAGACCAAGCACCTGAATATTTGGGTGGCAGCTCGCAGTCCTTGGTTGAACATGGCAAATTTGCTGAAGTGTATTGATAGCACTTTAACACTGGAAAAATTCCGGGGGAGATCCTGCCGCATAGGGTTAGACGTAGGAAGCACAACGGATATCACCAGTGTGGTGTACGAATTTGATGAAGTGATTGCGGGCAAGACTCACTATTACTTCATCAGTCGGAATTATTTACCTGAAGCCAAGGTGAAGGATCCCAAAAATACCCATTATCAGGGCTGGGTGAAAGATGGTTACATCATTCAAACACCTGGGAATATGACAGATTTGGAGTTGATCCAGGAGCAAATACTCGCCAGCTGCGAGATTGTTCATGTAGAAGAACTTGCTAAAGATCAGTGGAACAGCGCCCAGATGGGTTCTAACCTCGAAAAAGAGGGTATGACTGTCATTGATGTCCCACAAACGACAGGTTATTTAAGCCCTCCAATGAAGCACCTTCAGGCATTGGTCGATGATGGCCGTGCACACTTTGACGATAACAAGGCATTCCAATGGATGCTTTCCAACGTCGAGTGCTATGAAGATGCCAATGAAAATATTTTCCCGCGCAAGTCGCGAGAGGAAAACAAAATTGACGGCGCCAGTGCAACAATCACTTGCCACAGTCGAGCCATGTTAGGTGAAACGGCTGGCAACCTAGATGATTTTTTAAATGATCCTATAGTCGGATAACCGGATGAATAAATACCTCACACAGCTGTATGGCTATTTCCGGTTTGGCGGTTCTGCACTCGGCGCAGCCAAAGGAACGCAATCAAACTTACCAGGTGTATCTCTGGTTGAAGATGTGCCAGCTACCAATGTGGATGCTGCATTGCAAATTTCAGCCGTTTATCGCGGCCTGGAGATACTTGCAAGCGTCGTGGCCACCATGCCCATCATGGTCTATGACAATGTGAATGGCAAACGGACGTTGGCTAGAGATAGCGCTCTGTGGTATTTGCTGCATGAATCACCTAATAGCCGCATGACACCCGTTGAATTTTGGACGGCAATGCGCCTGAATGAGAAATTACGTGGTAATGCTTATGCCAGAATCCAGCGAAATCCTGAGACTGGTATTGCTGAGGCGCTGTGGCCTATGCCTGCAGACCAGGTAGAGCTGCGAATCCTTGATGATGGCAGTGAGGTTTATTTCTACCGCATCGGCACCGATGTTGCTGCGCTAGCGTCCGAGAATGTACTGCACATTAAGGGCATGGGTAATGGCACTATTGGTTTGAGCCGGCTGGATTACATGCGGGCTACTATTGGTGAAGTTAAAAATTCACAGAATGCAGCCAATAAGCTGTTTGCAAACGGTGGAAAACCAACTGGTGTCTTAATGGTTGACCGTGTTCTAGATAAGACACAGCGTGCAGCACTTAAGGTTAATTTTTCCGAAATGGCTGAGGGCAGCTTGTCCAGGCTGCATGTTTTAGAAGCTGATATGAAGTATCAGCAGATCAATCTATCTCCAGAAGATCTTGAGCTTTTATCTACCCGCAAGTATTCGGTTGAAGAGCTTGGTCGTTGGCTGGGAATACCTGGCATTTTGTTAAACCAGACCGAAGGTACCACTACACTCGGCAGCTCAAGTGGCGACATTATCGACAGCTTCTACAAACTTACAGTGCGTCCGGATGTAACCAATATTGAGCAAGCCATACGCAAGCGCGTAATGACTTCGGCGCAGCGTGTACGCCAAACGGCTGAATACAACATGGATGCCTTATTAAGGGCCAGTTTGAAAGATCGTGTCGAGATCTATGCCAAGCAGGTGCAAAACGCACTTAAGAATCGCAATGAGGTCCGCCAGCTTGAAAATGATGAGCCTTATGCCGGCGGTGAGCTGTTCACCGTTCAATCGAATTTGTTACCAGTAGATATGCTGGGTAAAGTCAAACCATCAGGAGCCACAAATGAACCCGCAACTATTGCTCAGTGACCTAGACCTGGATAAATGCGATATTAAATTCGCTGAGACTGAAGGTACTTTCAGTGGGTATGGCAATGTATTCAATGTGGTCGACTCAAAAAATGAAATCGTAATGCCAGGCGCTTTTGCCAAGGTTATCAAGGCTGGCGATCCAGTTGATCTCTATGTGAATCATGGTTGGCTGAAAGGTCAATTGCCCATTGGAAGCTGGACTGACTTAAAAGAAGACCACTATGGTTTGTTTGGTCAAAGCTCGATTGTTATGGAAATGACCACTGGCCGTGATGCTTATTGGGCTGTTAAACGAAACCTTGTGAAAGGGTTATCGATTGGTGCAAGGCCAAGCAAAAACGGTGTTGAGATTAATACTAAAGGTCAGCGCCTGATCCACGAGTATGAATATCTCAAAGAGATTTCGATTGTAGGTGCCCCAGCAAATCATTTATCTGAAGTTACAAGCATCAAGTTCGATGGCGATGAGATCAAATCCATCGAGACAATTAAAGACTTTGAGCATTATCTGCGAGATGTAGGTAATCTCAGTCGTGACCACGCCAAAATGTTGGTCGCCCAGGCGAAGATCATTCTCAATCAGCGCGAGGCTGATAATGGTTTGGACCAAAAATCAGTTGATCTGCTTGCAGAGAGACTCAGCAAATTCAAAGTACCTGAGTAATACATTCATTAAATTTTAGCCGCCTTGAGCGGCTTTTTTATTATCTGAAGGAATGAACAAATGAAAATGAAAAAACTGTCTACATCACTGATCGGCCTCGCAATTGCCTCGATTGGTACTCCAGCAATGGCATATGAAAAATCTCTAGGGGTTGCAGTTAGTCTTGCTCATACTGCACATAATTTCTTATTTGCCGCCTTAGTCAAACAGGGCTTTATCTTTTTCGAATCCGATGCAGCACTCAAACCTGTCCTGGAGCAGTTGGACAAGATCGAAACAAAAATGAGTGCTTACGATACTAAGTCTCAGAAAGAGTTTGAAGAGCTCGGTAAGGTTACTAAAGAAACCAATGACGCACTCACTGAGTTAGGCCTGAAGCAGAAAGAATTGGCTGATGAGTTGCTGCAAATCAAACAGCGAGCCACTGCTGCAAAAGAAGAGCCAAAGGTGGAACTGGCTGGTGACTTGTTTATCAAGTCTGATCAATACAAAGACTTCGCATCTGGTAACGCACAGAAAGCGCGTGTTGAAGTTAAAAACACAATTACTAATACTGTCGGCAACACTTTCACTGATCGCAGGCCTGGGATCGTCGGCGGTGCCTTTCGTGAGCTGACTCTTGAGCGTTACCTTAATACACTGCCAACTACCCAAAATGCAGTGGAATATGTGCGTGAAAACGTATTCACGAATAACGCTGCTGAAGTAGCTGAGGGTAACGTTAAGCCTGAAAGTAGTATCACAACGACACTAATGAATGAGCCTGTAGCCACTATTGCTCATTTCCTTAAAATTTCCAAACAGCTTGCTCAGGATAATCCTGCACTTGCAGCGTACATCAATCTACGCATGATCTACGGTGTGAATCTTCGTGTTGAGAATCAGATTATTTCCGGCAACGGTACTGCTCCAAATATGTCTGGTTTCACCAAAGCAGGTAACTTTACTGCGCACGGTTATACAGCAGCTGCGTTAACTGCACTGGGCTTGTCTCCAAGTAATCGCTTCGATGTGATTGGTAAAACTTTAGGTGATTGCGAGGCGGCTGATTATCCTGCAGATGTCATTATCTTGAATCCTGCAGATTGGTGGACGCTACGCTTGGCAAAAGACTCTACTGGTCGCTATTTGTTGGGTGATCCTGGTGACAACGTGGTACCAGCATTGTTTGGAGTGCCGGTCGTTTCAAGCAATGCAATCACTGCTGGTAAGTTCTTGGTGGCCAGCCTGGCTATGGCTGCTACTTTGTACATCCGTGAAGGTGTGGTCATTGAGCTGTCTGATTCCGACACTGACAACTTCCAGCGCAACTTGATTACAGTTCGTGCAGAGCGTCGAGTATTGCTTGCTGTAGAGCGTCCTGCAGCAGTTCGCTACGGCGATCTGGTACCAGCGTAATTTCACAATGGAGGGCAGTGCCCTCCATTTTTATATCTACCGGAGAATATGATGAAAGCATTGGTTCAAGTGATTATGTTGACCACTGGGTCCATGGCTCAGTTTGGCTCATACAGTACTGATGATAAATTCAATGTATCACCAGAATTTGCACTGCACCTGGTGAATGATTGCAAGGCTGCCAAGTACGCAACTAAAAAGGACCAGCAATTAGCTGAAGCCTCAGATCCTGAAGTCAAGGCCAAAGCTGATCAGGATGCCGCTGATAAGGCAGCAGCTGAAGCCAAGGCCAAAGCTGATCAGGATGCCGCTGATAAGGCCGCAGCTGAAGCCAAGGCCAAGAAATCCAGCAATAAATAATTTAGGTTTAAATTCAAAAAGCCCACTCACTTGTGGGCTTTTTCATTTTCAACCTTAACAAATTAAGGAAAAGATCATGACGGTTCGTTTTACAAAAGCCTGGAACGGTAACTCAGAAGGACAAATAGTCAGCGCACTATCGACACAGGAAGAGGATCGTTTGATAAACCTTGGTTTCGCAACGCGCGATTTGTATGGTACTGGCGGGCTCCCACCTTTGAGTGGGGCAATTAAATCAGTGTTGTCTGATGTTCAAAAAACAAATGCAAACATAATAGGTGTTGCGGGCGTAGGCAACGGCAAGATTTATGATGAGAATAATCAAGAAATAAAACTCAACGTAAATACAATCAAAGCCTGCATCTCTAAATCATTCCCTTCAGCAGGTAGCAACATATCTTCATTTATATCAGAAACTAGTTCATTTACAGGTACTACTTACATTAAGCGGAAAGTATCTGGTCGTCCGAATAAAGTTCGTTTTTATGTTACACATAAATTTATTCGTTCAGGTGATGCTTACTCTCAGTCCGGTAACCAAGTAACTGTCAATACAACATACACAAAAGGGTTTGTTGCCGGTGATTTGATCTATGCGTTTCCAACCTCCGGAGCAGCTCTAGAGGGCTGGTATCCTGTGGCTTCGGTAGTTGACGGAACTAGCGTTACATATACTGCAGAGGATTCTCAAACTACTTCGGGAAGCATGAGCTGGTCTAAGGGGGTGAAGGGGTTAAAAATTGCTGTTGCGCTGACAGAGGTAACTGCAAATGATACGTCAGACAATCTGTACACTCCGAAAGTTGGTGGCGTTTCCTATAATAGTGCAGCCACTCAAGGTAGCCCATACGGCTGGCGTACTGTAGATTTTAATAGTGCACCAGGTCAAAAAACGAACAAGTGTACTGCAGCCAAGGTACGCGCGACTTCAAACGTTGAGTGTGCCCTAGATAAGCCGAGTGCCTGGTTATCATTGCCAACAGTTACACCTGATGATAACGGTAATGCAAACATCTTGATGCGTATTTACCATGATGCAACTGTGAGTGGGTCACGAGGTGCAACCTCCGGTATCGATATGATCCGCATGAATAATTCACTTTTACGCTCAACACTAGGCCTTGATGCTTCACCATATTTCCGCCCTGAATTTCAGACGCTAAAAACCACCGCTGACGGTATTGGTGATTTCACAAACTTGCCGACAACCTTATACGCTGGTACCGGTTTCTATATCGCTGCTGAGTATGGATATGATTCAAGTGTTGATCCGGTTGGGGTCATGGTAGCCACTGACAGTACTGGCGCGCACAATAAATATATGTTTGACTACGGCCCAAGCAATGCCGTGCAGTGCAATATCACTGGCACGACAATGACGCTACTTGCAGACATAACTTCAACAGTGGGCGGTGCACCGTCTCCATACCCAATCTCACCAGGTCAGCCCCTGACATTCTCAGGACAGGCAAGTCATGCTGATAACAATACCGTTTTTGTGACTAGCTTGGCATCTGGCCAGAATGGTAAATCTGGCGCGGTATACAACCTGTCAGTTAATCAGAGCACGCTAAATAACATATCTGTAACTGTCGGTGTAAATAGTATTCAGGGCTGGACTTCTTGGGCTAATAAAGCTGTATTCCAAAAATCTACTGTTGCCAAACCTTATACGATTTACAACGGCGGTATGGCAGCGCACCGTACACACGAATATTTGGGACAGGTTATCTCGGCTCTCAAAGCTGGTGTAGTACCTACAAAGCTGTTTTTACAAGGGTACAGTATCAACAACACTGGCACACCAACCGGTTTCGATACATTGATCGTTCAGCAGCAATTGATGGATTGTATTGACCTTGCATTTAAAGTCGGGGTGAAAGATGTTTATGTTACAACATGGCCATTAACGGGCAGTCTTGCAGGAAACCCTACATACAAGGCGGTAATCGACGCACACAACGCCTGGATTCAGAATTTAGCCGTCACAAAAGTTATCACTGGTGCCCCGGATATTGAACAGATTCGTATTGATATGGGAACCAATGCCTTTTACAGCCCGGATGGAGATCCAGCCAATGTTGGATTTGGGGACCTGATCCACTTTGGCCGGGCGGCAAGTGACAACATTGCGGCTTTAATTTCCAACTATTTATAAAGGCAAATTATGAAAATTCTAGAAATTATTTTCAATGACATCATGCAGGCAGTTCAGCCGAAATATCAGTTAAAAGATAAAGCCGGTAAATTAATTTCAGAAGGTTCGCTACAAATTGCTGAGTGTAATTTAATTGATGTGGAAATTATGCCTGGTGATTATGAATTGATTATCCAATTAGATGAGCAAGTAACAAAATCATTGAGTGTGACTGAAGAACTAAGTCACTATTCTGTACAGGTTTAATCTGAGTGATCAACCCGCTTCGGCGGGTTTTTTTGGCATTTAATCATGAAAACTAAACTAATCCAGGCACCTCAAACCGAACCGGTAACCGTTGAATTCGTCCGCAAGCATGCTGAAATTGACGATGATATCGATTCGGAAAACATATTGCTTGAGGCACTAATTTCCGCTGCGCGTGAACATGCGGAACATATCTGTGGTCGTGCCTTTGCTGATCAGACCTGGGAAGGTGTGCTGGATAGCTTTAGCTTGAGCAATATTGGTTTGCCCTTGACGCCAATATTATCAATTGCTTCAATTAAATACATTGATGTGAATGGGGTAGAGCAAACGTTGAATAACACCGTTTATGGCTTGGATGATTACGGTATGGCACATTCGGTTGCCTTAATGCCTGGTCAGAATTGGCCGGCTGTTTCATCCAGTGTGATTAATCCAATCAAGATCAGATTTGTTGCAGGCTATACCGCTGACACAGTCCCTAATGTGGTTAAACACTGGATTTGTTTGCGCGTCGCTCAGGCCTTTAAAAATCGTGAGGCATATGCTGAATCTGGCTTTGTAGAAATGCCCTTTGTGGATCGCTTGCTCGATTCAGTGCGCACATATAAATGATAGGGACCTGAAATGCCAGCACCAGGAGCCGGAGAGTTAAACCAGAAAATCACTATCCAGAAAAATCAGATCACCAAAGGTGGGCTTGGCGGTAAGGTAAAGACCTGGTCGGTTTGGCTGGAAAAGGTTTCTGCTAAAAAGGTGAATTTAAGTGGCAACGAGCGAGAAGCAACAGCCCTCGGTGGTGTGGTGGGGGAAGCTCGATCAGTATTCACTATCCGATATCGTCCTGGTTTAACTACGACTGACTACAGGATTCTGCATAAAGGTCTAATCTACAACCTCAAACATATCAACAATTTTGAAGAGAAGAGCCGGTGGCTTGTGATCACATGCGATACCGGTGGCACGAATGGCTGATGCGATTATCGGGGTCGCTGACTTGGTAAAAAAATTCAAGTCACTGGATGACGATATCAAGACAAAAACAGGGCGTCGGATGGTTGCATCAGCTGCCGGTGTTATCAAGCGTCAAGCCAGGCAAAACGTAATGACTAAGGGCTTGGTCCGGACTAAAGCGCTTTTAAATAATATAGCTGTTAAACGGGAGACTAAGGCGCCGGCAAATACTATCCAGTATAACGTCGGCGTGCGTCATGGACGCGAATTGACTCGTAAGCAAAAGCTGAACAGCAAGATCATTTTAAAGCGCGCCAATGGCCGGATTCGTGTATTCAGGCAAAACGATCCTTTCTACTGGAGATTTGTACACGAAGGCCATAAAACTACTGCGTCATCTTTGAGAAATAAGGGTCGTGCTGCGACACGATCTATTCCACCTGAACCATTTTTAAAAGATGCTGCAGAGCAAAAATACAATGAGGCAATCGCACAGATGGGTAAAGTGTTAGATAAAGAGCTGCTGAAGGCTGGAAAATGAAAATAGAGGAATTGCTACTGGCCACGATTGAGCCACATTTACCAAATGTCTGGGCGGTAGATCTTCCGGATGATTCAGCATTCCCTGCAATCGTTTTTAATGTGGAAACCACGCCTGAAACAACATGGGTGCAAGGCGGTGGTTATGATCGCCACCTGGTGACACTGTCATTTTTTGCTGAAACAAAAGAAGCGGTCACCACTTTGGCCAGGTCGATCATGGACGCCATTGAATTAAGGCCTGAATTTCTGGAAACCGGTGATTTTGGTGATGCTGATTTTGAGGATCTGCCGGAATTGTTTGCTTACTATTCAACCCACACTCTGCGCATGCGGACTTAACTTACGGAGCTTATATGAAAAAAACTCAAGAAACTGTCCAGACGTCTGGACTTACTCAGGACGCCATGAAAGAAAAGCTGATAGCTTATGGCATAACAGATGCTTCCCATCTGGAAATCATTACTGATGAGTTCGCCGGGCAGGGGGGAAGTTTCATGATTGATGAGAGCGGTAAACGTACTCGCATTGACTAACTAACATTTTTAAAACTTTTAGCCACCTTCGGGTGGCTTTTTTTATTGCCTGGAAAGGATTAAGACACCATGAAACTGATGCGGAATATGCTGATTGCTGTAAAGCTAGAAACAATTGAAGGGACAGATGCAGCACCATTGGCAACGGATGTCATGTTAGTGAGTGGTGTCCAGCCAACTCCTATCAATGCCACATTTGCAGACCGTAACAATATCCAGCCATTCTTTGGCCACACGGGGAACGTTCAGATTTCAAGTTATTCGCAGATCAGCTTTTCTGTTGAGCTGGCTGGATCCGGCACACTGGCAACGCCTCCAAAACATGCGCCTATGCTGAAATCGTCCGGCTTCTCTGAAACTATTACTGCCAGCACCAAAGTGGATTATGTGCCGTTAACCACTAACCAGAAATCAGCCACGATTGATTGTTACCTGGATGGAGTGTTGCATAAGATGGTCGGTTGCAAAGGAAGCGCTGCGTTTAGTCTGAGTGCAGGCGGTATTCCAATGATCACATACACATACACTGGTTATGCTGCGGTGATCACCGATACGCCAAACTTGAGTGGCTTGGATTACTCTGCCTTTAAAGCACCGCTGGGCGTGAATAAAGTGAATACGCCAACTTTCACATTGCATGGTGTAAATGTGAAAGCTAAAGAGTTGAGTATCGATATGGCCAACGTTATTGAGTACCGCAACTATATCGGTGCTGAAGCGGTGGCATTCACTGATCGTAAGCCAACTGGTAATGCAACCATTGAGTATGACAGCATGGCCACCAAGAATTGGTGGAATGCTTCAAACCTCGGAACCTTAGACTCATTGAATATGGTGCATGGCACAGTTGCTGGCAACATCGTGCAGCTGACCGCTCCGAAAGTAAGGGTAACGACCACCACCATCAATGATGATGGTGGCGTTGCCATGTTGCCATTGGGCTTGATCCTGCAGCCGAACTTGGGCAACGATGAGCTGATGCTCACATTTAAATAAACAATCAATCAGAGAAACCCGCCACTTGGCGGGTTTTCCATTTATAGAGGTTCAAACCATGGCTTTTAAAGTCGACTTAACACCAACTTATCAAACCTCAGTATCAGTAGAAATTCCTAATGATGGCGGAAGCGTAGATAAGTCAACTTTCAGTGTGAAATTCAAACGTTACAGCGTGCTAGAACTTGAAGGTGACGATGGTAAAGGGGGCTTTAGGCAACTAAGCCAGCCTGAAGTGTTGCGCCAGGCTGTAACCGGCTGGGGAGGAATTTCTTCTGATGACGGCACTGTTTTTGATTTTAGTGCTGACAACCTGGAAATCATGATGCGTATTCCGCAAGTATTGAAAGCGCTTGCAGAAGCATTTTGGACAACGCAATACGGCGCTAAACAAAAAAACTAATTGAGGCGGCCAGGCTTTGGGCTGGCGGTGACAAAGATGATTCTGATGTGTTTGGTCAGGTCGATGATGGAGTCATTGCCAGCCTCAAGGCGATGGGGGCACCGCCTGAAGTGATTGAAGAGTGGGAGGCAAAAAGAAGCCCACCTCCAGCCGACTTTGGTATCCATGAGGATAACTGGGCAGTTTTTATGATGTTTTCCCAGAATCTTTCAAGTCAGTGGGATCTCGGCGTCGGGTTTGGTGGGGTGATTCATATAGGCATCCCGATCCCGCGCATTGAGTCGCTTTTCAATATAAAAAAAATACCTACTGAGCAGCAAGAAACATTGCTTGAAGAAATTCAGCTGATGGAACGGTCTGCGCTTGCAGTTTTGAATAAAGTTAAAGGATAGCCATGTCGGCACTAGGTAACCTGGTTGTAGCGCTTTCCCTTGAGTATGCGTCATTCTCCAAAGGAATCGACAAGAGCGACCAGCAAACCTTGCGTTTTGCTAAAAATACGCAAGATGCAATGAGCAAAATGGAAAAATCCGTCAGCTCATATATTAATCGAGTTGTCGGTATTGGCGCCGCATACCTATCTATAAACTCTGTTTATGCTTCCATCAATAAGCAGGTTGATGCCTTGGCTCAACTTGACGATGCGGCGCAAAAAACCGGTGCCAGTGTTGAGCTGCTTTCCAAAATCCAGAAAACTGCCACTGCTTTTGGTGTCGACTTTGCTGCGCAAATTGAGCCAGGCATTACTAAGCTGGCAAAAGGTGTGGCTGGTCTTGATGACCCGTCGAATAAAGCAAATGCGGCTTTAAAAGCACTTGGCATTGAGGTGCGCGATAGCAATGGCAATGTCAGGGACGCGGCCGAGCTGTATATCGAAGCCTCCAAAAAGTTACAGACCTATCGTGATGATGCAAGCAAAACTGCTTTAGCCAATGATGTACTGGGCAAATCTGGCGCCGAGCAACTGCCTTTCCTGAATGACCTGGCTGAGAATGTCGACAAATTCAGTGCTGTGAGCGCTGAAGCAGCTGCAAATGCAGCCTCATTGCAAGATAGCCTCAATGGTCAAAAGCAGCGGTTTGATGAATATGTACAGCAGCTGACGATTGACGTGTTGCCAGCATTAAATGATATGGCTGGCGCCTTCCTGGATATCCAGACTCATGGCAATAATCTGGCGAAGGATCAGAATGTTTCAAATTGGGCTGATAACCTGGCTCTCACCATTTCCCCTGCCTATGACACCCTGGTCAATCTCAAAAATGAAATTTACTCCATTGGTAAAAGCTTCCAGGTTGTCTACGCAGATCTGGCTGTCCATACGGCTCGATTTAAGTCGCTTAATCCTGCCGCCTATTTAACAGGCGATCCACAAAAGTCCCTGGCAGAAGCTGAAGCATTCCGTGCGCGCGTACTTAAAGAGGCCAATCAGGCATGGAGTGAAACAGCCAGCCGGCCGCGTGATGAATATGAGCAAGCGCTGCGTGCCCGGATGGCAAGCCGCCCAAATACATATGCCAGTCCATCCGTGGCTGGCTCCGGATCCGGTAAGCCATCCGTGGGTTATGTCTCTGGCCAGGATGCAAAAGATGCTGCTGATGCCAAAGCAAAAGAATCAGCTGCAGCTGCTGCCCAAAAAGCCTATGACACGCTTACAAACAGCATCGAAAAACAGATAGAAGCTAAGCGTGCCGAATACTCTGTCACAGGGTCACTCAGTGAAGCTGAAAAAATGCTCCTGGACATCAATGCCAAGCGCGCTGACGGCCTGCTTACATTAGATGCCGGGCAATACAAATATGTCCAAAGCCTGATTGCGACCTGGGAAGCAGAAATCCAGAATAGTGAAATGGCAGCACTGCGCCTGGAGAGCGAAAAGGAATATCTCACTGTCCTAGAAAGCGCTACCCAGGCGCGTGCTGAGCAATACACCACAATGCAGGATGAGACCCGGGCGCTTGAAGAGCAAGCCCAGGCAAAGCTTGATGAGATCCAGCAGCTGACCATGACCAAAGAGCAGATCGATGCGCTCAATATGGCCAGGTACGATGAACAGATCGGCATGCTGGAAACGCAAAAAGCCTACCTGCAGACACAGGTTGACCGCGAAAACGAGATCGAGCTTATCGAGCGCCAAATTGAAGCCCTCGGGATTCTGCGTGATTCTGTAGGTAAGTCTGAAGCGATCAACAAATCCAAAGCTGAAACTGCCGAAATGTTTGGCAGTATGGAGCAGGCATCGCGCCTGGTGTGGACCGTGTTTGCAAACAGTGGTGATGATGCCGCCAAAGCCGTGGGTAAATCGCTCAAGGCATCTGTTTATGACTTGCTGTATCAGATGACTATCAAGAAATTCCTGATCAGCATCGAAGCAACTGTCTCCGGATCCGTGGCGAATGCCGCAGTGAATAGTGTAGCGGGTCAGAATGGCGTGGGTGGTACATCTGTCTTTGAGAAGGTTACCGAATCTCTTAAAAACTCAAATATCGGGATAACCAATTCGATTGAAAAACTAGGTGCATTCTTGTCGAGCGGTGATGGCGGGATCATTGATCAGTTTGGTGGATTGCTTGGCAAATATAGCACTCAGATTGCGGACGGCATGGGTTACCTGGGCGCTGCCTATATGCTTAGTCAGGGCAATATTGCCGGCGCCGTACTTACGGGTATCGGCACATACTTTGGCGGGCCAATCGGTGCTGCTATTGGTGGGGCTATCGGCAGTTTGTTTGGCGGCAAAGTATCCACCAAAAAATACAGCACTGGTGTAAGTGGTGTCTATTCTGACGGTCAGTTTTCATCCACCAATCAATCTGGGATTGCCGGTTATGGCCGCGCACTGGGTGGTAATGATTCGCTTGCTAGTGTATTAAAAAATTACTCTGAAGTAGTTAGTGGTTTATTTAATGCTTATGGCATAGGTGGAAACATCAATACTGGCATTGATATGTTCCAGCGCTCTGGTAAAAAGACACGCGCCTGGGGTTATTTCGGTGCCAACGGAGGTGGTGGATCAGTTAATTTCAGTTCTGGTGATACGGCATTTGGCAGCTCTCAAGAAGCCATGACTGCATTGATTGAGAAAATACTCACCCAGGGTATTACCGGCCTAGTCACATCATCTAACCTGCCTGAAGGCATTCGTGCATTGTTCGATGGCCTGGGTGATAAAGAGTCAATCCAGGCAATTCTCACCGCCTCAATTAATATCGGGAATGCGCAAGATGCGCTGGCTAAACAATACAATCTGACCGCTGATCAAGCAGGCAAGGTTTCTAAAGCATCTGGTCTGGCCGGAGTGCAATTAGCCAACTTCGCAAACTCCCTGGTCGCTACAGCCAATGCATCGCTCACCACGAGTGAGCAGATGATCAAACAGCGCGACGCTCTCAATTCTCAAATCACTGCCTTGGGTGGTAATGCATCTATTAGTGGCGATCTCAAAGCGTTTGATGCCTTCCTTAAGGGATTGCCTAAAGATACTGCTGCTGCTCAAGAACAGTTTGCCGAACTATTCAAGCTTCGCACTAGCGTTGGCAGTGTGCAAACAGCTTGGGACCAGGTGATTTCCGGTGTTAACGCATCTATATATGACTTGCTAAGTCCGGCAGAGCAGGCCGCCAAAGACTCTCAGGCCTTATATGACCTGTTCAATGAATATGGTTTGCAAGTACCGAAAACAGCCGCTGATCTTGCTGCCATAGGTCAGGCCATCCAGCAGAACTTTAACGCGGCAGATGAGGCTAGCATCGATCTCGCGCTTGCATTCCCCACCTTGGTGGCGGCTTTCACCTCAGCCAAAGACAAGATCATCGACAACGCCCGTGAAATGAACCAATTCACCAACCTGGCGGATTACAGATTTTATAAAGGGGTAGCGAATAACTATGGCGCCCAGATGGCAAATGATTATGCCGGCGTAAGTAAGTTTTTCGGAAGTAATGCGGAAGGGCAATCGACGCTAAACGGGCAAGATGTCTCCGATCTGGTGGCATTGTTAAAAGACCTGAGAGATATCAATAAATCAGCATTAATTACACAGCGCGGCACGACAGAAGCGTTAGAGCGAATTCGCGTAGTAGGGATTAAAACAACATCATGACAAGTTTATTAACGATCGGCATCCCATCAACCATTGCTGATGCAAATATCCTTGCCAACAGCGTGGGAGAATTTGATTATCCGGAATGGAGCATTGCAGAGACTTATGGTTTAGGCGATTACGTGATGATCAGTGAGGTTGATATTCATAAGGTATATCGATCTGTACTGGCTGGTAACGTCGGCCACAATCCGCTGGAAGAAGCGGATATCAATAATCCGGTGTATTGGTCATTTGTTGGTGCCACTAATGGTTACAAGATGTTTGATGACTACATCAACACCCAAACGCTGGCGGATGGCTTGATCAGTTTCACCCTGGGAGGAATGGGGCAGGTCAATACATTCCCCTTATTTGGCCTTACTGGTGAGGCATTGTTATTTGAAATATCTGATGAGGATGGCACACCAATTAGCAGCCAAACGGTGGACCTGATCAGTTACTCAAGTTTCGGCAGCTTTTATGATTGGTTATTTACACCTTTCTTGAGCACCAGCTTTGTGGTTTTTGAAAATATCCCACCTTATTACAACGCAAAATTCAAAGTCACTATTACTGGCGCTGGTCAGGTAGGTATTGGCGCGGTTGTCCCTTGCTACGGTTATCAATTTAATTCTGTTACCAGGGAAAGCTCAATTGATCAAAAGGACTACTCACTTAAAGATGAGTTGACACCTGGGATATTTCTTTTCGAGAAGGGACCGACCGTAATTGTCGGGGAATTTGAGTTTTATTTTGAGGAATCTAAATTTGATCTATTGAACAACCTTGTCCGGCAAAGAGCTGGATTGCCAACCTTGGTAATCGGGAATAGTAGTTATGAAACTATGACCCTATACGGCGTGATCCAGGGCGCGCCAAATAACTTGCCAAGTGCAGTTGAAGGCTTATGCCGTTTGAAAATTGAAAGTCTGTTTTAAGGAACCAGAATGAGCGCTACCGACGAACTACTCCCCATCCCGCCACAGCCGGAAATTTCAGAGGGCAATAAGGTTTTTCATCAGAAAGCCTATGATCTCTATAAGTGGATGCGCACCAAGCTAGGGCCGGCCATTATTGAAGTAAGCAACTTGATGCGCAATGCTGTCACGGGCGCTTTTACTGCTACCTCATCTTCATCAATGGCAATAACAGTAGGTGAAAAAACACTTGAAATAAGCCCTGGTAGAAGTTTCGTCCCTGGCACACCTGCAAGGGTGGCATATAAAACCGATCCAACAAAATACATCGATGGCATCACTAAAACATATGATCCTGTAACCGGTGATTTTGTATTTGATGGTGTAACACCCAATGGCGCAGGTACTTTTACGGATTGGAGTATCAGCATTATTCCGTCAAGTGCTGGTGGGTTAGCTTCACTGTTTACAAACAAATTCACAGGGCTGCAGTCGTTCGCAAATGAAGCAATAGTTGCCAGCGCGACTACTTTGGATTTAACTGCAGCCGGTAGCAATCAAATAAAACTTACGGGTGCTGTCGATATTGTAAATGTCACGATGCCACAAGGGGCTGTCATTACTGCACGCGCTGTAAGTACTCCCAAGTTGAAAAACTCAGCGACTCTCATCGTGCAAGGGGGTGAAGACTACACCTGTGCAGCTGGCGACATTTTGATATTTATAAAAGATGGGGACGGGAATGTTAGGGTTTCAATATTCAATATCAAAACTGCATTAAATGATTCTGGCTTTACTTCAAACGATAGTAGCGTGGTTTCATCAAGCTGGGTTAAGGGGCTATTCAAAATTGGCACCCCAGCTATTGCAAACGGCGCATCTGCGTTTGACTTTGCAATTCCGTCCGGCGCAAAACGTGTGAGATTTCTTTTCAACGAAATCTCTACAAATGGTTCAAGTTTTATTATTGCTCAGGCAATTGTTGCAGGGTCTCCAGTTAATGCAGGTTACCGCTCAACTGTATGGAGAAGGTCGGCTGAAAATTTTATATCAGTAGGATTCAGCGTAACTGTAAACACCTCTCCCAATGTTAATTTCAGAATCAGGGGTATTTTAAGTATAGAGAATGCTGGTGGAAACGTTTGGGTGAGTGCGGGTAGTATTGGCTCTGATGATGGTGGATCTCCGGCAACAGGGGATGCTTCTTCAGGTTCAATTACGTTGTCCGGCGCCCTTCAAGGGGTTCGAATAACAATGGTAAATGGTACCGATATGTTCGATTCACCTGCAGGCACAATCACACCAGTTTGGGAGTTCTAAAAATGGCTACAGTAGCGAAAATCGGGTTAGACGGAAAAGTTAAAAAAATCGAAGAGGAGCTGCCAGATTTGACTCCTGATTTAAGTAATGAGCAGAGAGCTGAGTTAGTTCGCCAAGCGTTGCAGGAGGCAATTGATTTAAAAGCGCGCGATTTAGGTTTTAGTGGTGGCAACGCTTTAATGCTCTATGTAGGATTCGAAAATCACTATCAATCTCTGGCGCAGGTTTTCGCAACCTGGGAGGCTTCTGTATGGGTTGAGGCTGACGAATACAAAGCTGAAGTCTTAGCCGGCATAAAACCTATGTTGACTGGACCTGAAGCCGTAGCATTGATGCCTATGTACCCTGAATTATAAATTTCAATAACAAGTTCCAGCCGCCTCCGGGCGGTTTTTTTATGTCTATTAGCCGGGGGTGGAAATGAGGGAAGTTTTGATGGATCCAGCAATCTTGAAGAAAACAGAATCTGCAATGATGTATGGCGGGGCAATCGTAAGCTTTCTTTCTGGCATCGCCAGCTTGATTGCCGGCATTAGTTTAAGTAACTGGGGCGTTATCCTGGGTATTTTTATTTCTTTATCTGGTTTCTGGATGAAATGGCGTGAGCACCGGATGAAAGAGATCGAGCACAAGCTGCACGTTGAAAGAACCAATGCCGAGATATTGGAGATTAAGACCCGCACCATAGCTGTGGATCGTGCGGCGGTTAACCAGGTTAGTTATCACACGGCGCCGCCGGCACTTGAAGCAATGAAAAATCCGCAAGATGGGCAGGCAGCCTAAATGACAAAATATCGTACTTTAGTCGCAGCACTGTCGCTTTCTGCAGCTGCTCTTGTCGGGCTGGTAACTAGTGAGGGCTACAGCGATAAAGCAATGGTCCCGACCAAGAATGATCGCCCGACCGTTGGCTTTGGCAGCACATATCATGCTGATGGGCGACCGGTAAATATGGGCGACGTCATTACTCCGGTGCGCGCACTGATAACTGCCCAGGCGCATATCTCAAAAGAAGAGGTGATTTTCAGAGATAGCCTCCCAGGTGTCGCTCTCCAGCAGGGTGAATACGACATTTATATGGACTGGGTTTATCAGTATGGCACTGGTGCCTGGCAAACCTCTGGCATGCGTAAAGAGCTGCTTGCATTGGATTACTCTGCCGCGTGTTATGCCATGCAGGAGTATCGATTTTTAACAAGCAATGTAGTGACAGCCGGCTGGATTGAGTACCAGGATCAGAAGGGGCGACGAAAGTGGAAATTTGACTGCTCGACACCTGGTAATAAAGTTTGTGCAGGCGTCTGGACTCGCCAGCAGGAAAGGATGCGTAAATGTCTAGCACTCCAGTAATTAAAGAGTTCGAAGGTGGCCAGGTTAGTTTTTGGTGTCCTGGTTGTAATGAATCTCACACTATCAGTGTTGGTCCCGGCAGCGGACCGCGATGGGGTTATAACGGTAATCCCGAAAAACCAACCTTCACGCCCAGTGTGTTTGTCAAAACAGGACACTTTGTACCAGACCGTGCGAACGAGGGGTGTTGGTGTACATATTACAAGGAGCATCCCGATGAGACTCAAGACTTCCACTGTCGGCAGTGCCACTCATTTGTTAATGATGGCCATATTCAATTTTTAAGTGATTGTTCTCATGAGCTGGCCAACAAAACAGTTCCGCTGCCGGTATGGCCAGTGGATAAGGAATATTGATGATTGCTAAACTTTTCCCGCCCTATACCTGGCAAACGAAATTAATCGCAACGGCCGCACTCTGTGTGGCCTTTTTTTTAACTGGTTGGGTGGCGCACGGCTGGAAAAAAGACGCAACCCTAGCCCGTAGTATTTCCAAGGCAATTAAAACGGCTCGTACACTTCAGGAGAAAGCTGACCCTATTGTCGACCAGGCAGTAAAAGAGAAAGAAACGGTGCGCATTGTCTACCGAACCATTAAGGAAAAAATACATGAACAAAACGATAAGTCTGTTTGTTTTAGCAATGACTCTCTCAAGTTGTGGAACGATGCCATCGGCGCAAATCCCGATTCACATAGATCAAAGCCTGTTGCAGAAGTCTCGACCGTTGAAACCTCTGCAGGGGAAAGTGGTGAAAAAAGAAAACAGGATCCAGGCACAGAAATCGTCGCAACCGTAGAACAAGTACTTAGTAACGCGGCCGACAATTTTGAAACATGTAATCTAAACGCAATCGATCATGACAGATTGGTCGACATGCTTAATATTTATAAGGGCAGAATTTGTGTTTGCGGACGTTAAAAAGGGGCTTTCGCCCCTTTGTTGTTTATTTCTTCTTACTTGGTGATGACTTTGGCGCTGGGATAGTTTCTCGTACAACTCTATCCTTTGGCATCTGCTTAGCCTTCTGGTCAGTTAAAAATTGTCCAGTTCCTGCATCTCGGTAACGTTTAGTATCGGTCATATATTTTTCCTTGGGTTATTCCCAAAAAGGTAGTTTTTGACTATTATGACCTTCCGGCCATAATAGTCGGATTTGTAAGTCCTAACTCGTGATGGTATCTTGGCGGATGGTGTCACGAGTTTCCATTTTTTCGATTGCTATAAGCGGACTCCATATAGCAATCTGATCGTCTTCTCATTCCTTTCTCCTTTTGTTGTTGGCGCTATATTCATACAATTTCTTTGGCTCTTCAAGTCAATATAAATCAATATATAGATATATTTGACTTGACAGTACCCAACTGATTGATTTTATTTGTTTTTATTTTTATAAAAAAATTTAAATAAATTCTAATTAGTCAATACTTTAAGTCGTAAAGTTAATCAATTTTGAGTAATTCTTCCCAGTTGGTAGTATAACTTGGACTTTTCTGCTGTTGTTTCATCGCCCACGGCTGACCATATCCCTGGCTGCCTACAATCAATTTACCTTTTCCCATTTTTTTATTGACAGCATCCATGGCCTGCATTAATCGGTCACTTTTGGTTGTAGACCTACTATGACTAAACATATCCTCCTGTACACCCGCTGCAGGCACAATCTCGCCAAGCATTACGCCCGATTTTGAATAATTAAAGCCAGGCAGATAAATCTGCTCTAACGCCCACATAGCAATGCTGGCCAGCCTAGTTGTGCTATTTGTATGAGAGGATAGGGCAATTGTTTTGCTGTTGCTGTATTGTGGGTCATTCTCCCTGAAACGACTTGTGTGTATGAAAACAGTAAGTGATCCGGCATATGACTGTTGATTTCGTAACTTTTCGGCGGCTCGGCTGATGTACAGGGATATTGATTGCGCCAACTCTTCCAGCGTTGTTACAGGCATGCCAAAGCTACGCGAGCTGACAATCTGTTGCTTTGGCGGCGCCACTTCCTCAATCTCGATGCAAACTGTGCCATTTAATTCACGGATAGTCTTTTCCATCACCACGCTAAAGTGTCGGCGTAATCGGGATGGGTCTGCACGTTTTAAGTCAAACACAGACTTTATGCCAAGGTCATTCAACTTTGGCGCTAGTTTCCTACCGACACCCCAGACCTCACCAACATCAATACTCATCAGCAAACTCTCCAATACTTGAACCGGCATACTATTGAAGTTGCACACACCATCAAATTCCGGCCGTTTCTTTGCGCAATGATTGGCCAGCTTTGCGAGTGTCTTAGTTGATGCAATCCCCACGCAAACAGGTAGCCCGGTCCCCAGAAGTATCATGTTTCGCATTTTCTGACCATATTGCACCAGGTCACGCCGCTCAAAGCCAGTTAGATCGAGAAAGCTTTCGTCAATGCTGTAAATTTCTTGAACTGGCGAGAATTGCCTTAGTAGTGACATTACGCGGTTTGACATATCTGCATACAGCGCGTAATTTGAGGAAAACGCAATAATGCCATGTTGCTTAGCAAGCTCTTTGTATTTGAACCAGGGCGCGCCCATAGGTATACCTAGCGCCTTTGATTCGTTTGATCTGGCAACCGCACAGCCATCGTTATTAGATAAAACGACAACCGGCTTTCCATGCAATTTTGGGTTAAAAACCCGCTCGCAAGATACATAAAAGTTGTTGCAATCTATTAATGCTATTGAGCGATTAGTCATGATTTTCTGAGTTACTGAAAAAGGTTTTTATTGTAACAATAATCAGTTTTGAAAGATGTAGGACACTATGTGCAGCAATTACCAACCAATAAAAAGAAGTAGCAATCCTTGGGTAAAAAAACACTTTGATATCGACCTTCCTGATGCTGATTGGAAAGGCCATACCTGGCCGATGGATAAGGCGCCATTTATCTTTATAGATAATGGAGTTATCAGGTGTGAATTGGGAAAATTCGGTCTAGAACCGCTCTGGGCTAAAGCCAAGAAAAATTATGGTAGGTGGACTTACAATGCTCGCAGTGAAACAGTTGATAAAAAACCATCATTCAGCCCGGCCTGGAAAGAACAACGTTTCGGACTAGTGCTTGCTCAACAATTCTTTGAGCCTTTATATCGAGACGGAAAACCAGACTGGGCAGCAATCAGCCGCCAAGATAACGAGCCGACTGCAATAGGTTCTATATGGGAAAGCTATATTGACGCAAAAACAGGAGAGGTTGTACGCTCGTTCTCAATGTTAACGGTCAATGCTGATGATCATCCGTTCATGCAGCAATTTCATGAGCCAGCCAAAGAAAAGCGATCCGTTGTGATTGTAGAGAATGGAGACTTTCAAAAGTGGTTAAATGCGTCACACGAGCAAGCTCGGCAATTGATAAAACTGCCGCCAGATGATTACTTGGAATTTGAATTGTGATATATTGTTAAGATCATTTCCTCCCGAGATGATCAAAAGTGAATCTGCTAGCCATCGAAAGGTGGCTTTTTTTTTCGCTATGCGATACCGTTCACCACTGTAATTCCTTGAACCTTGTAAGGTGTTTCACCACTGGAAAGGTGGTCGATGTCATCAACTGATAAATCATCAGAAGCCACTAGTCTTATCTCGCCATGGATATTGTCCGAAACAGAACCGCCGATTAAAGCGACTTTATGTTTAATGCAAATTGCCGTTAGTTCGTCGATGATTACCTGGGCATTTTTAATATCCATAACTAGATTCCAATCAGAGCTAAAGTTAGTTGGATATTATGGGTGACAAATAGTTTTTGCGGAAAAAACCATATTTTGCGGAAAAAAAGCAAAAAGCCTGCATCGCTGCAGGCCTTTATCTATTTGGCTCCTCAACCTGGGCTCGAACCAGGGACCTACGGATTAACAGTCCGGCGCTCTACCGACTGAGCTATTGAGGAATCGGTACGTCGTTTGAAGGCGCTATATTACTGAGACCGTGCCCCTTGGTCAACCACTTTTTGCGAATTTCTCCATATTTTTCGATGCGCAGTTTAAATGCCGGTTTTGCTTGATAGGCAGTCATAAAAGTCAAGAGGTTTGCATGGTCAGATCGCACTTTTGTTACCCAAACGGGTCAATTTTTTATTGGGGCAAGGTCGTTTATAATAGCGGTAACAGGAGATGCTTATGCGTACAGTTTTAGGAAAAGTGGTTGGTCTGACCGGTGCTGCGGAAATTGTGGATCAGTATGGTCACCATATTCAGTTGAAAGCTGGAGATACATTGCATGCCGGCGATCAGTTAGTGACCGTGGCTGGCGCACAGGTTGCCATGCAGACCGTGAGTGGCGAGATGGTTCAATTTGCCGAACAACAGTCGGTCACATTGTCTGACGAAGTGTCTGCATCGCCGCATACCATGGATATCAGTGAGCATGCAGTGAATCCAGCGGTGATTCAACATGTGCTGGCTGCTTTACAATTGAATGATGCGATTGATTTAACGCCGCCGCTGGCATCCATGCTGCAAGAAGATGCAAGCGCTTTTGTTTCAATCGCGCATACTTCAATCACCGAGCAGGCGCTGCAAGCTACAAGCCCTGCAGATGCTTTGAATATTCATGATGTATTGGTTTCCGGCGATCATCATGCGGTAGTGTCTCCAGCCGCCATGCCGATTACGGAACTGGCAGACCTGATGACACAAACGGCAAGTGCAGATATCGGGTTACCGAACAGCCCTCTAAAAGATTTTCTGAATGACTAGATAATCTTAGTGTTGGAATAATAAAAAAGCGCCTGATGGCGCTTTTTTATTTTGAGTGCAGGATTAGACTTTAAGCGCTTGTTCTATTCTGTCCAATGCTTCGCGCAGGTTATCCATGCTGGTAGCAAACGAGATACGGAAATACCCTTCAGCACCAAACGCAGAGCCTGGCACTACCGCGACATTGTGTTCTTCCAGTAGGTATTCTGCCAGCGCCATGTCTGAAGTTTCTTTGATTTTGCCAGCCTGATGCAGATTTGCAATCGCCTGACGCGCATCCGGGAAAGCATAGAAAGCACCCCCAGCCATTAAACAGCTTAAGCCCGGCATGGCATTGAATCGGTCAACCACATATTGATGACGCTCTTTAAAGGCAGCGACCATCGGTTTGATACAGTCCTGTGAGCCACTCAGGGCGGCTTCAGCAGCATACTGGGAAATAGAAGTCGGGTTGCTGGTCGACTGGCTTTGCAGGATTTCCATCGCCTTGATGATGTAAGCCGGGCCAGCCGCATAACCAATACGCCAGCCGGTCATGGAATACGCTTTGGATACGCCATTAAGCACGATACAGCGGTCTTTCAAGCCAGGCGCGGCATTGAGGATGTTATGGAATTGATCACCGGTCAGGTTGACGTGTTCGTACATGTCATCGGTAGCGATCAATACATGTGGATGTTTGAGCAGCACTTCGCCCAATGCTTTTAATTCTTCCAAAGAGTAGACTGCGCCGGTCGGGTTAGAAGGCGAATTGAACATCACCAGTTTGGTTTTGCTGTTAATCGCTGCTTCCAGCTGGCCAGGCAGTAATTTGAAGCCTTGCTCAATACCACATTCCAGGATCACCGGTTTGGCCTCAGCCACCATGGCGATATCGGCATAACTGACCCAGTAAGGCGCCGGGATGATCACTTCATCTCCAGGGTTCAATACTGCAAGACACAGGTTGAAAATGGTTTGCTTGCCGCCTACGCCAACAATCACTTCATTCACGGCATAATCAAAACCGTTTTCATTCTTGAATTTGTTAACGATGGCTTTTTTCAGGGCTGGAATGCCACTGACGGGCGTGTATTTTGTGTAACCTGCGTCGATGGCTGCTTTGGCTGCATCTTTAATATGTTGCGGTGTATCGAAATCAGGCTCACCTGCTGCCAAGCCAATAATCGGACGGCCTTCGGATTTATATTTGGCGGCTTTGGCGGTGATCGCCAAAGTAGGGGATTCTTTAATGGATAAAACTCGCGCAGATAGCACGTTGGCGGCAGGTTTGCTCAAAATGGCGTCCTTGTTGATCGGTATGTGCACAAGCAGGCTAGACTTTCGTGCCTGCAAAAAAATGAAAAACGCAACATTTTACGCAAAAACCACGTGCGGTGGAAGTGAATGACACCAGTTTTAAACAGATTTTTGGCGCAATCAAACGTGTTTCATAGATCGTTTAACTTACTGTTTCTGGCAGTTTTGCTCGCAACTAAGATAGTTCTGGTAAACCGACACCAGTAACGGGTCAATTTTCTGCAGTTGCAATTCAATGTCTTTTACGGTTTTGTCGTCGCCCAAGCGCTGTGCGACTTCACCACGCCTGAACCACGCTTCTACAAACTGGCCATCCAGGCTGACTGCTTTTTGATAGGCAGTGGCTGCTGCATCAAATTGTTTCAATGATTGTTCAGCCAGTCCCAGGCTAAACCAGGCATCTGCGTTGCTGGTTTCATTCTGGGTCCATATGGCACTAATTTTCTCCATGTTAGCCCAATCCTGGCGTGATTCTGGCACCGCTGCTTGCATGTAGTAGGGTTTTTTATCTTCATCTTCTTCCCATAAGGCTTTGCCACGCACGGGGAACTCGGTACTGGCGGGCATTTTCTCCAAAGTGTCCAGCCATTCCACTGGTAAAGCAAAATGGATGCTGCGGCCGTAACCCGCGGTTTTAAAAGTGTTGATGCCAACCAGTTTGCCATCCATATCGAATAATCCGCTGCCGCTGGCGCCCATCAGGAATTTAGCGCTGCTGCGTATCATATTGCCGGAAGGGGTCGCGTAAAGACCTTGAATCTCACCAATGGAGGTGATGGGGGCGGGCACGCCATTGGAATGGCCGATGGCGCTTATTTCCTGCCCACGTGTCAATGCATAGCTATTACCGCGTACGACCGGCTTAAGCGGGAGGGTCGGTGATGTCACCAGGCACAAGTCGTGCCATACATCGGCGCGGACGCTGGTGATCGGATAGGCATCTTCACCACGCGAAACCCATGGTTGTTTGGTGGCGCGCAGCACATGGCAATTGGTCACCACAGTATGGTCAGCGACCACCACGCCTGAACCGTAGGCCATGCCGCCATCCTCGTTGTAGCCACGGATCATGACGACGCCAAAATAAGCTTCCATCAATGCCTGCTGGTTATAAGCATGCGAAGAGGCAGAAAATATTACAATAAATACCGATAGTAAAAGCTTCAAGCCAATCTCCAGAGTGATTTTTCAGACATCCAACAGAGGACTACTTTCAAAGCCAATAGTTCTCCTTAAATGCTGCGTTGTCAAATGTAAATCACACGCCCATTGAACCAAAAGCAGTTAAAATGAGACTATTGTTTATTTAATCAGATTGTTTTCGTGATCGTCACCTTTCCAGGTAGCAAGTTTGAGTTACACCAGCCTTTTCCTCCGGCCGGGGATCAGCCTCAGGCCATAGAAAAACTGACTAAAGGTATTGAAGATGGTTTGAAGTTTCAAACCCTGCTCGGTGTGACTGGCTCCGGTAAAACTTACACCATGGCCAATGTGATTGCACGGACCGGTAAACCGGCCATCGTCATGGCGCCAAACAAAACCCTGGCGGCCCAGCTCTACAGCGAATTCAAAGAGTTTTTCCCCAATAATGCGGTGGAATATTTCGTCAGTTACTACGACTATTACCAGCCGGAAGCGTATGTGCCCTCACGCGACCTGTTTATCGAAAAAGACTCCAGTATTAACGAACACATCGAACAGTTACGTTTGGCAGCGACCAAGGCGTTGCTTGAGCGTGAAGATGCGGTAATCGTGGCAACTGTGTCAGCCATTTATGGTATCGGAGACCCGGGTGAATACCATGGCATGGTGCTGCATGTGCATCAGGGCCTGAAGATTGAGCAAAAAGATATTGTGGCGCACTTGATTGCGATGCAATACGACCGTAACGATTTTGATTTTGGCCGTGGTTGCTTCCGTGTCCGTGGCGATATTGTGGATGTATTTCCCTCTGAAAACAGTGAAACAGCGGTGCGCATCAGCATGTTCGATGACGAAATCGACAGCATCCAGTTGTTTGATCCACTGACCGGCCAGGTATTCAATAAAATCCATAATTTCCGTATTTTCCCATCCAGCCATTATGTGACTGCGCGGGAAGCGACGGTGCGTGCGATGGAAACCATCAAAGCCGAATTACGCGACCGCGTTAAAGTCTATCTGAGTGAAAACAAGCTGGTTGAAGCGCAGCGGATTGAACAGCGCACGCGGTTCGACCTGGAAATGCTCAATGAAATCGGCTTTTGCAAAGGCATTGAGAACTACAGTCGCCATTTAACAGGCCGTAAACCTGGCGACCCGCCGCCGACACTGATCGATTATCTGCCGGAGCATGCATTGATGATCATCGATGAAAGCCACGTCACGGTGCCGCAAATCGGCGGGATGTACCTGGGTGACCGATCACGCAAAGCAAACCTGGTGGATTACGGCTGGCGTTTGCCTTCAGCTATGGATAACCGCCCGCTCAAGTTTGAAGAGTTTGAGCGCATTATGCGTCAATGCGTGTTTGTATCTGCGACGCCTGCAGATTACGAAAAAAACCATCAGCAGCAAGTAGTGGAAATGATTGCGCGTCCGACCGGCTTGATAGACCCTAAAATCATTGTTAAACCCGCCGATACGCAAGTGGATGACCTGTTGGGCGAAATTAAAGAACGCGTAGCGATTGGCGAGCGCGTGCTGACTACAACGCTGACTAAACGCATGGCAGAAGACCTTACCGATTATTTGTCCGAGCATGGCGTTAAAGTGCGCTACCTCCATAGTGATATTGAAACGGTAGAACGGGTAGAAATTATCCGTGATTTGCGCCTGGGGGAGTTTGATGTGCTGGTGGGTATCAACCTGTTGCGTGAAGGTCTGGATATCCCCGAAGTTTCATTGGTAGCGGTGCTCGATGCCGATAAGGAAGGCTTCTTGCGCTCTGAACGCTCGTTGATCCAGACAGCCGGCCGCGCGGCGCGTAACCTGAATGGTAAAGTGATT
Source organism: Methylophilus sp. Leaf414 (assembly GCF_001425425.1). Classification (NCBI taxonomy): domain Bacteria; kingdom Pseudomonadati; phylum Pseudomonadota; class Betaproteobacteria; order Nitrosomonadales; family Methylophilaceae; genus Methylophilus; species Methylophilus sp. Leaf414. Next base: position 274,937 of record NZ_LMQQ01000001.1, on the reverse strand, counting down.
TTTTACGCCAACAAGATCACACGCAGCATGAAACTGGCGATGGATGAGTCTGACCGTCGCCGTACTATCCAGGAAGCGTTTAATGCAAAACATGGCATCACGCCTAAAGGGGTGACCAAGCGGATTAAAGACCTGATTGAAGGCGTGTACGATAAAGATGAAGCACACCGTGAACGTAAAGCTGCGCAAGAACAGGCTAGTTACGAGAACATGAGTGAGAAAACGCTGGCCAAAGAACTCAAGCGTGTAGAAAAAGCCATGCATGATGCAGCCAAAAACCTGGAGTTTGAAAAAGCCGCCCAGTTACGTGATCAGCTGAAAAAACTCAAGTTGCAGGCATTTGGTGCCGAAGTAGATGATTTGAAATGAGTTTACTAAACACCTGTATTGGCTCGATAGCGGCGATATGCACTACGGTAGCATTTGTGCCGCAAGTCATCAAATCCTGGCGCACGCGTGATTTAAGCGGGATATCGTTGCCTATGTATACGATTTTCACGTTAGGCGTTATTTTATTGCTGGTTTACGGGCTTTTAATTGGCGATTGGCCGGTGATCATCGCCAATGCGATTACAGCGTTACTTGCAGGTGGTGTTCTTTTGTTAAAATTGCAGTCACTCAAAATGAAATCTCCAAAAATGAAATCTATGACACAGCTTTAATACCAGATTATTTTTTTGATGATTGATCACTTTTACTGATTATTTATTATTTAAAACTAGAAATTTTTTAGGATACGACCATGAAAAAAATTACAAAAGCAGTATTTCCTGTTGCCGGATTAGGCACACGTTTCTTGCCGGCAACCAAAGCCAGCCCTAAGGAAATGTTGCCTGTGGTTGATAAGCCATTGATTCAATATGCTGCTGAAGAAGCTATTGCAGCGGGCGCCACCGAGCTGATTTTCATCACCGGGCGTAATAAACGCTCAATTGCCGATCACTTTGACAAAGCTTACGAGCTCGAAGCTGAGCTGGAAGCTGCAGGTAAACAAAAATTACTGGATATCGTGCATAGCATTTTGCCTAAAGGGGTCAGCTGCGTATTTATCCGCCAGTCACAAGCGTTGGGTTTAGGTCATGCGGTGTTATGCGCCAAACCAGTCGTGGGTGATGAGCCGTTTGCCGTATTGTTAGCCGATGACTTACTGTGCGGTGATGTATCGATTACCAAACAAATGGTTGATGTCTATGAGCAAAATCAATGTTCTATCCTGGGTATTGAAACCGTTGCGCCTGAGGAAACCAGCAGCTATGGCATAGTGGATGCGGTTGCAGAAACTGATGATCTGTTACTGGTCAAAGGCATGGTTGAAAAACCAAAACCGGAAGAGGCGCCTTCTAACCTGGCAGTCGTTGGCCGTTATGTATTATCGCCACGTATTTTTGAATGCCTGGAAAAAGTTAAACCAGGCAAGGGTGGTGAAATTCAACTGACTGACGGTATTGCTGCCTTGATGGAATTTGAAAAAGTAAAAGCTTACCGCTACAAAGGTAAACGTTATGACTGCGGCAGCAAGCTGGGCTTTATGCAAGCCAACGTTGAACTGGCATTGCAGCATGATGAAATTTCCGGCAGCTTCAGGGAATACCTGAAAACCCTGGCTATCTAACCAGCTTTTGATCATGCAAGATCCCGATAACCAGTCGCCAGACTACTGGCTTGCACATTCTGACATCGTCTTTACCGTAGCTGATGTCACAAAGGCACTGGATCAGATAGCGCAAGAATTGCACGATAAACTGGCTGGCCAGTCAATATTACTATTGTGTGTGATGCGCGGCGGACTTTACCTGGCCGGGCAGCTGATGCAAAGGCTGCAACTGCCAGCACGGCTCGATTACCTGCAAGCCAATCGCTACCATGGAACGTCAGGCAGCGAAATCGTCTGGGCCAAGGAGCCTGAGTTTGATATGACTGCACAAACAGTGGTCGTACTCGATGATATTCTGGATGAAGGTATTACCCTGGCAGAAGTCGTGCAGTATTGCCAGAAAGCAGGTGCCACACAGGTATTGACTGCCGTACTGGCTGATAAAGATAATGGTTGTGTCAAACCTCTGCAAGCGGATGTAGTTGGCTTAACGGTGCCAAACCGTTATGTGTTTGGCTGTGGCATGGATGTCTATGGCTGGTGGAGAAATTTGCCTGAGATTCGTGCGTTAAAGTAAAGCAGTGAACATTCAATTTTCTGAATCAAGAAGCCGGTTATTTAGCCATGTGCAAAACAACCGGCTTTTTAGTATTTAAACACCTGAGATAACTGGGATGGTGTTTTGTCCCTGTTAGTTACCAGCAGTTCAATCAGGTTTTGCGTGGCGGGAAAATACTTTTTTTCACCAAAGCATGCACGCCCCAGTTGCCATCGACTACCTGGGTAATCCCGAAATCTACTGCAATCGATATCAGTGAAATGGCCTCATCCTCAGTCAATCCCTGCGTGCTCATCAGGAAGTCACGCATTTTTCGATAGGCATCACGCAAAGCCAAATCTACTGATGACTTGGCAAAAATACTGTTCTGCGCATCCGCTCCCAAGTCTGCCAAATAATTAGGATAGCTAAAGCCATGCAGCAACCATTCATCCTGCGTTTCCAGCAATGGATACTTCAGGCTTTCCAGAGGGGTGCCTGGCAGGCTGGCTTTTTTGTGCAAAATCAGCTGGAATGTGCCGGTGAGTGAACATTCGATCGCGGTTCCACACAGTTCGGAATCGCCCTGTGAAGCATGGGGGTCGCCTACAGAGAATAATCCACCGCTAACCGAGACAGGGTAGTACAAGGTAGCGCCTTTGCCTATGCGCCAGTTATCTATATTGCCGCCGGTATAACTGGGCGGAATGGAGTTGACCATATCCGCTTCGGCAGGCGCCACGCCCATGGTGCCAAAGTGCGGGCGGATAGGCACCCGCACGTTTTTAAGCACATTGTGGTTTTCCTGTATGGTTTTGTGGTCCACCGGTACACCAGGATAATCAATGATCGGGTGCACCACGCCGAAAGGGTCGGTCTGCGGTGTCCAGCGAAAGTTATACACCGCACTGGCGTAGTTTCTTTCACCCGTGGCATCGACTTCATAAATAGTGATGACCTCGCGTTTCTTAGGTTCTTCCACCGTGTCGCCATAATGAAATCCCCACCAGGCTGCCGCATTACTGCCAAACGCCTTGCCTTTGTAAAGTGGATTGGCACTGGCTCTTGGGGTGACATCTACAATACGTACTTCCAGTATATCGCCTGGTTCAGCACCCTTGATGGCAACAGGTCCTGTACAGATATGCACGCCCAAACCACCACCTGCACCCACTTTGGCATTCATCGCACCAATGCCGCGGCGGTCAACGCCTTTGCGCTTGCTGTCCCAGTAAAACACGCTTTCTGCACCAGGGTCACCGCGCACCATACGCTCGGCGTCGTCATTGGCATGATGGGTGAGGGTTTCAAGCGTGACATAGTCACCGGACTCAACCTCGATCAATGGCTTGAGGGATTTACTGAAAAAGCCCCAGTGAACGGTTTTATCATTGGCTGGCACATAATAATGGCTGGCACGCCCTGCACCGGCCCCTACTTTTGGGCTTTGTGCAAACGCACTTTGCGACATGGTAATTCCCAATGCTCCCAAGGCGGCCGTGCTGCTGCCAACAGCAAACGCATCTTTCAGAAATGATCTTCGAGCTTCGTGAAACTCTTCTTTGATCAACCCCTCGTTTTCCGGGGTGATGCCATGATTACAACCGGGACTGCAAGTATGTTCCGCCATTTTGAAAGACTCCACTGAGTTAAAAATACATAAAAAACTTTTATCAAAACCGCCAGGTTCTGAATGGATGGTCGTGGGGCGATGGCGGGTTGTATGCTAGGTGATTACTGCATAGGCTAACCATCAGCCAAGCTTGTTAAAGCGTTAGTTTATGGCACTATGCTCGCACCTAAGCTGTTGTTTATTAATACGTTAAACTACGTAGGCAGCTTTTGGATGGGCTGGAGAGGAAAGATATTTTTACTCTAACAGGGTCATGATATGGGGCGAGACTTAAACGTCCAGTCCCACAAAAGAAAAAGGCATCCTGTAAGAGATGCCTTATAAACTCGGAAATACCTGCTAAATCGGGGATGGGGCTGATTCACCACAGCTTGAAACAAATAACAACCTCATTTCAATCCGTCCTAGTTGGCAAAAAAGCCCTTAGCTAGAATGCAGGGAATCATTAATTGTGTACATGGGAGTTCTTCCTGAGTTGATTAAGTGTGTATTGAGCCCACTCAAAATTGATCAACGGAAATTACCGAAAGACTCTTTCCTGCAGCTAAATTTTAGCCAAATAATTTTGGCGGAGAAGGAGGGATTCCTGAGTAGTTTCAGGTATTACTTAATAATCAATAACTTAGACGGGCTCAAGTGCGTCTATGCGTAACAGTGGTGTGGAACAATTTCCATATACTAAACTAATCAAATATTCTCAAGCAACATATTTAGGAGGGATTGGCGTACCCATTGGATTCGAACTCCGATTACCTCCACTGAAGGTAGGAGTTTTCCTAAACCTCTTGATTGGGTAAACTCAAAAAATCGGTTGCATACTAATTACCTATTTAATTGAGACCATCCAAATGAAAGACGTAACTTGTTTTATATGTAACTCACCAGCGCGAGGGGCTTTCATAGACGATTGCGAAGTTTGTACCTGTCCAAGATGCGGTAAATATGTATTCAGTGGTACTGCTGGAGCTATGTTAGAGCAGGGTGGAATAACAGACAGGCAGCGGGCTAATATCTCAGGATGGCTTAGAGAGAATCAAGGACTGTTAATAACTTCAGAACATGTTGAGATGCTTAAGACTCTGAGGGCGCCTACCGTTGCAGAAAGAGCTATGAAAATTCTGCAAGCAATGGAAAAAGAAACAACAGTTATAGGGGCTTCTGTAGATATCCTTACCCTCGAATATATCGGGATATCATGGTCCATTAATCTAGACGAACTTTCATATCTCGTTGATAAGTTTCTGATTAAAGAAAAGGCGTATATCCGATATGAATTTATGGATGCTCCTAGCATCATGCCCAATGGATATGCGGCACTTGAAGAGTTAAAACAAACTAATACTGATAGTCAAATCGGATTTTGTGCAATGTGGTTTAGCCATGAGGTTCTCCCTGCATGGGCTGAGGCAATATATCCTGCGATTATTGATTCAGGTTATGACGCGAAACGCATAGATACACACGATCACAACAACCGAATTGATGATGAGATCATTGCCATGCTACGCAAGAGTAAGTTTGTTGTAGCAGACTTTACAGGTCAGCGTGGTGGTGTTTATTTTGAAGCTGGATTTGCCTTAGGCTTGGGACTTCCCGTAATTTGGACTGTAAGAAAAGATGCTCTTCACGAGGTTCATTTCGATAATCGACAGTATAACTTTGTGGTTTGGGAAGAAGATAAGCTTAGTGAGTTCAAAAGCTCGTTACAGAATAGAATCGAAGCTACACTTGGGCGTGGAAAGCTCAGCAGCTAAATATCTAGAAATCCTAAATTGACGAATTCTGAACAAATATGGCTTAACGCTTAGGGTGAGCAATAATGGCTAACGATGATCTTGAAGATGAGAAAACAGCTGCCGAAGCGATTGGTACGCTTATCGAAGCAGCGGGGGATAGTCCAAAAGTTAAAGAGGCTGGCAATGAGTTAGGCCAAACAGCTTTGACAATCACAAAGGCGTTAAATAACTGTCTACTCCCCATAGCAGCCTTTAATTACGGATTTGATAAAGCTAGAAAATACTTTTCAGAAAAGTTTGCTGAAGATGTAGCTGAGAAAACTAAAGATATACCGCCTGAAATTTGCAAGAACCCAAAGTCTCTATTGCTGGGCCGACTATTCAAGCGCTGGCATTTGCTCATGAGGAGGATGCGCTCAGGGAAATGTACCTAGAGCTACTTAAAGCAGCTATGGATAGCAGAGTATCAACAGAAGCTCACCCGGCATTTGTTGAAATCATTAAACAATTAAGCCCTGAAGAGGCCAACCTTGTGAAGCCCTTATTGGACTCTAATACCCCTGCAATAGAAATAAGGCTAGTAAACTCTGAAACTGAAGCTTGGAGTCTATTGGTAACCAATCTTTTAAATTATCATGATATTGAAACAGGTAAACCACTTGAAAACCCAAGAATTCCAAGCATAGTTAGTAATTTTAATCGTCTAGGGCTAATAACAATCACCTATGATATTACATTACAAAACTCAGACCTATATAGCTGGGCAGAAAACAGGCCAGAATATATAGCTGCGCTAGATAATCATAAGGATAAGAGGGTAGATATCAAAAAGGGGTTTTTGAGGCCAACTCCACTGGGTAAGCAATTTGCTAAAGTAGTTGGTATTTGAAAAAAAACCCTCAAGGATTTCTCCAAGAGGGTTGGGTGCTACTTTGTGGCTGGTGCTGGTGGTTTATAATGTTTTGCTTGCTGGCTTATTAATCTAAAGTAGTTGGTGTGTATCTGTAGCTGCTCATATGATAATTTCCCATCTCGATAAGCTTGAGCGGCCTCAGATGGACTGTTGTATCTAATACGTCCACTGAATACAGCCAAGGTGTCTTTATCTCTATCTCCTCTTCTTTTTAAATAGCGGTCGGCAATCTCTTCGCGTAGTTTCGATAAGTCTTGCTTAGATGCACTCTCGGCTCTTTGAGCGAACTCTAATAAAGCTTCAGCTCGTTGTTGTTGCGCAAGTCGATCTCCTACAGTGCATGGCAAATGTCCAAATACTCTTGAGCATATCTTGCAAAGGCTTTCGGTAAAGAGTCAGCCACGGATGTACAAAGTAGCCAGGGAATGCCTGTGTGTTCTAATCCTGGGGCAGGGCATACGCCTAGCGTACCTAGGGGAAGTCCGTTGCTGTCCCTGATAGTGAGGATTCAAAGGCATTTTGAAGTGTCCTTTCAGCGTCTTCAGTTGTGTGTGCGTTACATTCTTCACGGTCACTAGGGCGCAAGTAATGGGCTACAAATAGAGCATCGTCTAAGGTAGCTTCATTGAAATTTAAGTACATGTTTATCCTTTGTTGGAGTAATTACCAGGGGGCTTCTGTAGTGTCATCTGTTGAGATAACCCTAGAGACTATGGTTTGAGGAGTAGGGGTTTCAGGCGAGGAAGTAGGGAACTCGGGCGGGAACAGTTCGTGTCCTCTGCGTTCATCTTTCATCTTCTGTACATTCTTATTGTGATCTCCACGAACGCTATCCATAGCGGTGTCGTAGTCAGTCCCAGGGCCTAATTTACGTTGTCTGATTAGCGCTTGTTGAAGCCACCAGTCGGTACTTTTAGCTTGTTCTGCTGCTTTCCTGGCTGTGTGATCTCGAAGCTGTGTCTTGTCTTTAGATAACTCAATCCAATGTGTACAGCCTTTACACTTAAATTTGCTGCCATGATTAGGTTCAGGGTGAAGGTGTCCACATAAGGGGCAGGGGAGTAACTCGGACATTAGCTATTGCCCTTAGTGATCGCTTGAGCAGACTCAGCGAAGAAGTAATCGAGAAACTTAGACTGAGACAAGGATTTGCCAAGTTGCTTTTCGTAAGCTTCCTTAAGGATGTCAAAGTTAACTTTGCCTTGATCGGTTAGAGAGCATCGAAGCTCCCATCTAGTGTTGTGCAGTGTTTCTCTGCGGGTTGCTTTGTTTCTAAGCATGGGTATTTCCTATTCCAAAAAATAGAGGGTTAATACAGATAGGGTATTTAAGAGGTTGATGTACGAGATTCTGTACACCTAGTTAAGCCATACTGAAGATGACTTTAAGCAGTCCTTAAGGGCTATCGTTAATGGGGTAAATCAAGCGATAGACGATCTCTAGGGAGACTTAAGGACTGCTTAAAATGATCTTAGGTAGGGCTGGAGTGTTGCTTAGGTGCGACTGAGGTTTGATGTATTACATGGATGTACCTTGATAGGTACTCCGTCCATAGAGGACACTGAAGTTAAAACTTAATATGAGCTTTAGCTGGATTGGTACAGGGATGTACTATCCAGTAAGGGATACTTAAGTGTTACTGAAGTTAATCGTAAGTAGTATTTGTATTAAGTATTCTAGGTAAGTATTAACACTACAGTTAACACTTAAGTTTAAATCTTTAGTTACCACAACTATATGTTCACCTTTAGCTTTTCCCGCATCCACAGCCATTTACCAAAGCCAGAGGGTGCATCACTTCCTCTGCTGTTACTTTCGGTGTACCTACTAGATCAACCTGCGGATGCGGATAGAGGATGTACAACAATCAAGCGTAACTCATGGTAAACGGTGTCCATCTGCTGTGCGCTGTAAAGAGCCTAGGGGAAGACTCAATGATGGACTTATCGGAACTCACTAGCACCTTCCGAGTGCTAGCTACTGTGTACCTGCAAAGCTAAAGCAGGAATTTAGTTATGGTATAGGTACAAAAGAAAAACGCTTCTTTATACTATAGGTAGGGTTTATCCCTTGTTTTTCCCTAAGTATCTGATAACAAATAGAATACGTCTATTTTGTAAAACCGCTGTATTAAATGTATTTCATGCGGGCAGATTTTAGGGGTAAAGAGTGACTCTTAAAAACTTATATTTACCGATGGTGAGGGCTTATACCCCCATATATATGTAACATATTGATAAATATTGTGTTTCATCTGGTTCTTCGAAGGTGGGCCTTTATATCCTAGAATCATGTAATGTGATGAAAAAAAGAATTAGAGTTATCAGGGTAAGGAGTGTTTATGAGCCGGGCTTTCTCAATAAGAATGAAGAAAAAGAAGTATCCAGGTATTGGTATTTGCATTTATTGCTTAAAACCATACCCACCAGAGCAGCTAACGGATGAGCATATTATTCCTGATGCACTTAAGGGTACTTTGATATTCAAGAAATCGGTTTGTATTCCCTGTAAGGAAGTAACCGGTGTACAGGAAAGGGAAGTGTTGAAATTAGAACTACTGATTCCGAGAGTTCTTTTAGAGTTAAAGCCGCCTAGCATAAAACACAGGCTTCCAAAGTTTTCATTTACAGCAAACATCGGGGACACAAACGCTGTGTTTGATACTGATATCCCCAGAGAAGACTATCCTCAGATTATTAGTTCAGTGATGATCGAGCCGCCAGGTCTTCTATTAGGAAAGAACATCGATGGCATAAGTAGGATGGCGCTCCAGTATATAAATCTTCATAGTTCAAAGAACCCACCTAAACAGCAACAATATGCAACTCGTCACAGCCATCTCGCAGGTGCTATTCAGCATATGGTAGCCAAAATTGCTTATTCATATGCTATAGCAGAAAAGGGATTGGACTATTTTGACTCCACAGAAATAAGAAAAATTTTATTGGATGATAGTGATGAGCTTTTTAATTACGTTGGTTCTGCTCCTCCTGAAGACTCCGGAAAGTCCCAGGACTTACATTGGTTGTCTTTTTTTGAGGAAAAGGGCTATTTCGTTTGCCGTGTTCAATTGTTTGGTTCTATAGGAATGCATCCTCACTACGTAGTTTTAGGTAAACGTGTTACTACAAGTTTTGACAGCCAAAATGCAATCAAGCTATAACGCATTATTTTAAATAGGTTGCGGCAAAGGTATAAATCAGCTTAAAGAAAGCCTTGAGTATCCCTTAGCAGAAACCTGAAGAGGCGAAGAAAGCGGGACTAGCTCCGCATATACTAGAAGTCGTTTCTGTGTGTGCCTTTTCGAGCATAATTACCTAGAATAAGACTAAATTGGAGAAGTCCTGTGATTGCAGAGTTCGTGGAGTTTCTAAAGAGTATCCCGCTGGCTGCTTGGACTGCATTCATAGCATTTTTTGGTGTGTGGCTAACTAACTGGAATAATCGGCAATCGCTTAAGCTCCAGCGTGAGCACGATATAACACTTCAGAATAAGCGTATTTCTAAAGAAAGACTGGAGGAACTACATATTCTGGTAGGGCATTGGAGTCGCTTAGGTGTACAGCGATTTGTTAGAGGGCAAGCATTAATGTATGGAGATACAACACTAAAACAATATCATGACACGAAGTTCGAGCCTCCCCCTAACTATGATTACAGTCGGCTAGAAATGATTGTTGGCATCTACGGCGAAGCTTTCAGTGTAAGGTTTCAGTCAGTCAGAGACGTCCTCAGCAAAATAAAAAACATTGAGGATGAGTATATTCAAACATATGAAGCGGACTTACCAAAAAGTGAACTGATAGAGCCTTATGCTAAGCAGCACTTGGAGTTTATGAAAGCCATAAATTTATTGAAAAATGAAATTGTTAAAGCCGCTAAAGAGCCTTAAATTTACGATATTTTAGAAAGTTTAATGATGGATGAAAAAGGCGATGTTCAAAAGGTATCTGATAAGTATCCAGAGCTCTTTCACTATACAACTGCTGCTGGAATCGAAGGCATCATTAGCAGTAATTCTTTATGGGCAACTCACTATGCATATGTAAACGATAAAGAGGAGTTCAACGCGTTCTTTGATTGCCGGTTGCCTGAAATAATACAAGAATGTGCTCGCTCTGTAATCTCAGAACGTTATCAAGTAGATGCAACAGCTATGAAAGAAATTGATGCCTCTGGAGGCCTTGAGGTAAATATTAGTAATGTAGTGGAGGCTCTCTCTTCAGCAATCAAAGACGTTTCCAAAAACATTTATGAACCTCACTTTATCTCATTTTGCGGCGTGCATTCAAACAATCAGGATAAAGATGGCTTGCTAAGCCAATGGCGCGGATATGGTACAGATGGGGGCTACATTATTGCATTTAAGACTAAGGAGCTTGAGGAACTCTTACATGTTGAAAATGAAAGTTTTAATTACTCATGGATGAATATTGGTGACGTTAATTACTACGACAATAAGGCGCTTGAGGAGTCTGCATTACTTGAAATACGAAAGCATGAAGCAGATATTGCAATTGCTATCACTAACTTCTTAGTATCAGATGGAAGTCTTGAAGGAGCGCACGAAGCCATCATTGCAATGGCAACAGCGCATAAGCACAAAGGATTCATCGAGGAGGCTGAAGTCCGAATAGTATGTTGTCCAACAACCAAAGAGCAAGTTAAGCAGTTCAACCTTGGTGGAGTAGAAAACAAGTCCTTTAAGGATTACTCTTTCCTTAACCGAAATGGTTTATTAGTGCCTTATATAAAGTTGTTTGAAGGCGGTGAATTACCTATTTCAAGAATAATTATCGGCCCTCATTCAGATAGAGATAGAAGAAAGAAGTCCGTCGAAAAGCTTCTAGCCAAACATGGAATCAACGTTGAGGTTGCTGTCTCAGATATTCCCTATATAGGAAAATAGCTTGGCGCTATAGGTTATCTTCAAGCTCACTTCACGGTTATTTGTTGGCAGAGAGTTCATTGGGTTCTGAAGCTCCAACATCATTCGAACTGGAAGTGGGCAACAATGGGTATTAAGATTGCGGTCATCAAGTCGCTTTGAATTTGTTGCATTTCGTCAGAAAGATTGTACATTTCATTAAGTGAAACCGGCGTTATTTTCTCCAACCGCTCGTAGCGTTCAATAAATAGCTTGCCAACCGCTGGGGCACCCTCTTGAACTGTCCACACCTGATGAACATATATTGCACGCCGTTTGAAAGCTTCATTAATTCTTGTACCAATTCCTGCCATGCGATCATTGAGATGTGGGGATTTGTATTCTATTAAAGCTTTAAGCGTTTCGACCAATTCATTAATCCGAGCTTTACCTGTGAACGCCCGGCCTGTGATGCTATCTAATCCCGCAACATGCCAGATAAGTGTGAGTGCGTCATGTTGGGGTTTTCATTTTAGTAGGTCATCACTTTAATGATAACGCTTCATTCAAAGCATCAATTATTTTTTTAATTGACTCTTGATCGCTTCGTGTTAAGGCGTTGACTTCCCCTGAAGCGTTAACTAGTACAACTATATACTTGGGTTTGGCAACAATCCAGGCTATAAAGCCCATTAGAAAACAGAGCAATGGAGGCAGGATGCTACTGAAGGGGGTAAACAACTGGCCTATACCAATAAAGAATAAGAAATCCGCTATGCCTCTTCTTGCAGGGGTATGTTTTAGTCTTACCGAAGTGATATCACTGATTAGATGCGTCTTTCCATCAGCTACAAAACGAGTGCTACTTACGCTAACTCTTCCATCATCGAAGAGTGACGTCTCTTGCATTTAATGTACTCCAGCCAAGATTATAGTTTGCCCGATTGTATCTACATTTTAACAAGTTGATAACTACAGGTGGCCTGGAGTGTAACTGTAGGGGCTATGGGGGGTATTTTCTGCTGGTGAGACTACCATATACCCTGACGGAATTTTGTAGTAAATTTAAGCAGTACCCTCTTTAAGTTGTGCTGCAATGACTTTTAGATCATCGATGATTTCTCTGGCGGAGGCTGCTAGCGCTGCTTTAGCTATTACCTTGTCCTCTTTATCCAACCAGGCTCTTACTTCATCCAATAGTTGTTTCTTTGCTTCGCTTTTTTCTTTTGATCGTGGGAGATTCAGTACCCGCACAACTTGTTTCTCGAACTCCTTAGGGTAGTACTGTTCAAACTGTGGGTAAGTATAAGTTGCGAATCTATTGGATTCCCACGTTCCATAATCATTTTTAAGGCGATCAACTATCTCTGTGCCTATTGAATCACCGTCTACTCTGACCCATCCTCGATTCTTGTAAGCTTTCTCTAGATGAGTAAAACGTACTAAACGGTTGAAGTCTGCAAACGTTGCTTCCACAGAGTTAACACCCCCTGCGGATAGTGTTCTCACTCTCGTTAACTCAGGTACAAACCAAGGTATCAAGTAATCTCTAATTATTCTTTCAGCAGAAGCTTCTTCGAGAATTAGCCAGCCGTCCCATAAATCAAAGTCAGAGAAGGAGTATCCAAGCTCACTAAGAACCTCCATTCTTGCCTCAACCGTTGGGGGTACTAATACGATTTCCGCTTTTGTAGGTAAAACTCCAGCTACAGCTTTAATGTTATAAAGTTTACTGTCCGCTATTGATGCAAGATGTCTTACAACGATATTTGAGTGGGTGGAGACAACGAACTGATTATGTTTAGAACTTTCAATAATCAGGTCAAGTATTGCTTTTAGAGCTTTGGGGTGAAGATCATTTTCCAGCTCTTCAATTAAAAATAGCTTTCCCTTTGAGTCAGCTAAGCTAATCAGAAAGGCTACAATGTTAGGTACACCTTCGCCCATTTGCTCTATAGGAAGTGTGCTGCCATCATCAAGGTAAATTCCAGGTCTTAAGCCGCTATCACTTGGAATCGCTGAAACCAGAAACCCCAATACCGCTATACATGTGCGTTTGTAGATTTCATGTGTAGGGTAGCCAGGGGTTGAGATTCTCGATAGCTTCGCAGAAAGGTATTGAAGGTCATCTGCAATTGCCTTCGCGTGCTGTACTCTGACATCTTGATTAAACTGGGCTGTTTTTCGTTTGGATAGAAACGGTATAACGAAATGGTATGGTTCCTCAGCTGGAACAGGATTTGTGAAAAAGCTGCCAGACCCGTAATCGAATGTGTAACTCGTTCCGCCTTCTGACGTTCCTATAATCGACAGCGAACCTTGAGTGCTTGTTCGATCTCGTAATATTGGATGACCGATTGGAATTTCATTTAAGTACATCTCTACTCGGAATGCTGCGCTACCAACCCTAACTTCGGGGGAAGGATTTATTGACCGTTGTAGTAAGTGTAATGCTTTCAAAACGGATGATTTCCCAGCGTTATTTGCCCCTACTAGTACATTTATACGACTTAATTCTAAGTTCGGCTGAGTGTGCTCAATTGATCTAAAATTTTCAATTTGAATACGTGAAACAAACATATGAACTTTCCCGAACTTTCTAGTTTTAGTGCGTGAGCTCAGAGCATAACAAATCAGTTAAGTTATATACAAATGCGTCAAATCTAATCCTCTAAACTTCAACTTCAGTATTTCTTCATACAAAGGCTCAAGTGGATACTGGCTGCTCCCATAGATTTTAAACTCCACTGTATTCGGGGTGTGTCCCTCAATAATCCTTCTTAACTCTGATTCCATTTTAGATATACGACCATGCTCTACGAAAGTATGTCTGAAAGCATGAAAGGGCTGGGGAATTCTAGTAATGCCTAATTCTTTCCTTATGTAATTACTCCACCAGCTCCCCCATTTATCACCAAGCTTCCCCCCTGAGCGTGTAATTGTAAGCTCAGGGAATAGCTGAACCTGCTTCTCAAGCTTCATCTTAGCGACATACTCAAGCAGCCCGATGCGTACTAGATCAGGGTGGATAGGTACACGTCTTTTCTTGCCATCCTTAACGCTTCTGCCTGTAGCTGAATCAGGCTTAATTAAGAAATAGGGTATACCGTCTAGCTCGCCCACATCCTCAATGAATATCTGTGCGCCTTCATTCAATCGGCATCCTGTGTACAGTCCAATTAAAGGGAGCCAGAAGGCGGCTTCACCTTTGCCCTGGTTTGGCCTGTAGCCATCTTTGAATACTGGGGAGTTGAATATTAGTTGTAGCTCTTCAATAGAATAGGGAGCCTCTTCTTCTCTTTCCGGTACGGATAAATCTTTCCAACCTTTGAAGGGATTTGTAGGTAACTTGGAGTTTGCTTCTGCTGTGCTAAAGATAGCCCTAAGTATGCCCATATCTTTATTGATGGTTGCGGGAGCCGTGCCTTTCTCTAGCAACTTATCCTTAAGCTGAATAGTGTGATGCTTAGTGACTTCACTAGGCCGCACATTACCGACTAGCTCTCTAAACTTTTTAATAGCTGTAGTGGCTATCCTTAGGGCTGACTTACTTTTACCAGATTGCATAAACCAATAGTCACGCAATGCTTCAAAGGTATCGGATTCATGGTGTACGTGCTGAGCTGGTGGGTTAAGTTTAGCAACAACGGGGGTTTCTATTACTTCTCCCTGATGTCTTAGTGCTTGCTGCTTGTTAGCTTGAACAGACGCTTTCAGAAAGGCGTAGCTAAGTTGCTTATGGGCGTCACTACCTTTAGCAATCTTGAAGCCTTGGGACTCGCAGAAGTCCTCCATCTCAAACTCAATCAGGGACGTGTTACCACGAGCTAAGGCTGCTTTCCCTCCAGTCTCGGTAATATCTAAAGATTCGGTTAGCTTATCGTACTCACGTTCAGATAAGCCCTCCATACGTGACTCTTCATCTTCCTCAAGGATATGGGCTGTCCAAAGGTCTGATAGAGATTTGATAAGATCGGGAGATATAGCATGTAGCTCAGGGATTAATTGGCCCTTACGAATACGCCTGAATTCTTCATCAAGCTTTACTGATTCTTGACGCTGAAGACGGTCGGCTTCTGAATGCTCGCTAGTCTTTAAACTAAAGATGATCTCATTTTTTTTGTAATGGGAAACTAAGTCTTTAGGAATTCTACGTCTGAAATAGTAGACACCATTTCGGTTAATCATATGGATTTGTTTGCGCACTCTAATACCTTAAGTGTAACAGTTATGTGTAACACTTGAGGTATCTATCTATATGAGTCTATTGATTATTTTTGTAATTCAATCACTTAGGAATCACTGGCGGAGAAGGAGGGATTCGAACCCTCGATACGCTTTCACGTATGCCTGATTTCGAGTCAGGTACATTCAACCAGCTCTGCCACTTCTCCGTTTTTCGCAGCAATAGAATACTGAAAGGGCGCTAGTCTACACCTTGCTAACGCACTGATTCAATAGATACTTAGGCTATAGATTCAGTTCAAAGGCAAATCGATTTGAACCACTAACCCTGATTCAGGTGACGGTTTATTGCTCAAGGTCATACTACCACCGTGTTTTTCAACAATCATGCGCGCAATGGATAAACCTAGACCAGTACCGCCAGTATGTCTGGAGCGTGAATCTTCCAGCCTTCTGAAGGGTTCCAGCACATTATCAAGCTCTTGAGCCGGAATGCCCGGGCCTTCGTCCGAGATAGTGCATAGTACGCGAGACGCTTTCACCTGAATGGTGAGGGTAGGCGATTGTGCATAATGAATGGCGTTATTCAAGAGGTTGTTCAGGCAGCGCGTGAGCAGGTGTGCCGAGCCCATGATGGTGATGGCTTCGTTGGGCAGCGTTTTATGGATAGCATGTCCTGCTTCTTCAAAATCATCGCAGACAGCAGTCGCCAGGGCAGTGAGGTCTACCCGGTTTTTATCGACGTTCTCGCTGCATAGTCTTGCAAAGTCTAGGCCTTCACGCACCATTTCCTGCGTTGCGGTCAGGTCGTTGACCAGGCTTTGCTTGAGTTCTGCGTCTTTGACTTTCTCCAGGCGCAAGCGTAGCCGGGTCAGCGGGGTTTGCAGGTCATGCGCAATCGCACCGAGAATAAAGCCACGTTCCTGCACATGCTTGAGGATACTGCGCTGCATTTCATTGAAGGCTTTAGCAGCATGGCGTACTTCAGTTGACCCCTGATTCTCTGGCAACGGCGGATTTTCTATGTTGTGCGCCAGTTGCAGGGCGGCGTTTGCCAGTTTGCGTAATGGTTGCGTTGCCACGGAGGCAACCACCCAGATAATGCTGATCAGCCCCAGTAACGCCAGCATGAAGGCAAGCGGATTACGCTCAGGCGGGTGGCCTGGTGGTGGCCGATGCCCGCCATAGCGTAGCTGGATTAATACGGGTGTGTTGTCCTGCAAATGTGTGTATACCGCCAGACAATAGCCTGGTTGAGGCGGTGGTGGCGGGCCAAAGTCACGTGGGGGTTCAGGCGGACGGTTACGTGCACTACAGCGGCCCTGGGTGGTGATGCTGATCACATCGGCAATTTCCGGTACCAGCAGGGTATTCAGGTTTTCCAGTTCTGCCGGTAAGGCAGGTATGTTTTTAGGAGGCACGGCGCCCAGCTTTAAACTGCTGCCCATACGCTTGAATACATCCTGGATTTCAGAGCGCTTTTCGGGCACGGTGATTTCCAGGATGCGGATCATGCTTTCGATGCGGTCAAACGCAAACTGGTCGCGCAGACGGGATTCGTTGACACGTGAATCACGCTGACCCAGCACATTGACGACTGTGGCGGTGAGCAGGATGCCGATGACGGCTATCAGGAAAATCCTGACTGACATGGCTCCTAACAGATTTTTCAGCATATCGTCAGGTCCCTTTATTTGACATAGCGCACATCTGCGGTGAGCAGGTAACCTTCATTACGCAAGGTCTTTATCACAGTGGGATTTTTGCTGTCGATTTCGATTTTTTGCCTGATCCTGCTAATTTGTAAATCAATGGATCTGTCGAAAGGTCCTGCCTCGCGGCCATGCATTTCTTCCATTAACTGGTCACGGCTAAGCGGGCGGTTGGCGTGTAACAGCATAAAGCGCAAAAACTTGAATTCTGCGTTGGAGAGCGGGATGCTGGTATTCAATTTATCAATCAGTGTGCGGTTCTGGATATCCAGCGTCCATTCGTTAAACGCAATCTGGCGCAAAATGCCGTTATCCAGTTCTTCGCTTTGCTTGCCAGCATTTTCTGCCACCATACGGCTACGGCGTATCACGCTGCGTATACGCGAGAGTAGTTCCAATGGCTCAAACGGTTTGGCTACGTAATCATCCGCACCCGTCTCCAGGCCCATGATGGTATCCAGCGAGCTACTACGTGCGGTAAGCATGATAATGGGAATACTGTGGTACTTGGGTGATTCGCGCAGCTCGCGACAAAGTTCTATGCCGTTGCGTTGCGGCATATTGATATCGAGAATGATGACATCTGGCACTTTTTGTTGCAGTACTTGCCACATTTGCGCATGATTGGCGGCCTGATATGTGCTCAGCTGATTTTCCTGCAGAAAATCACAAAGCAGGTCGCGGATTGCGTCATCATCATCTACCACCAGAACATGGGTATCGTGGCTGGTTTCTGTCATCGCTGGGTATCTCTATCAGTTGAAGTAAATATTTGAGCACAAAACCGGCCATTCAGGCCGGTTTATATGTATTACCTGTGATTATGATTGTGGCTTATCGTGGTGTGGTTTGTCATGCTGAGGGCCGCCATGATCATGACCGCGTCTGCCATGGTGAGGATGCGGGAAAGCATTCTCATCAAACACTTTTTTCTGCGAGTCGTTCAGCTGTGCATAGAACGTACGGATTGCTTTAGCACGTTGTGCTTGTTCAGCATCGCGTTCTTTGTCCAGCGCTTCCATTTTATCAAGACGCTGTACAGTGTTCAGTTTTTCCAGAGCAGCGACGTCAGGGCGTTCAGCTTTGTCTTTAGGCTTGATTTGCGACTGGTAAGTATTCCAGGCACTTTCCTGAGCGGCAGTCAGTTGCAGCACGGTGTGCAATCTTTCCTGGTGCTTTTCAAAATGTTCTGCGCGGTGCTCTTGCCAGGTTGTTTTGTCGAATTTGCCTTTACCGCAGGTAGCGCCATGATCTGCTAAGGCAGTCATGGATACCAAAGCCAAAGCACTTGCGATAGCCAATTGTTTTAATTTCATGATGTATCCTTTTCAATCATCATTGCGAAATTGCAATGTTGACATTAAAACACCCGAATGTATCGGGTGTTTGTCAGGAGCGGAGGTCTATGTATCGGAATGTATCACTTATTCATTCCCAAGCATTCAACCAATGAGTGAGCTAGGTGAAGAGCAACCAACGAATATCAAAGTACACGGGATTTCGAGTTCACAGGCAACGTCGGTATTCGCTCAGGTAGTCAATAGATGGTGCTGGGATTATTCAATCCCTTGGCTGGCTAGGTAGTCTTCATAATTGCCAGTGAAATCAACAATGGCATCAGCCTTGATTTCAATAATGCGCGTGGCGATCGAACTCACAAATTCACGGTCATGGCTGACAAAGAACAGGGTGCCTTTGTATTTATCCAGCGCGGTATTCAGCGCTTCAATGGATTCCATGTCCATATGGTTGGTCGGCTCATCCATCAGCAACACATTGGTTTTAGCCAGCATCAGCTTGCCGTACAGCATGCGGCCTTTTTCACCACCGGAAAGCACTTTCACTGACTTCTTGGTTGCTTCGGTAGGGAACAGCAAACGGCCCAGCATGCTGCGCACAGTGTTGTCATCATCGCCTTGCTGGCGCTGAGCGGTCATCCATTCGAACAGGTCTTCACCTTTTTCAAACTCGTATTCGTGGTCCTGCGCAAAATAACCGAGTTTGGCTTTTTCTGCCCATTTCACTTCACCATGCTTGGGCTGTAAATCGCCGGCCAATGCACGCAGGAAGGTGGTTTTGCCAATGCCGTTTTCACCAATAATCGCGACTTTCTCACCGGCTTCAAACATCATTTCCACATTTTTAAATAATGGTTTGTCGAAGCCATGACTGAGCTTTTTCAGCTCTACCGCGTTACGGTGCAGTTTTTCCCTGTCATCGAATTCAAAGCGGATGAATGGATACTGGCGGCTGGAAGGCTTGAATTCTTCCACTTTGATTTTATCAATCTGCTTTGCACGGCTGGTAGCCTGTTTGGCTTTAGACGCGTTGGCAGAGAAGCGGCGTACAAAGTCCTGCAGATCAGCAATCTGCTGTTTAGCTTTGGCATTGTCTTTGGCCTGCTGATTACGCGCAGCAATACTGGCTTCCATGTAATCGTCGTAATTACCTGGGTAGGAGGTAATTTTTCCGTAATCCATATCACAGGTATGTGTACAGACCTGGTTAAGGAAGTGACGGTCATGCGAAATGATGACCATGGTGCAGTCGCGGTTGTTGACGATATCTTCCAGCCAGCGGATGGTGTTGATGTCCAGGTTGTTGGTTGGTTCATCGAGCAGCAATACGTCCGGATTAGCGAATAAAGCTTGCACCAGCAATACACGCAATTTCCAGCCCGGAGCTACCGCACTCATTAAGCCTGTATGTTGCTCGATAGGAATACCTACGCCTAACAGCAACTCGCCAGCACGTGCTTCAGCGGTGTAGCCGTCATACTCAGCGAATTCACCTTCGAGTTCGGCGGCGCGCATATAATCGTCTTCAGTGGCTTCCAGATTGGCGTAAATCGCATCACGCTCCTGCATGGCTTTCCACATTTGTTCGTGGCCCATCATGACCACATCAAGCACACGCTGGTCTTCGTAGGCAAACTGGTCCTGTTTCAGGAAAGCCATACGCTCATTGGGATCCAGGCTGACATTGCCGCTGGTAGGTTCCAGTACGCCGGCCAGGATCTTCATGAATGTGGATTTACCGCAACCGTTGGCGCCGATCAGGCCGTAGCGGTTACCGTCGCCGAATTTAACGGAAACGTTTTCAAACAGTGGCTTGGAACCAAACTGCATGGTGATATTGTTTGCAACTAACATGCAAGAACTCTCAAAAAATAGTTAATTAAATCGCTAATCAAGGTCGCGCGCTTTATTCAAGGTCACGCAAAATTATTCAAAACGGTTGTAAATGACGACTTCATTTAGTGGCAGTTGCCCGCTACGCGGCTTGGCAGCTTCTAGTGGTTTGCCTACTACTACAAACATCACCGGCACATGGTCCGCCGGCAGGTTAATCAGTTTGCCAACCGCATCGAAGTCAAAGCCATCCATAGGGCAGGTGTCATAACCCATTTCCTTGGCGGCCAGCATCAATGTCATGGCTGCCATGCCACCCGAACGCATGCCTTCATCCCGTTCGGCCTGGGCGTGATCTGTGTAATAGTCATGGATAGCCTTCACCAGGTAATCACTGGCTTGCTTGGGCGCATTGACCCAGTACCGTGCAGGGTCTTTCTCCCAGGCTTTAAGGTCAGCAGTCAAAATAATCAGCAACGAAGCATCGGTCACTTGCGCCTGGTTCCAGCTCACAGCACGAATCTGGTGACGCAGCACCGGGTCAGTCACCACCACAAAACGCCAGTGCTGGATATTGAATGCGGTCGGAGAGAGCATCGCCAGCGACATCAGTTGCTCAATTTCCGCTTCTGTCATGCGGTGGTCAGGGTCGTAGCTTTTAACAGAACGCCGTTCGTTGATGGCTTGTGATACTTTCATTTAGTCTTCAATATTCAATATTTAAAATGTCTAATTGCAATGGTCCTGCCGGGCGTTGCCAGATAGTGCTGTCGCCGACTTTGCGACCCAGTAATGCTTTAGCCAGCGGAGATACATAGCTAACCTTATGCCGGGCAATATCGGCTTCATCTTCGCCGACTATCTTGAACTGCAACTGCTGGCCTTCCTCATCTTCTACAGTCACTGTCGCGCCAAACAATACCGTATGTCGCGGTTGCATGGCAGGATCTACCGGCTGTACAGATTCCAGCCTGGCAAATAAATAGCGTAAATCACGGTCTATCTCGGCCAGTTTCTGTTGCGCGTTCGGGTCTTCCTTGCGCGCGGCATATTGCGGACGCTGGCTTTCCAGTGTTTTTACAGACTGCTGCAATTGTTGCAGGCCATCTGGAGTCACGTAGTTTGTATGCAGGCTGACCGGTCTTTCAGGCAGGTCGGTACCCGCCAGTTCCAGATCATCTTCTTTTACAAATCCGCGACTCATTATGTAGTGTGGTGGCCCAGGTAATCAGAAGTAAGTTAATCCCAGTGCAGCGCGTACTTCACTCATGGTCTGCGCGGCCACTTCACGCGCCTGCTCAGTGCCTTCACGTAACAGCTGCAAGATATAGCCTTTGTCGCCAGCCAGTTCGGCACGGCGGGTGCGGATAGGTTCCAGCATTTCCTGCAAAACCGCTTCCAGGCGTTTTTTTACAATGCTGTCCGCCAGGCCGCCACGCGTGTAATGCGCTTTCAGTTCAGCAACAGCGGCTTTGTCGATATCAAATGCATCCAGGTAAGTGAACGCAATATTGCCTTCAACATGGCCAGGGTCTTCGATTTTTAAATGTAATGGGTCTGTGTAAACGCGTTTGACTGCCTTGGTGACTTCGTCAGCTGTTGCACCGAGGTTAATCACATTGCCCAGAGATTTACTCATTTTCGCTTTGCCATCAATGCCCGGCAAGCGGCCCAATTCCGGCACCAGGGCTTTGGTTTCCACCAGGATTTCCTGCTTGGTGCTGGCGTTTTTATAAGTACGGTTAAAGCGGCGTACGATCTCGTTGGTTTGTTCTATCATCGGGATCTGGTCTTCACCTACCGGTACTAATGTCGCCTTGAATGCTGTGATATCTGCTGCCTGGCTGACAGGGTAGGTGAGGAAACCGGCCGGAATATCTCGCTCAAAGTCACGCAGGCGGATCTCTTCTTTAACGGTCGGGTTTCTTTCCAGGCGCGCAACGGTGACCAGGTTCAGGTAGTAGAACGCCAGTTCAGTCAGCTCTGGCACCTGAGACTGGATGAAAATGGTCGATAACTTGGGGTCTATGCCCACCGCCAGGTAATCCAGCGCCACTTCGACCACATTACGGTGCACTTTATCAATATCATCCATATTGTCGGTCAGCGCCTGTGCGTCAGCCAGCATCACATATTGCTTGTATTCATGCTGGTATTTCACGCGGTTGCGCAAACTGCCGACAAAATGCCCCAGATGCAAAGGTCCGGTAGGGCGGTCGCCAGTGAGGATAATCGGTTTTGTGCTCATTGTCTTGTTCTCTGTTTAATATGAGATCGAATCAAAGTTAAGGGTTATTCCCACTCGATAGTGGCGGGTGGCTTGCCGGAAATGTCGTAAACCACACGGTTGATGCCGCGCACTTCGTTGATGATGCGGTTAGACACTTTGCCGAGCAGGCTGTAAGGTAATTCTGCCCAGTGTGCGGTCATAAAGTCGCTGGTAACCACCGCGCGCAAGGCTACTACGTAATCATAAGTACGGCCATCGCCCATCACACCAACGGATTTGACCGGCAGGAACACGGTAAACGCCTGACTGGTCAGGTCATACCAGGTTTTGCCGGATTTTTCGTCTACGGTATTACGTAATTCTTCAATGAAAATGGCATCGGCACGTTGCAACAGCAAGGCGAATTCGGCTTTCACCTCACCCAGAATGCGCACGCCCAGGCCAGGACCGGGGAAAGGGTGTCTATAGACCATATCGCGCGGCAAGCCAAGTGCTACACCTAGTTCGCGCACTTCATCCTTGAACAGGTCACGCAAGGGTTCAAGCAGTTTCAGGCCTAGTTGTTCGGGTAAACCACCTACATTATGGTGGCTCTTGATGGTGACTGCTTTTTTCGATTTAGCGCCGCCGGATTCAATCACATCCGGGTAAATCGTGCCTTGTGCAAGGAAAGTGGCGCCTTTATGACCCACGCCACTGGCTTTTAGTTTGGCCGCTTCAGCCTTAAATACTTCTACAAACTCGCCGCCGATAATCTTGCGTTTGGCTTCCGGGTCGCTGACACCGGCCAGCTTGCCCATGAACTGCTCACTGGCATCGACACGGATTACGTTCGCATGTAAACGGCCAGCGAACATTTCCATCACCATATCGCCTTCATTGAGGCGTAACAGGCCATGGTCTACGAATACACAGGTAAGCTGATCGCCAATGGCGCGGTGAATAAGTGCAGCTGCCACTGAGGAATCGACCCCGCCGGACAAACCTAAAATGACTTCTTCATCACCTACCTGCGCCTTGATACTGGCTACTGCTTCAGCAATGTAGTCGCCCATGATCCAGTCAGGTTTTGCGCCGCAAATCTCCAACACAAAGCGCTCCAGCATGGCTTGACCTTGTTTGGTGTGGGTGACTTCCGGGTGGAATTGCACCGCGTAAAATTTACGCTCTTCGTCCGCCATCGCTGCAATCGGCGTCGTATCATTGCTGGCGATCACTTTGAAGCCGGTCGGTAACTCTGTGACTTTATCCCCATGGCTCATCCAGACATCGACCAGGCCATGACCTTCAGCATTGGTTGCATCCTGGATATCGCGGAACAGGGCAGAGTGGCCGCGGGCGCGCACTTGCGCATAGCCAAATTCACGTTTATGGCCGGCTTCAACCTTGCCGCCCAGCTGTTGCGCCATGGTTTGCATGCCATAGCAAATACCCAATACAGGCACACCGAGCTCAAACGTGGCTTGGGGCGCCTTGTCGGTTTCCTCCTCGTAGACGCTGGCATGACTGCCGCTGAGGATGATGCCATCGGCACCAAAGTTGCGGACAAATTCGTTAGACACATCGCAGGGATGGATTTCACAGTAGACGTGTGCTTCGCGCACACGGCGGGCGATCAGCTGGGTAACTTGCGAACCGAAATCAAGAATAAGAATTTTTGAGTGAGACATTTTTTAGCCACAGAGTGCACAGAGGACACAGAGGTTACAGAGTAAAATCTCTGTGCGCTCGGTGTCCTCTGTGGCCAGGTTTAGTTTAAACAGTAAGATTTAATCAATACGGTAGTTCGGTGCTTCTTTGGTAATTTGTACATCGTGTACATGCGATTCGTGCATGCCGGCACTAGTAATTTGTACAAATTCTGCTTTGCTACGCATATCTTCAATAGTAGAGCATCCGACATAGCCCATGGAAGCACGCAGGCCGCCCATTAATTGGTGCACAACTGCGAGTACGCTGCCTTTATAAGGCACACGGCCTTCGATGCCTTCCGGAACCAGTTTGTCAGCATTCGCTGTGTTGTCCTGAAAGTAACGGTCAGAAGAACCTTTTTGCATGGCGCCAATGGAGCCCATGCCACGGTATGATTTGTACGAACGGCCCTGGTATAACTCGACTTCGCCAGGAGCTTCTTCAGTACCGGCGAACATGCCGCCCAGCATCACACTGTTTGCGCCAGCAGCAATGGCTTTTGAAATATCACCGGAGAAGCGGATACCGCCATCGGCAATAAACGGCACGCCGGATTTTTCCAGTGCTTTTGCGACGTTGCTGATGGCAGTGATTTGCGGCACGCCGACACCAGCCACAATACGCGTGGTACAGATGGAGCCTGGGCCAATACCAACTTTTACGCAATCGGCACCATGATCTACAAGGGCCAATGCGGCATCAGCTGTGGCGATATTGCCACCGATAACTTGCAGGTTGGGGTAACGTGTTTTTGCCCATTTGACGCGATCCAGTACACCTTGCGAGTGGCCATGTGCAGTATCGACAACAATTGCATCAACACCAGCTTCTACCAGAGCGGCAATACGTTCATCGGTACCATCACCTACACCAACCGCAGCGCCCACCAGCAAGCGGCCTTTTTCATCTTTACAGGCTAGCGGATGGTCGGAGGATTTTTGAATATCTTTCACCGTAATCAGGCCTTTGAGCTCAAATTGCTCGCCAATCACTAACAAACGCTCCAGACGGTGCTTGTGCAGCAAGCCCATGATTTCTTCACGGCTTGCACCTTCACGCACTGTCACCAGGCGGTCTTGCGAGGTCATCACGTTGCTGACGGCCTGGTCGAGATTAGTCTCAAAACGCAGGTCACGGTTAGTCACAATGCCAACCACTTTGCCATCTTGTAATACGGGTAAGCCTGAAATTTTATGGTGCTTGGTCAGCTCAATCACTTCACGCACTGTCATTGCCGGGTGTATCGTCACCGGATCAATCACGACACCAGATTCAAAGCGTTTAACGCGTGAGACACGTGAAGCCTGCATTTCTATCGACATATTCTTGTGAATAATGCCCATGCCGCCTAGCTGTGCCAGGGCAATCGCCATGCGGGCTTCCGTCACGGTGTCCATAGCGGCAGAGAGTAGGGGAATGTTAAGTGTGATGTTTTTTGTAAGTTTTGTGCGCAGGCTTACATCGCGGGGCATCACAGTAGAATGGGCTGGAACGAGTAAAACGTCGTCAAAGGTTAGAGCTTGTTGCAACAAACGCATGTGGAATCCTTATCTCCAAAATATAATTATACCGATTTCGTTTTGCCTTGACAAAGCGTTTTGCGTTTTTTGCAGTCAAATTGAGGCTGTCTGGCATGGTTTATGCATAGTCATTCCGGATGGTAGTAACGAAGTAGTGACTGGTGAGGCGGAAATCAAAGTGAAATTTATGGAAGTGATGCGGAATATAGTATTGATAGCCTGCTTGATGCATGTGACCGCGCACGCGGAGATTTACAAATGGCGTGATGCCAAAGGCGTGGTCAATTATTCGGATATGCCGCCACCTGCCGGCAAGGAAGGTACGCAGAAGATTAAAGCGGCTACCGTCACCAGTGAATACCCGTTAACCCGCGCAGATGCTTATAAAGAGGATCCGACGGCAGCACCCGCTGACCAAGAAACTGCTTCTGGAAAAGGCAAACCAAAGACACAAATGTCTGATGAAGCGGCGGCTGTCGCCAAAGCTGCTGAAACACGTATGAAAGCGCAAAACTGTGCCGCAGCCAGATCTAATTATCGTAACTATGCGGTTGGCGGTCGGATGCAGACGGTAAATGAGGTGGGCGAAAAAGAGTATTTAAGCGATGAGCAAATTCGTGAAAACCTGGCGCGTGCGCAGTTCGAAATTGACGAAAATTGTCCAGTTGAATAGCGAAATCTATTGAAGCATCATTCTTTTTGGCGTTTTTGCTGACTACTTTTGGCAGCACGGCCTCTTTTCGCAGCAACTTCTTTGTTTGTTGCACTTCCTTTTTTTGTTGTAACTCTTAAGCGTCTTGCTTCTTTAGCGTCGGCAATCAATGGGCGATAAATCTCCACCCTGTCCAAAGGCTTTAATACGGCATCGAAGCTAGCGACTTTGCCAAATATACCAATCTTGCAATTTTTCAATGATAGCTCCGGATACGCCAGCAATAATTGTGACTGTTGAATTGCTTCCAGTGCCGTCGTGCCCGTTTTAACATCAATTGAAATAATCACCTGCTTCTGCGGGAGTGCATAAGCAACTTCCACAGTCATCAGGTCAGAAATCTCTTCAGTCATGTTTGGTTATTTAGAGTAAAGCTTGTTTGCCTGCTTCACAAAGCTATCGACAAAGGTGTTGGCAATGTGACTGAACACTGGCGCAATAATGCGCTCAATCAGGCCGTTGGCGAATACATATTCCAGCTTGAATTCTATTTTGCAGGCATCTTCGCGCAGGGCAATAAAGTGCCAGTGGCCAGTTAGTTGCTTGAAAGGACCATCGACCAGGGTGATGTCCATCTGGTGCGGAAACTGTTTGTGGTTGCGGGTTGTGAAATGCTGCACGATACCATGATAACGGATATGGATAGTGGCTTGCGTCACCTGTTCGGTGCGTTCGATGACGTCACTGCCGCCGCACCATGGTAAAAAGCTGGCGTAATCTTCGACAGCATCGACCAGCTGAAACATGGTTTCGCAGGAGTGCATCACTAATACGGTTTTTTCTACTTGAGCCATTATTGAATATAGCGCCGGAACGGAGTTTGGTTTTGGGTTAAAATGCTATTTTAAGTGATTTAAGCCGGCAAACCAGCGTTATGACCATCGCGCAAAATAAAAAAGCGTTTTTTGACTATTTTATCGAAGATAAGTACGAGGCCGGCGTCGTGCTCGAGGGCTGGGAAGTGAAAGCCATCCGCGATAACCGCATTAACCTTAAAGAAGCCTATGTGGTGATTATGCGTGGCGAAATTTACCTGATTGGCTGCCATGTGACGCCATTGGGCGCTGCTTCCACGCATGTACGTCCGGATGCTATACGCTCGCGTAAGCTGTTATTGCATAATGAAGAAATTGCCAAGTTGATTGGTAAGGTCGAGCGTGCCGGTTACACCATTGTCCCTTTAGATATGCACTTCACGCGTGGTAGGGTGAAGGTGCAGATAGGCCTGGCTAAAGGCAAGAAGCAACACGACAAACGAGATGTCGAGCGCGAAAAAGACTGGAAGCGCGAACAGAACCAGTTAATGAAAAACAAACAGCGTACTCGGGAATAATATTTCTGATGCTTGCTGAGTGTTAAGTTCAGGCAAGCAACTGTTCCAGTACCTGTGGCACCAATTCCGGCAAATCTTCTGCCATTAACCCGATCCCAAATAATCTTGCAGCTTCGCTATGGATCCAGGCAGCCGCTGCTGCCGCTTCCAGCGCAGGCATACCTTGCGCCAATAAGCTGGAGATCATTCCAGCCAGCACATCACCTGCGCCAGCCGTAGCCAATGTCGGTGGCGCATCCTCGTTCACAATGAGTCTGCCATCTGGCGCTGCAATCACAGTGTGGGCGCCTTTAAGAAGTATCACTGCATTGGTCTGCTGACTTGCCTGAAGTACCTGGCTGATTCTTTCATCCAGGTTGCTGGCAGGATTAATGCCAAATAAACGTTGAAACTCGCCAGCATGCGGCGTCAATACACAAGCGGCAGTGATGGTTTTGCTTAGCTTATCAAGTTGTCGCGTAAATGTACTGAGTGCATCTGCATCAATCACCACCGGTTTCCCGCTTTGCAACATGGTAAGCGTTGTCTGCCGTGTGTCTGTCGAATTGCCAGCGCCTGGCCCTATCAGTAAAGCGCCGACTCTTGCATCCAGAATAAGTGCATGCAATTCAGCGATGTTTGAATAGGGTTTCGCCATCACGCTTAACAACTGGCTGGCGTAAATGCTGAATGCGTTTTCCGGCACGGCAATGGCAGTGATCCCTGCACCACTGCGTGCAGCAGCTAGCGCAGCCAACCTGGCTGCGCCTGTCATAGGGTATCCGCCCTGGATCAATACATAACCACGGCTATATTTGTGGCTGTTGGCATCAGGTTGTGGTAATAAGGATTGCCACAGGGCAGGAGTGTTCGATTGATAGTCTGGCATGATTTAATTGTATGCTTGAAGTGGCTGGTTGGCGAGTTGGTGCGAGATTTTATCCCTAACCTTCATTGTCGGCGAGGGGGCTTTGCGGTAAAATGTTCTCCCGTCTGCAACAATCTCAAAGTACCTCATCCATGACCAAATATGTATTCGTAACCGGCGGTGTAGTTTCTTCTCTTGGAAAGGGTATCGCAGCGGCTAGTTTAGGCGCTATTCTCGAATCGCGTGGCATTAAAGTGACCATGCTCAAGCTTGACCCGTATATCAACGTTGACCCAGGCACCATGTCGCCTTTTCAGCATGGCGAAGTATTCGTCACCGATGACGGCGCGGAAACTGATTTGGACCTCGGACATTACGAGCGCTTTATCAGCAGTAAAATGTCCAAACGCAATAACTTCACTACCGGCCAGATTTACGAAACCGTGATCAAAAAAGAGCGTCGTGGTGAGTATCTGGGCAAGACTGTACAAGTGATTCCACACATTACTGACGAAATTAAATCACATATTAAACGGGGTGCCGAAGGTGCCGATGTGGCGATTGTGGAAGTCGGCGGTACGGTGGGTGATATTGAATCATTACCCTTTCTTGAAGCCATTCGCCAGATGGGTTTTGAAGAAGGTAAAAATAATGCCTGTTATGTGCATTTAACTTTGTTGCCGTGGATTCCGACTGCAGGCGAATTAAAAACCAAACCAACCCAGCACTCTGTTAAAGAGCTGCGTGAAATTGGAATTCAGCCAGACATTTTATTGTGCCGCGCCGAACGTGAAATCCCGGAAGATGAAAAGCGCAAAATTGCCTTGTTCACTAACGTGCCGTTCGAAGCGGTGATCAGCGCGATCGACAGTGATTCCATTTACAAAATCCCGGGCTTGCTGCATGAGCAAATGATGGACGAAATTGTCTGTCATAAACTGAATATTCTGGCTAAAGCGGCGGATTTATCTGCCTGGCAGAAAATCAGCTATGCAGTGGCCAACCCTAAAGCGCAGGTGGATATTGCCTTTGTCGGCAAATATGTTGATCTGACCGAGTCATATAAATCTTTGACCGAAGCATTGATTCACGCCGGTATTCATACTGAATCCAAGGTTAAGATCCATTATATCGATAGTGAAGATATCGAAAAGTCCGGTACCGATGCTTTAACCAGTATGGATGCTATCCTGATTCCAGGTGGCTTTGGTGTGCGCGGTACTGAAGGCAAAATCAAGGCAATTCAATTTGCCCGTGAAAATAAAGTGCCTTACCTGGGTATCTGTCTGGGCATGCAACTGGCGGTGATCGAGTTTGCCCGCAATGTTGCCGGTTTCAAGGATGCTAATAGCACGGAATTCAATCCATCGACCGAACATAAACTGATCGGCCTGATCGACGAATGGCAAGATGCCAGCGGCAAAATTGAGAAGCGTGATGAACATTCTGACCTGGGCGGCACTATGCGTTTGGGCGCACAAAGCTCGCCGATCGAGCCTAATACGCTGGCTGCCAGCATTTATGGCAGCGAAGTGAACGAGCGCCACCGTCACCGTTATGAAGTGAACAATCATTATGTGGATCAGTTGAAAGCTGCGGGCCTGGTGGTCTCTGCACGTACTCCTCGTGAAGAGCTCTGTGAAATGATTGAATTGCCACAGACAGAGCATCCATGGTTTGTCGCGTGCCAGTTCCACCCGGAATTCACTTCCAACCCAAGATACGGTCATCCTTTGTTTAAAGCCTATGTGCAAGCGGCACTGGCGCAAAAAAGCAAAGTTTAATTTTCAAGCAAGGGATTATCATGAAGTTATGTGGTTTTGATGTAAGTATCGAGCATCCGCTATTTTTGATTGCAGGCCCGTGTGTGATTGAATCCAGGCAAATGGCGATTGATACTGCCGGTCAATTCGATGCCACCCACTCGGTGCCGGTATCTTTATGGAAACTCACCCTGACCCAAGTAAAGCGCTATCAGATGGCCCGAATGCCTGGCCTTTAGGCAAAATGGAAGATTTGCTGCATCTGCTGGTTGATATGGACAAGCTGGTTAAAAAAGCCGGTTTCGCCGAACATACCCTTTAATGGATTTTGCCTGGAGCAAACTCTTTAAATTGATTTCGCATGTATTCGTAAAGTTTAAGTTAAAAACATAAGGAAAATAGAATGAGCGCAATTGTAGATATTATCGCCCGCGAGATAATGGATTCACGCGGCAACCCAACGGTTGAAGTGGATGTATTGCTGGAAAGTGGTGTCATTGGCCGTGCAGCCGTGCCTTCAGGCGCATCTACCGGTACCAAAGAGGCCGTAGAGCTGCGTGATGGCGACAAAAGCCGCTATCTAGGCAAAGGTGTATTAACTGCAGTTGAAAACGTGAATACCGAAATCACCGAAGCGATTCTGGGCCTGGATGCGGAAGAACAAAGCTTTATCGACAGAACCCTGATTGAGCTGGATGGCACAGAAAACAAAGACCGCCTGGGTGCCAATGCAATTCTGGGTGTTTCGATGGCCTGTGCCCGTGCTGCCGCTGAAGAAAGTGGCTTGCCTTTGTATCGCTACCTGGGCGGTTCAGCCTTCATGCAATTACCAACACCAATGATGAACATCATTAATGGTGGTGCGCATGCTGACAACTCTGTCGATATTCAAGAGTTCATGATTGTTCCGGCTGGCTTGCCAACCTTCCGTGAAGCGTTGCGTGCTGGCGCTGAAATTTTTCATGCGTTGAAAAAAACACTGCATGACAAAGGTTTGGCAACCACAGTAGGTGATGAGGGCGGTTTCGCACCTAATTTGCCATCTAACGAATCAGCTTTGCAATTGATTATGGAATCAATTGAAGCTGCTGGTTACGAGCCAGGTAAAGATATCTATTTGGGCCTGGATTGCGCGAGTACTGAATTCTATAAGGATGGTAAATATCACCTGGAATCAGAAGGCGCTTCATTGAGTTCTGCCGAGTTCAGTGATTACCTGGCGACTTTAACTGGTAAATACCCAATCATTACCATCGAAGATGGTATGAGCGAGTTCGACTGGGACGGCTGGGACCTGTTGACCAAACGCCTGGGTAAAACCACGCAACTGGTCGGTGATGATTTGTTCGTCACCAACCCGAAAATCCTGCGTGAAGGCATCCAGAAAGGTGCAGCTAACTCTGTGCTGATCAAAGTGAACCAGATCGGTACCCTGACTGAAACTTTCCAGACGATCGAGATGGCTAAACGTGCTAACTATACCGCTGTGGTTTCACACCGCTCAGGTGAAACGGAAGATACGACGATTGCCGATATTTCTGTCGCTACTAACGCGTTGCAAATCAAAACCGGTTCCCTGTGCCGCTCAGAGCGCGTAGCCAAATACAACCAGTTGCTGCGTATTGAAGAAGAGTTGGGCGACGCGACTAGCTACGCTGGTTTGTCAGCGTTCTACCAGTTGTTCAAGTAATCAAGTCTGATAACGCATCTAGGTCGATGTGCGCAAACTGACTGTGATCTTCATTGTCCTGATTGCCCTGCTGCAATATCCATTGTGGTTGGGCAAGGGCAGTTGGTCACGTGTCTGGCAATATTCGCAGCAGATTGAAGCGCATGAAAAGCGCAATGATTATTATAGGCAACGGAATGAAACATTGCGCGCTGAAGTGCGTGACCTGAAACAAGGTCAATCAGCAATTGAAGAACGTGCGCGCAGTGAATTAGGCATGATCAAGCAGGACGAAGTGTTCTATCAGGTGATGCAACGCAAAAATGCTAATCCTCCGGCATCCAAAGGGGTCGTCACCAATGTGCCGTCTAAGGAGTCCATTGTGAATCCTGGAACGCCGGATGTCCCAGCTGCTATACCGGAGCAATAGTAATTAGATATAGTTGAAAAAAATGGCGCCTGAAGCGCCATTTTTTATGTTTAGAGTTTGCTTATGGCAATGCGTAAGGGAGCTCAGTAAAAGCCAGCTCATATTCTTGCCAGAAAATACTGCCGGCAGCTTTGGCTTCCAGCCTGCATTCTGCTAATACCCACCAACCACCTTGCAGATTTGGCGCGGCACGCACTATCTGGCCCGCTTCCTGTTGCTGGGCATCATGCACTGCATCACCGGGATTTGGCGTGACTGTGGTAGCGGGTAAAGTGGCAAGTAATGTGCGGCGTTTTACCTTGCCAAGGTAATGGGTACGTGCGACGATTTCCTGACCGGTATAACACCCTTTTTTGAAGTTAATGCCATTGAGTGCATCGAGGTTGATCATTTGCGGTACGAATTGCTCGCGCGTGCTTGCATACACCTGCGGAATACCAGCCTGGATTTCCAGTGCATCCCACTGATTGGTACTGGTTGGGCTCAATGTGGCCGAAAATGTTTTCCAGACTTTTTCTGCCTGATCTGCATTCACCACCAGTTGCGCGCGCTGCTTTCCATGGCTATCAGTCAAACGAATTAATGTACCTAATGCACTATGGCTGGTTTGATGCGGGCGTAATGGCAGGTGTTGTATGTGGGCTGCCGAGTCAGCACTGGCCAGTCCGATACACACAAATTGCTCACTGACATCTTCGACCACTACTTTGCTGCGCATGACAAACATGCGCAAGCGTTTTACCAAATCTGGAATCAGTGCGCGCGGGCATTGCAGATAAATCACTTCGTCAATGCTGAATGCATAAAACAGTGCCAGCAGGCGGCCTTTTGCCGTACAGTAGCCGGTAAATTGTGAGGATTCAGCCAACTGCTTAATATCGTTAGTGAATTGACCTTGCAGGAAGGTCTGGGCATCAGCGCCGCTGACGGCGATCAGGCCATCCACTGAGAGGTCAAATAATTGGCCTGAAGCCGGAATATCAGGCGCGACAAATGAAGCTTCGCCTGATTCGTTAAATAGAGCACCCTGTGAAATTAAGAATTGTTGCCAAGCTGCGCTGGACATAAATGACTTTCTG
Organism: Methylophilus sp. Leaf414; assembly: GCF_001425425.1. Classification (NCBI taxonomy): domain Bacteria; kingdom Pseudomonadati; phylum Pseudomonadota; class Betaproteobacteria; order Nitrosomonadales; family Methylophilaceae; genus Methylophilus; species Methylophilus sp. Leaf414. Next base: position 241,353 of record NZ_LMQQ01000001.1, on the reverse strand, counting down.
TTGATAGTGTGGATGTTGTCACCAACAGCTTCACACAAACGTGATGAAAAAACCTATTCTACCAAGTGAAATAACCTTGCGCTTTCACCCTTCTAAATTTTTATGGGGGTGGTGGCTGGTATTTTCAATCGCTGTGCTGTTTTCTCTCTGGTTAAGCTTGTCGCCGCGGTGGGCATTCGCAGGCACTTTTTTCTATGCCACAGCTTGCTTTTGGCAATGGACACAGCTTGTCGCTACTCATTGGCGATTCAGCGTGCAACAGTTGAGTGTAGATGTGTTCGGGCAGATGATAATTATGAATGCACTGGGGCAGTTATGGCGGATTGAAGTATTGCCCGATAGCGTGGTGCATCATGGATGTATGGTGCTACACATTGCCTATACAGAATTAAAAACTGATGCATCCGAGCAGATGAATAATGCCCATCATCAAAAGCCGCTGTTATGGCAATGGCTACGACCCAAGCGCTTGCTGATATTGTTTGATCAAGCAGATGCCATTTCCCAAAAAGCATTGCGTGTCTGGTTAAAGTGGGGGCTGCGCGAATAAGCTATTGAAAATGGTTGTCGTGCGCGACAACTTCACTGCGGTTGAACAATTTAGATTTAAGCTGTTTGCGATAAATGCCAAACTTTTGTTTAAGTTGACGCAGGGTCTCATGATGCAGACTGGTGCCTAGCAAACATATGCCCGCCAGCGTAGCCAGTAGCCAGCCAATCGAAAAGGGCACAATTTCATAGCGTGGCGATTTGTGCGATTGGATGGTTTGCAATACATCGTAGGTATCATCGCCATTGATATATTGCGCGCCGATTTCCTGCGCCAGTTTTTGCAGATAAGTCGAGTCGCGCTTGGAGATGAAGCGATCATAGTCAGAGAGCGCGACGCTGTCATCGCGGCCACTGCTTTTGCTGGCGGTGACTTGTGCAATGTTCGGTTGCACGGCAAAACTTTCATTCGACCAGTAACCAATCATCTGGTTGTCTTCTGTCAGTTTTGGGATTCCAGTACCTTTTTCAGTGCCTATGCCAACAAAAAACCAGCCATCCCCGCCCTGAAAATCCCTGAGGTTGCGGGTATTGAATGCATGCAACAAAGGCGCCTCATCGCCATCGGTAAAAAACACCGCTTTAGTCGCTTCGGGCATTTGCCGTAGCAGCTTGGCTGTGATAGCTAAGCTTTCGCGCAATTGGCTGTTGCCGGTCCATGCCATCCGCCAATCCAGGTGATCTATGGTTTCGTGCAAGGCAGAAAAATGGCGGCAAACATGCAAAGGCGTATATAGTGCGGCAACTGCATCCCCTGCGAATAAACCTATGCTGACGCGGGTGTGGCAGGGCAGTTGAGCGACTATTTCGTGCATCATGCGCTTGGTATATTCCAGGCGGCTGACGGGCCGGTGGTTTATCAACATATCCGCAGAGTTCATGCTCTGGGTAATATCTGCGATCAGGAAGTAGCTATGTACATTGCGTTTGATGGGGATGCTAGGCACCAACACAGCGCCAAGCAGGCAGAGCAACGCTGTAGTAAGTAAAATGGTGTCGCGATGGTGCAGCCAGACTCTTAGCCAATGATTTTTCATGGTGACTTCTCATGAGTGCCTGCATCACTGGCCTAGGATGACAGAGGTAAATCAGGCTTGTTTATAAAGTTATTGAAAATGGTTGTCGTGGGCAACTGCCTCGCTACGTGCAAACAATTTTGCTCTAATTTCATTGCGGTAGATTTTAAGATTCTGCTTGATCTGGCGTAATGGATGACGGCTGGCATAAGTGCCTACAATACACAAACCGCCCAAAGTGGCGAATAACCAGCCCAGGGGTAATGGGGCAATATCACGGCGTGCAGGTTTTTGGGCCTTCATGGCCTGGATCACCGTGTAGCTGCTATCACCTTTAATAAACTTGGCACCTATCTCCTGAGCAAGGCTTTGCATGTATTCAGCGGCCATTTTGGATATATAGCGATCATTTTCACCCGCGACGTTGTCATCACGCACACCCAGGGTGCTTTCAGAAATCTGCGCAATGCCTGGTTGCATGGCGAAGCTTTCATTAGACCAGTAACCGATCACCTGGTTATCTTCGCTGAGCTTGGGGATAGCATCGCCTTCTTCTGAACCTATGCCGACAAAAATCCAGTCGTCACCACCTTGAAATTCTTCCAGATTTTTAGTGTTGAAAGCATGCAATCTCGGGGCTTCTTCGCCATCTGTAAAATAGACTACCTGCGAAGCCTCAGACATGCCGCGAACCACTTTTGCGGTCACTAGCAGGCTCTCACGCAAGCGGCTGTTGCCTGACCAGGCCATACGCCAATCCAGATGATCTATCGTATCCTGGATGGCCGCAAAGTTTTTGCAGACTTCAATCGGCGAATACATGGCCGCGACTGAGTTACCTGCAAAAAGGCCAATGCTGATTTTAGTGCCGCACGGCAGCGAGCCAACGACTTCATGCATCATGTTTTGCATATATGCCAGACGCGTGACTTTTTTGCCACGGATAGTCATATCTGACGTATTCATGCTCTGCGAAATATCTGCAACCAGAAAGTAGGTGTAGATATTATGTTTGAACGGAATACTAGGGCGTAAAACTGCCGCCAGCAGGAATAGCAGTGCTAATCCGAGCAGGGCAGAATCACGGTGTTTAACAAATCGTCTAAGCCAGATATTCATACTTTTAACTGATCAAGTGAGTAAGCAAGCATAAGCGCCTGCATTTAAGGCAGACCATTAGGGATATTGCCCATGATCAAACCCGGATTATCAGATTCGCCTACACCTGGCGTGGGTTTCTCAGGCAACAAGCTCATGACGCGGTCATAATTGCGGCGGGTGCCCCAGTGGTTGTTATCTGCCTTAAGTGCACTTTTATAAGAGGTCATCGCCTGGGTTAACAGGTATTCAACTTCATCACGCGTGCTGTTATCGTTGCCACCAGTGACCTGAATCGCTTTCAGGAAAAACATATTGCCAATGTTATGCAAAATGGCTGCGCGTTGCACAGGCGTTGATCCATCTATCAGCTTGGCAAACAGCAAGGTAGCTTCTTTGTAACGCTCATTTTTTGCCAGCCAGTAAGCCACTGCATATTTGGCTTCAAAACTTTGCTGATCCGTTTGCGGTGTCTTGGCCGTGGTGATCGCTTGGTTGAAATCCTTGGCTTGCTGAATCCGTTGCCAGCTATATATGATGGTCGCCGTCGCGGCAACCGCTACTACGATCAGGCCAATGACCAGTTTTTTTACGCTGAGCGCCATGTGTTGATCTCCAGATATTTAACCGCCAGCAGAATCGCAATCATGACGATGGCAATCCAGTAACACACATTGGTGTAATCATGGCCGGGGATTTTTTCCATATATTGAATTGGTTTTTTTTCTTTGCTGTTAATGTCGGCAATTGCTGCTTCCAGCGAGCGCGGGTCTGATGCCTCATATGCACTGAAAGGGGTGCGCAAGGTCTGGAAATATTGATAAAGCAATACTTCTGTTGGCATATGGCCGTCGTAACCACTTTCGGTATATTTAGGGTCAAAAATGGTGATGCCGCCAGGCTGGCGCAACACAATCCAGTAAAGGCCGATGTTGTAGCGTTGCAGCCAGTCACGCAGTTTTTGTTGCACCATATCGCTGACGCGACCGGCACCATCCGAGATCAGGATAATCGCGCGTGAACCGGAGTCGGGCACATCCTTAAACAGTTCCACCGCACTGGTGAGGCCGCCACCGATATTAGTTTGAAATAAAGAGTTACCGGCAGTGGCCTGCACCGCAGATAGCACCGCCTCTTTATTCTCTGTCAATGGCAATACATACATGGCTGAGTTACTAAAGGTAATCACGCCCATCATGTCATTACGGCGACCTTTAATAAAATTGGTGATGATACGCGCAGCCGCGACTGATTTGGTTTCGCCGATATGGCCATCTTTGTCGCCTACAAAAGCATCATCCATACTGGCACTACGGTCTAGCACCAGACCGATTTGAGCGCCAATACCGGTGCGCAGTGCTTTTTGCTCAAGTGTATGCGGGCCTGCCAAACCTAAGATCACAAATAAGATGCTTAATGCAGCCAGGGCTTTTAACAGCAGGCCAATGATGCTTGATAATGGATCCGGAGGTAACAGGCCTATCCATGAATAATGTTTGCTATGTGAGCGTTCAAGCAACAGCGGCAGCAAGGCCAGCGGTAACGCCCACAAAACCCAGGGGTGAGTGAATGCCATAATGCTATTTTGCCCCTGGTTTCGAGACTGAATTTAAGTCAGGTGTCAGGCCGCGTTCGCAATCACGCATATGGCGGCAAAAAGTACGTAACCATTGCTTGGCAGGCATGCCAAGATCTAGCGGTGTTTTGGAGTCAAAAAAGACTTGGCGTGATAAATTGAAGAAACGCTCGATCTCTGGTTTTACGGGCTGGTAGGCAGGTTTTTCCTGCAAAAATTGGTCTACATTATTACCAAATACGCTATGCTCGGCGACTTTTTGGATTGCCTGATGGACAACCTCAATCGCCTGTTGCAAGCCTTGCTGGTTGTCGGGTAACTTGCCTACACTCCGATAAGCCTTGGCAAAGGCACCCCCCATGCGCGGCAGCCAGGTGCGGGCGCCCAGAATATATAATAATCCCAGCAGGCTAAGGGCAAGTACGCCGGCAGCGATCTTCAGGGCTTGTTCTTCTTTTTTGGTATCTATAGTGAAGGGCGGAATGAACGGGCTCATCTCGTTTTTCAGGTTGACTTCACCATATACAGAAAGTGGCGAAGTCCTGAAATTAAACGATGGAAAGCGCAGTTGGCGTAACTCTGTTTTACCGTTGTGACGTAGTTTGACGATTTCACCGCGCAGGATGGCCGGACGCACTACGCGACCAGATTTAAACACTTGATAAACAAGGTGGATAGTATGCACACTGCGGTCAGAGAATGTTTCATCTTCAACACTGATGTTTGCCAACTCGACGCCGGATACCTGGCCACGATAGCGATGTTCATAACCGACAATCGGCAATGATTCTTTAATCAGTTCATAAGGCTTCTTCACGGTCAGGATGATGGTGCGTTCCAGCTTGTCACCGACCACATAGCCTGCATCACGCGTAGGATTGATTTCCTTCACCGTCACATATTTATTGTCTACATTCGGCAATGTTACATCGGCAATGGCTGGCAACGTGGTTGCGGTCAGCATTGCCATGAGCAAACAGGCGAATAAGGTTTTTTGCGCTTTCATCAATCGCTTCCTCAGACAGTCACATATTGATGGAAATAATCAGTCAGCATATCTGCATCAAACTGATCTTCCACAAAAAATGGCTGCATATCAAATTTCATAAACATATCTTCAATCGCCTGGCGACGCGCGGCAAAGGTATCCAGAATCCGCTGGCGGTAAGAGGCACGCAGAAAAAGCGTACGGCGCTCGCCGGTTTCCGGATCATTTATGCTGGTTACGCCAAATTCCGGCAGGTCTTTGTATTCGGTGCTGTTCCATAGCACAATCGGCACAATGTGGTGGCGCAACATCAGCAGCAACGCTTCTTCGAGTTGCCCTAGCGGCATATGGAAGTCAGAAACCAGGAAAATCAGCGAGCGTTCGCGCGGTAATACCCTGGCGCTATCCAGCAATGCCCCGGCACCTACTTCATTTGGCAAATGATTTTCCAGCCTGTCTGCTAGTTCCAGCATGCTGTGCGGCCTCGCTGAAAGCGTGCTCAGCCATTCATCGCGTAATTCATCATCAAAGCCGACGAACGCTGCCGGGTCACCATTTCGAGTGGCAGACTGTGCCACTGAGCGTGTAATTTCTGCGGCGGTGGTCAGTTTGGTATGTGGCACGCCATACTGCATTGAACCGGACAAGTCACACATGACAAATACCGGCGTGGCACTTTTCTGGTTGAAAATACGCACGTATACCTGTTCCATCGGGTCGCGGATGGTTTGGCGTATATCAATCCGGCGCGGATCAGGGTAGGCAAGTAAAGTTGTGTGCCCGCGAAATTCCATACCCATGCCGCGCTGGTTGCTTTTGTGGCGGCCAGGACGGCGGGAGCGGGAGCGCCAGCTGATGTGATAACTGAATTCCTTGATGTAATCCATTACTATGAACTCAAACCCGCATTAAGGCGCAGCAACGGCGTTAACAATACCGGAGAGCATTTCACGCGCAATTTCAGTACGGCGCATTTCATAAACAGGGCTGAATACCAGGCGGTGAGCAATCGTTTCGTGGAATACAGCATGAATATCTTCCGGAATGACGGCATCGCGCTCGTTTAACCAGGCATTAACACGTGCTGCACGTAACAACATACCCATACCGCGCGGGCTGGCACCTGATAACACAAGGCGTTTCATATCAACGTTAGATACTTTAATGCCATACGCCAGTGGGTCTTTAGTTGCCAGCCACAGGTTCAACGCATATTTACGCAGGGCAGGCGTGGCAGAGATGTTGTCTTGGATCACTTTGGCAAAACTGTTGAGTTGATCAAACTTCAAGATGTCTTCTTCAACATTGCTGATCAGTTGATCCACATCATGGAAGCGCGTATCAAAAATCAGCGACTCCATAATGTCGTGCGCAGGAGGCACCAAAATCGGAATTTCCATCATAAAGCGGTCACGCGCCGCAGACGGAATATCGAATGTTTCCTCACGCTCTACCTGGTTACGGTCAGCGAATACCAGCATGTGCGGGAAGTAATGTTCTTTATTAAACGCAGTCAAGGTGCGCTCGGCCATCACCCGCAGCATCAGCGAATGTACCTGTGGGCGGGCACGGTTAATCTCGTTAAAGAAGAAAATAGACAGGTTCTGCCCGGACATAAGTAACGGGCCTGGGCTAACGTGCGGTTTGCCGTCTTCACCCAGATAAGTGTGATAGACCAGGTCATTCGGCATCAGGTCTATCGTACCTTCGATACGCTGGTAGCCGCCACCAATACCGCGGGTAAATGCACGTAACAAAGTCGTTTTACCAACACCCACATCACCTTCAAGCAATACATGGCCGCGAGCAAATACGGCTGTAGTGATCAGACGCACTGGGCTTTCCTGACCCACCACCACTTTATTGACTTCTGATTCAAGTTTTAACGCGTGTGCTCGCCAATCGGCTAATTGTTGATCTTGCATTGCTGATTTCCTGACGTAAGATAATTTTTTGAAAGGTAATTGTAACTAAATTGTAATTTCTAAACAGCCGTTTGTTGCGAATTATTATTCAAGCCTTAATAAAACCTTGGTTTTGAATTTGTAAAATTCCGTAACAATTAAGGGAATCTTACCTAGGTTTTATTTAAAAGTATACAGGTCTGTATATTTTTGAAATGACAAAAAGCTTTGACTAAACGCAATTTCCGGCGAAAATATTGTTTTATACTAATAAATCAAAATTACATGTCTAGGAAAAGTAGTTTCAGTAAAGAAGAGTTGTTGGCCTGTGGCCGGGGTGAGATGTTTGGTGAGGGCAATGCACAACTGCCTTTGCCTCCTATGCTAATGTTTGACCGGATTGTAAAAATATCTGATGATGGCGGCAAATACGGGCAGGGTGAAATTATTGCTGAGTTGGATATCACTCCTGACTTATGGTTTTTTCAATGCCACTTTACTGGTGACCCGGTAATGCCTGGCTGTCTTGGCTTGGATGCTATGTGGCAACTGGTTGGTTTCTTCCTGGGCTGGAAAGGTGGCCTGGGTCGTGGACGCGCGCTTGGTTCAGGTGAAGTTAAATTTACGGGCCAGGTGTTGCCTAAGGCTAAACTGATCCGCTATCACATCGATTTAAAGCGGGTGATCATGCGTAAGCTAGTGATGGGTATTGCAGATGCACGTATGGAAGTCGATGGCCGCGAGATTTATAATGCCAGTGATTTACGTGTTGGTTTGTTTACCACCACCGATAATTTTTAGGGAAGCTTTTATAGGTTTAACTTTTAAGCCAGACTTGGTGAGTAAAAAATTTGACGCGTTATATAGTTGATATATCAGTAAAATTTTTTACAAGTAACAATGTATGGTAACGAAGGTGAGCTGATCGTAGCTTACCTGGAGGTCCTTACAGTTTTTGAAGTCTTAAGGAGGCGCAATGCGTCGCGTAGTGATTACAGGATTTGGTATCGTATCAAGTCTTGGTAATAACAAACAGGAAGTGCTGGACAGCCTGAAAGCAGGCCGTTCAGGGATTACCTATCAACCGGAATATGCTGAGCGCGGTTTGCGTTCACATGTGGCTGGGTCTATCAAAAATCTGGATATCGAAGCGCTCATCGACCGCAAGTTATTGCGTTTTATGGCGAAAGGACATGCTTATGCCTGGCTAGCCATGCAAGAAGCGATTGCTGATGCCAACCTGCCTGAAGACCTGGTTTCCAATGTGCGCACCGGCCTGATTGTAGGTGCGGGCGGCACATCGACTGAGAGTATGCTCGAAGGTACTAATACGCTGCAAGAAAAAGGCATACGCCGGGTTGGCCCTTATATGGTGACCAAAACCATGAGCAGCGGTATTGTTGCCTGCCTGGCCACTGGCGCCAAAATCAAAGGTGTGAATTACGGTATCAGCTCAGCTTGTTCAACCAGTGCACACTGTATTGGTGCTGGTGTTGAGCAAATCCAGCTCGGTAAACAGGATATAGTGTTTGCCGGTGGTGGCGAAGAAGAGCACTGGACCATGAGCTACCTGTTTGATGCCATGGGTGCGCTATCCAGCAAATATAATGATACACCGGATAAAGCTTCGCGCACTTATGATGCTGATCGCGACGGATTCGTGATATCCGGCGGTGGCGGCATTGTGGTGCTTGAAGAGTATGAACATGCCAAAGCGCGTGGTGCCAAGATTTACGCCGAGGTTGTTGGCTACGGCGCAACTTCAGATGGCTACGACATGGTCGCACCTAGTGGGGAAGGCGCAGTGCGCTGCATGCAGCAAGCTTTGCAGGGGCTGGATATCAACGAGATTGATTACATCAATACGCATGGTACCAGCACACCGGTAGGTGATACTAAAGAGCTGGAAGCTATCCGCACGGTATTTGGCGATAGCAAAACTGCAATTGCTTCCACCAAGTCATTGTCAGGTCATGCATTGGGGGCTGCAGGTGTGAATGAAGCTATTTACACCTTGTTGATGATGCAGCACGGCTTTATCGCTGCCTCTGCCAATATTGATAATCTGGACCCGGCTGCAGAAGGCCTCAACATCGTGCGCGAGCCTATCAAATCGGCCAAGATTGAAACTGCACTCTCAAACAGCTTTGGTTTCGGTGGTACTAACGCTACTTTGACCTTATCAACCAAAAATCTCTAAAATAAATAAAGTGTGCTTCTGGCTTCAGAAGCACACTTTATTTTATTCCGGTTTCTAAATGCCTGATTCTAACTTTCGCGTTTTCCTTCAGGCTTCATTCCCAAGTTTTTAACAGCCACTGCTATCAATAGTGACAGATAATGCTGAAGGTGTAGATGGGGCGGAAGTGATGCTGTATTCCAATTTGCAATGATGCTCGTCACGTGAGCCGGCCAGGAAATAAGTGGCGCGATTGATATCCGAAAGTTCAGGCTGGATGGTGAATCTGCTACCGGGCTGTATCAATTGATCCAGGCCCGCGGCGTCATTAGGAGCTAAGCCTACCGGGTATCTGCCGGTGAATAAAATGTTATTACCTTCAATCATGGTGGATGAAGTGACATTGCCGTGATCAATATCGCACTGGGGATCCGCCATGCATACGCCTTTTGCCATGGTGGCTACCGACAGCACCGTTGCTTTAAATGATTGCAACGAGGCCAGTCTCTTGCCTGGGAGCCGGTTTGCGAGATACGGGCGTAAGCGGTGGCCGCCAGGATTGATAAAATCAGCATGACAATGACTAGTTCAACTAATGTAAAACCGCGTGCAACAACAGGCTGTTTAAACGAGTCTAGTTGAGAATAAGAATTTTTCTTCATTGCGAAGCATTTTATAATAGCTAGGAAAATTGAATGTCAATTTTTGACCAATGTTGCAAGTGTTAAAGAAGGCTTACAAATGCGTCTTTTTAAAATTATTTTTTCAGGATTGTTAGTCATATTTTTGCTCAGCCGGTGTGCCACCATGATGGGCGAACGCACTGTCAGGATGAGTGCGAGCCAGATTCAGCAGAAACTGAATCACAAGCTGGAAAAACCATTTACCGTCATGCGCGCGTTTCATGTGCAATTGTCTAATGCACAGGTGCAGCTTGATCCGGCGACCGGCCGGGTACATACCACTATGGACGCCAGCATTGCAAGTGATTTATTGGCGAATACGGCAACCGGCAAGGCGACTCTGTCAGGCTTATTGAAGTTCGATACTGCGCGAAATGCCGTGGTTTTGGATCAGCCAGCAATCGACACGATTCAACTCGATGGCGCCAACAACCAATGGAATGGCATGTTGCAGCAGGTGGCTAAAGATATGGGCGGGAAATGGTTGAATCAGTTGGTGTTGTATGAAGTAAAACCGGAAGAGTTGACCTATGGCGGGACACGATACCAGCCGACTAATTTGCGTGTAACCGCTGACGAAGTGCAGGTGACATTAAAGCCACAATGATTAGTCAGTCACCAGGTGTTTTTCCAGCAGCAGGGCAGCGACGACTTTGCGTCCTTCTGCTGTCAGTATGTTGAAGGTGCGGCAGGCAGCCGCGGTAGTCATGCATTCGACACCGATATTTTGCGACAGAAAAACCTGGGTATGTTTGGGGTGAATAAAGCGTTGCTTATCACCCGTACCCAGTAGCACTACTTCAGGCGTGAACGCCAATATTGCGGATAGTCTTTCTGCATCCAGAGACTCCCATGCGCCGCTAAACCAGTCTGTAGTGAGTGCATCATCACTGACAATCAGGGGTTGTGTATATGGCTGGTGATTGATGGTAATTGACTGGCTATCTACACCATTAATCTGATATTGCTGATCACTGCTGTGCAAGTGTAATTTCATGCTTTTGTGTTCATCTCTCACATTCAAAAATAAAACAGAAATTGTACCGTGCATGACCCTCACTTCATCGACTGGTTCATCAGGCGTTCATTGATGAAGAAAGGCTTTGCAGGTAGAATGAAAGTTTTACTTTAAGAGCTTAACACACGCCAAATGTGTTTGTTAACAGAGTATGCAGCCAGTCAATAAATCAAATAAATTAAGTAATGTCTGCTACGACATCCGCGGCCCGGTTTTACAGCGTGCCCGCCAGATGGAAGAAGACGGTCAACGGATTATCAAGCTGAATATCGGTAACCCGATGCCTTTCGGCTTTAACGCGCCTGAAGAAATCGTGCAGGATGTCATCCTGAATATGGATCAGGCCTCCGGCTATACTGATTCCAAAGGCCTTTTTTCAGCTCGCAAGGCCATCATGCACTACACCCAGCAAAAGAAAATTGAAGGGGTGACAATAGACGACATTATTGTCGGCAATGGCGTGTCTGAACTGATTGTAATGGCCATGCAGGGTTTGCTGAATAATGGCGACCAGGTGTTGATTCCAATGCCGGATTACCCACTGTGGACCGCTGCGGTAAATCTGGCTGGTGGTAGTGCACGTCACTATATCTGTGATGAACAGTCTGGCTGGTTGCCAGATCTGAAAGATATCGAAAATAAAATCACTGCCAATACCAAGGGTATTGTGATTATTAATCCGAACAACCCGACCGGCGCCTTGTACCCCCGAGAAATCCTGGAAGGCATTATCGAGATTGCGCGTCATCACGGCCTGGTGATCTTTGCAGATGAAATCTATGACAAAGTGTTGTATGACGGTAACACGCATACCTCAATTGCTTCGCTGGCAGATGATGTCCTGTTCGTGACCTTCAATGGTTTGTCAAAAAATTACCGCGCCTGTGGCTACCGTTCGGGCTGGATGATCATTTCAGGTGATAAAAAACCTGCCAAGGACTACATCGAAGGCTTAAATATGCTGGCCTCCATGCGGCTTTGTGCCAATGTGCCTGGGCAGTTGGCTATCCAGACAGCGCTGGGCGGCTATCAAAGTATCAATGACCTTGTGGCACCCGGCGGACGCCTGTGTAAGCAACGCGATTTGGCTTATGACATGTTGACCGCCTTGCCTGGTGTAAGCTGTGTCAAGCCGCAAGCAGCCATGTATCTTTTCCCAAGACTGGATCCTGAGGTTTATCCGATCCATGATGACCAGCAATTTATCCTGGATTTATTGCTGGAAGAAAAAGTATTACTGGTACAAGGCACGGGCTTTAACTGGCCGTCGCCTGACCATTTCAGGGTGGTATTTTTACCCAATGTCGATGACCTGACAGAAGCAATGACGCGCATAGGCCGCTATCTGGATGGTTACCGTAAGAAACATACCAAATAGCACGTGCAAGCACGTGCCAATGATTTATTTAGAGATTTGCTAAGTTATAGAATGTGGATATGAAAGAACTAAAAGTCGGTAAAGAATTAAAAGTAGGTTTATTGGGCATAGGTACAGTCGGCGGCGGCACTTATACCGTGCTGACGCGCAACCAGTCTGATATCGCGCGCCGCATTGGCGGCAATATCCGCATTGTGCAAGTGGCTGACCGAAACCTGGAACTGGCAAGGCAAGTGACTGGTGGCCAGGTTGCTGTGACCGATGATGCATTTGCGGTAGTCAATAATCCTGAAGTGGATGTGGTGGTCGAGCTCATTGGTGGTTATACCATCGCCAAGGAACTAGTGTTGCAAGCTATTGCCAATGGCAAACATGTGGTTACCGCTAACAAGGCTTTGCTGGCCGTACACGGCAACGAGATTTTTAAGGCAGCGGCTGAGCAGGGCGTAATTGTGGCCTTTGAAGCGGCAGTGGCGGGTGGTATCCCTATCATCAAGGCATTGCGTGAAGGATTGAGTGCGAACAAAATTGAATGGGTAGCCGGCATTATCAATGGCACCACCAACTTTATTCTGACTGAAATGCGGGACAAAGGCCTGGCCTTTGCGGACGTGCTCAAAGAAGCACAACGTCTGGGTTACGCAGAGGCCGATCCAACCTTTGATGTGGAAGGCATTGATGCCGCCCACAAACTCACCATCATGGCCAGCATCGCATTTGGTACACCGATGCAGTTTGAACAAGCCTTTACTGAAGGCATCACCAAACTGACCACCCAGGATATCCAGTATGCGGGAGAGTTAGGTTATCGCGTTAAATTGCTGGGCATCAGCAAAAAAACCGAAGCGGGCATTGAGTTGCGCGTGCATCCAACCTTGATCCCTGAAAAACGCCTGATTGCCAATGTCGATGGCGCGATGAACGCCGTCGTGGTGAAAGGTGATGCAGTCGGGCCAACTTTGTATTACGGTGCGGGTGCCGGCGCTGAACCTACCGCCAGTGCGGTGGTGGCTGATCTGGTCGACATTGCGCGTTTGCATGGCACTACTGCAGAGCAGCGAGTGGCTTTCCTGGGGTATCAACTGGATCAGCAGCAAGCGTTGCCGGTATTGCCGATTGCCGAAATACAGTCTGGTTATTACCTTCGCTTACGTGCTTCCGACAAGCCAGGTGTGATGGCTGATGTGACCAAGATCCTGGCAGATTTAGCGATTTCGATTGATGCCATGCTGCAAAAAGAACCGCAAGAAGGTGAAGCCGAGGCAGATATCATTATTCTTACGCATACCACTCAAGAAAAAACCATGGATGCCGGTATCGCCAAGATTGAAGCATTACCTGCAATCGCCGGTGCAGTGACCAAAATCCGTCTGGAAACATTGTCGCGCTAAGCTAGTTTTGCATAATGTGGCTATAAATTATTAGGTTTAATGTAATGAAATATATCAGTACCCGCGGACAGTCTGCCGCCTCGAGTTTTAGTGAAATTTTGCTGGGTGGCCTGGCGCCAGATGGCGGCTTATACCTGCCTGAGCAATATCCGCAATTCAGTGACGCTGATTTGACGGCCATGCGCAGTATGAATTACCGTGAGCTGGCGTTTGCGATTTTGTCGCGCCTGGTGGATAACAACGATATCCCGCATACCGACCTGCAAGCCATTATCGACAAAACCTATCGCGCTGACGTATATGGTTATACCCGTGCGGGGCAATCTGCCGAAGATATCACACCGACCATTAAGCTGGAAGATAACCTGTACCTGTTAAGTCTTTCCAACGGTCCAACCCTGGCTTTTAAAGATATGGCCATGCAGTTGCTGGGCAACCTGTTTGAATACGTACTGACGAAAACCGGCCAGACGACCAATATCCTGGGCGCCACTTCAGGCGACACCGGCTCTGCCGCTGAATACGCTATGCGCGGTAAAAAAGGCGTGCGCGTATTTATGCTATCGCCCTACCAGAAAATGAGCCGCTTCCAGACTGCGCAAATGTTCAGCCTGCAAGATGACAATATTTTCAATATTGCCGTGAAAGGCGTGTTTGATGATGCACAGGATATCGTTAAAGCCGTATCCAACGACCACACTTTTAAAGCGCAATATAAAATAGGTGCCGTGAACTCCATCAACTGGGGCCGTATTGCGGCACAAATCGTGTATTACTTTAAGGGTTACCTGGCAGTCACCACCAGTAATGACCAGAAAGTCAGTTTCAGCGTCCCTAGTGGCAACTTTGGTAATGTCTGTGCTGGCCATATCGCCCGCATGATGGGTTTGCCGATTGCGCAATTGATAGTAGCGACGAATGAGAATGACGTTCTTGATGAATTCTTCAAGACCGGTGTTTATGCGCCACGTGGCGCTGCTAATACTTACCAGACCTCCAGTCCGTCCATGGATATCAGCAAAGCCTCCAATTTTGAGCGTTTTGTTTATGACCTCGTAGGCCGTGATAGCGCCAGGATACGCGAGCTATGGACGGCAGTTGATCACGGTGGCAAGTTTGACTTGAACACCGAGGGCTATTTTGACCAGGTCGGTGATTTCGGTTTCGTGTCCGGTAGCAGCAATCATGCAAATCGCCTGCAAACCATACGCGCAACCAAAGAAAAATACGGTGTGACTATCGATACGCATACTGCAGATGGCTTAAAAGTCGCCTTGGAAAAACGCGACCCGAATGTGCCCATGCTAGTGTTGGAAACAGCGTTAGCCGCCAAATTTGAAGATGCTATCGTGGAAGCGCTGGGTGAAGTGCCTGAACGTCCGGCCAGCCTGGAAGGCCTGGAAGACTTGCCACAGAAGTCTACCGTACTGGAGGCTAATGTAGATTTAATCAAAAGCTTCATTGTTGCCAATACCTAACCATCTCAAACTGACGGAGTCCATGTATGCAACAATATCATGACCTGCTAAACCACGTGCTTGCACACGGGCACCAGAAAACTGACCGTACCGGCACCGGTACGATTTCTGTATTTGGTTACCAGATGCGTTTTAACCTTGCGCAAGGCTTTCCGTTACTGACGACCAAAAAAGTCCATTTAAAATCTATTATTCATGAGCTTCTGTGGTTTTTAAAAGGCAGCACCAACATTGCCTACTTGAAAGAAAACGGCGTAAAAATCTGGGATGAGTGGGCGGATGCTGAAGGTAACCTTGGCCCTGTATATGGCTACCAATGGCGCAACTGGCCTAAGCCTGACGGTTCTCACATAGACCAGATCACACAAGTCGTAAACCAGATCAAGAAGACGCCAGACTCACGTCGTTTGATCGTGTCTGCCTGGAACGTGGCTGATGTTGACCAAATGAAGCTGCCGCCGTGTCACGCATTTTTCCAGTTTTATGTGGCGGATGGTAAATTGAGCTGCCAGTTGTATCAGCGCAGCGCAGATATTTTTCTCGGTGTGCCATTCAATATTGCTTCTTATGCCTTACTGACCATGATGGTCGCGCAAGTCTGCGATCTGCAATTAGGGGATTTCGTCCATACGCTTGGCGATGCGCATATTTATAATAACCATATGGAACAGGTGAAGGAACAATTGTCACGCTCAGAACGTGCGTTGCCTACGATGCTTATTAACCCTGAAGTAAAAGACATCTTCGCTTTCCGTTTTGAAGACTTTACGCTGGAAGGTTATGATCCACATCCGGCGATTAAGGCACCAGTCGCTGTATAGTCCAGTTTGTAAAATTCATCCCAAATGGCTATTTTTAGCCATTTTGTTAACAGAATGTAATATTTAAAACAACTAATTACGTTTTTGATATCCTTTTCGCGTTATGAATCGCGGTGTAAGAGTACCTAGCTTGCGCATCGCACCCTCATCATGACTTTAAACACGGAGATCAAAAATGCAAAAAGTGTCAATTATCACTGCCGCCCTGTGCGGTCTATTGTCTGGTCAGGCGTTTGCTGACCACGAAACTATCAAGCCAAAAGCCTATGACAGCCTGGGTAAATGCGTAAAAGCAGCTTTGTCCAAGCATGACGGCAAAATCGTTAAACTGGAAGCCAAGTCCGAGCGTAAGCAACTGGTTTATGAGTTTGACGTACAATCTAACGATGGTAAGGCCTGGGATATCGAGTGCAATGCCAAAACTGGCAAAATCACTGAAGTAGAAGAAGAAGTGACTGCTGATGATGAAAGATTCAAGGCTCTGACAAAGGTATCTGAAGAAGATGCAAAAGCCACCGCTTTAGCAGCACATCCAGGCAAGGTCGTAGAAACAGAATACGAACTTGAGCCTGATGGTAAAGCTTCCTACGAGTTTGATATTCTTGAAGCTGACAACGAAGAAGTTAAAGTTGAAGTAGACGCAACGACTGGCAAAATCGTAGAAACCAGTTATGAAGTTTACCAAATTGGTCAAGAGTAATAAGTGAATTGAATAGCCTGTAAGTTTACTCAGGCATTCCAGATGTTCAAAAAGGCACCGCGGTAGCGGTGCCTTTTTTGCATGAGATCAATATGCAAGTTAGGGAGTGTCTACCCCGATATGGGCAAATTTGCAGTTGCCCATATCGGTCCTAGTGATAGTTCACTCCCTACTTGTAACCTGCATTTTGTATGCCAGTTTGAGGTGTGCATTTAAACTGATGATTGAAAAAACGTTTTTTTCAGTCAATGGGAGTTTTTCCTGAATTTTAGGTGGTTGATTACAACCATTTGGTTGTATGCATAACTTATGCTGGTGTCAACAATTTGGCATCAGGGGTTTGCATAAAGCGATAAATACCAGTCAGCAGTTTTTTGTATTCTCCGCGTTTGATCAATTCACTTTGAGCCAGCATATTGAGCAATGAGGATTGCTGGTGTTGCTCATTCAAGGCGCTCAGAAACTCGCTGGAAAGGTTCTCATTGCTGGCGACAAAGCACAAGTTAAAAGTGTCGCAAAAGTTGCCGTACAAGCTCCCCAGCATCATGCTTTTAGCGTACTTGCTGGCTAACGGTGGATGGTTTTGCTGGCTCAATGGAAAACTGCCACGCTGGTCATCAATCAACAATAAGTGGTAGTCAGCTAATTTTTGGATAAGCAGCGTTTGGCCGGCTGCATCACTCTCATTATTAAAGAGTGTCGAGCTATTACACCAGACCGCCGCTACGGGATAGTTAATACAATACTTTTCGATCTGCTCGGTAAAGTTGATCGCCTGATTGCCATTACTTTCCGGCAGTTGAATAACGCTAATACCTTGTTTTTGCAGGCTCTTGATCATCACCGCGCTTGTATGATGATCCGCCAGCAACAATCCATCTTCGGGCCTGATACTTTGGATGACAGCGTATTGCAGCGCTAGCCAGCTTCCGCAGGCGATATGTTCAGGAGACACCAGGAACCTTCTTTCATGCGCCAATAGATTAGCCAGCATATGTTTAAGGTTAAACAATCCGGTGGCATCGTAATCATGCGCTTGCAGCTTGTGCATATGCAAAGCTGCTCGACGGATGTGGTGCAAACTGGTTTTCTGGATCAGGTGGTGAATGCTGTTCGAATAAGGGTCTACCTGCTGGCGCTGCAAAGGGGGGTATGTCTCTGATTCATTTGAAGCTGATGGTAATGCGTTTGATACAAAAGTACCGCGCTTAGGCTGCGTATAGATGAGGCCTAAGGCTGAAAGCTCTTCGTACACACGTGAGACTGTTTTACGGTTAATCCCCAGGCGTTGCGCAATGTCGCGTGAGCTGGGCAGGGCGCTACCGCCAAGCCAGGCTCCGCCTTCAATCATTGTGCGGAAATGCCCTATGAGTTGTTGATGGATGGACGAAGAGGAGTCTTTGTCTAATACCAGAGAGTAATGCCAGGGTCTGAGCACAGCCAGTGTTTACCTTAAATTTATCAAGTAAAAAAGCATCATCTTTGCAAAGAAGATGCCGCAATTACCTGAAGGTCACACTAGGACATGTCCCTCAATAACAGAATGATACAAAAAAAAATCAATTCAACAAAGTTTTCGGAAAAATTCCCTATCTGGCCCATGAATAAAACCCTGAACTGGCTGGCTGTTATCCCTGGCTATCTATATTACAGTTACAACCGCTTAATAAAGTGATACATCTGTTACCAGATGGTTAAAAAGCTCTGGAAGCCTAGTCCGGTTGCAAACTTTAAGCATTCCGCAATGTTTAAATGTTTCTTCAATATTGCTACATGTGATTTATCTTCGGAGATATAACTATGATGAAAATCAAAACTGCTTTTGGTGTTGCTGCTAGCGTAGCACTTGCCTTGCCAGTGATGGCGTTTGCAGCTGCTGACCAAGAAGCCGCGATGAAAGACCCAAATAACTGGGCACATCCACGTGGCCAACACAATAACCAGGGGTATAGCGCTTTGGCACAAATTAACAAGGGCAACATCAAAAACCTGAAAGCCGCCTGGACATTCGCTACCGGTGTAAACCGTGGTCACGAAGGTTCACCAGTGGTTGTGGGCAATATGATGTACCTGGTATCTGCTTTCCCAAACAACGTTTACGCTCTGGATCTGAATGATAACCAAAAAATCGTTTGGTCCTATTTCCCTAAACAAGACCCTAGCGTTCAAGCGGTACTGTGCTGTGATAACGTGACACGTGGCCTGGGTTTCGGCGACGGTAAAATCTTCCTGCAACAGAATGACGGTATGCTGGTTGCTTTAGATGCTAAAGACGGCAAAAAAATCTGGGATGTTAAAAACACAGATCCAAAAGTAGGTGCGACTAACACTAACGCGCCACACGTGATTAAAGACAAAGTATTGACCGGTTGTTCAGGTGCTGAATTCGGCGTACGTTGCTTTATCCAGGCTTATAACATCAAAGATGGTTCCACTGCATGGAAAGCCTACTCAACAGGCCCGGACAGCGAAACATTGCATGACGCAAACACTAACAAAGACAATCCTCTGTATAACGCACTGTCAGTTTACCAAGACGTAAACGGCGGTAACAGAGAAGGTGGTTCTTTCAAACGTTTGACGGCTGAACAAATCAAAGGTGGCGAAAAAGAATTGGGTACACGTACCTGGTTGAAACCACAAGCGATCAAAGATGGCTGGCAACATGGTGGTGGTTCCGTGTGGGGCTGGTGGCCGTATGATCCAAAAACAAACCTGGTTTACTACGGTGCTGGTAACCCATCTGTTTGGAACCCGGATGTACGTCCAGGCGACAACAAATGGTCCATGACTGTGACTGCACGTGATCTGGACACTGGCGTGGCCAAATGGGCGATGCAAATGACACCACATGATGAGTGGGATTACGATGGCGTAAACGAAGTCATCCTGTTCGACAAAGGTGGCAAAACATACGCTTGGCACCATGACCGCAACGGTTTTGCTTACACATGGAATGCAAACACAGGTTCTTTGATTGCTGCTGAAAAAGTACATCCATTCGTTAACTGGGCAAATGACGTAGACCTGAAAACAGGCGTACCAAGCAAAGATGGCCGTTATTCAACTCACCAGGACTACAACGCTAAAGGTATCTGCCCAGCTGCGTTGGGTACTAAAGACCAACAACCAGCTGCTTACTCACCAAAAACCGGTTTGATGTATTCTCCACTGAACCACGTATGTATGACATACGAGCCAGTTGAGTCCAAATACGTTGCTGGCCAACCATGGGTGGGTGCGACTTTGACTATGTTTGCTGGTCCTGACGGTGTGATGGGTGGCTTCGGCGCTTATGATCCAATGACCAACAAAAAAGTCTGGTACAACAAAGAGAAATTCTCTGCATGGAGTGGCGCTCTGACAACAGCATCTGATTTGGTGTTCTACGGTACTCTGGATCGTTGGTTCAAAGCGGTTGATGCCAAATCCGGTAAAGAGTTGTGGAAATTCCAGGTTGGTTCAGGTGCGATTGGTAACGCATTCACCTACGGTAACAAAGGTAAACAATACGTTGGTATCTTTTCAGGTATCGGTGGTTGGGCTGGCGTGGCGATGAACCTGGGTATGACAAGTGACACCGACGCACTGGGTGCTGCTGGTGGTTACAAAGAGTTGACCAAGTACAACGCTGCTCCTGGCGGCGGTGCACTAAACGTTTTTGCACTGTAATTTGAGACTTGTCTCACATTACGCGTAGAAAAGCGTAGACTTAAAAACACCCTGCTTCAGCAGGGTGTTTTGCTTTATAGAGTGCTGACAATAGAAATAAAATGCAGAGCGGGCAGCAGTTTAATCTGCTTTAAAAATCATTGGACTAAAGAAGAAGTAGTTAGCGCCTAACCGTAAATATGGACAGCGTTTTCAGCACGTATCTGCTGGAAAATCTGATGTCTTGCTGGGGCGATTTCACCTTTGGAAACGGCTTCCAGGATCATGCATCCAGGCTCATGTGTATGCGTGCAGTTATTGAATTTGCAGTGGCCAATATGCGGCCTAAACTCAACAAAAGCATATTCGAGCGCGATATTGTCGATGTGGTATAACCCAAATTCTTGCAGGCCGGGGGAGTCTATGATGGCACTGTCACTATCCAGATGATAAAGATGGGTAGCCGTAGTGGTATGCTTGCCACTATCCAGGGTAGTACTGATTTCCTGGGTCTTACTACGTACCTCGGGCAATAAGCCGTTAATAATGGTTGATTTACCCATTCCGGATTGCCCGACCAGTATGCTCGTATGTCCGGCGAGGATAGGCCGTAAAGCATCTACCGATTCTTTGGCGTTGAGTGGTAAGGAGATGTAGCCTAACTGTGCATATCGGGCAAGCTTTTCCACCGCATCTGGGTTAGGCAAATCACTCTTGTTCAGAATAATCACTGCGCGTATGCCAGCAGCTTCAGCCGCGATCAGGCAACGGTTTAGCAGGTCTTCATAAAAACTGGGCTGGGTGGCCAGTACGATCAATATCTGTGTGACATTGGCTGCAAGAATTTTGCTTTTAAAGGCGTTGCTGCGGTAGAGCAGGGTATCGCGCACCAGAGTTTTCTCGATCACGCCTTCTTTATGTGAAGTCAGTTTGACTGACACACGGTCACCCGCAGCGTTATCGACTTTTTTGCCGCGCGTAACACAACTGAGTACGCGCCCATCAGCCAATTCAACGTTATAGCGCTTGCCAAACGCAGAGACTATCAATCCTTCTTCAAGCATATTAGAAATGATAGTAGGTGTGATTAAGATACTGTACTACCTGTTGCTCATCGTCATCAAACCACTTGAGGTTAAGCATGGTATTACAGTTGGTGACCTGGGCTTTCAGGCCATTGAATGAGCGCACTTTGCGGTATTCCCTGGTGTAAATGCCGCTGCCATCGCCACCGAAGCTGCTGGCATGGCAGGAAATGCAGTGCGTTTTAACCAGCTTTTCACCTGCTTGAAAGTCGGGAGAGCCAGCAGCATAGGCGTTATTGAATACGAATGTTGATAAAGCGATGATGACTAATGTTTTCATGCGTAGGTCTGCAATTTCGCAATGCGCAAACTTGCAGGTGGGTGCGAATCATAAAACGCCGAATGCAGTGGATCAGGTGTCAGTGTCGAGGCATTATCGCGATATAACTTAACTAGTGCATCAATCAGGTATTGAGGGCGAGATTGTTGTGACGCATAGTGATCGGCTTCAAACTCATTGGTACGTGAATAAGCTGCCAGCAATGGGCGCAGAATAAACATGAATACCGGGCTGACGATCATAAACAGCAGCAAGGCCATATGATTGCTTGCTTGTGCAACGCCCAAACCGTTATAAAACCAGTCCTGTTTCATTAAAAAGCCTAGCAAAGCCAATCCCAACAGGCTTAAGCCAAACATCATGACAATACGCTTGATTACGTGTTGATGTTTGAAATGCCCTAGCTCATGCGCCAGCACGGCTTCAATCTCATCCGCATTCAGTTTTTCCAATAAAGTATCGAAAAACACCACGCGCTTGTTTTTACCGAAACCAGTGAAGTAAGCATTGCCATGACCGGAGCGGGTAGAACCATCCATCACAAACAAACCCTGGCTGGCAAAACCGCACTTTTTCAGCAATGCTTCAATACGTGCTTTCAGGCCTTGGTCTTCCATAGGTGTGAATTTATTGAACAAAGGCGCAATCCAGATCGGGTATACGGCCAGCATAAACAGGTTGAAGGCACTCCAGATTAACCACAGGTATAACCACCACCAGTCGCCAGCACCTCGCATCAGCCAAAGCGCCACGAATAATATCGGGCCACCTAACAAAAGGGCTACGATTGAGTGTTTGATCAAGTCTGCAAAAAACATCGCGCGGGACATTTTGTTAAAACCAAATTTTTCATCGACGTTGAACGTCTGGATATATTCGAAAGGCAAGGTCGCGGCACTTGAAATTAACATGGCCGAGCAAATAACTAAAGCGCCGCGGATAACTTCATGTTCTGGCAGCCACTGTAACCAAAGCTTGTCCAACATTTGCAGAACACCGCCTAATGTTAAGGCCAGCAGGACGACTGATTCCATTACCGTTTCACTCAGGCGCAATTTCACTTTTGCCGATGTGTAATCAGCTGCGCGCTGATGCGCTTCTAAGCTGATGCTTTCACTAAAGGCGGCAGGGACTTGCTGGCGATGTTGCTGGATATGACGGATATGACGAAAGCCAAGCCAGACACGGATGCTGAAGCTGATCACAATGACAGCAACAAAAATTTGAGTAAAGAGTTCAGTCATAAAGGTTACGGATTCTTAGAGTAATTGGTAGCTATTTTGATGGATTTATATCCACCTTGTTCACTGAACTGAATATAATGTTTCATTTTAATGGAAATCATGACATGAGGCACACAATTGGCGACTAATCAGGACAATTTAATCTGGCTGGATATGGAAATGAGTGGCTTGCTACCGGATACAGATCGTATTCTTGAACTGGCAGCTGTTGTGACAGATGCGCAACTCAATGTGATTGCAGAGTCTCCCGTTTTGGTCATTCATCAATCTGATGCTGTGCTGGATGGCATGGATGCATGGAATAAAGGTACGCATGGCCGCAGTGGCCTGATTGATAAAGTAAAAGCCTCTACGCTGGATGAAGAAGCGGCTACTGATGCAATGCTGGCTTTCCTGAAAGAACATGTGCCTGCGAGTAAATCACCTATGTGTGGCAACTCTATCTGTCAGGATAGACGTTTTATGGCGCGTTACATGCCGCGTCTGGAGCAATTCTTTCATTACCGCAATCTGGATGTCAGCGTTTTTAAAGAGTTGTCACGTCGCTGGCGCCCGGACATCTATTCAGGCTTTAAAAAAGCCAGTCGCCATGAAGCATTGGCTGATATTTACGAATCCATTGATGAGCTGAAGTATTACCGTGAACATTTCCTGGTCATGACACCACCGGCCAAGACTGAGTAATAGATAAAAAAAGGACGCCTACTTGGGCGTCCTGAGGGAGGAGAAGTTAGCTTTGGAGAAGCTTGATTAGTAATAAGCATCTTCTGTGCCAGCTCTCTTCCTTTTTTATGGCTTAAAAGTGAGAGTTGATTTTTTTATTTTAAAACAACGGTTTGATAAAGGTTTGAATAGTTTTCAGCCCTGGTTTCCCAGCTGACATCTTGTAGCATGGCCTGTTTTTGCAGTTGTTGCCACTGACTAGGATTGGCAAATACCTTAATTGCCTGACGCAATGTGACCAAAAGTGTCCACGGATTATTTTGCGGCATTACAAATCCTGTCATGTTTGCAGGCACGCCTTCTGCCTTAATTTCACCACCATGCACTGAGTCCGCTAAGCCGCCGGTTTTGGCGACTAGGGGAATTGTGCCATAGCGCAAGCCGTACATTTGGTTTAGGCCACAGGGTTCAAAGCGAGAAGGCATCACAAAAATATCCGTACCTGCCATGATGCGATGAGATAGCGGTTCGTTATAACCGATGGTGACAGACACTTGCCCAGGATATTGCTGCATGAGCGCTTGATACTGTTGCTCCAGCAAAGGTTCACCGCTTCCCAATACCGCTAATTGACAACCGCTTTCCAACAGTTGATGGGAAATCGTAGCCAGCATATCCAGGCCTTTTTGGTGCGTCAGCCGGCTGACAACGCCAAGCAAAGGCACATTTGCCTGTTGTGCTAATCCCAGTTCAGTTTGCAGCGCATGTTTAACCTCTTTTTTGCAGCGCAATTTATCAACATGGTAATGTACTGGCAGATAGGCATCCGTCGCCGGATTCCATACCTGCGTGTCAATGCCATTTAAAATGCCGGTCAAGTCTGCTGCGCGATGTTTCAGCAAGCCTTGAAAGCCGAAACCAAATTGCTCGGTTTGAATTTCTCTGGCATAGGTCGGGCTGACTGTAGATAGGGAATCAGCGTAATAAATACCTGCTTTCATGAAGGAGATCTGGCCATAAAACTCATAGCCGTCTACTTTGAAATCCTGTTCATCCAGGGTGAGGCGGAAGCGCCAATCTGCATGAAAATTACCCTGGAATGCTAAATTATGAATGCTGAAAACAGACTTGGCTTCACTGTTCATCTGGCGTAGATAGTAAGGGGTAAGGCCGGTTTGCCAGTCATTACAGTGGACCACTTCCGGTTTCCATGCTTGTAATGCATTAGGAATCGCCAATAAGGCGGTTACTTTAGAAAGTACGCCAAAACGTAAAGCATTATCCTGCCATTCGCCATACACGGGATGGTGGTAAGGCCCACCTTCTCGGTCATAAAGTTGGGGGTAATCAATCAAGAGTAGGGGAATCTGCGTACCCGGAAGTTTGGTCTGGTAAATATCACAGTTGATATCATGAAACACCTGCAATGATCCAAGCCATCGCGGTGATTCGCAGGTGGCCAGCATGCCACGGTAGGCGGGTAACACAATCTGTATATCCATTCCGGCGGCAAATAGTGCTGTTGGTAAAGCGCCGCTGACGTCTGCTAAGCCTCCTGTTTTGATCAATGGGAAAATTTCTGAGGTGGCAAATAATAAACGCAAGGGAATCTCTTTAAATCAAACAGAATGAGGTAGATTGGCAGTATCGTTAACGAGTTATGATACATTGCCTGAATTGGTTTTAGAAGGACAATAAAATGAAATCTTGGCTAGCAGTAGCGGTAGGAGCGAGTGTTGGTGCATGGATACGCTGGGGCTTGTCTGTCAGTTTGAATGGGGTAGGGGTCATACCCCTGGGGACTTTTTTAGCCAACGCGATAGGCGGTTTATTAATGGGCGTTGCGCTTGGCATATTGCAAAGTGTGCCAAATTTATCACCGGAGTGGCGTTTATTGATGACTACCGGTTTCCTCGGCGGATTAACGACATTCTCCACTTTTTCGGCAGAGGCTTTTACCCTCATGCAGAAACAAAGTTATGGTTGGGCGGTACTCCACATTAGCAGCCATGTGATTGTATCGATTGTACTGACCATGATTGGTTATTGGTGTGTGCTGCGCTGGCAGTAAGCATGTAGAAATGCATCTTTAAAAAAGCACCTCATAAAAAAAAGAGAGCCAGTGATGGCTCTCTTTTTTTGCTGGTTAGGTATAACACCAGAAGTGAAAGCTACTCTTTCTTCTGCGTTTCTACCATCACCATTTGATTCGCTTCACCAGTGGCAGCTTCATCTTTTTTCCACTTGGCAGTAGCACGTGGTTTCTTAGGTTTAGCTGGCGCATCCGCAGTTTTAGTCTCTGCAGTTTTGCTTTCACCAGAATTAGTCTCTACCAGTTGAATACCTGAGTCTGCAGTTGAAGCGTTAGCTTCTTTGGCAGCGGCTGGTTTGCGCTTGCGAGCAGCCGGTTTTTTCTGGGCTTCTGGTTTTTCAGTAGCCGCTTCATTGCTGGCTTTGCTAGATGCTGCGGTTTCAACTAACTCAATCGCTGGCGCAGCGCTAGCCGACGCTTCATCTGCGGCTTTACTACGCGTTTTGTTAGCGGCTTTGCCGCCACGGGAGCGATTACGGGCCGGTTTTTCTGCACCGGCTTCGTCAGATCCAGCGTTTTCATTGGCTTTCACTTCAGCAGTTGTTTTTGCTGGCGTAGCCGTTTCAATAGTTTCAGCAACATTAGCTTTTGCCGCTGGCTTGGTTTCAACGACTGGTGTATTTGCTTCAGTATTGGCCGCGGGCGCTGTTACAGCAGGCGCTTGCGTAGGCGTTACTGATTGCGCTTCAACCGTCTGGTTGTTGTTTAAATTTTCTGCATTTTCGCTGTTAGCAGATTCATCACGCGGGCGACGATCACGACGACCATGACGGTTACGACGATTACCACGCTCGCTACGCTCTCTATTCTCAGCTGGCTGCGCAGTTAATGCCGCCTGGTTAGCATCCGTTTTTACTGCTTCTTGCGCGGGTTGACGTGGTTGCCTGTCTTTATTGTTTCTTTCTTGCTGATTATTTCTTTCCTGCAGCGGGCGTTCTTGTTGTGGACGCTCCTGTCTAGGTTTATTAGACGTATCTTGGTCTTTAGCCTGGCGTTCGCCGCGTTCTTGTTGTGGACGTTCGCGTTGGCGGTCACGGTCACGACGATTACGGTTCTTATTACGGTCACGACCATTGTCTTTGTTTTCTCTGGCTGGCTTGGTGACTTCTACCACAGTTTCTTTTTCTTCCAGGCCCAACCAGGATTTAATCACACCGAAGAATGATTTTTTAGGTTCTACGGCTACGTAAACAGGCTTCTCTTCCACGATGGGTGCAGAGGTTGCCGGGGTAATGCCTTTTACCAATGCTTCAACTTTGCCTGGGGCAGCTGCCTGTTCTAAACGGTGCTGGTAATCTGACTCAGTTGGCAGATCTACCATTTTGTAGCTGGCTTGATTGGTTTCTTCGTTTACATCATCCAGGCGGATA
Organism: Methylophilus sp. Leaf414; assembly: GCF_001425425.1. Taxonomy (NCBI): domain Bacteria; kingdom Pseudomonadati; phylum Pseudomonadota; class Betaproteobacteria; order Nitrosomonadales; family Methylophilaceae; genus Methylophilus; species Methylophilus sp. Leaf414. Next base: position 214,189 of record NZ_LMQQ01000001.1, on the reverse strand, counting down.
CGCACGATATTGTAGTTAGGCGTTTCCATATGAATGTTTGGGATGAGGATAACTTCAACCCCGGTGCGTTGTTCAATTTTGTGAATATCTGCACGTTTTTCATTGAGCAGGAAAGTCGCGGCTTCAACAGGCAGTTGCACCTGGATGATCGCACTGTTGTCCTTCATCGCTTCTTCTTGTGTAATGCGCAGAATATGCAATGCAGTTGATTCAATGCCACGGATATGACCGGTACCATTACAACGCGGACAGGTCATATGGTTAGTTTCACCCAGGCTAGGACGCAGGCGCTGGCGTGAAAGCTCTAACAGACCAAAACGTGATATCTTGCCCATTTGGACACGTGCACGGTCGTGGTGCAATGCATCGCGCAGTGCGTTTTCCACGTCACGCTGGTTGCGCTGGTTTTCCATATCGATGAAGTCGATCACGACCAGGCCACCCAGGTCACGCAGGCGCATCTGGCGTGCCACTTCTTCCGCTGCTTCCAGGTTGGTATTGAATGCAGTTTGTTCAATATCAGCGCCTTTAATTGAGCGGCCTGAGTTGACATCTATCGATACCAGCGCTTCGGTATGGTCGATCACAATCGCACCGCCGGAAGGCAGGCGCACTTCCCGTGAGAATGCCGATTCAATCTGGTGTTCGATCTGGAAGCGGGAGAATAACGGAATTTCATCCTGATACAGTTTGACGCGTGTGACATTGCCTGGCATCACGTGATTCATAAACTGTAAAGCTTGCTCATGTACGTCAACGGTATCAATCAGGATCTCACCGATATCAGCACTGAAGTAATCACGGATCGCACGGATGACCAGGCTGCTTTCCTGGTAAATCAGGTAGGCGCCAGGCTGGAAGTTGGAAGCATCTTCAATGGCCTGCCATAATTGGGTCAGGTAATTCAGGTCCCATTGCAACTCTTCAGCGGTACGGCCAATACCGGCAGTACGCGCAATAATGCTCATGCCATTTGGCACTTCAAGTTGTGCCATGGTGTCGCGCAATTCATTGCGGTCTTCACCTTCAATACGGCGGGAAACACCACCTCCGCGTGGATTGTTAGGCATCAGCACCAGGTAACGGCCGGCCAGCGAGATAAAGGTAGTTAAGGCGGCGCCTTTGCTGCCGCGCTCATCTTTATCCACCTGGACGATGACTTCCTGGCCTTCCTTGATCACATCCTGGATACGGGCGCGACCTTCAGGTTTATCATTGAAGTAGCTGCGGGAGATTTCCTTGAAAGGCAAAAAGCCGTGTCTGTCGGTACCATAGTCGACAAAGGCGGCTTCGAGGGAAGGTTCAATACGGGTGATGACCCCTTTGTAGATATTGCTTTTACGCTGTTCTTTGCCAGCATGTTCAATATCCAGGTCAATCAGTTTTTGTCCATCGACAATGGCAACGCGCAATTCTTCTGATTGCGTTGCGTTAAATAACATTCTTTTCATGCAGTGCTCCTAAACGAAGCTGCAGAATACGAATGAGTACAGGGCGAGCCAGGGTTGTGAATCAACCACCTGAATCTAACGTGGGGTAAGTGCAATGGCAATTGCAAAGCAGTGAAGCAATGCATGCATCAATATGCACAATATTTAAGTATGTCAATGAATCGCAAGGGCAATCATATTGATACTCAATATATCTGACAGAGTCTAGCTTGATGAAAGGTTTGGCAGGTGTTGGATTGTTATCCACCTGTATGATCCAACACTATTTATCTACTAAAATAAAACCCTATGCAGAGTCTAAATTCGTTAAAATTCGGGTTTGGCAAACGCCGGGCTCATATCATTAATTATTCTGCTTGAGCTTCGCGTTTCGTATTTCTATTAATTATCGCTACTTGATGGCGAGCGGTATTCACCAAAATTTTTTGATTCTGAATTTACACGCGGAGCCAGTAAAATGGCGGCTGTAACAATGGTTATTTCGATGTCGGCATCATAAAAAATCGTCGACGAAACCGGAAAAAACGCAGACCCAGAATGCCGACAGTATATCTATAAGTCCTGATAAAGCAAAGCAACACCTGCATATGACCTCGAATTCACAATCATCACCATTACAGGTGACGTCTGCAAGCCCTGAAAAGCCTTTCAGCCATCAGGATAAACCGGCCAGTGACCGGGTAACGCTATTGCTTGTAGATGAAGCGTCTGAAACACAGCGCGTGGATAACTACCTGGCTAAGGTGCTCAAAGGCGTTCCTAAAAGCCATGTCTATCGCATCTTGCGTAGCGGTGAAGTGCGTGTCAATAAAAAGCGGGTCACTGCCGAATATCGTTTGCAACTCGGTGACGAGGTCAGGGTGCCACCCATACGTATTGCGGAAGCTGCGCCTAAACCTGGTTTGCCAATAGTGAAAGCCAAGCTTGCAGAGATGGTCATTTATGAAGATGACGCCATGCTAGCCTTGAATAAACCTGCCGGTATGGCGGTGCATGGTGGCAGCGGCATCAGCCTTGGTGTCATTGAGCAATTACGCCTGGAAAGGCCACAAGCGAAATTTCTTGAGTTAGTGCACAGGTTGGACCGGGAAACTTCCGGCGTACTGATGATTGCCAAGAAGCGCTCTGCCTTAACAGCTTTGCATGAAGCCATGCGCCAGCACAAGATGGATAAACGCTATGTCATGATGGTGCAGGGGCAGTGGCAGGATGCGAAAAAGAAAGTCACGCTGGATTTGCAGAAGTTTGTCACTGAAAGTGGCGAGCGGCGAGTACATGTAGTTGAGCAACCTTTACTCAACACTGAACCTGGCGGCCGTAAATCGCTCAAATCCAGTGGTGTGATTGCAAAACAGCAGGCAGCCAAAGGCAGGTTTGAGGTTGAAACTCAAGTTTCTGAAACCTGGTTTTATTTGCAAGAACCACTTGGGCAATATAGTTTATTACAGGCGAAATTGATTACCGGACGCACGCATCAGTTACGCGTGCAATTGTCTTATTTGGGTTTTCCTATTCTCGGTGACGATAAATATGGCGATTTTGCGTTAAACAAGCAGCTAAGCAAACAGCGCTTGAAGCGTATGTATTTACATTCCAGCGAAACGCGTATTGCGCATCCATTAACCGGAGAGCCGTTACATTTAGTGGCTCCTTTACCGGAAGAACTGGAAAATTTCCTGCAATATCAGCGTCAACTAAATGCTGAATAATGTTTTTCTTGATCTAAAAAACGAAGGTTACATGTGAAGCAGTTTGATTTAATTGTCTGGGATTGGGATGGCACCATCGCGGACTCCACCGGCATGATTACGCAGGCGCTGATTAAAGCGGCCGCCGAAGCAGGTTTGCCCGCATTAAGTGAAGTGCGTGCGCACAGCATCATCGGTCTGGGTTTGCGTGAATCGATTGAGGTACTTTTTGGCGATATTCCCAACTTTCAGGCACAGGCGCTGATCACCCATTACAACCAGCATTATTACGCAGCTGAAAATACTATTCTGCTGTTTTCCGGTATTGCTGAGACAATTGCCAGCATCTCCCGAAAAGGCTGTAAGCAGGCTGTTGCTACCGGTAAGGGCCGACGAGGATTGAACACTGCTTTGCAGCAATCTGGCCTGGCTAAATATTTCAGTGCTACCAAAACGGTCGATGAATGTTTTTCGAAGCCACATCCGCAAATGCTGGATGAGTTGATGGATGAACTGGTGGTCATGCCTGAGCGCACCTTGATGATAGGCGACTCGCAATATGACATGCAAATGGGCAAAAATGCCGGTGTAATCACAGCTGCCGTGACATACGGCTCGCAAACTGCCACACATTTACAGCAGTATTCCCCGAATCATATGTTTAATGATGTGACAACATTGAGCGCATGGTTGCTGGAATCCATATGAATGAAACCATATTGAAATTTAACAGCGACGATCTGCTGGAGAAGGGTGATGGGCTGCGCTTTGCCATGCCTATATTGGGGCCACACGCCACTGGTTTTGTCGTGCGTTTTCAGGGTAAACCCTATGCGTACGTGAATCGTTGCGCGCATGTACCGGTAGAGCTGGACTGGGAACATGGGAAATTTTTCAATATGACCCAGGAATGGTTGATTTGCGCGACTCATGGCGCCATGTATTCTCCTCAGAGCGGACGTTGTATCGTGGGGCCATGCCAGGGTAAATCATTGTCGCCTATCCCAGTCAGTGAGCAGGACGGAATTGTGACAGTGCATCTGGATCAGTTTTAGCCATTTCTTTTAGCGCAGAATGACTAATTAGTGGCAAACTGATTAAAATTGTTGAAGTAACCAAAACTAGTGTGACTAAAATTTATTAATGAAAGTTGATATGCAAGAAGAAAACCAGCAGTCGCCAGAACTGAATAATAACCAGCCTTCACAAGGGGCCGCGATTTCCAGTCTGGAAAAAATAGCATTAGCCGGCTTGCAAGAGCAAAAAGTATCAAGACGCTGGTCTGTGTTATTCAAGTCGTTAACTTTTATCTACCTTTTTTTCTTGCTACTGATGTTATTGGGCTGGGTAGGGGCAAACAAAAACTCTTCACTGGCACATACTGCACTGATAGACATCAATGGTGTGATTGAGGCTGGTGGCCAGGTGAATGCTGATGCTGTCATCAGCAGCCTGAAAGACGCCTATGACCATAAAGGTACCAAAGGCATTATTCTGCGTATCAACAGCCCAGGCGGCAGCCCGGTACAAGCTGGCATTATTAATGATGAAATTCATCGTCAGCGTAAATTGCACCCTGAAGTGCCCGTATACGCGGTCGTTGAAGATATCTGCGCTTCGGGCGGATACTACATAGCCGTGGCAGCTGATAAAATCTTTGTCGATAAAGCCAGTATCGTTGGTTCTATCGGTGTACTGATGGATGGCTATGGGTTCACCGAGTTAATGAAAAAAGTTGGCGTAGAACGTCGGTTGATGACTGCTGGTGAAAACAAAGGCATGCTGGATCCGTTCTCACCCGTGAATCCAAAACAACAAGCATTTGCACAAAGCATGCTGGACCAGATTCACCAACAATTTATTAAAGTGGTGCGCGAAGGCCGTGGTAACCGTCTGAAAGAAAATGAACAGACGTTCAGTGGCTTGTTCTGGAATGGTGAAGAAAGCATCAAACTTGGCTTGGCCGATGCTGAAGGCAGCGCGGATTATGTAGCACGTGAAATCATCAAACAATCTGATATTGTAGATTTCACTTACCAGGAAACAGTGGTTGACCGTTTTGCCAAAAAACTGGGCGCCAGCATGGGGCAAGAGTTAGGTGCAACAGCAAAATCATGGTTGCCAACATTACGTTAATCACACGTTAGAATCATAGAAATACAGCAATAAAAAAGGGACAGCAATGTCCCTTTTTTATTTGAATGCAAGTGAGCATTATTTTTTGGTTTTATTTTTTTCGTTGCGTTGCTTGAGTTTTGCTCTGAGTTCGTTCTTGCGGCGACGCATGGTGACCAGGCCTTCGCCTTGTTTGCGCTCGTCTTCTTTATCAAACGGGTTATCACCTTTGTGATATTGCACTCTTAATGGCGTACCGACCAATTGGAAAGCTTTGCGGAAAATGCCTTCGAGATAACGGGTATAGCTATCTTTGATGCCATCAATATGATTGCCGTGCACAACCACAATCGGCGGATTACTACCCCCTTGGTGTGCATAGCGCAATTTCGGGCGGATTCCACGTGTAATTGGAGGTTGATGCTGCGTGGTCGCTTCGCCCAATACGCGCGTTAATTGCGGCGTTGCCAGCTTGGCCATTGCCGCTTTAAAGGCGACATCAACAGAACCCAGTAATTCATTCAGGCCCTTTTTACGCAGGGCAGAAATATAGTGGAATTTGGCAAAGTCCAGGAATTGCAATTTACGGTCAATTTCGCGTTTGATCCACTCACGTTCATCGTCTTGCAAACCGTCCCATTTGTTAATGGCGACCACTAATGCACGGCCAGAATCCAGGATATACGCAGCCACGTGCGCATCTTGTTCGGTGATACCTTCTTTGGCATCGACTACCAGAATGGCGACGTTGGCGTCTTCAATCGCCTGCATGGTTTTAACGACAGAAAATTTCTCGACCGCTTCAAACACTTTGCCGCGTTTGCGCACACCCGCGGTATCAATAATGATGTAATTTTTGCCGTCTTTTTCCAGTTCAATTTCAATTGAGTCGCGTGTAGTACCAGGCTCATCAAATGCAATGACCCGGTCTTCACCAAGCAGGGCATTCACCAGGGTAGATTTACCCACGTTTGGACGACCAACAATCGCAATTCTTGGCGTATCTGGGTTGACGGGGGCGGACTCTTCTTCCAGCTTATCAGCAATGGTTTCAAGTGCGATTTCAATCAGGTCACGCACGCCTTCGCCATGCGCAGACGAAATCGACAGTGGCTCGCCGATGCCCAGCTCGTGAAAGTCTGCGCTGACAACGGCTTTGCGCATGCCTTCGGTTTTGTTGACGGCTAGTAATACAGGGCGCTGGGCTCTACGCAAAGTCTGCGCAATTGTGAATTCCTGTGGCGTAAGGCCAGCACGGGCATCCACCAGGAAAATAATCACATCCGCTTCATCAATAGCTAGTAAAGTCTGCTTCGCCATTTCTTTCAAGATACCGCTATCAGCAGTCGGCTCAAAGCCACCGGTATCAATCACCAGATACGGCTGGCTTGCGCCCATGCCGCGGCCGTAGTGACGGTCACGTGTCAGCCCAGGCAGGTCAGCGACTAGCGCATCTCTTGACCGGGTCAGGCGGTTAAATAAAGTGGATTTGCCGACGTTTGGTCGGCCAACTAGAACAATGGTAGGTAACATTACTTGTATGTGACGGCATAAATGTGCCCATCACGTGATTGCGCCAGAAACTGGTTATTCGTTCCCGCAACCAGTGACATGATTGGTTTGGAGCCAAGCTGAATGCGGCCTACAAAGCTGCCATCATCCTGACTTAATAAATGTATATAGCCTTCGAGATCGCCCACTGCAACCACATTACTTAACGGTAATGGTACGGTCAGGTGGCGGTAGCCAAGGTTACCCTGGCGCCAGAAAGTTTTACCATTGCTGTTATCCAAAGAGTAAACAGAACCAATGGTGTGGCTTAAATAAATTTTGCTGTTATCAACCGTCAGGCCAACATAGCTGGAAATATCACGGCTCCAGGCAATCTGCCCACGCTGGCGATCAACGCCAGCTACCTTGCCTTGGTAAGCAACTACATAAACGAAAGCGCCATCCACAAACGGCAGGCTGGTGATATCCGCGATACGCTCGATTTCAGTCACGCCTTTAGGCTGGGCGACGGTGGCTTCCCATAGGAGTTTGCCATTGTCGGCGCGAATAGCAACCAGTTTGCCACCTGGGAAGCCTGCGTAGATAGCACCGCCATCCACGACAATCCCGGCCTGGTTTTTAAGTGACAGTGATGGGGTAGCACGTTCGTATACCCATTTTCGGCGTCCATCCGCAGCATCTATGCCGTAAATATGATGATCACTGGTACGGACAATGACGGTACCGTCATAGTAACGCGGTTGTCCCTGAATCTCGCTGCTGAGAATGGCACTCCACAGTTTTTTGCCATTCATGTTCAGCGCAAATAAATGACCCTTATTAGTGCCAGCCAGTACCAGCCCGCCACCAATGCCAGCACTGCTGCTAATGGCTTCATCCAGCTCGGTGCGCCATAAGATTTTGCCATTGTCAGCAGAGAGTTGCATCACGCTGCCCTCGGCATTGACGGCGTAAATCATGTTATCAGCCAGCACCGGCGCGTAAGTATAACGACCCGCTTCGCCCACATCTGTTGACCATGCTACGCGTGTTTCGTATGAACTCTTGATATCTTCAAGTTCAACTGGCGGATTAGCAGGCTCAGCCCCGAAAATACTTTCACTCAAATTGGTTTTCACATCATTGAACGCTGTACACGCGGTTAGGCTGCTGCCAAGCAATAACAAGGCAGCCAGCGTGAAAGCATTAAGCGAGGTTGGTTTTTTCATACGCAGGGCAGGGAGACTGGGCAAGCGCTGCATGTTAACCCAATGCGTCCAGTTTTTGCTGAGTCAGGTAAAACAGTTTGCCTTCAGGATCCAGACCTTTAAGCGCCTGCAGATAGGCTTCTTTCGCTTCTTTATCCTGTTTCTTTGCAATGTAGATATCACCCAGCATGGTGTTTTTCAGTCCATCAAACCCTTTGTCGTTGATAGCTTCAAGAGTTTTCTTGGCATCATCCAGTGCATTACGTTCGATTTGCAGACCTGCAATTTCAATCGCAGCCATTTGTTTGATAGCAGGTTCTTTCGCTTCAGCCATCGCCCAGTGCAATTGTTTTTCGGCGGCTTCATTTTGTTTCGCCTGATGCAAGGCGCGCGCTGCAAACAAAGCCGCTCTGCCTGCATAAGGTGTCATGCTGAAATCATTTTGTAATGCTTGTGCATCTTTAGAGATTTGCTCGGCTTTTTTGCTATCTACGTCGAGCAATGAAGTGCTGACCAGTGTTTGATAGGCAGTAGAGGCCGCTGTGGCTTTACTGTTCATCCAGGATTGGTAACCTTGCCAGCCGGCATAGGCAACGATAGCAACTATTACCAGGCGGATTGCCATCTTGCCGTTTTTGTTCCACCAAACTCTGAATTCGTCGAGTTGTTCCTGTTCTTCCAAATCGTACGCCATGATATTTTCCTGCTTATTTTTTAGTATGAGTGATTATGCGGTTGCTGCACGCAAGCCCTGACCGGGAATTGCGCTAAGTAATTGTTGTGTATAAATTTGCTGGGGTGCATTATAAATGTTTTCTACGCTTCCTTGCTCAATTACTTTGCCTTTTTGCATGACCAGCACTTCATCTGCAATATGTCTGACCACCCTTAAATCGTGGGTAATAAACAGGTAACTCAGCCCCATTTCCTGTTGTAATTGTTTTAACAACAACAGGATTTGTGCCTGCACAGAGACATCAAGTGCAGAAACCGGCTCATCACATACCACGAGCTTGGGTTGCAAAATCAAGGCACGTGCGATGCCTATGCGTTGCCGCTGACCACCGGAGAACTGATGTGGATACTTTTGCGCATCTTCAGCTTTCAATCCTACTTTTTCCAGCATGTTGATGACTTCGTCTCGCTGCTGGCTGGCATTGCCGATACGGTGGATGACCAGGCCTTCACCGATAATGTCGCCTATCCGTATTCTGGGGTTGAGCGAGGCAAATGGATCCTGGAAGATCATTTGAATATCGCGACGGGCAACCCGTAAAGCAGATTTGTCCAGTGCCAGGAAATCTACCCCGTCAAATACCACTTGGCCGCTATCCAGCGGTAACAAGCGTAATATACCGCGGGCCAAGGTGGATTTTCCACTACCGGATTCACCGACAATCGCGAGTGTGGTACCGCGTTTCAATTGCAGGCTGACATCATCCAGTGCGCGAATGCTATGATTGCCTAACCCGAGTGCGCCAGTACGCTGGGTGTAAGTTTTTACCAGGTGATGTGCTTGCAGAATGAAATCAGACATATGCACTCCGTCAGGCAGGGGTTAACCAATCATAGGTCATAGGCTGTAGTGTTTTTTTACCTTCAGCGTCTGGTACGCAAGCTAACAAGGCTTTGGTATACGGGTGTTGCGGGTTATGCAGTACCTGCTCTACGCTGCCCACTTCCACAATTTCACCCCTGAACATGACAACGACTTCATCAGCAATATCCGCCACTACGCCAAAATCATGCGTGATAAACAGCATGGCCATTTGCAAACGGTCTTTGAGTGCTTTCAACAAAGCCAATACCTGTGCCTGAACCGTTACATCCAGTGCGGTGGTAGGCTCGTCTGCGATCAGTAAAGCCGGTTCACAAGCAATGCTCATGGCAATCATCACCCGTTGACGCTGGCCGCCAGAAAGCTCATCTGGATAGCTATTGGCACGGGTCGGGTCAATACCTACTTGCTGCAATAAATCGGCGACTTTCTGTTTGAGTGCAACGCCTTTAAGCCCTAAATGGGTTTGTAATGGTTCACCGATTTGAAAGCCTACGGTCAACACAGGATTTAATGAGGTCATGGGTTCTTGAAAAATCATGCCTATTTGTCGGCCACGTATGCTTTGCATGGCTTTTTCGCCCAGGCCTGTGATGTCTTGCCCCTGGAATAACACCTGGCCCTGCATATGTAATTGTGGAGACAGTAACTTCATCACGCTCAGTGCAGTGAGGCTTTTTCCGCTACCGGATTCGCCGACAATACAGGTGGTTTTTCCGCGCGCTAATGACAGGGATACGTGATGCACCAGTTTTCGTTCCGGCGCATGGGCAGGATAGATACTTAACTGATCAATACGTAAGATTTCGTTCATGAAGCTATAAAAATACGCAATCGACTTTTCTGGATGCAGGCAACAACTTCGTTGAAAAGGATGTAAAAGAGTATGTAAATCTAGACATCCGTTTTCCTTGTGTTTCTCAAGCCGGTTGTACGATCAGCGGCACTTGCTCAATACTGACGCGGGTTTGTTCGCCCTGACCCAGCATAGGTTTCAAGCTGATTTCATCGGCAGCAGCTTCATCATCGCCGAAAATGGCAGCGAAGCGGGCACCGCTACGGTCTGCTTTTTTCATCTGTGATTTAAAGCTACCCCCGCCAGCATGCAGGACCACACTCAGCCCCATATTACGCAGGGTTTCCGCCACGGTAAAGGCTTTTTGTTCTGCCAGCTCACCCACGTTAACCAGGTAAATATCTGGCTGGTTCTGAGCGTTGATGCCGTATTCCTGCATTAGCAGAAATACACGCTCCAGGCCAATGCCAAAGCCACAGGCAGGGGTAGGGTTGCCACCAATACGCTCTACCAGGGTATCGTAGCGCCCGCCACCAGCGATGGTGCCTTGTGCACCCAGTTTTGTTGTCACCCATTCAAAAACGGTGCGGTTGTAGTAATCCAGGCCGCGTACCAAGCGATGATTAATGGTGTAAGCAATGCCGGACTGAGTAAGCAGGGCGCACAACTGTGCAAAATGTTGTTTAGACGTTTCACCCAGACCATCCATGAGTTTAGGCGCCGCCTCACACATGGCTTGCATACGTGGATTTTTGCTATCCAGTATGCGTAAGGGGTTATTGTGCAAACGCCGTTTTGCATCTTCATCCAACAGCTCTGCATGTTGCTCAAAATAGCTGATCAGTGTTTCACGGTATTGCGCTCGCTCATCGGCATCACCAATGCTGTTAATCTGTAATTCTACGTCCTGAATACCTAGCGCCTGCCACAAACGAGCCAATAGCACGATTTGCTCGGCATCTACATCCGGGCCCTCAAAACCAAATGCTTCAACACCGATCTGGTGAAACTGGCGCTGGCGGCCTTTCTGCACGTTTTCATGGCGGAACATTGGGCCCATATACCACAGGCGTTGCGGGCCGTTGTAAGTCAGGTTGTGCTCGACCACGGCGCGGACACAGCCTGCAGTGCCTTCCGGGCGCAGGGTGAGTTTGTCGCCGTTGAGCGCATCTTCCCAGGCATACATTTCTTTTTCGACAATGTCGGTATGTTCACCCACACTGCGTACAAATAATTCCGTAGGTTCAACCACCGGCATGCGAATATTGTTGTAGCCATACTGGCTCAGGATTTTGCGTGCGGTATCTTCCAGTTTGAACCAGAGCGGGGTGGCTTCCGGCAAAATGTCATAGAAGCCTTTGATGGATTGGAATTTTTGGGTCATTGCTAACGCTTGTTGCTTGAATTATTGGGAGATGGCGACGATAGGAATCACGCTGGGTTTGCTTGCACGCAATTTTCCGCCTTCCGCATAATGTGCGCGTACATAATCATCAACGATCAATTGGAATTCCTCGGCTATATGATCCCCTTTGAGGGTCACCGTTTTTTCCCCATCAACAAACACCGGCGCGACCGGTGTTTCGCCAGTGCCGGGCAAGCTAATACCGATGTTGGCCAGTTTGGACTCCCCAGGACCATTCACCACGCAGCCCATCACGGCTACATTCAATGATTCTACGCCCGGGTATTGGCTGCGCCAGACCGGCATCTGGTTACGTAACCATGTCTGGATCTGCAAAGCCAGTTCCTGGAAATAAGTGCTGGTGGTACGTCCACAACCAGGGCAGGCAGTGACTAATGGGGTGAACGAACGAATGCCCATGGTTTGCAGGATTTCCTGCGCGACAACGACCTCTTTAGTGCGTGATTCGTTAGGTTCCGGTGTCAGGGATACGCGTATGGTATCGCCTATGCCTGATTGCAATAAAATCGCAAGCGCAGCGGTTGAGGCGACAATCCCTTTTGAGCCCATGCCTGCTTCGGTGAGCCCCAAATGTAAGGGATAATCGCAACGCTGGCCAAGGTCGGTATATACCTGCACCAGGTCCTGTACGTTGCTGACTTTGCACGAAATGATAATCTGGTCGGGGCTCAGGCCCAGATCGATGGCCTGTTGCGCGCTTTCCAGCGCTGATTGAATGAGTGCTTCACGCATCAAAGCATCGGCAGATAACGGCTCGGCCAATTTGCCATTGTCATCCATCATTTGCGCCATCTTGGCTTGGTCCAGGCTACCCCAGTTCACACCAATACGTACAGCCTTTTTGTAATGGATGGCTGCCTCAATCATGGCGGCAAACTGTTCATCACGTTTGCTGCCTTTACCGACATTACCAGGGTTAATGCGGTATTTAGCCAAGGCTTCTGCGCAATCGGGGTAAGCTTGCAGCAGCTTGTGGCCATTGAAATGGAAATCACCTACCAACGGCACATTGCAACCCAACGCATCCAGGCCTTTGCGTATGGTAGCGACCTGTGCGGCGGCTTCGGCGGTGTTGACGGTGATACGCACCACCTCAGAACCGGCCTGCCATAACTCGTACACCTGGCGTATGGTGCCTTCAGCATCTGCCGTGTCGGTATTGGTCATACTTTGTACGACCACCGGTGAGGATGTCGTGCCATAGAGGCCACCACCGACTGCGACGTGGCCTATCATTACCTGGCGGGTATTTCGACGTGGTAGCATGTTTATTTCAGTTGAATACGCGCAACACGGCCACGTGTCGCCTGCGTCAAATCATAAGGTTGATTATCAATCGTCAGTTGCGTCCCCTGGGCGTGGCCGACAATGACGTTAACTGGTTTTTCAGCCGTCACATTGTGCTCGCTACCTGCTGTCAGCACTTCACTCAAGACTTTTTTACCTTGCATATCTTCGATGCGTACCCAGGAATCTTCAGTGACTTTAAATACCAGGACGGCTTTTTGCGGATCAGCAGATTTAAGCGTCGTGCTCTCTATAACATTGTTGGCAGCAGGGGTAGGGGTGCTGACAATCGTGCTATCAGAGGTTGATGAAGGTGTGCTTGCCGGTTCCGCAGCGATTGCTGGTGCAACTTCAGCCGGATTACCAGCCGCACTTTCTGCCGCTGGTAATGTTGAGGGTGCAACGGCAGTTTCAGGCGCCGTTGTTGCATCAGTCGCTGTGCTAGGTTGAACAGCGGGGTCAGTCATGGGTGCCGGAACATTAATTTCTTGGCCGGTGGTTTCACTGATTTCATCTACATCCAGCGCCAGCGAGGCATTCTTGAGCGCTTGCGGTTTGATATGGTTCACGTAAAAGTAAGCCAGAATCGCAGCCAGGATCAGAAAAATAAAAAACGTTAATATACGTTGCGGGCGAATAGCGCGCGCAGGCTTGTCAATAATAGACGGGCTGGCGTTAGACCTGACGCTCAGTGGCAAAGGTGCAGTGCTAGGGACCATGCGCTGATAGGCTTCCAGCACTGGCGCGACATCAATGTTCAACAACTTGGCGTAGTTGCGGATAAATCCGCGCACGATGCTGGGTTGCGGCAGTTTGTCAAAATCATCCTGTTCAATCGCCTGGATCTGCTTTGGACCGAGGCGCAGATGGCTGCATACTTCATGGATGCTGAGGCCTTGTGATTCACGAGCGGCTTTTAAAATATTCCCGCAGCCTGAGCCTGGAGTTAAAACCACAGGGGACTCTTCAGTGATGGGTGATTCGTTATCTGGTGAAGAAGGTTGCATGCTGTCATTATCGCCTGTAATTGCCGGTGAAAGCGTATCAAAAGTGTGGGTTTCAGCGCCGTTGCCTGAGCTTAGATCAGGCGTAGCCCCGGTCTCAACTTTGCGCTTGCGCCCACGTTTGGGTTTCTCTGCCTGCTCTGCCTGTAGAGCGCTGACGTGATTTCTGTCTTCTGACGTCACTTGCATTTACTCCATTTTCAACAATTGTTTGGTTTCGTTGGAATTTGGAAACAATTTATGCAGTTGCACACTGTAATGATGCGCTTCATCCGGCATTTGTAAAGCACGGTAGATGCGGACGGCTAACAACAATGATTCAGGCGTAGGGGCAACGCTGACACTATTCTGCAAAGTATTCATCGCGGCAGTGGCGTCGCCTCGGCCAAATTGCAAGTTGGCTAATTGGTAAGCGCTGGCATGCGCCAAGGGATCAACTTGCAGTGCTTTGCTGAAATACGCCTCGGCTTGCGGTTTCTGTTTGCTGCGCAGGGCGCAGACTGCTGCATTGTAGTAAGCCACCTGCGGAGTTTTATACAGGGGATTTTTAACCGCCAGCATGAATTCTTTTTGTGAATCCTCGTAACGGCCCTGGTCACATAAAAAGCGACCATAGTTGTTATGAGATTCTGAGTTTACAGGCTGCAATTGAATCGCACGCTGAAACGCCGCTTCAGCACGGGGTTTATCGCCTAAGGCTGCATATATCAGCCCTTGGCCGTTATAAGCCAGCGCATAGCTGGCACTACGTTCAATCGCTGTATTGAATTCTTCCAGTGCCACATCGTAGCGTTTGAGGCGGAAATATTCTGCCCCCAGTTCGGTATGAACACGGGCTGATTCCACATCGCCAGTTTCACGGCCGATGGGCTGCTGATCATAAGGCGCAGTATTGGCTCCGGTGGAAGGATTTTGTGCGCAACCGGCCAGCCACACGCATGCAGCCAGCAATATCAGTAAGTGTTGCGCAAAAAAATTCTTTTTCATGACTTATTGGCCAGATTGCAAAGCATCAGGCTGGATAGCACCAGATTGTATGGCGATGATTCTTTCTGTCCGGCGGGTTTTGTCGAGCACTTTGCCGGCCAGTTGACCACAAGCAGCATCAATATCCTCCCCACGGGTTTTGCGTACAGTGACTACGTAGCCAGCCTGCATTAACATATCACGAAACGCCCGCACCTGCATTGGTTTGGAAGTTCCGTAACCGCTATTCGGGAAAGGGTTGAACGGGATCAGGTTAAACTTGCATGGCACATTGCGCACGACGTCCAGCAATTGCCTGGCATGCTCAAGTGTGTCATTCACACCATCCAGCATCACATATTCAAAAGTGACAAAGTCACGAGGCGCTTTGACCAGATAGCGTTCACATGCAGCCATCAGCTCTTTAATTGGGTATTTTTTGTTGATAGGCACGATTTCATCACGTAAGGCATCGTTAGGTGCATGCAATGATACGGCCAGCGCGACCGGACAATCTTCTTTCAATTTATCCATAGCCGGTACCATGCCGCTAGTCGACAAAGTCACGCGGCGGCGGCTTAAGCCATAAGCACTGTCATCCAGCATGATCTGCATGGCAGTCACGACATTTTCATAATTGGCGAGCGGTTCGCCCATGCCCATCATGACCACATTGGAAATAATGCGGTCACTCGCGGGCAGCATGTTATAGCCTTCAGCCTGGCGTAAAGAGTGATTGGCTACCCAAAGCTGGCCAATAATTTCAGATACTGTCAGGTTACGGTTGAAGCCCTGGCGACCTGTGCTGCAAAAGGTGCATTCAAGTGCGCAGCCAACCTGGCTGGAAATGCACAAGGTGCCACGGTCATCTTCAGGGATAAAAACGGTTTCTACACTGTTTGAAGTGCCGTCTTTCAGGTTGTTTGTACCGATGAGCCATTTGCGGGTACCGTCGTCGGAAATTTGTTCCAACTGTACATCTGGCAATCTAAATTCGGCTTCCTGGCGTAGTTTTTCACGCAGGACTTTGGCGATATCGGTCATCTGGTCGAGGTCTAGTACCCCGAAGTGATGCATCCAGCGCATGAGTTGCTTGGCGCGGAAAGGCTTCTCGCCGATACTGGTGAAGTACTCGGCGAGTTGCGGTTGGTTCAAATTCAGTAAATTAACCAAAATTCCATTTCTCGATTTCAATCATTGGCCTTCTGCATTATTCGCCTTTAAATCATCAGGCCGCTAAATCAGTGCAGGCGTGCTAAAAAATGATGACGCTTTAAAACGTGAATCCATAAGGAAATCATTTTTAGCAGGAAACGCCGTTTCCGGCGTCGATTCAATGATTATCCAAAGAAGTATTTGATTTCAATCGCCGCATTTTCCAGACTATCAGAACCATGCACTGCGTTCGCATCAATGCTTTCAGCGAAGTCAGCGCGGATAGTGCCAGGGGCAGCGTCTTTAGGGTTGGTTGCACCCATCAGTTCACGATGTTTCAGGACGGCATTTTCGCCTTCCAGAGCCTGGATCATCACAGGACCGGAAATCATGAATTTAACCAGGTCGTTGAAGAAAGGGCGCTCTTTGTGAACAGCGTAAAAGCCTTCAGCTTCAGCTTGTGTCAATTGCGTGAATTTAGCAGCCACGATTTTCAAGCCAGCGTTTTCAAAACGTGTGTAAATTTGACCAATCACGTTTTTTGCAACGGCATCTGGTTTGATAATGCTAAGTGTACGCTCTAAAGCCATGAGAACTCCAATATAGTTAATTAACAAGAAAAATCAAACAGCTATTCTACTATTTTTAACGTGATTGATAAACCTTGATTACGGATTGTTTATGTATGAGTGGATCATTGATTCCCGGTAGCTTTATTTTCAATAGCCTAAATAACGCGCATTCCCCGCTTTATTTTTTCTATCCATCTAGTTTAGATGTTTGTATGATGTGATTGTTTTCAACGATGGCGTTAGTTTTTTCAGCGTAGACGAGAGATCTTTCCACATATGGTAAATACAGAACAGACTATGCATGCTTGCCCGGCGTGTGGCTTGTTATGCGACGATATTTCGGCGGATACAATTGCCAAACAGCAGTTTTCTTGTGGCAAGGCGGCGAAATTCTACGCCCGGTCTACTTCTCTGAGTGTGCAGCCTCAGGTTAATGGACAAGCTGTTTCCTTGGCGCAAGCGGTAAAAGCCGCGGCCGAATTGCTGCAGCAGGCACAATCGCCTTTGATCGCCGGTAGCAGTACTGATGTGCATGGCGCGCGTGCATTGGTCAGCCTTGCTAACCAGAGCTTTGCGGATATGACACACTTGAATGCAGATAGTACTTTGCGCAATATGAAAGTGTTGCAGCATAGAGGCTGGCAAACGACGACATTGACTGAGGTGCGCAACCGCGCGGATGTGATTCTCATGATAGGCACCGATGTGGTCACACACAATGCGCGTTTTTTTGAGCGCGTAGTATGGGTAGACGAAGCCATGTTTACCGAACCTTCAGCCCGGCAGATTATTTACCTGGGTGGCGATAAGCTCAAAACGCAGGCGGGTGTTTCGCCGGATGGCCGCGCACCGCAAGTGATAGCCTGTGCTTCCGAGCATTTGCCAGAAGTTGTGTCTGCCTTGCGCGCACTGGTTATGAACAAACCTGTGGCTGGCGAAAGTATTGCGGGTGTGCCAGTCAGCACACTTGCTGCGCTGGCTGAAACACTAAAAGCCGCAAAATACGCTACCCTGGTCTGGGTGTCCAAAGACTTGCATTTCGAGCATGCAGAATTAACCATAGAAAATATTACCGAAACCGTGGTTGCCCTGAACCAGAAATCGCGCGCCATGGGCTTGTCACTAGGAGGCAGCGATGGTGATACCAGCGTGAATTACGCACATACCTGGCTCAATGGCGTGATTATTGATGCGCCTAACTGGCAAGACCATGATGTAGTCGTCTGGGTAAACAGTTTTAGCCCGGAAGCCATGCCCCCTCCCGAAGTTTCGCCAGTGATTGTGCTGGGCGCAGCCGATAGCAAATTTACCACACCGCCAGCGGTGTTTATCCCGGTAGCCACACCAGGCCTGGATACTGGCGGCCAGCAATTCCGCGTCGATGGCTCGGTGACTTTGCCGCTGACAGCCGCCAAACCTTCTGATGTCCCTACTTTATCTAAAGTAGTTGCTTTGATTGAACAAGCCATAGCCAATGAAGGGAAGCAGGCATGATTACGTTGCTAAAAAATGCCAGGGTAATTGATCCTGCCCATCATAAAGATGGCGTACTGGAAGATATCTATATCCGTGATGGCCGCATTATCGCTAAGCCCGCCGAGACCGAGAAAATCGACCAGGCGCATGAATTGAACGGCAAAATTGTGATGGCTGGTGCGATCGATATGCACAGCCATATTGGTGGCGGCAAAGTGAATATTGCACGCATGCTGCTCCCTGAATACCAGGATATGCGACGCATGCAGGAGCCTGAAGCGCATATCTGTGGCGCGAATTGCAGCCACCATGCGACGCCGAATACCACCGACACCGGTATGCGCTATATCGAGATGGGGTATACCGCTGCGTTTGAACCGGCCATCCTGGCGGTGAATGCGCGGCAAGCGCATATGGAAATGGGCGATACGCCCATGATAGACAAAGGCGGCTACGCCATGCTGGGTAATGATGATTACCTGTTGCGCCTGCTTAGCCAGAATGCAGATCAGAAAACCATCAATGATTATGTCGCCTGGACCTTGCATGCGACGCAAACCATAGGTATCAAGGTCGTAAACCCAGGTGGCATCTCGGCGTTCAAGTTCAACGAGCGCCGCCAGGACCTGGACCAGCAGCACAGCCATTACCACATCACGCCACGCCGTATTCTGCAGGCGTTAAGCCGCGCTGTGCATGACCTTGGCATTGCCAAACCTTTGCATGTGCACTGTAACAACCTGGGCGTGGCCGGTAATTTCCAGACCACGCTGGATACTATGGGCGCCAGCGATGGCCTGCCCATGCACCTGACGCACATCCAGTTCCACAGCTACGGTACCGAAGGGGACAAGAAGTTTTCTTCAGCCGCGGCCAATATTGCCGAGGCAATCAACAAAAACAAGCATATCACCGCCGATGTCGGCCAGATCCTGTTCGGGCAGACGGTGACCGCTTCCGGCGACAACATGATGCAGCATTTGAACGCCAAGGTAGCCAACCCAAAAAAATCGGTGATCATGGATATCGAGTGCGATGCCGGTTGTGGCGTGGTGCCGTTCAAATACCGTGACGAGAATTATGTGAATGCCTTGCAATGGGCGATTGGCCTGGAAGTGTTCCTGAGTGTGGATGATCCTTGGCGTGTCTTCCTGACGACTGACCATCCAAACGGTGCACCATTTACTACCTATCCGCATTTAATCCGCTTGCTGATGGACAAATCATTCCGTAATGATGCCTTCGATAAACTGAACCTGGATGCGCAGGCGATGAGTAACCTGAAAGCGCTGGATCGCGAATACACGCTTTACGAAATCGCCACCATGACACGTTCAGCGCCGGCCAAATTGATAGGCTTGCAAGACCGGGGGCATTTGGGCGTGGGTGCCGCCGCTGATATTACCGTTTATACCGAGCAGCCTGACAAAGAAGCCATGTTTAGCAAGCCTGACCTGGTGTTTAAGGATGGTGAACTGGTAGTGAAAGAAGGAAAAGTCATTAAAGTAGTATGGGGCGCTACCCATACTGCCAAGCCTGCATTTGACCTGGGCGTTGAAAAAGACATCAAGCAGTATTTTGATCGCTATCACACCATGCAAATGCAACACTTCAAAATCAGTAATGACCATATTGCGGAAGATGGCCGCAACCATGTCATTAACCATGTGCAGGGGGCATGATGGTTATTAACGGCGTAGAAATAGACGACACTTTTGCTGAAGCCTTCAATATGCGCGCCACGCGCGTATTGATCACTGCGCAAAATTTGCGCTGGGCTTACAACGCAGCCAATGCCATGACCGGTTTTGCTACCAGCGTGATCGGCTGTGGTGTAGAGGCTGGTATAGAACGCGAGCTGACTGAGAACGAAACGCCTGATGGCCGTCCGGGTGTCAGTGTGCTGTTGTTTGCCATGGGTAGTAAAGTGCTTATGCAGCAGCTGGAAACCCGTATGGGGCAATGTATCCTTACTTGCCCGACTGCGGCCGCCTTTGCGGGTATCGAGTCCGAAGATATGATCAGCCTTGGCAAGCATTTGCGCTTTTTTGGTGATGGTAATCAAATCTCCAAACAGATTCCCAATGCCGAAGGCAAGCTCAAGCGCTACTGGCGTATTCCGGTAATGGATGGCGAGTTTCTTACTGAGGAAACCACCGGCATGGTGCGCGCGATTGGTGGCGGTAACTTCCTGGTGTTAGGCACCAGCCAGGCGCAAGTGCTGACAGCCTGCGAAGCTGCGATTGATGCCATGCGCAAGTTTCCGAATGTGATCATGCCGTTTCCGGGTGGCGTGGTGCGTTCAGGCTCCAAAGTTGGTAGCAAATATCCCAAAATGTTTGCCAGTACCAATGATGCTTTCTGTCCGACATTAAAAGGCGCGGTAAAAAGCGAGCTTGATCCGCGTGTAGAAAGTGTGATGGAGATTGTGGTGAATGGCCTGGCATTTGAAGATATTGCCGCTTCTATGAAAGCCGGTATTGAAGCTGCTTGCGGTTTGGGCAAAGAGAATGGCATTTTGCGTATTTCTGCCGGTAACT
The DNA here is from genome assembly GCF_001425425.1 of Methylophilus sp. Leaf414. Lineage (NCBI taxonomy): Bacteria > Pseudomonadati > Pseudomonadota > Betaproteobacteria > Nitrosomonadales > Methylophilaceae > Methylophilus > Methylophilus sp. Leaf414. The sequence goes on along the minus strand of NZ_LMQQ01000001.1, from coordinate 193,456 downwards.
ATGGTGGAAAACTGGGCCCACATCACTTCAAGCTGCGTCCAATTTTAAGTGGGGAGGCCGTATGAGCCATATCGTCTTAACCGCCAAACCGGTCTCGCGCCAGATTGATTGCCGTGCATTGTCGCCACAAGCTTTGCAGGGTAAAACGGTCTCTGAAATTACCGCTATCAAACTGACTAAACATTCAACGGTGGGTGAAGTATTCGAGGTAAGCGTTGATAACAGTGTTGAAGCATTGAAAGTCACCTTTAAAAACACCGACTCACAGCATGCTTATATTGGTTTTGGCATGACTACTGGCCAAGTGATTGTTGAAGGGGATGCCGGCGATTTTCTGGGTGCACAACTCCAAAATGGAGTGCTCATCTGCAAGGGTAATGCTGGCGCACGTGCTGGTGATCGCATGCGCCGAGGCATGTTGCTGATTGAAGGGAATGTCGGAGACTATTGTGCTTCCGGCATGATGGCGGGTACCTTGGGTGTGCTTGGCAATACCAGTGCTTATCTAGGTTACGGCATGAAACGCGGCACGCTTTTGCTGGCAAAAACACCTGCGGCACAAGCTACCTGGATTGATTGTGGGCCGCATAAATTACCATTCCTGAATATCCTTTATAAATCATTCAAATTGCTGGATAGCCGGTTTGTCGAGATTAGCAGTTTGCGTGTACACCGCTGGATGGGTGATATGGGCGGTTTGGGCAAAGCAGAAATTTTAGTGATTCAATAAATTTTTGATCTGGATCAATTATTATGAAACGGGCGCTAAGCCCGTTTTCTTTTTTGCACATTTCCCTTTTTCATTCAGCGGCTTAGGGTGGTAAAATGCGACTCTTTGAAACAAAGCTACTTCGCAAATGAGTCAATACCTTACCGCCGCACTCTACAAATTCGTTACCCTGGATAATTACAAAGACCTGCAACAACCTATCCTGGAACAATGCCTGATGCTCAGGATTAAAGGCACTTTGCTGCTGGCGAATGAAGGTATCAATGGCACCATTGCCGGTAAGCCGGAAGATATAAAAGCAATTTTGAATTACCTGCGTCAGGATCCTCGCCTGGCTGACCTTGAGCATAAAGAATCCTGGGCTGACACGCATCCTTTCTATCGCATGAAGGTCAAACTGAAAAAAGAAATCGTCACCATGGGCGTGCAGGGGGTAGACCCGAACGAGGTGGTCGGTACCTATGTGAAACCGGAAGACTGGAATGCGCTGATTTCAGACCCGGATGTTATTTTGCTGGATACGCGTAACGATTACGAAGTGCATATCGGTACTTTTAAAAATGCGGTTGACCCGAAAACCACCACCTTTCGTGAATTCCCCAAGTATGTCGCAGACAATCTGGATAAAACCAAGCACAAAAAAGTAGCCATGTTTTGTACCGGCGGGATCCGTTGCGAAAAAGCATCCTCCTTTATGAAGCAGCAAGGGTTCGAAGAGGTCTATCACTTACAGGGCGGCATCCTCAAATACCTGGAAACGGTGCCGAAAGAAGAAAGTTTATGGGAGGGCGATTGTTTCGTCTTTGATCAGCGCGTTGCAGTCAAACATGGTCTGGAAGTTGGTGATCATGACCAGTGCTACGCTTGTCGCATGCCGCTGACCAGTGAAGAAAAGTTGAGTGAGCAATACGAAGCAGGCATCTCTTGCCCTTATTGCTATGAAAAACTCACAGAAGACAAACGTGAATCGCTGCGTGAGCGTCAAAAACAGGTCAAGCTAGCCAAGGTGCGCGGACAAAGCCATATCGGGGACAAACAAAAGAATTAAACTGGCAAAATATAGTTGCCAAAGTGTAAATAAATCCGCAAAGTCAGACTAGTTCCTGGTTAGTATTTATGTAAATATATGTCATGATACTTGCATGATGTGTCAGTAGCCAATAGTTATTAGGCATAGCCCATTAATCCAAAGCTCCAGGAACATGAGACTGCGATGAAATGTCCTGCAATACTAGTCACTGAACAAGAACGATTAGCTGCTTTGTCAGAGCATGGCCTCGACAATGAAAGCCTGGTACCCAGTTTAGATCCTGTCGTACATATTGCTTCACGTATGTTTGGCATGCCAGTGGCCGCCGTGAACATCATAGGCAGCGACCAAGTGTTCTTTGCTGCCAGTTTGGGGATTGGTGAAGCGGATATGAGCCGCGATGTTTCATTCTGCGCGCATGCCATCAATCAGACGCAAGTCATGGTGGTGCCCGATGCAACGCTTGATGACAGGTTTTACGATAATCCCCTCGTCACCGGCGCAACCAATCTCAGATTTTACGCAGGTGTACCACTATTATCCCCAAATGGTTTGGCGCTGGGCGCACTCTGTGTGGTAGATAACCAGCCACATTTTAATTTTTCAGAAGAAGATCAGCGCCGCCTGAAAGAGTTAGCGCAAATGGTTTCTGACCGCCTGGAATTGAGGCGTATTGAAACTGCAAGTAACCGCAACCGCCCCAGTTTTGAAGAGTACGCCGGAAGCTCAGATTCACCAGTGGTTTGGTTTGACGAGCATCGCCAGATTGTTGCCTGGAACCAGGCGGCAGCCGACTCGCATGGTTATGAGGTGTTAGAAGGGATAGGCCAGCCGATCGATATACTTATCCCTGAGCGTGAACGTTTTGTTCTGAAAGATATTATTGATCGTGCTGTAGCAACAGGTTCGCTGGATTACCTGGAAACGCCAACAGAAATTTTTGGTTTGCGCAAAGACGGTACCGAGTTCCTGTTGGGCTTATCACTGTTTAGCTGGAAAGAAGCCGGCAAAATGCGTTTTGAAGCCATTTTGAAAGATATCACTGCACAGCGCATTGAAGAAACTGAGCTTCGCCAGCGCGCCAATATTGATGTACTCACCGGCCTGGCCAATCGCGGCAGGTTTTATCGCGTGGTCGAAGAAACATTGCTCATCCCCAAGCCGGCAGCTGTCTTCATCATTGACCTTGATGGCTTTAAAGACGTCAACGACACACTGGGCCACACGATTGGAGACAAAGTTCTGCAAGCTGTCTCGATGCGCATGTCTGCAGTGGTCAATGCGCCTGGCCTGGTCGCCAGAATTGGCGGTGACGAGTTTGCCATCATCGTCCCGAATATTACCAATGCTGAAGAGGCACTGGCGTTTGCGAATGTATTGATTTCTCAAATTGCGCAGCCAATCATCATTAATGGTCACGAAATACGCGTTGCAGCAAGCTGTGGTGTAGCGCTGGCACCTCTGCAAGCGCATGAAGCATTAGAGCTGGTCAGCAATGCAGACCTTGCCTTGTTTAAAGCCAAAAGCATAGGTGGGCGCGGGCGGGCGTTTCTGTTTACCTCAGCGCTACGGATGGAAGCCGTCACACGTCGCCTTTATGCCATGGAATTGCACCGGGCGGTAGATGAAGGCGAATTTCTGCTTTATTATCAACCGCAAGTCAGTTTAGCCACTGGTGCCATTACCGGTGCAGAAGCCTTAATTCGTTGGCATCATCCCAAACGTGGCATCCTGGCACCGGCTGCATTCATGCAAGCGCTGGAAGGCGGGCCGCTGGCTGCAATCGTCGGCTCGTGGGTGCTTGATGAAGCATGCGCACAAGTTTCATACTGGCGACGCCATGGCGCGAGCCATTTGCGTATCGGCGTCAACCTGTTTGAAGCACAGTTCAGGGTAGGCAACTTGCTGGAAGAAGTCATGCAGACATTGGCCAAACATGGCTTGCCTCCCGAGGCTCTTGAGCTGGAAGTGACTGAGAATATTGCACTGGATAGCGATGAAGTGGTGCTTGAAACGCTGCGCAAGTTAAAAAGTTCTGGCGTAGGTATTGCTTTTGACGATTTTGGTACTGGCTATGCTTCTTTAAGTTTGCTCAAGACCTATCCTTTAACGCGCATTAAAATTGACCGCTCATTTGTGCATGGCATGCTGGAGCACAAGCAAGATGATTCAGTGGTTTGTGCCACGCTTGATATAGCGCACGGTTTTGATCTGCAAGCGATTGCAGAGGGCATTGAAACCCGCAGCCAATACAACTACTTAAGGGAGAAAAGCTGTGAGGAAGGACAGGGAAGCCTGTTTGGCAATCCTATGCCAGCCATGCAGTTTGCCCGTTTAATCGGCCTTAAAATTCTATCTTCGGCTGCATAACTTATGTGCGATTCGCTATTATCTGAATCAATGCAGCACTAAATAACATCGAGTGGACTAGCCACGCCGCGCCCGCCAATATTCACCACCTGCGTGTAAATCATGGTGGTGCTTATATCGGCATGACCCAATAACTCCTGCACAGTACGAATATCCTGCCCGCCCTGCAATAGATGGGTAGCAAAACTGTGGCGGAATGTATTGGGGGTCACTAATTTTTTAATCCCAGCCTGTTTCACCACCTTTTTAATTGCACGTTGTACAGTTTTTTCATCAGCATGATGGCGATAAATATCCCCTGTTTGTTGGGTAACTGAAAGCCTGCTCGAAGGGAAAGCATATTGCCATGCCCAATCTTTACTCGCCTCAGGATATTTCCTGGCTAAGCTTGCTGGCATTCTGGTTTCGCCAAATCCTTTAGCAAGGTCTTCTTCATGTAATGACTGTACTTCCAGTAAATGCGCTTTCAACGGTTCAACCAGGCTAGCAGGCAAGAGGGTAATGCGGTTTTTATACCCTTCAGTATCGCGTACAAAAATCTCAAGTTTCGCGAAATCAATATCGGTGACGCGCAGCCGCAAACACTCCATTACACGCAGGCCGCTGCCGTATAGCAAGCTGGCGATCAACCATATCGAGCCATTCAGGTTTGAAAGGATGGCCTGTACTTCGTGTTTGGTCAGGGTTATAGGCAGCGCTTTATGGGCTTTCACTTTCACCAGGTTTTCCATCACTGGTAATTCACGTTCCAGCACCTGTTCATATAAAAAACGCAGGGCGCTTTTGGCCTGGTTTTGCGTGCTGGCCGAAACTTTCTTTTCTTCAGCCAGATGGTTTAAATAAGCCTCTATTTCTTCACCACCCATATCCCGTGGGTGACGTTTGCCATGGAAAGTAATAAACCGTTTAATCCACTGAATATAAGATTCTTCGGTGCGCTTGCTGTATTGAAGTGTCGTTAAACGCTCAGTAATGCTCGGGAAAAGCTTGGGCGGAGATGATGATATAGGTGGGCTATCCATTTTTTAATCTCTATTATCAGGTGCACTAAATTTTATTTATATATTGAAATATATAACAATATGGTTAATAAAATTAATTGTAGGCATGGATTTAAATAAAATTCAATGAAGATCATCAATTGAACCAGCTTTGAATTTTTTTTGTCATCATTAATGACTAATTTATGATCCAATCTCAGCACTATTAAAGGTCACGGCGGAGGAGATATGGCTGCAAAAAACACAATTTGTCTATGGTTTGATGGCGATGCATTGGAAGCGGCAACGTTTTATGCCGCCACTTTTCCTGATAGCACGGTGGGTGCGGTACATTATGCGCCTGGCGATTACCCTTCAGGCAAACAAGGTGATGCATTGACGGTTGAGTTTACGGTAATAGGTATTCCTTGCCTTGGATTAAATGGCGGCCCGATCTTTAGACATAATGAGGCCTTCTCTTTTCAGGTAGCTACTGATGATCAGGCCGAAACTGATCGTTTATGGAGCGCGATTGTGGATAATGGAGGCGAAGAAAGCGACTGTGGCTGGTGTAAGGACAAGTGGGGAATTTCGTGGCAAATCACGCCACGCGCATTAATGGCTGCAATTACCGATCCGGACCGTGCTGCGGCCAAACGTGCTTTCGAAGCGATGATGCAGATGCAAAAGATTGATATCGCCACTATTGAAGCAGCTCGCCGCGGTTGATATCACTCTCAGCTTACTTGAGGATAGGGATAACTTTGTCGAGTAGGGTGGAGCAATTTGAATCTCCGCAACCTACCTGTTTCGCTATCAAGGGTGGACGTATAGGCATTCAGCCCGTACTATGCAGACAAAGTTAAATAATGTTGGCGAGGTTATTATGGCAATTCAGTTTTTACCTATTATCAAGGCGTTGGCACCGTATATCGCGCAAGTAGCCACTTCTGCTGTGCCTGCCTTTACTTCCAAATCTGAAGCGGCTGCCAAGGTTGATCCTTTGCTGGCCAAGCAAATTCAAGAGCTTCAGGCTGCGGCTGTGCAGAATGCAGAATCAATACATGTTTTGGCCGAGAAAATGCAGCAGGCTATCCAGCAAATTGAAGCGGCTGCGCAAGTGGCAAACAAACAGGTAGCCGCTTATAAAACCATGCTGTTTGTTTCTTTTGGCTTGTCTATCGCTGCCGTTTCAACATGCGTATACATCCTGACCAGATAAGTAAACGATGAAACCTTCGATTGCCATGATTACGCTAGGCGTAGATAACCTGGAAGCCTCGCTCAGGTTTTATCGCGATGGCATGGGATTAGCGACCGAAGGGATCATGGGAACAGAGTTTGAACATGGTGCCGTGGTGTTTTTTGAACTGAAAGGTGGCTTGAAGCTGGCACTCTGGCCGCGCGACAGCCTTGCACATGATACAAAGCTGCCAGTTTTACCTTCAAGCCCGACTAGCTTTGCGATTGCACACAACGTCGGTTCAAAAGCAGAGGTTGATGAAGTCATGACGCAAGCCAGCAAAAGCGGTGCATCCGTCACCAAGCCTGCACAGGATACTTTCTGGGGCGGTTATGGAGGCTACTTTCAAGACCCGGATGGACATCTTTGGGAAGTGGTCTGGAATCCTGATTGGCAGATTGAAGCTTAAACTTCCCAGGAGCCATCTTTGGCATTTAGCGCACATGAGGAATATATCAAAAGCCTGAGTCCTGAGATTCAGGCTTTAATGCTTTCTATCCAGGAAAAAGTCGAGACCTTGCTACCGGAAGCAATGCGTTGTATCAGCTATCAAATACCTGCATTCCGCGCCGATCAACATGTATTTTTCTATTTCGCAGCATTCAAGCAACACATCGGCATCTATCCTCCTGTCACCAAGGATTTAGCATTAATCAATGTATTGCAAGCCTACCGTGGCAAAAAAGGCAATTTATCTTTTCCACTCGATCAGCCATTGCCTCTGGAGTTGATAGGGCAGGTAGCCATGGCTTTGTACCGTGAATATGAGGCAGGTACACGCAAGGGATGAGCTTGATTTATACTTGAGTCATACCAGCAATTCACTAGATAGGCTCACCTCAACATGACAAACCTGAAAGTTACAGAAATCAAGGCATTCGTTCCGGCCAAAGACTTTGAATTATCCAGGCAGTTTTATCAGGATATTGGGTTCACCATGGCCTCAGAAGGTGGCGGTATCGCTTATTTCCACTTTGGGAATTCGAGTTTTTTACTGCAAAATTTTTGTGCTGAGGGTTTTGCCGAAAATTTCATGATGCATCTGCTGGTGGAAGACGTTGACGCATGGTGGCAGAAAATAGAGAAAAGCGGTGTGGTCAATAAATACGGCGTCAAATTGTGGCCGATAGAATTGCAGCCTTGGAAAATGCGCGATTTTTGTATCACCGATCCTTCAGGTGTGCTGTGGCGCATTGGTCAGAATGTTGATTAGCAAACAAGGGCAGTGTGATGATCAATGACTGGTTTTTCTGGGCAGCACTTTCAGCCTGCTTTGCGGCCCTCACCGCTATTTTTGCTAAAATCGGTATCACCGGCGTTGATTCTGATTTCGCTACTTTGATCCGCACGCTGGTCATCACCGCCGTGCTTGCACCCTTCGTCTGGTTTGCAGGTAAATGGAGCAATCCGTTCACCATGCCGGCGCGCTCATTATTATTCATAGGCTTATCCGCTGTCGCGACAGGAGCCTCCTGGATATGTTACTTTCGCGCGCTGCAATTGGGCGAAGCTTCGAAAGTGGCGCCAGTCGATAAATTCAGCCTGGTGCTGGTCGCGTTATTTGCCTTCCTGTTCTTGGGCGAACGCCTTTCTGCGCGAGAGTGGCTAGGTGTCGCGTTGGTAGCTATGGGGGTACTGGTGCTGGCGTTTAAACGTTAAGCTGTTGAGTGTCTTGGTAGACGGTATTGCAGATATTTTTCATAGAGTAGGCATCACAGCCCCACAAGCAAAAGTTTGCGCCGATGTCAAAATTGATAACTGGAATTAATGGTAACGTTGTCATGGAATACATATGTTACGTGGATTGATTTACGGCCTGGCCATTTTGCACCTTGGGCCAGGTTTTGCATTTGCGGTAGTGGCTTTTGGCTGTGATACTGTTAACCCCCTATTGGGTGAAGTTTGCCAGCAGGATACTTTTGCAGCATTTATTAAACTGACACTAGTAGCATGGTTAGTGATGATTGCTGCATTATTACTGAAAATAATGATTACAAATTGGATGAATAAAAAATAATATATTATTGATTTATATAATAAATTTAAAATTTATATAATCGTTTTATAAACTTTTTTCTGTACTTGCGACTCGTATGTAAGTATAAGAATGGAGAACCTTGTTTTGCTTTATCAACCTCATCGATTGTTAATCCGACCACTTTTAAAATTCACATTATTTACCCTCTGTTGGCTGATACTCAGCTGGAATATGCTTGCACCGAATGTACAGGCTGCTGATGATGTGGTACCAAGATTACTGCTATCCGGCAGTGAAGCTGCGCAAGCGGATAAAGATGCTAACAAAGAGCCTGAGCCGCCAAGAATCAGCTCGGTGTTTGGCACTCAACCCCTAAAAGTTTATAAGCTCCCTTTTGAAGACCAATATCCAAGTGGACCGTTTGAGCGCCTGGATAAACATTTATTTTTGTTTATCAGCAAGTGTGGTGATGTATATTTTGTTCGCCAGAATGAAACCATGGAGCTGGTTAAGCCCGGCAAGCAATTGGCAAAATTTATACCTGGCGGTGATACTTCGGCAGATGAGAGCAGCAGCAAGCAACTCGTTTATTGCAAAGAGCTTTCTGGCGTCAAAGACTCACTGCTGATTGGCAAAACCCTCTATGTCGCCTATACGGCCTGGGATGAAGTAACCAACGGTGTGCGCCTGGCAGTGAGCGAGTTTGCGGTGGATGTTGAAAATAGCGAGGTCAGCTTTGACCGCGAGATTTATATCAGCCGACCAGCCATTAAAGAACCGATTCTCGGTCACCAGGTAGGGGGCAAGCTGGTGTTGGGGGAAAATGAACGTACCTTGTACTTAAGCATAGGGGATTTTTCCAAACCTGACCGCGTGCAGGACAAAACTACTTCTCTTGGTAAAGTCATGCGTATTGACTTGCAGCGTTTGAATACAGAGGTATATGCCACCGGTTTCCGCTCACCTTCAGGCGGCCTGTTTTACGACAGGGAAAGTAATGAGTTGTGGTTAACGGATCACGGTCCGCGTGGTGGGGATGAGATCAACCTGATCAAGCGTGGCAAAAACTACGGCTGGCCAATAGTCAGCTATGGCACGATTTATGAGCGTGATGGCATGAGTGGCTACTACGGCAACAAATTCAATAGCCACGAGGGACATGAGAAGCCGCTAATGACATTTGTGCCTTCGATTGGGATCGGCCCACTTGCAAAATATCCGAAAACCGGTCGCAACGATTTCTGGGATAACGATTTTTTTGTCGCCGGTATGGGGAATACCACTTTGTACCGCGTTCGCCGTGAAGGCACGACGCTAGTATATGCAGAGCCGGTATTAAGTGATTACCGAATAAGAGCCATCCAGATTGATGCTAATGGCACTTTTTACCTGAAAACTGACCATAATCAATTGCTTATTTCAGAGCAGGAGTAATTTTTATGGATGCTGCGCTGCAACCTGGCCTGAGATATCAGCACCAGTTCCTGGTACCTGTTTCAAAAACTGTTCCGGCGTTATACCCGGAAGCCGAAGAGTTTCTGATGATGCCGGAAGTGTTTGCAACAGGTTTTATGGTTGGTTTTCTGGAATGGGCATGTATCAAGGCGATACAGCCTTATCTTGATCAGCCACATGAGCAAACTGTGGGCACGCATATCAATGTCAGTCATCAGTCGCCTACGCCAGCTGGATTAACCGTCATTGCTACTGTTGAGCTCATCGAAATAAATGATCGAAAATTAGTATTCAAGGTTGAGGCTCACGATGACATTGACCTGATTGCTACAGGCACCCATGAGCGTTTCGTGGTTCTCAAAGACAAATTTGATGCAAAAGTTGCAGCCAAGAAAGCTTTGCTGCAACAAACCAATAAGGCATAGACGTTGATTAAAACATTTTTGTTGTTTGCACTGACCGCAGTGGCTGAAATTGTAGGTTGCTATCTGCCTTATCTCTGGTTGAAAGAGGGAAAAAGCATGTGGTTGCTGGTGCCTGCAGGCATTAGCCTGGCGGTGTTTGCGTGGCTACTGACATTGCATCCTGCGGCAGCTGGACGTATCTACGCGGCTTATGGTGGTGTTTATATTGGCGTGGCAATCATCTGGCTGTGGCTGGTAGAAGGTATACGTCCGACCGGGTGGGATATAGTCGGCGCCGGTGTGGCAATGTTGGGAATGGCTATCATTATGTTTTCACCAAGACAACTCTGAAGTCAATTTTCTCTACCAGGCTGCTAGTTATATTTAAGATAATAAATTTTGCGCTTACTTATTCTTTTATGGACGTTACCCACGACGCTGATCGGTATGCTGGCTGCAGGAGTCTGGATGTTATTTGGCGCAAAAGCACGTCTTGCACATGGTGTAGTCGAGGTGCATGGCGGCAGGTTCGCATACTGGATGATGCGTCGCGGATTCGCGGCGATGACGCTTGGGCATGTAATATTGGGTTTCTCAGCCACAAGACTGGAGCAACTACGTCCGCATGAACACGTACATGTGCGGCAGGCTGAACGATGGGGGATTCTGTTTATCCCGGCTTATTTGTTAGCGGGACTTTGGCAGGGGTTGAGAGGGCGGCATATTTATTATGACAATCCTTTTGAGCTGGAAGCTTTCGCGATGGATGCACTGGTAGCAAAGACCAACACCCATAAAAAGGTTTGAGTCACTACCAAACAAAAAAGCGCCATAAGATTGGCGCTTTTCGGTATCCGGCGAGACTTTAATCAAAATTACTGGTATAGGCTTTCCCAGAATTTCCACCAGACTTTTTCGTCTTCGTTGATTTTTCCGGTAATCATAGGATTTTCCGGATAGTTTGTTTTGAGTACACGCAAGGTGTCCTCTTTAAGGTCGTCCAGGCCCATGGCGTCGTAAGCGCTGATCATCGTTACCAGTGCTTCTTCAACAGCACTTGAGTTAGGATAGGTTTCCAATACAAATTTGGTGCGGTTCACCGCTGCGACATACGCTTTACGTTGCATGTAATAACGGGCTACGTGCATCTCATGCATAGCCAGTGTATTGACCAGGAAAATCATACGCTGCGTGGCATCTTTCACATAGCGGCTATTGGGAAAGCGTTCGACCAGTTCCTTAAACGCATTGAATGACACGCGCAATGTTTTCGGGTCGCGATCATTGATTTCCTGTTTGGTGTATTTTTCGATAACGCCGCGTTCGTTAAAGGTGGCCAGGCCTTTCAGGTAATAGGCATAGTCGAGGTTAGGGTGGTTCGGGTGCAGTTTGATAAAGCGGTCAACGGCAGAAAGGCATAACACCGGTTCGCTTTTCTTGTAATAAGCATAGGCCACTTCAAGTTGTGCCTGGGTGGCATAAGCACCATGCGGATAACGCGCTTCCAGCTTTTGGAAGTACTCGATCGCCTTATCGTAGTTTTTATCCACCATTTTTTCTTGGCCGGCGGCGTACAGGCGTTGCTCAGGCCAGCCTTTTGTTTCATCAAGCGGATTTGGATCACCAAAAATAGCGCAAGCGCTTAAGGTAAGCGCGGCGATGAAAATAAAAGCACGCGTGAGCAGGGCGTTAAGCGGTAAAATGCGAAGCATGTTGTTCAATATCGTTATATATAAGGAAACTCAGGGCATTATAACTGATGCCGTTTGAAAATATGAAAGAAAGCGCTTCCTTACAGCTGGTCGTGCCTACCAACCTTGGTGGGCAGCGGCTGGATCTGGTGTTGCAGCAAATGCTGCCTGACCATTCACGTAGCCGGTTACAGGGTTGGATCAAAGAGGGCCTGGTATTGCTCGATGGCAAAGCGCCTACCGCCAAAACCAAAGTATGGGGTGGCGAGAACATTACCGTTACGCCGCCAGTGAATGCGCAAGACAACGCATTTGAACCCGAAGATATTCCGCTGGATATTGTTTACGAAGATGACGCACTGATTGTGATCAACAAGCCTGCCGGACTGGTGGTGCATCCTGCTGCAGGGAACTGGAGCGGCACCTTACTAAATGCTTTGCTTTTCCACCGGCCGCAACTTAAAGAGGTGCCACGTGCTGGTATTGTGCACCGGCTGGATAAAGATACCAGCGGCTTGCTGGTAGTGGCGAAAACACTAGAGGCGCAAACCAGCCTGGTGCGCCAGTTACAGGCGCATACGGTCAAGCGTGAATACCGTGCGATTGTCTGGGGCCAGCTCTGGCGCAACGGTAAGGTAGATCAGCCCATAGGTCGCCATCCACACCAGCGCGTCAAGATGGCTGTGATACGCCGCGGTAAGTCTGCAGTGACGCATTATCAGGTGCTGGAGCGTTTTGGGACCAATACCTATCTGCGCTGCAATCTAGAAACCGGGCGCACGCACCAGATCCGCGTGCATTTACAGCATTTAAAAGCACCCATGGTGGGTGATCCCTTGTACGGCATCGGCAATATCATCCCGCATAAAATGATGTCCACAGAATTGCGTGCGGTGATTGGTGATTTCAAACGCCAGGCCCTGCATGCCATTAAACTGGGTCTGACGCATCCGGTAACCAATGAACACATGGAGTGGCAAATTGAGCTGGCGGATGATATGCGTGCTTTGCTCGAGGCCATGCGTGCCACCGAAGTGCCAGATGAACCCTTATCTCCAGTTGACCTCAATGTTGACGAAAACGGATTGTTTATTGGTGACGATGATGAAGACTGGGGCGATGAAGATCTTGAGGACGACCTGGAAGATAGTGAAGAGTGGGATGATGAAGCGCTGATAGCGGACGAGGATGATGCATAAACCCGAATTTATCATTCCTGATTGGCCTGCGCCTGCGAACGTTAAAGCGTTACAAACGACGCGGGCAGGAGGTATCAGCACCGGCAGCTACGCCAGCCTGAACCTGGGTGATCATGTTAAAGATAATCCATTACACGTGGCGCACAACCGCCAGTCATTAAGCCCGTTTTTACCGACGGAACCGGTCTGGCTGCAGCAGGTGCATGGCATACGCGTAATTGATGCCAGCACTTCGAGTTGCCTTGAAACTGCTGATGCCAGTTTTTCAACGCGCAAAGAAGTCGTTTGCGTGACCATGACCGCAGATTGTCTGCCGGTGTTGCTTTGTGATGAAGCTGGCACTGTCGTTGCCGCCATTCATGCCGGCTGGCGCAGCCTTTGTGATGGTGTCATTGAAGCTGCCGTTGAAGTGATGCCAGGTGAGGCAAGTCAATTAATGGCATGGCTAGGCCCTGCAATCGGTCCGGAATCCTTTGAAGTCGGCGGTGAAGTACGGCAACAGTTTATAGTGCATGACGCGCAAGCAGAAGCTGCATTCCGTCCTCATGGCAATAAATGGCTGGGTGATTTGTATACCATCGCCAGGCAACGGTTGCAGAGTTCAGGAATTACCCGTATTTATGGTGGCGGAAGATGCACCTACAGTGAACCTGAATCTTTCTTTAGCTTCAGGCGCGATGGAGATACCGGACGCATGGCGACTTTCATCTGGCTGGAATAATCCCCCAGCTTTGCCACATAGCCATTATTCGCAATACAAGTCGTAACAATGCGACTTTTTTTAGATAAAGCACCTCATGAAAAAACACCTGATTTTTGATCTGGACGGCACTTTGATCGATTCTGCCCCCAGTATCCTGGAAGGCTATGCCCATGCATTCAAAAGCACAGCGACGCCTTTAAAAATGCCATTAAGCAATGATGTGATTGGCCCGCCACTGATTGAAAGCCTTCAATTGCTTTCCGGCCAAGACGATGATGCATTATTGCAATCACTGGCAAAGGTGTTTAAAGAACACTATGACTCAAGCGGCTACCTGAAATCGGTTGTGTTTGATGGTGTGACAGAGATGTTGCAGCAACTGCACCAGGCTGGCTACAATTTATACATCGCCACCAATAAGCGATTATTCCCAACCGAAAAAATTGTCAGGCATTTGCAGTGGGATCAGTTTTTCCAGGGTGTGTATGCCCTGGATTATTTTCAGCCTGCCCTTAGTCGCAAAGCAGATATGGTTGGCCGGATTGTGCAGGACCTGGCATTGCCGATTGAGGAATGCCTGTATATCGGCGACCGGCTGGAAGATGGCCTGGCCGCAGATGCGCACAATATGGACTTTGTGCTGGTGACCTGGGGGTATGCAGCAGATGCCTCACAAAAAAAACCGCATTGGCACCGCTGTTCGCAAGTGGATGCACTGGCAACCACCATTGCCGACTTAAAAGGATAGGGCCATGGTCAAGAACAGACTTCGACGTCCTTCGGCCAAACCTGTAGACAGTGCAGCTTCATGGCGATGGCAAGACTGGAAAGTCATGTTGCCAGTCACCATATTGACGGTTGGTTTTCTTTACTGGGGCCTGCAACATCAGTGGGATGTCAAAATGCTGGCCGGCGTGGCATTGCTGGTAGGCTTTGTTTCTGGTGCATTTGTGTGGATAGTCGGATTAATCGGTTTGTTACCGGTGATTGGTCCCATCATCGTCAAAGTATTAAGCTTTGGTTTTATCTGGTTGTTGAATGCACTCGGCTATCTGGTTTCGTTTATAGCTATCCGGCGTGGCTATTCAAAAGATGTGCTGACTTACCGCGGCTTAACCGTGGCCTTAATGTTAGGGATTGTGATTGGTTACGTGATTGCGCAATTCATCTGATCTGAAAGCCTGCATTGAGGATAACTAATTGTTTATGCTCATTTTTGCTATAACTCACGTATAATGCGCGCCTCATTTCCACAAACTATGCATGATTAATTTCCCGACATCATTAACCGCGGCGCTAGCGACCATTTCCCCACTGACTGGCCTGATTCTGGCTTGCCTGGCGGGTGGCGTTTTAAGTGTGTCGATTGCGGCGGTGTTTGCACTGAATGCCAGAAAACATTGGGTACCTTTGCTGGTCAGCTATGCTATCGGTGCCTTGCTGGCGGCAGTATTCCTGGAAATATTACCTCACGCGATTGAAACCAGCCCGAATATAGAGGCGATGACTGCCACCATGCTGTTTGGGATTTTGCTGTTTTTTGCACTGGAAAAACTGGTGCTTTGGCGCCACTGTCATGGCGAGCATTGCGAAATGCATGCCATGCACGATGAAGCTCATTGTCCGGAGCTCTCTTCAGGGTCAGGCAAGGAACAAAAAGTAAAACCTCCGCAAGGGGCTATCAAATTCAGGCCGGTGCTACCCGAATCGTCACAGGTGTTAGGGCATCATCACCACCACGATCAGGGCCGTAGCGGCATGATGATTATGATAGGCGATACCTTTCATAACTTTGTTGATGGCGTATTGATCTGCGCTGCATTTATGGTAGATATGCAGGTGGGGTTGGTCACTGCGCTTGCAATTATTGCGCACGAGATTCCGCAAGAGGTAGGGGATTTCCTGATTCTGCTGCATTCCGGCTACAGTAAGCGCAAAGCATTCCTGTTTAATATCGGCTCCAGCCTGGCAACACTGGCTGGCGGTTTAATCGCTTATGCTGGACTTTCCATGGTTGAGCACTGGGTGCCTTACATTTTGAGTCTGGCGGCTTCCAGCATGTTGTACGTGGCGGTGGCAGATTTGATTCCCGGATTACACAAACGTACCGCCTTGCGCGATACGTTATTACAGTTATTATTGATTACATTAGGCGTCGCTTCGGTCGCGGTTACCAAGTTCCTGGTGGAAGGTTAAAAGGTTTAATTTATGCAGACTATGCCTAAAGTAGGTTTTGTTTCACTGGGCTGCCCCAAGGCTGGCTCTGACTCTGAGCGTATATTGACCCAGCTGCGCGCTGAGGGTTACCAGATCAGCAACAGTTATGAACAATCCGATCTGGTGGTGGTGAATACATGCGGATTTATCGATTCCGCCGTGCAGGAATCCCTGGATGCCATTGGTGAAGCGTTGAATAAAAACGGCAAGGTGATCGTAACCGGTTGCCTGGGGGCGAAAAAAGACGTCGTTACCGGCGCGCACCCGAGCGTGCTCGCAGTCACCGGTCCGCATGCGCTGGAAGAGGTGATGGGGCATGTGCACACCCATTTACCCAAGCCGCATGATCCTTACACTGATCTTGTGCCGCCACAAGGTGTGCGCCTGACACCCAAGCATTATGCCTACCTGAAAATTTCTGAAGGCTGTAACCACCGTTGCAGTTTCTGCATTATTCCAAGCATGCGTGGTGACCTGGTCAGTCGCCCGATTGGCGATGTGATGAACGAAGCGGAAAACTTGGTCAATGCCGGTGTGTCGGAAATCCTGGTGATTTCGCAAGATACTTCTGCGTACGGCGTCGATATGAAATTCCGTAGCGGTTTCTGGAACGGCAGGCCGGTTAAAACGCATATGACGGCGTTGAGCAAGGCGCTGGGTGAATTGGGTGTATGGATACGCTTGCATTATGTGTACCCGTACCCGCATGTGGACGAAGTCATTCCGTTGATGGCAGAAGGCGCGATTCTGCCTTACCTGGATGTGCCGTTACAGCATGCAAGCCCTCGTATTCTTAAAGCGATGAAGCGCCCGGCCAGTAGCGAAAACAATCTGGCCCGTATCAAAGCCTGGCGCGAAACCTGCCCTGAGATTGCTATTCGCAGTACGTTTATTGTCGGTTTCCCAGGCGAAACTGAAGACGACTTTAAAATGCTGCTCGACTTTATGGAAGAAGCACAACTGGACCGCGTCGGTTGCTTTGCCTATTCCGCAGTGGATGGCGCAACCGCCAATGCACTGGATTTTCAGGTGCCGGAAGAAATCAAGAAAGAGCGCCTGAGCCGCTTTATGGAAGTGCAGGAACGTATCAGTGCTGCCAAAGTGGCTGCCAAAGTGGGTAGCCTGCAAACTGTGCTGGTGGATGAACTGACTGAAGATGATGATGGCAACGTGATTGCCATTGCGCGCACCAAAGCGGATGCGCCGGAAATTGACGGTATTGTTTACCTGCAGGACGCTGAGGGTATTAGCCCGGGTGATTTTGTCGATGTACAGATTGTCGATGCACAAGGGCATGACCTGATAGGTGCGCCACCCGAGTTTTAATGAACTGGATAGAATAAAAAATGCCGCAAATTGCGGCATTTTTTATTTGATAGTACGGGTTAGCGCCGTGACTTAAATCCAGTAGTGCTATGGAGTTGTTAAAACTAATTATGCAGGTTGGCTGAATTGAGGCCGTTCGCAATCAGCCCGATCAGCAAAAATATCCAGTGTAAAAGGGCAGCGTTTCAGTTTGGATTGGATATTTTTACTTTTATTCGTTTTTGCCAGGTTCACATAAGGCGTCTGGCTTAGCCTGACATAACCTGACTGCAGCAGCTTGTGTTCGGTGGTTTCAAACTGGCTCAATGGGTTATCCATATTTTGCAAGGTGATGCCTTGCTTGTGCACGGCAATCACATGATAAATCACACTGGTTTGACCAGACATGGCGGGTTTGCCATAAAGCTCGCCGACATGAATCTCACCGCTGGAAGAAATAGACTGCATCATGAGCGCATGATAACGCGTTTGCTTCGGCGCTTCAATCTGAGTAATCCAGGTTTGTGGCACAGCATGAGCGGCGTCAGCATGATAAAATAGGCCGCTTAAGTATTTAGAGAGTCATCATGCAACAAGCTGTTAAAACCCGTTTCGCACCCAGCCCAACCGGCTACCTGCATATTGGTGGTGCACGTACCGCATTATTTTCCTGGGCCTATGCCAAACGCCATGGCGGCCAGTTTATCCTGCGGATCGAAGATACGGATGTTGCGCGCTCTACACCTGAAGCTGTGCAAGCGATTCTGGATGGCATGGCCTGGCTGCAGCTGGATCATGATGAAGGCCCTTACTACCAGATGCAACGCATGGATACATACAAGGCCATGATTCAGAAAATGCTGGATGCTGGCCAGGCTTATTATTGTTACAGCAGCAAAGAGGAGCTGGATGCCCTGCGTGAAAGCCAGATGCAGCAGGGCTTGAAGCCGCGTTACGATGGCCGCTGGCGTCCTGAACCAGGCAAAGTGTTGCCTGAGCCGCCAAAAGATGTGCCGCCAGTCGTGCGTTTTAAAAACCCGCAAGAGGGTGTGGTCGCCTGGGATGATTTGGTCAAAGGTCGCATAGAGATCGCTAATGCTGAACTGGATGACCTGATTATTGCCAGGGGCGACGGTACGCCTACTTACAATTTTTGTGTGGTAGTCGATGACTGGGAAATGGGCGTGACGCAGGTCATCCGTGGCGATGATCACGTGAATAACACTCCACGCCAGATCAATATGTTGCAGGCATTGGGTGCGCAGGTTCCACAGTATGCCCATTTGTCCATGATTCTGGGCGATGACGGTCAAAAACTCTCAAAACGCCATGGTGCCGTCAGCGTGATGCAATACCATGAAGATGGTTATTTGCGCGAAGCAGTATTGAATTACCTTGCTCGTTTGGGCTGGTCACATGGCGACGATGAAGTATTTGATATGGCACAGTTTTGCCAGTGGTTTGATCTCGACCATATCACGCCATCCGCCGCGCAATTTAATACCGAAAAACTTAACTGGTTAAATGCGCATTACATTAAAACTTTACCGTTGGAACAGATTGCTGCTGAAGTGAAGCCACGGTTGACTAAGTTGGGGGTCAGCGAGACTCAATCGCCAGATTTAATGGCAGTACTGAATTTATACCGTGAACGAACGAATAACCTGAATCAGTTGGCACAGGAGATCTTCTTCTTTTACCAAATGCCAGCGATCAATGATGCGGATGCAAGCAAGCATATCCAGCCTGAAACAGCTGCTTACATTGAAAGTTTTCTGGAAAAGGTTAAAGATTCCGCCTGGACTGCCGATAAATTACACGATGGCCTGAATCAGGTCGTCACTGAGCAGCAGATTAAATTCCCCAAATTGGCCATGCCATTGCGGGTGGCTTTAATCGGGATTGCACAGTCGCCGAGTATTGATCAGGTGATGTCGATTCTAGGCAAAGAAACCTGTTTACAACGCATTCGCGCTTTATTCCCAAAAAAATAAAGCAGAAGCATTGAAATTGGAACAAATTGGTACAATCATAGTCCCTGATAGGGATTGGTGTTCTACATAATAAAAACTCCAATATATGATTAAAACAAAGAAGGAGCAACTCGATGAATAATAAAGGCCAAATGCTGCAGGACCCTTTTCTGAATGCTTTAAGAAAAGAGCACGTACAAGTGTCTATTTATCTCGTAAACGGTATTAAATTACAAGGCCAGGTTGATTCGTTTGATCAGTATGTTATTTTGCTGAAAAACACGGTTACCCAGATGGTATACAAGCACGCTATCTCTACCATCGTACCAGCCCGTCCAGTTAGCCTGGGGTCACACGAGCCCGCACAAGAATCTTAATGCATGTTTGATAGACCTAGCGGCGGAGATGCTGTCGTTCTGGTCAGTGTCAACTTTGGTGATGCTGATTACGAAGAAAGTTTACAAGAGCTCCGCCACCTTGCCGGTACTGCCGGATTAAATATTTCTGCTACGCTTGAAGGCAAACGACAGTCGCCAGACCCTAAGTTTTTTATCGGGTCGGGCAAAGCGGATGAACTCAAAGCATTAATGGCCACATACGAAAGTAAGGTGGCTGCGTTTAATCACGACCTCAGCCCATCGCAACAACGCAACCTTGAAAAGTTTCTGGAAGCCCGTGTGGTTGACCGTACCGGACTGATTCTTGATATTTTCGCCCAGCGTGCGCAATCGCATGAAGGTAAGTTACAGGTCGAACTGGCGCAGTTAGAGCATTTATCGACCAGGCTTGTACGTGGCTGGACCCACCTTGAGCGTCAAAAGGGCGGTATCGGTGTACGTGGCGGCCCTGGTGAAACGCAGCTTGAGCTGGACAGGCGCATGTTGCGGGTGCGTGTCAAACAGTTGCGTGAAAGGCTAGAAAAACTCAAACAGCAGCGTGGCATGCAGCGTCGTGCGCGTAAGCGTTCCAACCTGATGACGGTTTCACTGGTTGGCTACACCAACGCCGGTAAATCCACCTTGTTCAATCGGCTGACACATTCTGGTGTTTACGCAGCAGACCAGCTATTTGCAACACTGGACACGACTTCGCGCAAAATGCATTTGCCGGAAGGATATCCCGTCGTGCTTTCTGACACGGTTGGTTTCATCAAACATTTACCCACCACGCTGATCGAAGCCTTTGGTGCCACGCTTGAAGAAGCTTCACAGGCAGATTTATTGCTGCATATTGTGGACGTCGCCAGCCCTAATCGCGACACACAAATCGAGCAAGTGAATATCGTCCTGAACGAGATTGGTGCCTCGCAAGTGACGCAAATTGTAGTGCTGAACCAGATTGATCGCATGGGTATGTCACCGGGAATCGACCGCGACGAGTATGGTAATATCAGGACAGTACGCGTCTCAGCCATGGATGGTACTGGTATCGAGGATTTACGTCAGGCATTGCTGGAACATCAGCAACATCTGAAGAAACTGAGCACGGAAGAGCGTGCTTACGTTTAACCGGAAAATAAAACACGGAGTAGAGAATGAGAAAGTTTCCAGGCTTTTGGAATAAGAATAACGAGGGCCCGCCCGATCTGGACGAGGTTTTCAAAGATTTGAATCAAAAGCTGAATCGTATGTTCGGTGGTAAGGGCGGACAGGGTGGCCCTAAGAGTAACTCACCTGCGCCACAGCCTTTGCCAATTGCACCGATTTTAGGTTTGGTGGCGTTAATTTGGCTGGGTTCAGGCTTTTACATTGTGGATCAGGGTTCACGCGGTGTAGTGTTGCGCTTTGGCAAACATGTAGAAACGACTACGCCTGGGCCGCGCTGGCATCTGCCTTTCCCGATTGAAACGGTTGAAAATGTAAACCTCGAGCAAGTGCGCACCATTGAGTTGGGCTATCGTTCATTTGAAGGTGAGTCTGGCCGTAGTAAAGAGCCGCGCGAGTCTTTGATGCTGACCGATGATGAAAACATTATTGACCTGCAGGTGGCCGTTCAATACAACCTCAAATCTGTAGAGGATTTCCAGTTTAGCAATCGTTCGACTGAAGAAAGCGTACGCGGCATTGCCGAGACAGCTATTCGCGAGATCGCCGGTAAAAGCAAAATGGATTTCGTCCTATATGAAGGCCGTGACGAAGTTGCCGCCAAAGCGAAAAAGCTGATGCAGGAAATGCTGGATAGGTACAAATCCGGCGTGCACGTGGTGAATGTCACCATGCAAAATGCGCAGCCACCCGAGCAGGTACAGGCTGCGTTTGATGATGCAGTGAAAGCCAAGCAAGACCTTGAGCGCCAAAAGAATGAAGGTCAGGCTTACGCCAATGATGTCATCCCTAAAGCGCGAGGAACGGCAGCACGTTTGTCTGAAGAAGCTTCTGGTTATAAATTACGTGTAGAAAATGAAGCCAAAGGTAATGCCGACCGCTTTGAGCAGATTTTGACCCAGTACAACAAGGCGCCGGAAGTGACGCGTCAACGTTTGTATATCGATGCGCAAGAACATATCCTGGCCAATACCAGCAAAGTTTTGGTGGACCAAAAAGGCGGCAATAGCCTGCTTTATTTGCCATTGGATAAATTGATGGGCGCAAGCGGGGCCGGGGGCGGTAGTAACGCTGTACCAGCAGCTGAAAAGCCGGCGCAAGAATCCTCACAATCATCTGATGCCGGTGTTCTGGATCGCACGCGCGATGCCATGCGTAGCCGTGATCGTGAATATCGCTAGTTTGCCCTGAAGGAAAAAGAACATGAGAAATATTGGAAGTGTGTTAATCGGGGTATTTGTATTGCTGGTAGTAATTACCTCATCAGCGTATACCGTAGATCAGCGTGAGTTTGCCTTGGTGTTCCGTTTGGGTGAAATCGTATCGGTCAAAAAGGAGCCTGGCCTCTACTTCAAGATGCCGATGGTGGAAAATATACGTTATTACGATAAACGTATCCTCACCCTGAACTGGGAAGAGCCAGACCGCTTTATTACCAGCGAGAAGAAAAACGTGCTGGTGGATTCTTTCATCAAGTGGCGCATTATTGATCCGGCAAAATACTATGTTTCTGTGCGAGGTGAAGAAGTACAGGCTGAGCGTCGTATTTCGCAAATGGTCAACGATGGTTTACGTGCTGAAATTGGTAAACGTAATATCCACGACGTAGTTTCTGGCGAACGTGCCACGATCATGAATATTCTGCGTGAACGCGCTGACAAGGAAAGCCGCCAGATGGGCATCCAGATTCTGGATGTGCGTTTGCGCCGGGTTGACCTGACTAAAGAAGTCAGCGAGTCTGTCTACCAGCGTATGGAAGCCGAGCGTAAATCTGTGGCTAACGAATTGCGTTCGCAAGGTTCTGCGGCAGCCGAGAAAATCCGTGCTGATGCAGACAGACAGCGTGAAGTCATTATTGCAGAAGCCTACCGTGAGGCACAAAAAGTAAAAGGCGAGGGCGATGCCAAAGCGGCTGAGGTTTATGCGCAGGCATATGGCAAAAACCCTGAGTTTTATGCGTTTTACCGTAGCCAGGAAGCTTACAAAAACAGCTTCAAAAGTAAATCTGACGTAATGGTGATCGACCAGAGTTCAGACTTCTTTAAATACATGCGTAATTCCGGTAAAAAATAATCAGTCTATCTGCAAAATCATTGTATGAAGTGGTGGTGGCTGATTGGTGGTGTATTGTTGATTGAGGGTTTAATGCCATTAATATTTACCCAGGCATGGCGGCAAACCTTTGAGAAGCTGCTGCAACTGAGAGACGGACAGATTCGTTTTATCGGATTTATTTCAGCGTTAGTTGGGCTACTGATTTTATGGCTTAATCGCTGATCGCAGACTTGAAATATATGAAGGCACGCTTAATCAGCGTGCCTTTTTTATATTCGCCTCTCGTGATTACAAGCCATTTCCATTACTAAAGCCATGTCTTAGGCAGGGGTTTGCAGGTATAATAATGGGATGCATAATTGGTTACTTCCAGAATATATTGAAGACGTGTTACCAGCTGAAGCTGCGCGTCTTGAATCCTACCGTCGTCAAGTATTGGATTTATTCCGTGTTCATGGCTATCAGTATGTGATGCCCCCGATGATGGAATATGTGGAGTCGTTATTAACTGGCACAGGGCATGATCTGGATATCGCTACTTTTAAAGTAGTGGACCAACTCACCGGTCGCCTGATGGGTTTGCGCGCGGATACCACGCCGCAAGCTGCCCGCATTGATGCACATATGCTGAACCATCAAGGGGTTTCCCGCCTGTGTTATGCCGGTACCGTTTTGCGTACCAAGCCGGATGGTCTTGCACGTACGCGTGAACCGTTGCAACTGGGCGCAGAAATCTACGGCCATGCCGGTATTGAAAGCGATATCGAAGTGCAGCGGTTGATGGTAAAAGCATTACAGTTGCTAGGCATGCGTACCCTGTTTGTTGATCTCAGTCACGTGGCTATTTTTGCCAGCTTGTCACATATGGCGCAGCTGGGGACTCAGCAAGAGCGTGAATTACAAATCGCATTACAAGCCAAAGACGTCTCCCGCGTAAAAGAATTAATTACAAATCTATCCGAAAAGTCACGCAAAGCTTTTGTGGCTTTGACCCAGTTAAGCGGCGGTATAGAAGTACTTGAGCAGGCGAGGGATGTCTTGCCGGACTCTCCTGAAATTGAACAGGCCTTGCATGAAATGGCTACCGTCGCTGCTGCATTAAGCAATGATGAAGTGACAGTCACCATAGACCTGAGCGAATTGCGTGGCTATCACTACCACAATGGAATGGTGTTTGCTGCTTATGCTAAAGAATATGCCGGCCCGATTGCCCTGGGCGGACGCTACGACGAAGTCGGCGCTGCTTTTGGCCGTGCGCGTCCCGCAACTGGCTTTAGCCTGGATTTGCGTGGAGCTTTGCAGGCATTGGGTCCGGCTACTTTAAACAAAGGTATTCTTGCGCCTGCATCCAGTGATGGCGAACTGGCAACAGTCGTTGAAACCCTGCGTGCGCAAGGCCAGATCGTGGTTGAGGCTTTGCCGGATGCGCTGCTGGATTACTCTGAATTGGCATGTGACCGTACTTTGGAAAAAGTAGATGGTCGCTGGCAGGTAGTTGCGATTTAAAACTGTTTTTAAATTGGCAACCCATTTTCGTTTTTGACAAGATAATTATTGAACATGACACAATCAAGGCAAGCAAAAAACGTCGTTGTTATTGGTACCCAGTGGGGCGACGAAGGTAAGGGTAAAATTGTTGACTGGCTGACCGATCACGCACAAGGTGTGGTGCGTTTCCAGGGTGGTCATAATGCGGGTCATACTTTGGTCGTCGGCCAGGGTGATGCGCAAAAAGTGTACAAACTCAACCTGGTACCTTCCGGCATTGTGCGTGAGGGTGTTAATTGTTATATCGGTAATGGCGTGGTGCTGGACACTACACATTTATTGCACGAGATTGCCACGTTGGAGCAGGGCGGGTTAGATGTTAAAAGCCGCCTGAAAGTCAGCCCTGGTTGCCCGTTAATTTTGTCCCACCACGTAGCGGTGGATCTTGCGCGCGAAGCCAAGCGCAGCACCGATAAGAAAATCGGTACCACAGGCAAAGGCATAGGCCCTGCCTATGAAGATAAAGTCGCACGCCGTGCGTTACGTGTGTATGACTTGTTCCACCCTGAACGCTTTGCAGAGAAGCTGCGGGAAGTGATGGATTACCATAACTTTGTGTTAACCCAGTATCTGGGTGCAGCTGCCGTGGATTTCCAGCAGCAATACGATGCCAGTATGCAGCATGCATCCGTGTTAAAACCGATGGTAGCTGATGTTTCTGCCGCTTTGTATGAAGCGAATGCACGCGGCGAGCATCTGTTATTTGAAGGTGCGCAAGGCACGTTGCTGGATATCGATCATGGTACTTATCCGTATGTCACCTCCAGCAACTGTATCGCTGGTCAGGCTTCAGCCGGTACCGGCGTTGGCGCCAATATGTTGCATTATGTATTGGGCATCACCAAGGCTTATACCACCCGCGTTGGTGGAGGTCCTTTCCCGAGCGAACTGGATATCGAAACCGAAGGTGTACCCGGTTACCAGATGTCTACCGTTGGACAAGAGATTGGCACGGTGACACGTCGTAAACGTCGTTGTGGCTGGTTTGATGCCGCAGCACTGCGTCGTTCTGCCCGTATCAATGGCTTGACTGGTTTATGCATCACCAAACTAGATGTACTGGATGGGATTGAGTCACTGGATATCTGTACCGGATACACACTGGATGGCAAAGTGGTTGACATGTTGCCGGTCGGTGCAGATGATGTAGCAGGTTGTGTGCCGATTTACGAAACGGTACCGGGCTGGACTGAAACTACTTTTGGCGTTAAAACCTGGGAAGGCTTGCCGAAAAATGCCCAGCATTACCTGAAACGGCTTGAAGCGTTATGCGGTGTGCCTATCGCAATTGTTTCAACCGGCCCAGAGCGCGATGAAACCATCGTTTTGCAACATCCTTTTGCCTGATTAAGGGATTTTAGCGATGCGCGCACAACGATTGGCTTGGGCAATTACCGGCTCCGGCCATTACCTGCGGGAGTCCCTGGATATTTTGCAGACCTTGCAGGATGTAGATATCTACCTGAGTCGCGCTGCTGCTGAAATTATCAAGCAATATGGTTTCCAGGCGCAACTGGATGCGGCTGGCCATAAGGTGTATCAGGATAAAACCGCCAGCAGTATCCCGGTTGAGCGCTTTTATGAAGGCGTTTATCACACGCTGGTGATTTCTCCGGCGACCTCCAACACCATTGCGAAAATGGCTTATGGCTTTTCAGATAGCCTGGTCACAAACTTATTTGCCCAGGCAGGCAAGACCCGAGTGCCTAGTATTGTGTTCGCCTGCGATACGGCGCCGGAACTCGAATCTGAAGCGCCACGAGATAATGTCGTTAAAGTCTACCCACGCCAGATAGACCTGGAAAATGTGGCTAAACTGAAGAAATTCGCTGATACTGCCGTAGTGGAAGACATGGCTGATTTGCAATCCACCATCATGCAACGCCTGGCAACGCACCATGATTTACATTTGCACGCAGGTGTACAGGTAGCTGATCACCGGGCTGAGTAGACCTGATGGCTAAACTGCTGTTCCTCACCGGAAAACTGGCAGAACATAGTCTGCACCAGGTAATAGAGTCTATCCTGGCGGATAAAAAACAATCTCCATTTGAATATGAAGTGAAACATATAGGCGTATCGGTAGCCGCACTGATGACTCCATCATTGATTGCGCGTCGGGTGCCTAAAGTGGAAAATATAGACAAGGTAATTTTGCCAGGCTTATGCCAGGGAGACCTTGAACCATTAGTCGCGCAATGGGGCGTACCGGTGGAACGTGGACCTAAAGACTTGAAAGACTTACCTCAATATTTTGGACAAAAAGGCAAAGCGCCAGACTTGACTCGCCATAGCGTGACGATTTTTGCTGAGATCGTCGATGCGCCTGATTTAAGTGTCGAACAGATTGTCGCCAAAGCTGAACATTTCCGGCAACAGGGTGCGGATGTGATTGACCTTGGTTGCTTGCCTGGGAAATCATTTGAACACATGCCGGCATCCATCAGCGCGCTGAAAGCTGAAGGGTTCCAGGTCAGCGTTGATTCTATGCGCGATGAGGATTTACTGGCTGCCGGCAAAGCAGGCGCCGACTACTTACTTAGCCTGCATGAGAAGAATTTATGGATAGCCGATGAAGTCGCTGCGACGCCTGTCCTGATCCCCACCAGACCGGCAAATACTGCCAGCCTGACCCGGGCAATTAAACACTGCCTTAAGCGTGGGCGGCGTTTTATCGCCGACCCGATTCTTGACCCGATTCATTTTGGCCTGACAGACTCTATTGTCCGTTACCATAAATTGCGCAAGCGTTATCCGGATATCGAGATCATGATGGGTGTTGGTAACCTGACCGAATTGACTGATGCTGATACCACCGGTGTCAATGCACTTTTGTTTGGTGTAATCAGCGAATTAAATATTAATGCCGTGCTGGCAACTTCAGTGAGCCCGCATGCTTCTGAAGCGATTGCAGAAGCGGATATCGCCAGGCGTGTCATGTATCGGGCAAGTCAGGATAAGCGTTTGCCGCGCGGGTATTCAAGTGGCTTATTAGGGCTGCATGATCGCAAACCATTTCCATATTCCACTGAAGAAATCATGGATCTGGCTAGCCAGATCAAAGATCCTAGCTTCAGGATTATGGTGAGTGAAGAGGGCGTACACGTTTACAATCGTGACGGTATCCAGCATGGCACCGACCCTTTCAGCTTTTATGCTGGGCTGAATGTGCAAAATGATGCACCCCATGCATATTACCTGGGCGTAGAGCTGGCCCGCGCGCAAATCGCATGGCAATTGAAAAAACGTTATGTGCAGGATGAAATGTTGGAGTGGGGGGTGGCTTCCATTCAGCAAAACAAGCAGGCCAAAATTGCGCATCGCGAAGCCTCTATTAAAGAGAGATTGGAAAACACACGCGCTGAACCTAAATCAGCGTCAGATCCGGAATAGCCAATGATTTACGAAACGATAGTGACTACATGTTCTGCCCAGGGTGAAGTGCATATTGCGCCATTCGGTGTGCAATGGAGTAATGGCAAAGTAGTTATCTCACCCTATAAGCCCTCTGCGACGTTGCAAAACATCCTTGATACCCGTCATGCCGTATTAAACCTGACGGATGATGTGCGCATATTTGCCGCTGCCATTGCAAAAAAATCACCGTTTGCCACGCAGGAGATTGCGCCCGGTTGTGTGCGTCTGCAGGATTGCCTGACGCATCACGTCCTCAAGCTGGATGAGATGGAGGAAGATGAAGTGCGCCCCAGATTGACCATGACTGTTGTGGAAAGCGCCTTGCATGGGCCATTTATGGGATTCAACCGTGCCCAGGCGGCGGTGATTGAATTGGCGGTACTTGTAAGCCGTTTACATATGTTGCCTATCGAAAAAATTAACCAGGAAATGCAATATCTGCAAATTGCTATCGATAAAACTGCCGGTGAGCGTGAGCTTGAAGCCTGGCAGTGGCTGGTGGATACGATTAATAACCATATAGCGCGCCAGAGCGGCTTGCAGCAGGCTTGATGATGCAAGTGTTGGTTAGTGTTAGTTCAGTGCCAGAAGCGCAAACCGCTTTGTCAGCAGATGTCCGGTTGATTGATCTCAAAGATACCTCACACGGCGCGCTGGCTGCACTCGATCTGCAGTTATCTCAATCAATTGTAGATATTGTGAATGTTCACCGGAAGCGCAAGCCCGACACTGGCATTACAGTCAGTGCGACGGTTGGTGATGATTGCTCGTCCGCTACGCTCTTGCAGGAATTAATTCAGTCTCGGTTGACTATAGGTATCGATGTGATCAAGTTACCTGAGGCTATCTGGGCTAATCCAAGTTATCACGATGTTATCAACACTTTCCTATTCAAGCATATCAAGTTGATTGCAGTGTTGTCACCGGCAACTATTCTTGACCAAAGCACCATCAAAGATACTTTGTCAGAACTTGCTAAAGCAGGATATTGGGGAGTCATGGTAGACACCATTCAAAAATCAAAGTCTTTAACGACATTGATTAATCTGGATATGCTGAATTCTTTCGTGTATTCGGCAAAATCATTGAATTTATATGTCGGGCTGGCTGGTGGTTTGAGCTTGGAACAGTTCGATCAGCTGGCAGATTTATCACCGGATTACCTCGGCTTCAGAAGTGGTTTGTGCATGAACCAGCAGAGGGGGCAGCCGTTGATCACGGAAAAAGTACAGCAGCTAACAACAAAATTGTCTGAAATTTGTTGTTTATTGCCTCAAACCCAATAAATACTTGAGTCCTAGTGCTATTGAGGGTTGCGTCAGGAAGTAGGTTTGCGTATAGTCTGACTTGTAAGTCTTTCTAAAGATGTGGCGAGTTAAGCCAAATAATAAAGGAGTCGATGAATGAAAAAGAATTTTTTAAGCTTGGCAATTGCGTCTGCATTTGTACTGGCATCGCAAGTTGCACAAGCTGAAGATATGTACCGTGGTGCATGGTATGTTGTACCAGGTGCGACTTATATGAACACTGACAACGATCTTGAAGCTGACAATGGCCGTGGTGGTTTCTTGTCAATTGGTAAAGAAGTTAGCGAACACTGGGATATCCAGGGTCGTTTGGGCTACAACCGTGCTGACGAAGATACTGGTATTGCTGGTGCAAGTGGTAAATACAAGCAAACAGCTTTGGGCCTGGATGCTTTATATGTATTCAGCCGCGAAAAATTCCGCCCATTCCTGTTAGCAGGTATTGGCGCAGCGCGTAACGATGTGGATTACACAGTACCTGGCTTTGATGTTGATGGTAAAAAAACATCATGGATGGCAAACGTTGGTTTGGGCGCGCAATATCTGTTCAATGACAAATTTGGTATCCAGGCAGATGTACGTCACCAATGGAGTCGTGCAAGAGTTGCAGTTAGCAATGGTGTAGCTTCTGGTTCAGAAACAGATACTATCGGTAATACATTGGTAAACCTGGGCGGTATCTTCCGTTTCGGC
Organism: Methylophilus sp. Leaf414; assembly: GCF_001425425.1. Taxonomy (NCBI): domain Bacteria; kingdom Pseudomonadati; phylum Pseudomonadota; class Betaproteobacteria; order Nitrosomonadales; family Methylophilaceae; genus Methylophilus; species Methylophilus sp. Leaf414. Next base: position 163,614 of record NZ_LMQQ01000001.1, on the reverse strand, counting down.
GCGCCAGCTCCAGTTGTTGAAGAGCCAACACCAGAGCCAGCACCGGCACCTGTAGCAGCGGCTGAGCCAGCACCTGCTCCGGCACCAGCGCCAGCACCTGCTCCGATGTGCAAACCGCAAAACGAAGTAGTGACTGTAAGTGCTGAAAAACTGTTCGGCTTCGACAAAGCTAACCTGCGTGAAGAAGGCCGTAAAGTTCTTGAAGAAACTGCAGCTAAAATCAAGGCTAACCCAGAAATTACTGCTGTTATCGTAACAGGTCACACTGACCGTATCGGTACTGATGCTTACAACCAGAAACTGTCTGAGCGTCGTGCTAAGCAAGTGTCTGATTACCTGATTGCTCAAGGTATTGATGGTGGTATGATCACTGCCGAAGGTAAAGGTAAATCTGAGCCAGTAGTACAGTGCGAAGGTAAAAAAGTATCCAAGAAATTGATTTCTTGCTTGCAACCTAACCGTCGTGTTGAAATTCGTGCTGAAGGTACGAAACAACTTGGTTGCCAATAATTAGCAGCTAGTTTTACTAAAAAGCCACGCAATGCGTGGCTTTTTTTACGTCTGTAGTTTTGAGCAGGCACAGTGCAGACTAGCCTCGGTTATAATTCAAGCATGAGTGACTCTCAATTTATTATCAAACCACGCTGGATAATTCCCATGGATGGAAAAAAGACCACGCTGGAACAGCATGTAGTGATTGTCGATGCTGGTGTTATCCAAGCAGTGGTTCCTAAAAATGAGATTCCGGAATGGGCGATTGATTGGGAAACCATTGACTGCTCCCAGCATGCACTGCTTCCTGGCCTGATTAATTTGCACGCGCATAGCAGCATGAATCTGCTTAAAGGCTATGCCGATGATTATGCATTGATGCCATGGTTAAATGACCATATCTGGCCTGCTGAACGTCAATGGGTTTCAAAGCCTTTTGTGCATGATGGCAGTCTATTGGCAGGTGCTGAAATGCTGAGCGGTGGAATTACTACTTTCAATGACATGTATTTCTTTCCCCAGGCCACAATCGAGGCTGTAAAACGACTGGGTATGCGTGCGCATATTGGATTGGTCATTATGGAGTTTCCTACCAATTATGCGAATAACGCGAATGAATATATTCGCTTAGGCACTGAAGTACGGGATCAGTTTAAATCTGATGCAGGCATCAGTTTTTCATTTGCGCCACATGCACCTTATACCGTAAGCGATCAAACTTTCGAGCAAATCAGTACCCTTGCGGAGCAATTGAACATGGGTATCCACACCCATTTGCACGAAACCCGCGCCGAAATCCAGCAAAGCCTGGATGAATTCGGGGTGAGACCTATAGAAAGATTAAAAGCGCTAGGGATTCTTGGCCCCAGCACCGTATGTGCGCATGGCGTACACCTCGAGCCAGCCGAATTGGAGATGCTTGCTACACAGGGCACGCATATTGCACATTGTCCCTGTTCCAATTTGAAATTGGCCAGCGGCATTGCACCTGTCGCCGCTGCCTTACGCGCAGGATTAAATGTAGGCTTGGGCACCGATGGTGCGGCAAGTAATAACCGACTGGATTTATGGCAGGAAATGCGTACTGCAGCGCTGTTGGCTAAAGTCGCTGATGACAATGCTGAATCGGTCCCTGCTTATACAGCCCTGGAAATGGCGACGATCAACGGTGCACAGGCATTGGGTTTACAGGATAAGATAGGCAGCATCGAACCGGGCAAACAGGCTGACCTGATTGCAGTCAGGCTGGATGATTTAAACAGTTTACCGTGTTATGACCCGATTTCGCATCTGGTATATGTCGCCGGAAGGGAACAGGTTACGCACACATGGGTAGATGGCCAATTGCGTTATCAACGCACAGAAGAAGGCCAAGCCGTCTTTGCGGACATAGACACCGAAGAATTAAGGTCTATTGCTTTGCAATGGCAATTAAAAATACAGTCATCCCAGTCTTGAATAAATGAAGAGGAATGCATCATGGCGAATGTAGAAGCCGCTGAAGTGAATAAATTTGCTGATCTGGCACATCAGTGGTGGGACGCACAAGGCGTATTCAAGCCTTTGCATCAATTAAATCCGCTACGTCTGGATTATATTGATAGTCGCGCTAGTGTGAATGGTAAACAGGTATTGGATGTAGGTTGTGGCGGCGGTATTTTAAGTGAATCTATGGCACGTCGCGGTGCACGGGTGTTAGGCATTGATATGGCTGAAAGATCTCTGGAAGTCGCACAACTACATGCATTAGAGGCAGAAATACAGATCGAATATCGTTGCATTGCAGTAGAGGCATTGGCTGAAGAAAAGCCAGCGTCATTCGATGTAGTAACTTGCATGGAAATGCTGGAGCATGTGCCCGACCCGGCCAGTGTCGTACGCGCTTGTGCTGCTTTGGTCAAGCCGGGCGGCCATCTGTTTTTTTCTACGCTTAACCGCAATGCCAAAGCTTATTTGATGGCAGTCATAGGTGCAGAGTATGTACTGAATCTGCTGCCAAAAGGCACGCACGACTATGCTAAATTCATCAGGCCCTCAGAGCTCGCAACCTGGTTACGCCAGTCTGGTTTGGAACTGCAACATCAGACCGGCGTCACCTATAATCCACTGAACAAGCAATACAGCCTGACCGCAGATACCAGCGTGAATTACATGTTGCATGCAATAAAGGATTATTAATGCAGGCAGTTTTGTTTGATCTGGATGGTACTTTGGTGGATACCGCACCAGACCTGGGTTATGCCTTGAATTTGCAACGCGCGCGCCATGGGTTACCTTTTTTACCGGATGACACTATTCGCCCACATGCATCTCACGGTTCGCGTGGTTTGCTGGCCATTGGTTTTGGTTTAGAGCCCACCGATAGTGATTTTGATGCGATGCGACATGAGTATCTCAGTTTATATACTGAAGTGATGACTCGACAGCCTGTGTTATTCGACGGTATGGCCGAAACATTGGCAGATATAGAACAGCGCGGTTTACGTTGGGGGATAGTGACTAATAAACCGAGGCGGTTTACTTTGCCTATGATTGAGCATATGGGGTTGAGCAGCCGCGCCAGTGCAGTAGTGAGTGGTGATGATGCACCGCTGCCCAAACCTTCACCACAAACATTATTATTAGCCTGTGAACACATGCAAATTGATCCGGCCAGTATCTTGTATGTAGGGGATGCTGAGCGCGATGTGCAGGCCGGTAAAGCTGCCGGTATGACCACACTGGTTGCTTTATTTGGCTACTTGTCTGATACAGATAAGCCTCAGGAATGGTGCGCCGATGGCTATATCCTGCAACCGCAAGAATTACTTGCCTATCTTTAAGCTCCTCCAATTAGCTAAACCTACCTTGATTTAACTGCGTGCACTGCTAAGCACGGCCATCGCTGCAATATTAATATCGGCAACCAGAATACTGACAAGCTGGCCGTTGTCATCCAGGATAGGCAGAGATACCGTCAGGCAGAAATCTTCAGTGGCGGTAGATAAGTAGATGCTGGATATGTAGGGCGCATTTGTTTCTGCCACGCGTTGATAATAGGCCTGTTGACTACGGTCTATGCCTGCACCACCTGCCTTGATTTTTCCATACATATTCGGATTAATCCAGTTGGCATAGCGCTGGACACCGTTAGGTTCAAGTTCAAAAATCACTTCAAAATAAGGAAATTCGGCAAAGCAGCTGTCAAGATCGTGTGAACCCGTTGAGCGATGCGTATTCAATAGTGACTGCAATGCCGACAGTGCTTTCTGTTGCCATCCTGAATAAAACTCTTTTTTCGGCAAAATGGTTTGCGGTGGTGTATCCTCGACCACCACAATACTGCCAATATTGGCTTTCCCGATTTTTTTAAGTTGGGCGGCCCGTTCCGCCGCGACCACGCTGTTTTCCAGCTCACCTTGTTTACCGTTGACAACAGCGATAGACACGCTGGCCACTGGATGATCTTTCCCGTCTTCGGTAGTAAAGAATCCGCGCTCCAAATCGGTCGCGTCATAAAGATGCACAGCCAACGCCTGAAACTGGCTAATAATATGTAGCAATGTTTCATTCAGGGTTGGGGCATTATGATCGTAGATGAGCACGAAGTCATCGCCACCGATATGCCCCACCATGACGCCGGATTTATCTTGATATTCCTGACGGATAATTTCCGATAACAACCGGATCATGGCGTCACCACGGATAAAGCCGTAGCGGTCGTTATAAGCTTTAAAATGATCCAAATCTATATAGATCAGTTGTGTATTGGCGTTATTGCGCAGGCTATTGTCCAGCGTTTGTCTAAGCGTAGGCCCGGTAGTCAAATGGCTGAGTGGATGCAAATTACCGCTGGATGCTTTACGGCTGATTAATTGAGCCATGATCTCCATGGGTTGCAAAACACCCATGTAAGCGCCTTCATCATTGACTGTAATCCAGATGTCGATGTTGCCACGTTCCAGATAAAAAATGCGCGCAAGTACAGAAGAAGGCCACATATGGTTAATGACCTTTGGCAGCGGGTCACAACAAGCGCCGAGCCCCGTTTGTTTCTTGGAAAAGACCTTGCCACGTCTTAAAACGCCGAGAGGTTTTTGTCCATCTAGTACCACCGCATTCGCAATATCGGCATGAGCATTGAATAAACGTCTTGCTTCGGCCAGCGAGCAGCTGACATCAATCGTCAGGCCATGACTGATATATTCACCGATATGAAAATCATCAGGCACATGTGAACGATGTGATTCATCGCGTACAGGCAGCGCGGTCACCTGGTCACTGGGCACGCTTTTGGGGTGGGCAAAATAATGGCCCTGCGCATAATGCAGGCCCAAATCCTGGCAATAAGTGATATCTTCTACGCGTTCAAGCCCCTCCGCAATAATGGTGCATCCCAGACGTTGCGCCATGGAAATAATAGCTTCGAGCAGCACTGTCCGCACACGGCTACCTTGTGCCTCATGCACAATCGCGCGATCTATTTTGATGAAATCTGCGCGTACCTCAGCCAGAATACGCAGTCCATTAAAGCCAGAGCCCATGTCATCCAGCGCGATACGCAGACCATGCATGCGAATTTCGTCACAATAACGAGCCAGTACTTCCGGGTCTGTTTTTTCACTTTCTACAATTTCGATCACCACATCGCGTTTATCAATCTGCTGCTGATTCAATATCTTTAAAATAAAGTCGAGCCAGCCGGGGCTCATGATTGTTTGCGGGAGCACATTAATAAAGATTGGCTTATCCGCAGATATAGATTGTGACTTGCCTATCAAAGCCAGTTGCTGGCAAGCGAGATCCAGTTCGTGAGTGCGCTTCACTTCTGCCGCAAGCGCAAAAGCCTCCATGCCGTTAAGCCATTTGCCTTCTGGCGTTTTCAGTCGGCATAAAGCCTCAAAGCCAAATACTTTACCGCCTTGGCCAAAATCAACAATCGGCTGATAATGCATTTGAATATGGGGCGTGAGGTCAGAAAGCAACCATGGATATTTGTGACGCGCATAAAAGGTATTGAAGGGCATTGTTGCCTGCAGTGCCTCCATCGGGTTCATGGAGTGATTGTCTTCTGTCACGAGCACCCAGGTATCTTTTAGTGTGAGTGCGGCTTCTGTTGCAATCACCTGGTCAAGAATTTTCAACAATTCAGGCTCTGAATCATAGCTGAACGACGAAGTATTAATTCCTGAAAAAAGTGGGTTTTCTGAATTGGCGTGACTGTTGGCGTCAAAAGTATGCAGAAATAATTCCATTTAATACGACCTTGCTTTTAAAAGTGTAACAGGCTTAAGTGACGACGTGATTGTTTTGAAAACCTGGGCGTCTACCTGTTATAACGACAATGCCGGATTTTAATTAAGTGCAGAGATGATTAGTTTGCATAATTTCTGTTGCTCCCTTATCAGCTAAGCATGTTTGAATTTAAATTCGCCTCTCTTGCATTGTAAATAGATAGTGCCTGCGAAGTCGCTAATACTCATTACAGAGTGCCGGTGTGATTTTGCCCACATTACATTTTTCAGATTGAAAATCCTACAAACGAATAAGTAACTTCCTATAAAAGCGTTATTAAATTGACACAATAATGTTTTCAGGAACTTTTCTATTAGTGCTGTAATGAAGGAGAACATTATGAACGAAGATATTGTAAAAGGTGACTGGAAGCAATTAGCCGGTAGGATTAAAGCCAAATGGGGCAGATTGACTGATGATGAAATTCAGGAAGCAGAAGGTAATACCGAATATCTGATAGGTAAGTTGCAGGAACGTTATGGACTGGCCAAAGAACAGGTGGAAGAGAATCTACGAGATATCGGATATGATCAATGATGCTTATTGTCTAGTTACAGCCATTGTTTTAATAAAATAATAAAGCCAAGAATCACTTCTTGGCTTTATTTTTTAATGACTCTATCTTGATGAGTCTATTTTAACGGGGTGTAGCTTCAGTTGGTACACAGTCGCTACCTCCTGAAGTAGGCTGACCAGCTACAGAATAACAGCCATTGTTTGGAACGGTTGGTACGGTTGTAGTGGAATTATTCATACTATTTCTGGCACGGGTATCTCGAGTATTAGGATCTACACGGTTCATATCTTTTCTACCCGGATTTGTGGTTGGATTAAGGTCTTGACCAGTCGGAGACGCTGGCTGATTTGGATTAACAGTCGGTCTGGCCGGAGGTGTGACGCCTGGATTGCCCGTTCCTGTTGCTCCAGCTCCAGTTGCATTTGGCGTGGCACCATTCGGGGATACGCCATTTGTTGTTGCGCCATTGCCAACAGTACCATTCGTTGCTCCACCTGTTGTACCGGCAGGACTTGCACCTACGGTTCCTGCACCAGCAGCCCCAGCTGCGCCTCCGGCGGCACCAGCTGCACAACTATAAGAACATTGTAATAACCCTGTCAATATGACGCTTAATACAGAAACTTGTAATTTGTCTAATTTCATTTCATGACTCCTTATTGGAAAAGTAACGCAATGCGTCACTATAGGGATTCATGTCTGGTAGCTTAATAGGTTTAAGCTTAAATTCCTGTAGGAATTAGTTGACTGGGATGGAGAAGGTTTGATGGAGGAGGATTAAAATTTTGGAAAGTGCATGTAGGCTCAAGTTACCATTTTGCGCTCTAGCAGGGCGGTTGAAAGCGTTCCGCTATCCACATATTCAATTTCGCCACCCATCGGCAGGCCGCGCGCGATCCGGCTGACTTTAATGCCTCTGGATTTTAGCATTTGGCCGATGTAATGAGCAGTAGCTTCACCTTCAGAAGTGAAGTTGGTAGCTAGAATGACTTCTTCAACCAGGTTATCTTGCGCACGCTTGAGCAGTTTATCCAGATGAATATCTTTCGGGCCTATACCATCCATGGGGGAGAGCTTACCCATGAGTACAAAATATTGGCCCTGGTAGCTACGTGTATTTTCCAGCATCATCAGGTCGGTAGGCATCTCCACCACGCATAGCGAGGATTTGTCTCTGTGGCTATCCTGGCAAAGGCTGCATACCGCATGCTCGCTGAAATTATTGCAATAGTCGCAATGCGCCAGCTTATCCAGGGCCTGTTGCAAGCTGGCGGCTAGGCGCTGGGCGCCTTCCCGGTCACGTTGCAGCAAATGGTAAGCCATGCGGGTAGAAGATTTAGGCCCCACTCCAGGCAGGCAGCGCAGGGCATTAATTAGTTGTTCAAGGACTGCGGGTGAGTTCAAGCGCGCGGTTCCGGTTTAAAACGGTAATTTAAAACCAGCTGGCATCATGCCACTCATTTTGGCAGAAGAAGTGGCTTCGGCCTTTGCTTTGCCGTCCTTTAAAGCGATGAGGATCAAGTCTTCCAGTGTTTCCTTGTCGTCCATGACTGAGTCATCGATCTGGATGCGTTTGACATCGTTGCTACAGGTCATAGTCACTTTGACCAAACCATTGCTGGCAATGCCTTCAACTTCAGTCAATGCCAGTTCGGCTTGCGCCTTTTGCATATTGGCTTGCATCATCTGGGCCTGTTTCATCATATTGCCCATGCCACCTTTCATCATCGTATGCTCCTAAATTTGATGTGGTTAATGTAGAGGTTTAATCGAGTTGGGCACAATGGTCGCACCCATTTCCTGCATCAGGCCCTGCACAAAGTGGTCGCTCAGTATGGCGTCTTTGGCTTGATCCTGTAATTCAGCTTTTTCTACCGCCATCTGTCTGGCCGGTGTGTTGGCTTCTTGTCCCACCTGGATAGTCAGTTTGATACGGCGGGCAAAATGGTTGTTCAAGGCACTGTTCAGTTTATCCAGGTAATTAGTGCTGGCAAGATGTTTGTGTGCGTCACCGATGCGTAGTGTCATTTGATCGGCATCATAAGATACCAGTTCGCAATTTTGTGCTAATGCCCGCACCAGCCCTAGTTTACTTAAATGATTTTCTACTAAGGATCGCCAGTTGCCATCCCAGTTTACTATCGCTGCTTCATTGTTACTGACTGGCTGTGCAGGCGCTGGTTCGTCAGTCTGTGGACTTTCGATCACCGGCTGGTTGATGACTACGGCTTCAGTGACAGTAATAGTCGTTTCCATCAGGCCAGCAGGCGTTGTACTAGCTGGTTCTTGCTGAACATTTGGAGCCGCTGCCTGACGGCTTTGCGCCAGCGCGGCGCGTGCGCCACCACTGGCAGATGTGGTGTGAGCATTATTTTCGTTTGACCCGGCATTGCCGGCAGGAGCCGCTGAAGAGGGCGCCATTGCGTCTGCTTTAAAAGCCAGCATCCGTAATAGTGTCATGGTGAAACCTGCATACGCATCTGGCGCAAGCCCGATATCCCTATGCCCCAAAATGCTGATCTGGTAATACAGTTGCAGCATTTCTGCTGAGAGCTGCGATGAAAGCTCCAGCAGGGTCTGACGTTCCGGATGGTCATCTGCAATGGCCTGAGGGTTATGCTGGGCAATCGCAAGCAGGTGTAATAAAGCTGCCAGGTCTTTTAACGCGCTTTCAAAACCTATGCTGCGCGAATCCATTTGCTGCGCAATATCTAACAAAGCTGGTGCATCGTTTGCAATCAGGGCACGTAACAACTCATACAGATAGCTCTGGTCAATCGCCCCCAGCATACTGCGAACATCGGTTTCACGGACTGACTGATTGCCATAGGCAATCGCTTGATCTGTTAGAGACAAGGCGTCACGCATACTGCCATTGGCGGCGCGCGCAATCAGTTGCAAAGCGGGGGCTTCAAACGTAATTTGTTCCTGACCAAGCACATCCTGCAAATGGGCTGTAATGGTACTGCTCGCCATTTGACGCAAATTAAATTGCAAACAGCGTGAAAGAATCGTGACAGGTACTTTTTGCGGATCAGTCGTTGCCAGGATAAATTTGACATGTGCTGGCGGTTCTTCCAGCGTTTTCAGCATGGCGTTAAATGCTTCTTTGGTCAGCATGTGTACTTCATCAATCATGTAGACTTTGAAGCGGCCAGCAGAAGGCGCATAAATGGCCTGCTCCAGCAGGCTGACCATATCTGCTATGCCGCGGTTGGACGCGGCATCCATTTCCACATAATCAACATAGCGGCCAATATCAATCGCACGGCAGGCATCACATTCACCACAAGGCGTCGCCGTGATGCCGGTGGCGCAATTTAATGATTTGGCCAGGATTCGAGAAAGGGTAGTTTTACCAACGCCACGGGTACCGGTAAACAGATAGGCGTGGTGCAGTCTTTGCTGGCTTAGCGCATTGCTTAGCGCTTGAACCACATGGTCTTGTCCGACCAGACTGCTAAAGGATTTTGGGCGCCATTTGCGCGCCAGCACTTGGTAAGACATTGCGTACTCTATTGATTAAATGTCATGAGGCAAACCAATACTTTAGCCTAAATTGCCTGATTATGTGCACATCTCTCAACTAATCTTTGAAAGGAACACATTAGAAAAATGCCGGAATGACAATACAGAAAGGGGCGAGCCCGACCCCCGGCACTTGCTTGACAGTTGTGGCTGCTTGCTTCCGCATCTGACCAGGTTGGCTATCTTACAATGCGGGGAGGCCCGCCGGCGCTATTGTATCGCAAAAGCCGGCTAGCATGGCTGAGTTTTTAAAAAGTTATGCCTTAAAAAGCATTAACGGCATAGCTAAAAAATAACAGGCAATCTGCCTTCTTATGGTCACATCGATTCACCGGATTTCACTTCACAATGTGCTTTATTTTCTATAAATTTACGCGGTAACAAATATTATGGCAACGAATGGATACTCCATGACTGCATCTGAAATTGCTCGTGAAACCATCAAGCAAATGGCGGTTCGCCGCGTGGAACCAACGCCTGATAATTACGCACAGATTTATTTGGAAATTTCTGGAAAACCGGCCAAGGAGGATGCTGCATCAGCCTTACGCAAAGCATTAAAGCAGTTACCACATGATTCTATGGAGCAAACCAACTGGGTTAACCGTTGGGAAAAAGTATTAAAGCAGGACAACTGGCAAGGACTGGCAGACTTGCTAAAAGAGGCAATGTTGCAACAACTTAGCCATTCCACCAAATGGCCTAAAGCGATCCGCACCTTGATGCAAGGCTGGGATGACAAACGTACAGGCATGGACTTAGGAAAAAAACGTGAAATGCTTGAGCGTGTGCTAATCAATTTTGGTAATGACGACACCTTGTCTGAAAAATTACTTGGCATGGCGAATAACTGGTTGCCCGCAGATGCCCGAGTTGAAGGGGTAACTGCTGCTCCCGAATCAAAAGACAAAACAGCTGTAATGGCTGCCCCAGCGGCTATTGAGCCTTTGACCAAAGAAGAATTACCTGGTGAGGTGCAGCAATTCCATAGTGCCTATACTATTTTACAAACCTTGTTGAAACAGACATTGCATCTTGGGTTAATCCCCAGGCTTGAGGGTTATCCGGATTTGCAATCAGAAGCAGTTGCTTTGCAAGAAAGCACAGAGCGCGCAAAAAAAGTAAAAGAGTGGGAGGCACTGGCTAAATCACTTAAAGCTTTGTTGCTACGCGTAGAGGTTATAGGTGCTAAAGAAGACGATGTGCGTGGCGACATTATTGACCTGCTGCATTTGCTGCTTTCCAATATTGGCGAGCTGGTGGCGGATGATAGCTGGTTAAGCGGCCAGGTCTATGCCGTGCAATCGATCATTGGCGGTCCGTTGGATCGTGCCAAGCTTAAGCTGGCCGAAAAAAGCTTGAAAGAAGTTATCTACAAACAGGGCTTGTTGAAACATAGCCTGATTGAAGCGAGAAATTCCTTTAAAACCCTGATCAGTTCATTTATCGATAAACTGAAATACATGGGTGACGCCAGCGAGTTGTATGGCGGCAAGATCGAAAGCTATGCCCAGCAACTTTCGCAAACTGACGATCTGATTAAAATCAATGAGTTAGTCAATTTATTAATGCGTGACACCTCGGTTATGCAAACCGACATCATGCGTTCTCGCGATGATCTGCTGAATCAGCAACGTGTTGCCAGCGACACACAGCAACGTATCTTAAAACTGCAAGATGAACTGACCCAGCTCAGCGAAGTCGTGCGGATTGACCAATTAACCGGCGTCCTGAACCGCCGGGGTATGGACGAAGCTTTTAGCACTGAGATAGCCCGTTATCGCCGAAATGGCGAGCCGCTAAGCGTTGCGCTGCTTGATATTGATAATTTCAAATTCTTGAATGATCAGCACGGCCATGCAGCTGGCGATACTGCATTGAAGCACCTGGCTAGTGTGGTAAAACGTACGGTGCGGCCAACGGATATCGTCACCCGCATGGGTGGCGAAGAGTTCGTGGTCATTCTGCCGAATACCAATCTGGAAGAGGCGGTGACCACCATGAGCCGTTTGCAACGCGCCCTTACCAAAGAGTATTTTTTAGGTAATAACCAGAAGTTGCTGATCACATTCAGTGCTGGAGTAGCGCTATTCCAGGAAGAAGATGACGTGGCATCGATTTTATTACGTGCTGACCAAGCCATGTACCTGGCGAAAAAAAGCGGTAAAAACCGGGTCATGACAGATATAGATTTACGGCAAAATCAGGTCTGATATATTTTTAGTTAATTTCAGCTCCATTGCAATCAAGGCTTAACGCCTAGCCTTTCTGTAAAGCATACCCACTTTTGCAAGTGTCATGGTATGCTAATTGGCATCTTACACGAGGTGCCCTGTGACCAGCTCTACCACTGATCTCCCTGTCGATAGCGTCAAAGATGCCTTGCAAGAAAGCGAGCGCAGATTTTCAGCCATTGTTTCCAGCATCCCCGGTTTGGTCTTTCAAATGCACATGACTGCTGATGCGCAAATCGTATTTACCTATCTGAGCGAAGGCTGTGAAGCGTTATTGGGCATTCCCGCTGCCGCATTGCTGAAAGATGTGCAGGCTTTTTTCAATGCTATGGATGAAAAGTCCGCCAGCCAGCTAAAGCACAAGCTGCAGCAATCTGCCCGTCAGCATAAACGGCTTGATTGGGAAGGTAAAATCTGGATTGCCGACTGGCAGGACATGAAGTGGGTTAATATCCGCGCCACCATACAGGCCCTGGGGCAGGGTGCTGTGCAATGGGATGGCATTATGCTTAATATCAGCCAGAGCAAGCAGGAAAAACTGGAAATCGAGCAGGCCAGGAAAGATTTGCAGGCACTTACCGCCCATTTAAACCAGGTAAAAGAGCAGGAGCGTGTCAGCATCGCACGCGAAATTCATGATGATCTGGGTGGCAATATGACGGCGATGAAGCTCGGTCTTTCAACCATTATCCAGAAAATTCAGAACGGCTCACCGGTAGATATTGAGCAGGCGACCATGCTGCAAGCAATTGTTAACCAGACATTCGATTCCGTGCACCGAATTTCCGGTAACCTGCGGCCTAATATCCTCGATCTGGGCTTGGTAGATGCACTAGAATGGCAAGTGAATCAATTCAAAAAACAATTGGGCTTGAAGGCAAGGTTCATTACTAATTGTGAAGAGCTGGAATGCGACCACGATAAATCGATGGCCTTATTCCGTATCTGTCAGGAAGCCTTATCTAATATAGCGAAATACGCGCAAGCCGATGAAGTACGGGTAGAATTGAACAGGGTTGAAGAAGAGTTATTCATGACCATTGCTGATAATGGCATTGGCATCGCACCAGCTGATAAAATAAAGCCGAATTCTTTTGGCTTGAGGGGTATGCAGGAGCGCGCAGCCGCTTTTGGAGGAGAGTGCTATATCGAATCCCCTGCGCAGGGTAAAGGCACTTTAATCCGCGTACAAGCGCCAGTGCGTACTGTTGCACTTTGAGATGACTTAAATATGTTTTACTTAGATATTTAGCACAGAACCAGGGAAATAATGAGGGAACGGTTTGGATACTAAAAAAATCAGAGTCATCATCGTCGATGACCACGCCATTCTGCGCTCTGGCATTAAACAGATATTGGTAGCGAGTGGTGATATTGACGTCGTTGGTGAAGCGGAAAATGTGGCGCAAGCCCTTAAATGTGTGCGTGAAATTGAAGCGGATGTGATGTTGCTGGATATCTCGCTTCCAGATAAAACTGGCATTGAAGCGCTAAAACTGATTAAGCGTGAAAATGCGGCATTGAATGTCCTGATGTTATCCATGTATATGGAAGACCAATATGCGGTGCGATCTATACGCTCAGGTGCTTCCGGCTATCTGTGCAAACATACCGCTTCTGAGGAATTACTTACTGCCATCCATACTCTGGCTAAAGGCAGGAAATATATTACCGCCAATGTGGCGGAAATTCTGGCCGAACAGGTCGGTAATGAACATGCAGCTGCATTACATGAGTCTTTGTCTGATCGTGAGTTTCAGGTAATGCGTATGATTGCTTCAGGTTTATCCGTCAGTGAAATTGCGGATAAATTAGCTTTGTCAGTGAAAACCGTAAGTATGTACCGCACGCGTTTACTGGAGAAAATGAATCTGAAACATAATGCAGATATTACGCATTATGCTATCAAGAACCAGCTGGTTGAATAGAGTTTAAGTAATAAAAAAGGCCTTTTAAAAGGCCTTTTTATTTTAACAACAATTAACTACGCGTTTTTCTTCGAGTAATTGATGAGTCCGTTGGTGGAGCTATCAAAGCAAGTGATCGCATCATTATTGTTCAGCAATGGCAGGATTTGGCTGGCAATCTGTTTGCCATATTCCACGCCCCATTGATCATAGCTGTTAATGTCCCAAATGATACCTTGCACAAAAATCTTGTGCTCATACATGGCGATCAATTTACCCAATGTAAATGGCGTTAATTGCTCAAACATGATAGATGTGGTCGGGCGGTTACCTTCAAACACTTTATGCGGCAACAAGTCTTCTAACGCTTTGCCGCTAAAGTCTTGCTTTACCAATTCTGCACGGGCTTCTTCGCGGGTTTTACCCAGCATCAATGCCTGGGTTTGCGCCAAAAAGTTAGCCAGCAAAATTTTGTGATGCTGGTCATCCGGGCTGCCGACTTTGTAATGGCTTTTTACCGGCATCAAAAAGTCAGCCGGGACCATTTGAGTACCCTGATGAATCAACTGGTAAAATGCATGCTGGCCATTCGTGCCAGCTTCCCCCCAGATGACCGGGCCGGTTTTATAGCTGACGCGGCTACCGTCACGGCAGATGAATTTGCCGTTACTTTCCATATCTGCCTGTTGCAGGTAAGCCGCAAAGCGCGACATGCCCTGATCGTAAGGCAAAATTGCATGCGTATCGACGTGGAAGAAGTTGTTATACCAGATGCCAAGCAACGCCATAATCACGGGCATATTTTGTTCCAGCGGCGCGGTTTTGAAATGCTGGTCCATGGCGTGACCACCGGCCAGCAACTGTTCAAAATTATCCATGCCTACATACAGGGCAATAGATAAGCCAATGGCAGACCATAGCGAATAACGGCCGCCAACCCAGTCCCAGAATGCAAACATGTTGTCCGGGTCAATACCGAATGCTCCTACAGCCTTGGCGTTCGTAGATAACGCTACAAAGTGCTTGGCGATGTGTTGCTCATCTTTTGCAGCCTCAAGGAACCAGCGACGTGAGGAGTGCGCATTGGTCATGGTTTCCTGAGTGGTGAAAGTTTTAGAAGCCACAATAAACAGTGTAGTTTCGGGGTTGCATTGCTCAAGTGCGCGAATCAGGTGTGCGCCATCGATATTTGAAACAAAGTGTGCTTTCAAATCAGGGCTGGCATATGGTTTCAATGCATCACAAGCCATTACCGGACCAAGATCTGAGCCACCAATACCAATATTCACGATATCAGTAATGCGTTTGCCGGTGTAGCCAGTCCATTGACCGCTGCGCACTTGTTCAGTGAATGTACGCATATGCGCAAGTACGGCATTCACTTCCGGCATTACATCTTTTCCATCGACTTCAATCGGTGTATTGCTACGGTTGCGCAGGGCAGTGTGAAGCACGGCACGATTTTCGGTGATGTTGATTTTTTCACCACTGAACATGCGGTCGCGCCAGGTTTCTATTTTAGAGTCACGGGCCAGTTGGAACAGCAGCGATAAGGTTTGTTGAGTGATGCGATGTTTGGAATAGTCCAGCAGGATGCCATCTACATTTAAACTGAATTCTTCGAAACGTTTTGGGTTTTGTTTAAACAAATCGCGCATTTGAACATTGCGGATATCACTTTGATGCTGGTTCAGCGCCTGCCAGCTAGGATGCGTCGTTAATTTTGCCATGTTATGTTGTTGCTTTATTTTTCAAGTCAATTAAATTTCAAGTCGGATAAATTCATCAGGCCCGCAAATGGCAATCCTTGAACGCCTTTTGCGAGCCGTTATTAATCGTTATAGTGTATCAATTCATTGTAACCGAAGTATGACACCCGCTAGTGGAGGTAAGTTTATGCTGATTGAGTCAGGCTGATCCATCCACGGAACAGGGTCAGTGTGACAGCCATAGCTGTTGCATACGTCGCTACCGCCATAAATCGCTGCATCACTGTTAAACACTTCTTTGTATACACCTGATTGTGGCACGCCCAGGCGATATTGATGACGCGGTACCGGTGTAAAATTAAGTACTATTATAACAAAACTATGGTCATTGCCGCGGCGAATATAACTCAACAGGGATTGACCCGCGTCCTGGCAATCTATCCATTGAAAACCCTCCTGGTCAAAGTCATGCACATGCAGGGCAGGGCTTTGCTTGTAAAGCGTGTTCAGGTCGCGAGCCAGTGATTGTACGCCCCTGTGCATATGGTGTTCGGGATAGCTATCTTCCAGCAAATGCCAGTCCAGGCTCTGGTTGACATTCCACTCGCGCCACTGTGCAAATTCGTTACCCATAAAATTCAGTTTTTTTCCAGGAATGGTCATCTGGAAGGTCAGTAGCAACCTTAAATTGGCAAATTTCTGCCAGTTATCCCCCGGCATTTTGCCTAGTAGGGATTTTTTGCCATGTACCACTTCATCATGAGAGAACGGCAATACAAAGTTCTCTGAGTAGGCATACATTTGCCCAAAAGTCAGCCGATTGTGTTGGTATTGACGATAGAGCGGATCGATCTCCATATAGGCGAGTACATCATTCATCCAGCCCATGTTCCATTTCATATTGAAACCAAGCCCACCTGTGTAGACAGGGCGTGAAACCGCTGGCCATGAAGTAGATTCTTCTGCGATCACAAGTGCACCGGGAAAGCGCTCGCCAACCATGGTATTCAGCTGCTTGAGGAATTCAATGACTTCAAGGTTTTCGCGTCCACCATAAATATTCGGCACCCATTCACCTGCATTGCGTGAATAGTCCAGGTATAACATCGAAGCGACTGCATCAACACGCAAGCCATCGATGTGGAATTCTTTAATCCAGTAATAAGCGTTGCTCAGCAAGAAGTTACGGACTTCATTGCGGCCGTAATTAAAAATATATGTACCCCAGTCGGTATGTTCACCTAATCTTGGGTCGGCATGCTCATAGAGTGCCGTTCCGTCAAAGCGTGCCAGCGCCCAGTCATCTTTAGGAAAATGTCCCGGTACCCAATCAAGGATCACGCCGATATTCGCGGCATGACATTGATCGATAAAGTACTTCAGGTCATCCGGGCTACCAAAACGCTGGGTAGGCGCAAAGTAACCAGTCACCTGGTATCCCCAGGACTCATTCAGTGGATGCTCGGCAATTGGCAATAATTCAATATGGGTATAGCCCATGCTGCTTACATGCGGAATTAAGGTATCAGCCAGGTTACGATAGGTCATGAAATGACCATTCTTATCTCGTTGCCAACTACCCAGATGCACTTCATAACAATTAAACGGAGCGTGCAGCCAGTCATGTTGCTGGCGATCTTGCAGCCATTGATCATCCTGCCAGACGTAACGACTCTGGCAGATCCGGTTGGCCGAACCTGGCCTAGGTTCAAACGCTTTGCCATAAGGGTCAGCTTTAACCACCACAAAGCCATGTTCGCGGTTGCGGATCTCAAATTTATATAAGTCATGTTCGGTCAAGCACGGGATAAACAATTCCCATACGCCGCTGCCACCCAGCACGCGCATGGCATGCACACGGCCATCCCACTGATTAAAGTTACCAACCACGCTGACACGTTCTGCACTTGGCGCCCACACTGCAAACCTGACGCCTTCTACGCCATCGATAGTCATCGGTATAGCGCCCAGGGTATTGTAGGCTTCCAGCAGCCTGCCTTCGCCAAACAGGTAAATATCCTCTTGAGGAATGGTGCTGTTAAAACTGTAGGTGTCTGTGGTTTCGTAATAGGTTTCTTGACCATGCGGTTGAATGCGTAATTGCACCGGGACGGTTAAAGCCGCTGGCGATGCAAATTCAAACAGACCCTGGCGATCAACCAACGCGAGCGGTTGCCAGGTTTTATTTACATGCACCCAGATTTTTTCGGCATTGGGCTGGAATACACGTACAAACCATGGCCCGTTCACCTCATCCTGATGAGTCCCGAGAAACTCGAATGGATTGTGATGAGTTGCATCGAGAATGCGTTGCAGGTGTTGGGAATAAATGTGATGCGATGCTGCTGATTTGAATGTCATGCTTGCAAGGTCCGTTTGACTAACCCTCATCCTAACAAAAAAAGTGAGGTTTTACGCCGTTTCCCGCGGAAATATCGTTGTCTTTGCCTGAATTATCATGCAGACTGTGGGTGTCGGACCTGCTATTTACAAGCGTTGAGTCGTGTTTTAGTTTGTATCGCTATGCATAGCTGCAGGCTGATTTTCAGGATCAGGAAAACAGGAAGGCATCATGGCTCAAGCAGTCGAATTCGTAGAACGCAGAAGATACAACCGACGGCAGGAGCGTCATTCTGACCGGTTTATCAGTACCCTTACAAAAAATACAGTTGCCATTATCCTTGCTGGAGGTCGCGGCAGCCGATTAAAAAATCTGACTGACTGGCGTGCGAAACCGGCAGTACAGTTTGGCGGTAAATTCCGCATTATCGACTTCCCGCTTTCCAATTGTATTAATTCCGGTATCCGTCGTATCAATGTCGCCACCCAATACAAGGCACAAAGCCTGATTCAGCACATCCAGCGCGGCTGGGGGTTTTTACGTGGTGAATTTAATGAATACGTGAACATTATTCCTGCCCAGCAGCGTTTGGGCGAAGAGTGGTACAAAGGTACCGCAGATGCGGTTTACCAGAATATTGACTTGTTACGCGAAAATGGCGGCGAGTACATTCTGATTCTGGCTGGCGACCATATTTATAAAATGGATTACGGCAAAATGCTGGCTACGCATGCGCGCAGTAATGCGGATATGACCATAGCCTGCATCAATGTACCGCTCGAAGATGCAAAAGGTTTTGGCGTGCTTGAAGTGGATAACACGGATCGTGTGGTTGCTTTTGACGAGAAACCACCTAACCCCAAGCCGATGGTGGATGACCCGACCCAGGCATTCGCAAGCATGGGTATTTATATCTTTAACGCCAAGTTCTTGTACGAGCAACTGATCCGCGATGCCTACGACCGCAATTCAAACCATGATTTCGGTCAGGACATTATTCCCTACATTATTAAAAAATACCGGGTGCAGGCACATCGTTTTACCGATAGCTGTGTGGGCGCACTGGGAAACAGCTTTTACTGGCGTGATGTCGGAACCATAGATGCCTATTGGGAAGCCAATATGGAACTCACAAAAGTCATTCCTGAATTGAACTTGTATGACAGTGAGTGGCCTATATGGACTTACCAGGAACAATTGCCGCCTGCAAAATTCGTCTTCAAGGACGAAGGTCGAACGGGTAAGGCAACAGATTCACTGGTATCCGGAGGCTGCCTGATTAGCGGTTCAAGCGTCTCCAACTCGGTATTATTCTCCGGTGTGCATGTGGCTGATTACTGCGACCTTGATGGCGCAGTCATATTGCCTAAGGTGAAGATCAACCAGGGTGTCATCCTTAAAAATGTTGTGATTGACCGCGGTTGTGACATACCGGCAGGCATGCAGATTGGCGTAGATTTAGTTCGCGACAGCAAACGCTTTTACGTGTCCGAAAAGGGCATTGTGCTTGTCACGCCAGACATGCTGGGTCAGGATTTGTATCGTGTAAAGTAATTTATAGAACTATGTAAGTCGAAGACGAAAGAGAGATGTATGTCCGATAAAAAATTGTTATTGAATCTGTATTGGCACATGCATCAACCCGATTACCGGGATCAGGTCAGTGGTGAGTATGTTCTGCCGTGGACCTATTTGCATGCGCTTAAAGATTACAGTGACATGGCCTATCATCTTGAACAGAATCCAAAGGCCAGAGTTACCTTCAATTTTGTCCCTATTCTGGTAGAGCAATTACAGGATTACGCCGAACAATCCCGTATCGGCCAATGGCGTGACCCGTTGTTACGCTTATTGGCCAGTCCTGACCTGGATCATATTAGCGATGCGGATTGCCAGTTGATTGTGGATAGCTGCTTTAAAGCGCACCACGAGAAAATGCTTAGTCCGTTCCCGCATTACCAGCGATTGTTGCATCTTTATGAATTGGTCGAGCCAGTGATGAAAACAGGACAATTTCATTACCTCTCTGCCCAGTACAAGTCTGACCTTCTCGTTTGGTATCACCTGGCGTGGACGGGCGAAGGTTTACGCCGCAAGAGTAAGGTCATTCAGCGCCTGATGACAAAAGGGTTGCTGTTTACCCTGGAGGACCGCGTAGCTTTGCTGGAGGTGCTTAGCGAAACCATGCAAGGCATTTTACCGCGCTACAAGGCACTGGCTGCCAAAGGGCAGATTGAGCTCACTACCACGCCTTACTATCATCCTATCCTGCCATTGCTGATTGACCTCAAAAGTACGCAAGATGCAATGCCAGTTGCACCTTTACCTAAATCGCCGAATTACCCGGATGGTTATGCGCGCGCCATTACCCATGTTGAAGCCGCCAAGGTTTTTCATGAGAAAGTGTTTGGGCAGAAATCAATTGGCATGTGGCCAGCAGAGGGGGCAGTCTCTCATGCTGCCTTATCACTATTGGCAGAGCAGGACGTTGCCTGGGCAGCGACCGGGCAGGGTGTACTTGCCAATAGCCTGAAAAAACTGGGACTGGAACACGAACATGCGAAAGACTATTTATACCAACCATATCGTGTCACTAATGGCCAGCAGGATATCGTCTGTTTTTTCCGCGATGACCAATTATCCGACAAAATTGGCTTTGAATATTCCAAGCAATACGCAAGTGAGGCTGTCAAAGATTTTATCCAGTCACTTGAAGCTATTCACGCCAATAGCGATATAGATACGACGCCCGTTGTAAGTGTGATTCTCGATGGTGAGAATGCCTGGGAATATTACCCTTACAACGGCTATTACTTTTTGCAGGAGCTATACCAGACTCTGGCGAATCACCCGCTGATCCAGATGACGACCTTTAGCGATATTCTTGCTTTGCAGCAATCACAAGTTTTACCACAGCCCAAACTCCTGAAAGATATTAGCGCCGGTAGCTGGGTGCATGGCACTTTCAGTACCTGGATCGGCGAACCAGCCAAAAACCGCGCATGGGACCTGTTGTGTGAGGCTAAGCGTGACTATGACCAGCACGTGCACAAGCTTTCACTCTCTGCCAAGGAGAAATGCCAGCAGCAACTGTCTGTCTGCGAAAGCTCAGACTGGTTCTGGTGGTTTGGCGATTATAACAATGCGCAAAGCGTCACCAGTTTTGACAAGCTTTACCGCCGTAACCTGAGCAATCTTTATCATTTGCTGGGACTAGTCCCGCCTGACAACCTGTCCCAATCTATAAGCCAGGGCGGTGGTAATTCGGAAAATGCAGGCACTATGCGTCGAGGGACTTCTTGAATGGGTGTCAATTAACTTGATCAGCCAGTCGCCTTTACTTTCACTTAACCCTTACAAGACCTCAATTCAATAAAAACAATATGACGCAAGCCAGACAAGTTGGTGTATTAATGCATATCACCTCATTACCCGAAGGTAATGTTGGTCCGGATGCGTATCGTTTTGTAAATCATCTCGTCGATATGGAAGTGTCTATCTGGCAAACCTTGCCAGTCAGCCTGCCGCATGAAGATCAGTCTCCCTACCAAAGCGTTTCTGCGCATGCCGGGCATACCGGGATGATCAGTGTAAAACAGCTTTTGAACGAGGGCTGGTGCCTGCCGGATGAAGTAAATCTGTCTCAACCTGAGTTATTTTCCAAGGTCATGCTGCGCGTGCAGTCGAATGGTGCTATTTCCAAAGTGGATGGCCATGGCTTGAGCTGGTCAGGTTTCGCACGTTTTTGCCAGGCGCAACAATACTGGCTTGAAGATTTTGCCCTGTTCATGAGCCTGCGTGAGCATCATGGCTACAAAAGCTGGAATGAATGGCCCGAAGCTTACCGTGTGCACGATATATTGGCGTTGCAGGCATTTGCGGAAACGCATCAGGAAAGGCTGACGCTGATCAAATTCACGCAATATATATTTTTCCAGCAATGGGCCCAGCTAAAAATATATGCCAACCAGCGCGGCATCAAGTTGTTCGGTGATCTTCCGATATTTGTTGCCTATGACAGTTCTGATGTATGGGCGCATCCAGAGTTGTTTAAACTGGATGCACAGTCAAACATGACTGTGGTGGCCGGCGTGCCGCCAGATTACTTTTCAGTCACTGGCCAGCGCTGGGGTAATCCGCATTACAACTGGGATGCCATGCAATCTAATGGCTTCTCCTGGTGGCTGGGGCGTATTGAAACCCAGTCAAAGCTATTTGATATTGTGCGCATAGATCACTTCCGCGGGTTACAGGCAGCATGGGAGATCCCAGCCAGTGAACCGACTGCCATCAATGGCTACTGGCAATCCGCTCCAGGCCATGCGCTATTACAAACCATCTTACAAACTTTCCCACAACTCAGCTTGGTGGCCGAAGATCTCGGCATTATTACTGAGGATGTAGATGCCCTAAGGCATGCCTTCCACCTGCCTGGCATGAAAATCCTGCAGTTCGCGTTTGGCAGTGGTTACGATAATCCCTATCTGCCGGAGAATATTGATGAAAACAGTGTGATCTATACCGGCACACACGACAATGACACCACACTGGGCTGGTATCAGGAGGCGGACGAAAGTGCACGGTTGCATTTGCAGGACTATGTGCGCCAGGAATCGCCAGAAATGCCTTTAGCCTTAATGCGGTTGGCCTTAAACAGCATCGCGTTCCTCGCTGTGGTGCCTATGCAAGATATTTTAGGGCTGGATGGCAGCGCACGTATGAACACACCCGGCACCAGCATTAATAACTGGGCCTGGCGTATGCATTGGGAACAACTCACCGATGAAAAGGTGTCCGTATTCAAACAACTGGTAAAGGAAAGTGGCCGCGCCTATGCCTGAATCCAGCACAGCCATGCGCCTGGGACTGGATGTCGGTGGCACTAACTTAAGACTAGGTGTGTTCTCTGATCTCACATTGTTAGAGGAAACCCGTTTTCAAGCCAACTATTCCGCCATTTGCAAACAAAACTCACCTGAGCAAGCGTGGCAAAATATATTGCAAGTAACTGCCACGGCAATCCAAACCATGCTGGATAAGCATCCTGAGATTCAGAGCATAGGAATAGGCTTCCCGGGTTTTATCAATCCGGAAACTGGTGTACTTGCTCAATCACCAAATCTCCCCGGGCTACTTAATGTCAATTTGGGCAGGGATTTATCACAGCTACTCGGACGGAAAGTACTCGTAGTTAACGATGGCAATGCAGCGGCCTATGGTGAGTACTGCTCCCTCGAACAACCTGCTGGTGGTTTGCTATATGCAGGTCTTGGTACCGGGATTGGTGGTGGATTGGTTGCCAATGGCAAAGTATGGGCAGGGGTACATGGTTACGCATTAGAGTTAGGCCATTTGATTGTTGAGCATGATGGCCCGGAATGTGGTTGTGGCAATCGTGGATGTGTAGAACAGTATGCATCAGCCACAGCAATTGGTAAAAACTATGCCAGGCAAACCGGCAAGCAATTGTCAGCACATGAAGTTTCAACGCTAGCTACACAAGGTGACAAACAAGCGCAATCAGTGTTTGCAGTTGCAGGTGAAAAGCTAGCACAGGCGGTTGCGCTAACGCTAAACATTGTCGATGTAGAAAATGTGGTGATTGGCGGTGGAGTGGTGTCTTCCTGGTCTCTGATGGAAGGGTCTTTCACAAACCGGCTTCAACACGATTTGATTCCGGTATTGCGGGATAAAGTAAACATTCATCTCTCAGCTTCAGGGGATAATGCAGGCATTTTAGGAGCAGCTTTGCTTGCAGATAATTAAGCTTAAGTGACGGTGATAAGCTGGATGTGATAAATTACGTTGTTTTTCAAAAAAATTAAAACATTAATTAAAAATTCTGGGAGGAATTGTCGTGCTTAACAATAATAAAACGGCTTTAGTTTCTGCGGTGCTTTTTGGTTTATTCAGTAGTCATTCCCATGCAGCATTAACCAATTTCACTTCGAGTGGCAGTGAAGTTGTATTTAGCAGTGCAAGCGTAATCACGTGGACTAAAGATGCCAATCTACTGGGGTCTATGTTCAACAGCCAAGGCTTTTCAACCGTTGTAAATTCAATTATCGGTGCTTATTCAGGAAGTTACTCTTTAAGCAGTGCGGACTTTCACAACAATGGGACTGCAACCTGGTATGGGGCGGTGGCATTTGTTAACTATTTGAATCACGTTTCTTATGCCGGCAGCAACCAATGGCGTTTGCCAGCCATCATAGATACAGGTGCACCTGGGTGCAGCTTTCCTCTGAATAATATTGATTGCGGCTATAACGTAGACACTAGCACCGGAGAAATGGCGACCTTATATTACGATGAGCTTGGCGCTAAAGCCGTAAAAGATGTTCATGGTAATTATCAATTTGATATCGCTGGTATTCCAGATACTGCCATTTTTGATAATGAAGTCAGGGATATTTATTGGACATCCCTGCAGTCGTCTGCAAATCCTGATAGTGCTTGGATATTTGCTACGGATGATGGTGTGCAAATGGATGGCTACAGTAAATCTTCGCATACCTATGTCTGGGCAGTCACTTCAGCGTTAGCCGCCCCGGTGCCTGAAGCGGATAGTCTGGCCATGCTGATAGCAGGGTTGGGTTTGCTCGGGCTGATGAGCAGGCGCCTACAGTCAGTCTGATCAGGCTGCTATTAAAATAAAAAAGCTGACCCCTGGTCAGCTTTTTTATTTTAATAATTTACTTTATAAATATCAATTAAATTATTGATTAATAATATTTTTATGATGAATTCTCAAAGCCCATTGCACATGCTCTCTGACCAGTTTATTGACATCGTGTTGCCTGGCTGTTAGTGCATTGATCACGGCAGCTGAAGTCGGGGCATTGCCTAAACCCACTGCCACGTTGCGCAACCATTGCACATAGCCGATACGATAAATCGCGCTGCCTGCCATGCGCTGCTGAAACTCCGTTTCTGTCCAGGTAAAGCAGGTCACCAGGTCCGTGCTGTCCAGGCCATTGCGTACGGCAAAATCGCTTTCTTCAGTGGCAACAGCAAACTTGTTCCACGGACAAATAAGCTGGCAATCATCACAGCCATACACGCGATTACCGATTAACGACCGCAACTCCAATGGAATGCTGCCTTTGTGCTCGATAGTTAAATAAGAAATACAACGCCGCGCATCGAGCTCATAAGGGGCGACGATGGCCTGGGTAGGGCAGATATCGATACACGCACTGCAACTGCCGCAATGTGAAGTCGTTGGTTGATCAATCGGCAAAGCCAGGTTGGTATAGATTTCCCCTAGGAAAAACCAAGAACCTTGTTGTCGATTAAGCAGCAAGGTATGTTTTCCGCGCCAGCCTACACCAGCTTTGGTTGCCAGTGCGACCTCCAGCACGGGTGCGCTGTCGGCGAACACCCGGTATTCAAAACTACCAAAGGTGTCGGTGATACGTGTGCATAACTGCTGGAGCTTTTGCCGCATGACTTTATGGTAATCCCGCCCCATCGCATAACGCGCGACATAAGCTTTGTTCGTATCTTCAAGAATTTTCCAGCCATCCTGTGCATCGTCCGGCATGTAATCCAGGCTCACAGAGATCACGCGCAAAGTACCGGGCACCAATTCTGCCGGTCGGCTGCGCTTGGAGCCGTGTTTTGCCATATAATCCATGTCGCCATGGTATTTTTTTTCCAGCCAGCGCATAAATCCTGGCTCAGCGGCGGACAGGTCAGTATCGGTAATGCCGATATTGCCAAAGCCCAATTCGCGCGCCCAGCCCTTGATCGTGGTTGCCATTTTTTCGGCAGCATGATGATCAGGTAACTGAATGGGAGCGGGATGTAAATGGTCTGACATGACAGAAACGTATTCTACACAGATTTTAAAAGACGAAGCAGCGACTACGCATGCGGCAGGTTTGCTGGCAAAGCAGTTACAGCCAGGGCAGGTGATTTACCTGCATGGTGACCTCGGTGCCGGGAAGACCACGCTGGTGCGCGGTATCCTGCATGCACTGGGGCATAGCGGAAAAGTCAAAAGCCCAACTTATACCATCGTAGAACCTTATAACCTGTCTATCGGTTCATGTTACCATTTTGACTTGTATCGCTTTCAAGACCCTGAGGAATGGGAAGCCGCCGGATTCAGGGATTATTTCAATGCCACGAGTATTTGCATGGTCGAATGGCCTGAGAATGCAGGTACTTTGTTACCAATTGCCGATATTGAGATTCAGTTTGATATTTTGCCACATGGGCGCGTGCTGCATATCACTAGCCAGCAACCGCTATCATTGGAAGGTTTATGCCAGTAAGTCGTTTTAACTGCTTTAAAGTCTGGCTGCTGACAGCTTTGTTATTTGCATTCAGCATCGCGTCACAGGCCGCTGAAGTGATTCTAGCCAATTTGCAGCAGCAGGGTAGCCAGGTGCATCTGGAGTTGTTGCTGGACCAGCAGGTGAAATACCGGGTATTCACACTCGATAACCCGTTTCGGG
The DNA here is from genome assembly GCF_001425425.1 of Methylophilus sp. Leaf414. NCBI lineage: Bacteria > Pseudomonadati > Pseudomonadota > Betaproteobacteria > Nitrosomonadales > Methylophilaceae > Methylophilus > Methylophilus sp. Leaf414. The sequence continues at coordinate 137,147 of NZ_LMQQ01000001.1, read as the reverse complement.
TAGTGATTGATATGGATACAGTCGCTATCAGCCCCACCTTAAAAGCGTTGCCACCGCAGCTTGATCCGCAGCATCCTTATCTCTCTAAAATCCGTATTGCGCCATTTACCGAAAATACCACCCGACTGGTGTTTGATATCAAATCTGATATCAAACCTTTGGTGACTGATATGAATGCCGGTAACTCGCAGCAACGCCTGGCCATCAGCATTGCCCCGGCTACAGCCACGACTGAACCACCGCTAGGTTCACCGGCCTTGGCACATACAAAAAAACTGCAAGAATCTGATGCTGTTGGCAATGAAGAAAAACCTGGTAGTGCCACCGAGCCAGTCGCTGAGCCAGTAACTCCTGGTACATCAGCAGAAAAGCCCGTGGAGAAGTCAGTTTCAGATAAGCCAGCTGAAAAGCCGGTTGAAAAACCTAAACAAGTAAAACCAGGCCAGAAAATTATCACCATCGCGATTGATGCGGGCCACGGTGGCGAGGATCCCGGCGCCAGAGGTGCCAAGGGCAGCCACGAAAAGAATATTACGCTGGCGATTGCACGCAAACTGAAACAACAGATTGATGCCGAAGATAATATGCAAGCCATCCTGATCCGAGATGGTGATTACTTTGTGCCATTGGGTGACCGCGTTAAAAAAGCGCGTGCAGCAAAGGCTGACTTATTTATCTCTATCCATGCAGATTCGTTTATCAACAGCACCGCGCGTGGTTCTTCGGTGTTTGCATTATCCGAACGTGGCGCCACCAGTGCCGGCGCACGTTATCTGGCGAAGAAAGAAAACGCGGTGGACTTGATTGGTGGCGTGGCCATTGATACTCGCGATATGGACCTAGCACGTACATTATTGGATTTATCACAAACGGCTACTATTCATGACAGTATTCGGATGGGTAAAGCGGTATTGGGGCGTATTGCCAAAATTAATACCTTGCATTCCAAGTATGTGGAACAGGCGGCGTTTGCGGTATTAAAATCACCGGACATTCCTTCGATTCTGGTAGAAACGGCGTTTATCAGTAATCCTGAAGAAGAAGCCAGGTTGAATGATGATGGGTACCAGGATAAGTTGGTCAATGCGATTCTGTCGGGGGTGAAGTCGTATATAGCGACGAACCCTTCATTTTCAAAAAAATAAAAGTCAGATCTCTCAGGCGAGTTCTTCTGTACGTCATTCTGGCGTAGGCCAGAATCCAGGCTGGGTTAATTTTGGCTAGTAAATATAAGAAAAAGTACGCTGTACTGCTTAAGTATTTGGTTATTTCTTTGGATATGCACGATTCCTTTTCGCTTCTCAGGCACTAGCGCTGTTGCGCCAATTCCGTCTCTCTCTGCGTCTTTCCATATCCCGCCTGCACCTTCAACGCCCGGCTGATAAATCCATTCAAAGTCTTCCTCGCCTCATCCACCAACTCTCTATCCGTGAAAATTTTAGGATACTGATACCCCAGCCAACTATACAAACTTAAATGCTGGCAAATCAGTTCTGCCTGTTCCAGATATTGCGCTTGTTTGCCTTTCAACCACTCTGGCAGCATCGGCAATGCGCGCGGTTGTTGGTGATAAATAGCCTGTATGCACTGCACAAAGTAATCACGTGCAATCGGTACCTGTATCGCAAGAGGGGCGCACATCAGGCGATATTTATCACGCATGGACAGTTGCGGAGCAGTTTCATCAATCAACAGCGCCTGCTGGTGCTGCATCGATGTGATCTGCCATTGCATGGTTTGCGTACCAGATTGTCGTTGATATTGCGTATGTAAATATTCCACACATTCCGCAAGCCGCCAGGTGGGAATCCGCTGGCTTAAATCTTCAATATCGCCGCCGCTGATTGCGACTGGCAGGGCAAAGGGTGCCACGGTGTCATCGCAGCCCAGCATTTCATTCAAATGCCATTGCTCATCATCTTCCAGCACCGTGACATAGCCGGTGTCATACAAACCATGCCGTCCGGCACGTCCGGCGATTTGCCGCATTTCGGTGGCGTTCAGCATGCGTGGTGCCACACCATCGAACTTATGGATATTGGCAAAAATCACCCTGCGGATAGGCAGATTGAGTCCCATGCCAATCGCATCGGTGGCCACTAGTATTTGCGCTTCGCCACTGGCAAAGCGGGCTGATTCGCCGCGACGTACTTCAGGAGAAAGCGCACCGTAAATAGTAGCAACCTGAAATCCCCACTGGCGAATCCTGGCTGCCAGCGTCAGCACATCTTTGCGGCTGAAAGCGATAATCGCATCGCCTGCCTGCAAGACTTTTCGCAACTTGGCTGCGTGGTACCGTTCACCGCAAATACTGGCATCTTCAATCACCAAAGGCGTCATGCGCTGCAAGTGGGTGAGGGTGTAAGGCTCATTGAGTGCATCCAGCACGCGGGTGCAGCTTTCAGTTACGCTATTGGCGCCGCAGATAAACACCTGTCTGGCGGGCACGCCAACTAAAGCAGCAGTCCATGCACTGCCTCGATCCGGGTCCATCAGCATCTGGATTTCATCAATCACGGCGACATCAACCGCCATATCTGGCCGCAGCATTTCAATCGTGGAAGCGGTGTGTCTCGCCCCAGGAACCATAACTCGTTCTTCACCCGTGACCAGGTTGCACGCCACGCCTGCCTGCATCAGCCGGTCCCGCACTTCCATCGCCAGTAAACGTAGGGGCGCCAGGTAAACGCCAGACTCCGCTTTACGCAAGGTTTCCAGGGCCTGGTAGGTCTTGCCTGAATTGGTCGGGCCGACATAAAAGTGATGCTGGCGTTTAAGCTGGCGGGCGAGGGCAAAACGGTTGAGGTAGGCCTGGAAATCGGAAAGCGACATGGCCTCCATTCTAGCAAAACAGGTAGAATAAGCAGATGCAAATTAAACTACTTCCAGATCAACTCATCAGTCAAATTGCTGCAGGTGAGGTGGTGGAACGCCCGGCCTCGGCACTCAAAGAACTCCTTGAAAACAGTGTTGATGCCGGTAGCACCCAGATTCAAGTGGCATTAATTCAAGGTGGCACCAAACTACTCAAAGTCACTGACAATGGCCACGGCATTGCCAAAGATGAGCTGGAACTCGCCTTGACGCGGCATGCCACCAGTAAAATCCAGAGCCTGGAAGACCTGGAGCAGGTTGGCAGTCTCGGCTTCCGTGGTGAAGCGCTGGCGAGTATCGCTTCAATTTCACGCACTGTGCTTACCAGCCGCCAGCAGGCTTCCAGCCATGCCTGGCAGATTAGTGCTGAAGGCACGCAAGGTCAGCCAATCAGCCCGGCAGCGCTTGATGAGGGTACCATCGTTGAGGTACATGACTTGTATTTCAACACGCCAGCCCGCCGCAAATTCCTGAAAACTGAAAACACCGAGTTCGGCCATTGCGAAGATGCATTTACCCGTATCGCCTTGTCGCGCTCGCAAATTGGTTTTTTACTGCAACATAACGGCAAAGCCATTATGCGGCTGGCAGCAAATACGCCACAGCAACGTATTACCGATGTCTTAGGTAACGAGTTTGCCTCACAAAGCGTCTGGCTGGATGAAGGCAACGGTGGTTTGCGCCTGTGGGGCATGACCGCATCGCCTACCTATCAACGCCATAGCCGCGATACGCAATATGTGTTTGTGAATGGCCGTTTTGTGCGCGATAAGTTGATTGCGCATGCCATCAAACAGGCTTACCAGGACGTATTACATGGCGACAAACATCCGGCTTTTGTGTTATTTCTGGAGCTTGATCCATCGCTGGTCGACGTCAACGTTCACCCGGCCAAAACCGAAGTCCGTTTCCGCGAATCGCAAGCCGTACACCGGTTTATTTTCCATAGCCTGCACAAAGCATTAGGCAAGACTTCAGCCGAAATTCAAGCTAGCCAGCCGGTGCAAGCGCCATTTAACCCGTTTACGCCCGGGCTATCCATGCCGCGCCAGCAAGTGGAAATACCCCTGCAAAACCGCTCGGTTTTCGATGGCAATTACCAGCCGACCATCAGTAATGGCGCAGCTATTGCCCAACAATTTTACGGGCAAATGTATGGTGACCTGAAACCTACTAACGTGAGTGTATTGGGGAGTATCCAAGAAAACGCTCTTTCAGAAGATTACTTAAACCCGATATCACTGTCTGAAGCCGTTCTCACTCAAGAATCAGCGCCACAAGCGCAACAATATCCACTCGGTTTCGCGCTAGGCCAATTGCACGGCATTTATATCCTGGCCCAAAATACGCAAGGTATGGTCGTCGTCGATATGCACGCGGCACACGAACGCATTATGTACGAGCGCCTGAAAAGTGCTTTAAGTGAGCAAGCCATCGCCACACAGCCATTGCTGATCCCAATGAGCTTTTATGCAGAAAAAGTAGAAGTTGCGACATTGCAATCTCTGCAAGGCAGCGATACCTTACAACAGCTAGGATTTGATTTAGCTACCTTGTCGCCGACCACCATTGCCATCCGTGCCGTCCCGACTATGTTGCAAGATGCTGATGTGGTGTCATTAGCCCGCGCCGTGTTGCGTGATCTACATGAGTACGGTGCCAGCAGGGTATTGCAGGAAAGACAGAATGAAGTGCTAGGTACGATGGCTTGCCATGCCGCTGTCAGAGCCAACAGGCAGCTCACACTCACTGAAATGAACGCTTTGCTAAGGGATATGGAAGCCACTGAAAGAAGCGGGCAGTGTAATCACGGCCGACCAACCTGGTTCCAGGTCAGCTTGAATGATCTGGATAAGATGTTTATGCGTGGGCAATAATATAAGCCTATATAAGAAAACTAAATAAAAATAATAGGTTATGGCTTATCCAATTGAACAAAAGTTAGTCATCAGTGTTGCTTCAAGCGCTTTGTTTGATCTAACTGAATCTCATGAGGTTTATAAAACCCACGGCGTAGAGGAATATCGCCAGCATCAAGAAAAGAACATTAATGTTCCGTTTGCAAAAGGCGTTGCGTTCCCCTTTATTCGCAGGTTCCTGGCAATTAACAAGGCCTTTCCCAAAGAGTTGCCGGTAGAAGTTGTGCTGTTATCAAGAAACTCACCGGAAACAGGATTGAGAGTGTTCAGATCAATCCAACATTACGGCCTGGATATCTCCCGCGCCAGTTTTATGACAGGCAGGTCTCCGCATGAATATATACCAGCATTCAATACCTCACTATTCCTGAGTGCCAACGAAGCGGATGTGCAAAGTGCGATAGATTTAGATTATCCCGCAGGCGTAGTTTTACCCTCAAAAGTCTATGATGATGAGACTGATACGGAGTTGAGAATCGCCTTTGACTTTGATGGCGTGATTGCGGATGACGAAGCTGAAGCTGTTTTTAAAACGAATAATGATCTAACCGAATTTGAAGCACATGAGGTTGCAAAGCAGTCTATCCCGCATCAGGCTGGCCCTTTGGCCGATCTGTTTAAAAAACTGTCTTTGATGCAAAAGCTGGAAGACAAACTCCTGAGCGAAAATCCCGATTATAAAAAAATATTGAAAATTGCCATTATCACAGCCAGGGGTGCGCCTGCTCACGAACGTGTCGTCACAACCCTAAAGGAGTGGGGCGTTTCAGCAGATGAGTCTTTTTTCCTTGGCGGCATGGAAAAGGCCAGGATTCTTTCAGTGTTAAAACCGCATATGTTCTTTGATGACCAGAGAAGTCATTTGCAATCTTCTGCTGGCGGTATTCCGATGGTGCATATTCCATTTGGGGTTGCTAATTCAAAAGTTAAATAAAATATTAATAGCAAGATTGTTACTCTGCCTATAGAGATAAAAACAACGATAATTTAATCATATTAGGCTATGCATAAGAAGTTTTTCAAGGTGTGAGTAATTCAAACATGGCCGGCAATCTAGGTTGAAGTTGGCTTCAATGATTTAGATAAGATGTTAGGCGACCTCAGTAAGCGTAATATAAAACCATAGTCGATACATAAAAATGAAACTAAGATATTTTTAGAGGGGGAGTTATGGAACATCAAGATAATCTTTTTGAAGAGTATTACAAATCCGCAAGAGATTTGATTTTGGAGCGTTTTTCTAGCCCTCTCTTTTTCTCTTTTATTATTTCTTGGTTAATAACTAATTACAAAATTGTGATCACAGTCTTGTCCGACCAGACAGCAGAGTTCAATGTATATTATAAATTTTGGCTTGTTCAACAGTATTTTAATATTTGGGATGGCCTCGTTTATCCTTTAGTAGCGGCCTTAGCATATGTCTTCCTATATCCACATATTGATTTAAAGATTACAGAGTATCTTTTAAATCGAGCGATTGAAAAAAGAAATTCAATTCACGACATTGAGAAAACTCAAACAAGAACAGCTGCTGAAGTTGCTGCAATTCATTTAAGACACTATAAAGTTGAGTCCGAATTACGAAAAGAAATAGAGGATTTAAGAATCACCGAGCAACAATTACGAGAAAAAATTTCTAGTTTCGAAACAACGTCAGTCGAAATTCCTCTAGAGCCCAGCTCAAATGCATTTGTAGATGAGCCGTTAGCTAAAAGTGAGAGCTCCGATATCAGATGGGATGCTGAAGAATTAGATACGATAAAGGCTTTAGGAATATTAGTTGATAATGGAGACGAGTATGTGGAGTTTGAAAGTATTGTTAATTATTCAGATTATTCGCAATCAGCAATTCGACTTGCCTTGTTAGATTTGGTAGAGCACAAATATGTTGATAACAATGCGAGTGTTTACTGGCTGACCAAAAAAGGCTTGGCTAAATACAAGCAGATTGTAAAAGATGCAAGGGTTTAAGATCAGTTGGCCACCTTGATAAGCCTATATTTTGCTTCGACCATTTAAGGTGTGAAACAATTTTTTTGAATGTAGATATAACTTTCTTAAACTACATTGACATTCTAGTATTACCTGCCGAAATTCGCTGTATCGCTTGCGGCGGCTGCCCATAAGCCCTGAGAAAAGCCTGTCGCATACGTTCTCTATCTCCGAAGCCTGTTTCGCGGGCAATGATTTCAATCTGGTGGTGGCCGGTTTCCATCATCAGCCTGGCCGATTCTACGCGCAGTCGCTCTACCGCTTTGGCAGGCGGTAGCCCGGTTTCTTCAGTAAACACCCGGCTAAATTGGCGCGGGCTCAGGCTGGCAACTTCTGCTAAGGATTCAACGGATAAATCTGCTTTCAGGTTTTCTTTGACGTAGGAAAGCACCATTTGCACGCGGTCAGATTTTGCGTCCAACTCTAATAGAGTTGAAAACTGGGATTGACCACCACCACGGCGTTGATGAATAACTAATTTACGGGCGATTTGTCTGGCTACATCCAAGCCAAGGTCTTTCTCCACAATGGCTAATGCCAAGTCAATACCTGCTGTTAAGCCTGCCGAAGTCCAGATCTGGTCATCTACCACGAAAATTTTGTCTTCATCTAACTGCACTTTTGGATAGAACTTCCTGAATGTATTCGAATGCAGCCAGTGCGTAGTGGCTCGCTTGCCATCCAGCAAGCCTGCTTCTGCCAGGATAAATGCACCAGTACAAATGGCTGCGATTCTCCTGATATGCTTGGGAGATTCACGTAGATAGTCCAGCAGCTCAGGTGAGGGCAATTTGCAATCGTTATCGCCTCCCACAATTAATGTGTCGTAAGTAGAGTCAGTAATCCGCTCGGTATTGACCGAAAATGTCTGCGAGGTCATGACCGGGCCGCCATGTTCCGATACCAGGCGGAAATGGTATGTTTTTTCAGGATGCATCAGGTTGGCATATTCAAAGACTGCGGAAACGGCCAAGCCCAGTGCCTGAAAGTTAGGAAAGACCAAGAGACCTATCGTATGCATGAATTTCCTTTATTTTTTGTGTGGCATAAATAATTCTTATGATATTAAATATGCCATTCATTCCACACATGGTTAAATGTTAATTATCAATATGGTTAGCATAAAACAATGTCTATATAAAAATAAAGTGAACATTTCAGCAATGGCATAAAACATTGTATATATGTCATTGATGATATTTGGTATCAAGATCAAAATGCGCTTCGTAATACAAATCAAGACACATTTTTATCTGGAGAAATAACATGACATCTACAAATAAAGGCACTGCAGTAGTCACGGGCGCATCCACTGGGATTGGTGCGGTATATGCTGATCGTTTGGCAAAAAGAGGCTACGACCTGATTCTGGTTGCCAGAAATATTGATCGCCTGAATACGCTGGCTGAGCGCTTGACCAAAGAAACTGGTGTTAAGGTCACGACCATAGGCGCTGATCTGAATGACAAGAAAGCTCTTGGCGAACTTGAAAAAATCCTGAAAGAATATAAAGACATTAACATGCTGGTGAACAATGCTGGAATTGGGTCTGTGGCTTCCATTCTGGATGCAGATGTAGATGAAATGGAAGCGATGATAGATTTGAATATCACTGCGCTAACGCGTTTGACTTATGCAATTGCGCCGGTATTTGCGGCAAAAGGTAGTGGGACCATTATCAATATTGCGTCTGTCGTTGGGATTGCGATTGAGTTGCTAAATGGTGTTTACAGCGCTTCAAAATCTTATGTGCTCAGCTTTGGGCATTCTTTGCAAAAAGACCTGGCTGATAAAGGCGTGCGTATTCAAACGGTATTGCCTGGCGGCACTGCAACCGAGTTCTGGGATGTGGCTGGTTACGCAAAAGTGAAAGAAGCACCGACCACAATGAGTGCAGAGGACTTAGTGGATGCTGCATTGGCTGGCCTGGATAATGGCGAACTGGTGACGATTCCGCCATTGCAAGATAATCAAGATTGGGAACAATGGGAAACTGCACGCCGTGCATTGACTCCAAAATTTGCCAATGCAAAACCTGGCAGCCGCTATGGTCTTGCTTCATAACATTTAGTAAAAGGTTGCGCTTATGTCTGAACTCAACACGATACAAACTCATATTAATTTGGGTGATCGTCAGCTTCACCGTATTGGTTTCGGCTCTATGCGTATCACAGGAGCCGGGGTTTGGGGGCAACCTGATGACCCGGCCCATTGCCTGGAATTATTGCGTAGACTGCCCGAGCTGGGCGTTAATTTTATAGATACCGCAGACAGTTATGGCCCGAATGTCAGTGAGGATTTGATTGCTGAGGCGCTTTATCCCTACAAAGGACTGACGATTGCAACCAAGGCAGGATTGACCAGGCAAGGCCCTAATATATGGACACCAGTGGGGCGACCAGAGTATCTACGTCAATCGCTATTAATGAGTTTGCGCCGCTTAAAAGTAGAGCAAATTGATTTGTGGCAATTGCATAGAATAGATCCTAAAGTTCCTAGAGATGAGCAATTTCAGGTAGTAGCTGAGTTTCAGAAAGAAGGCTTGATAAAGCACATTGGTTTGAGTGAAGTGAAGGTTGAAGATATTAAAGAGGCACAGAAATATTTCAATGTGGATACTGTACAAAACCAGTTCAATCTTATCAACCGCCAATACGAGGATGAGCTGGATTTTTGTGCTGCCAACCAGATTATTTTCATTCCATGGTATCCGCTAGCCAAGAATGCCCTGGCTGGAAAGCTGGATGTGTTGGGCCAGATGGCGCAGAAATACCAAGCCACACCTAACCAGATCGCGATCGCATGGTTGCTGAAACGCAGCCCTGTGATTCTGCCTATCCCCGGCACCAGCAAGCTGCAGCATTTTGAGGAGAATATGCAAGCTATCGATATCCAATTAACAGACCAGGACTTTGCCTTGCTGGCGGATGCTTACAAGACGGTTACTTCATAAGCCTAAGCTTATCCAGGCATGAGGATAGCTCCTATCAAAAGCTTCTAGTTATGACTTCATAAAACTGTCATTCGGCAATCAATGGTTTCTGTTATTTTTACGACAAATAAAATTTAATAATAAAAAGTGAGTCGTTATGAAATTTCTGAAAACAGCTTTTTTGTTGAGTCTAGCGTTCACGGTAAACGTCAGTCATGCGTTAGTGATACCTGATGCTGGACAGTCTTTGGTAGTTGATAGCTTTGAGACGCTTTATGTTAATGATGGAGATGTTCTAAATTTTTCATCAGTTAATATAAAACAAGGCGGCGGAATAGATATTTTTAGTAATACGCAGGGAGCTACTTTCTCTATTGCCGTTGAAGATGATTTTTCTCTCGCTGGGTACTTAAATCTGTTTGTTGCAAATACCGTGATTTACGCTACTAATATTTATATTTCAGGGAATATAAATATTCAACATCAAGGAACACTCGCTTTACTTTCTCAACACATTACCTTGGCTGACGGTTCTGCTGTAAGTTTCATGTCTCCCGCATCAGCTGTGCCTGAAGCTGATACCTATCCGATGCTGCTCACTGGTTTAGGTTTGATCGGCGCAATCATTCGTCGCCGTTATATTTAATGAATAATTGAATGAAAAAAACCTCGTCGGAATCGAGGCTAAGCAAGCGTGGCAAACAAGCACTTGGCTGCAGCTATTGGTGATGCATGTTTTTTCCTGCTATTTCAAATCTGCTGCTAGTATGCCTGCATGAAGAATCCAGCGCCATCCACTCTCAGTAGCGATCTCGAACTCATTGAAGCAAACCGGCAATTCTACGACCCGCTATGGACGGATGCGCGGCTAGTCAGCCCTGAGCGCTTCAATACCTGGCCGTTAGTGTCATCTTTGATCTCCCAATCTCAAACTCGTCTTGAAATCGCTCCGGGCTTAAGGCCGCGATTACCTATTGAGGGCACACATTTCGTGGACATCAGTGCACCCGCAGTTGCCAAGCTGCAAGCGCATGGTGCTAATGCGATGCAGGGCCTGGTTTCGGCGCTGCCGTTTGAGGATGGCATATTCGGCCTGGTATGCGCTTTCGATATTATCGAGCATGTCGATGACGACGATGGCGCTTTATCCGAGCTTTCGCGTGTGGCTGCACCTGGTGCGACATTGCTGCTCTCGGTGCCGCTGCATCCATCGCAGTGGACAGCTTTTGACGACTTTGTCGGACACTGTCGCCGTTACGAACCAGAATCTCTCGTCGCCAAGCTTGCCAAATTTGATTTTGAAATCGAGCAAAGTGCTATTTACGGTATGCAGCCGAAATCGTCACGCCTGCTTGATCTCGGCATGTGGTTTCTCACCCATAGACGTAAACGCGCGCTGTGGTGGTATAACAATGTATTCATGCCGATGGGTGTACGTTTCCAGAAGAAGCTCGACCTTGTCACGGGAATGATAGACACCAAAGGAGTGGATGAGGTGCTGCTTGTATGCCGCAAGATAAATAAGCGTAATACAGCTTAATAATGGTAATAGAGCTTTATCGCTGATCTAAAATGATGAAGCCTGTTATTAACAGGCTTCATCTATCTAGCGTCAAATAGTGACTATTGAATAATCCCTAGTTGTTTAAATAGCCCATACGTATCCAGCACATCCCAATGTTCTGCCAGTTTGCCATTCTCGATTCTGAAAATATCTACTGCATGGATGCTGTAATGCTTGCCGGTAGCGGGGATGCCTAACCAGTCACCTTGCTGGGTGCCTGAATACACGCCATACGCCCATACCATATCACCTTCTGCGACCAGTTTTTCCAGCTGATAGTGCCAGTCCGGGGCTGCTTTAAACCAATCCGCAAAAAAAGCTTGAAATCCGCTTAATCCTTGTGGCACCAGCGGGTTATGTTGAATATAGTTTTGCTGCATAAACTTCGGCAGTTGAGTGAAGTCTTTTTTCACAAAAACGGCATCGCAGAAATCTGCCAATAGTTGCTTGTTTTGTTGAGTGATATCTTGCGCCATGAGGGTGGTTCCTTTCGTTAACAGTGTTGTCAAAATCAATGCATTCAATATGCGTTTGATAAGTTTCATCAAATCTCCTTGCTACGGTTGCATAACACTTGTGTGTGATGGAGTTGCGCATCATAATGCCAATAGTCACTATTAGTAAGTAGGAACTTAAAAGTGACTTAGGCACCTAAAATTAACTGAAAGTAGACGATGATGATTGAAAACAGTGACCGGGTTTTGCAGATATCGAGTAGCTGGGATGCGTATCACACTGAATGTCCGACGCGGCTGGTATTAAATAGAATTGCGGATAAATGGGCAGTGTTGGTGCTTGGTTTGCTGGAGACAGAAACCAAACGTTTTAGTATTTTGCAGCGCGAGATTGGTGGGATCTCACAAAAGATGCTCACGCAAACATTGCGTGGTTTAGAGCGGGATGGGTTGATAGCGCGGACCATTTTCCCCACCGTGCCGCCTAAAGTGGAGTACACCATTACGCCATTGGGTAAAACACTGGTGGGTTTGCTGGCTGCGGTACGCGTATGGTCAGAAACGCATATTGAGGAAGTGCTGAAAGCGCAAAGCGATTATGACAAGGCTGCTCAGGAAACCCTTAACTCGGAAGCACCAGGCGTGAGAACAGTCCGCTTTTAGATGCTTTATGCCAGTAACAAAAATACCGTCGGTTTTTTATGCACATCCGGTAATGGTGTTTTCTTCCACTCTGCAGTAGTCTTAGTCACAATCAATTCATTTTCTGCCGTGATATTGCAGGCTACACACAATCTTGTTTGTGGCTGCAAGTTTGCAATCAAGTCTTCCAGCATATGCTGATTGCGGTAGGGCGTTTCTATAAACAATTGCGTTGCCTGCTGTTTCTTGGAATCAAACTCAATCCCTTTGATCGCTTTAATGCGTTCAGCTTTGTCACTTGGCAAATAGCCCAGAAACGTAAACCGTTGGCCATTTAAACCACTTGCCATTAAGCCTAATAACAAACTGCTGGGGCCAATTAAAGGCGTTACGCGTATGCCTTTTTGATGCGCCACGGCTGCCAAGGCAGCGCCGGGGTCTGCGATACCGGGACAGCCTGCTTCACTCATCAGGCCGACATCAGTCCCTTGTTGCAGGGGCTGTAATAGGGCGGGTAATTCTTTTGGCTGAGTATCTTTATTCAGCAGACTAAACGTCAACTCTCGAATCGGCGTCGGATGGCCGCTGGCGGCCAGAAACTGGCGGGCGGTTTTTTCGTTCTCGACAATGAAGTGCTGCAAGCTATGCATGCGGCTGATCACTTCTGGCGGCACGACTTGTTGCGGCGAAGTATCTTCTGCCAGGGGAACGGGAATGAAATAAAGCGTGCCGGTTGTCATAGGTTTGTTATTTGATTGAATAAGCTGAATTATCCCACGGCCGACATAAAAAAAGCATCCTTGTGAAAGGATGCTTTTTTAGCTTGATAGATCACCGTTTCCATTAGATGGAAACGGCAACTCATTTAATATTTCACTTGCACGCGATATTTAAGCGTCACATCGCTTTCAGCGGGAACGTTGATTTTCCAGGTGGCCTGATGCGCACTGGTTTTTTTGTGCGGCTGCGATTCATTGAGGATTTTCCAGTCGCCATTGATCGGCTCTTGAACGTTGACCGTCACCGCTTCTTTTTTGGCATTGTGCAGGGTGATGGCATAGGCGCTTTCGTACAGCGGCACCTGGTTATTGCTTTTGCTCAGGTTTTTAAAATCGGTTTGCACGCGTTCTGCGGTGACATCAAACGCATTGCCCAATTTGAGGCGCACGGTATCGTTTTTAGCGGTGTGATCAATCTGGTCTTCACCGACAAACTGTGCAGTGCCATCGCTATCCTTTTTGTAAACGCGCATGGTGCCTTTGGGTAATGGAATGCCCAGTTTGCTGCTTTCCTTGTTTTCAAACTCGACGTAGACCTGCACCTTCTGCTTTTTCTCTACGTCACGGTATTGGCCTTGATAGTAGTAATCAGCGCCGGTTAACACGAGCTCTTTACGCGCAGGAATCTGCTGGGCGGTGAGCAGTGCCACCTGCTTGGTCTGATTTTCGGCAATACTGGTTGCGCGTGGCAACGTATAGAGATGGTATTCCAGCAAGCCTTGCTCAGTTGGCATAGGCGCATCGGCCGCCATGGCTTCCGAGCGCATCATCATGGTTTTCGGGCGGATGGCTTCGCGCACGCGATTGACATCGCCGGCTACTAATTGCACTTTGGCATTCGGGTAAGAAGTACCGCTGGTGTTGTTCAGGGTGACCCAGCCTGACAGGTCTATAGTGTCTTCCTTACTGCTGAGTTCAGCGACGTAATCGGCTTTCCAGTTCAGGCCGCCGGTGAGGTAGCTTAATTCCACACTGCCTTGTTCAGCACCCTTATATTGCACCTGCGTGGTCAAGGTTGGGCGATCTCTCAGCTGACCAGGCACATTCGGATAGGCGATGCGGCCTGGAAAGCCGGTTTCGATACGATTGCCGATTTTAAGCACGATGCCGTTTTGTGCGGAGAGTACGGTCGCTGTTTCTTCAGTCTCGGCACCGGTTGTTGGGTTGGTTTTAATGACGCTGACTTGCTGGCCAACAAATTTCTCTAGTAATGTTTGCGGGCTGAGCAAGTCAAAATCAAAGTTTTGTTCCAGCACTTGCAGGCTGGTATTCGGCAACAGGCTGCGTAGCAGGGCTGTTTCAGGCTTGATCTGAGCGCTGACATCACGGAATGACAAAGCGGATAAGCCATTATTCAATTTGAGTTTACGGCTATCTTTGACCAGGGCCAGATCTTCGTTGTAGATTGTGACGGCGACACCGGTTTGATCTGATTGCGGGCTGATGATGGCTGTTTCCGCGTGAGCGAGTGAAAAACTACCCAGTGATAAAAGTAGCAGGGAGCTGAGTCGCATGAATATCCTCTCGTTGTTGTGTGTGCTTGTATGCTTGTGACTTTGTAAACGCGGCTGCCGTTCAAAAGTTAACAGCGTTCGCTCTGATATTTAACTATAAGCTAGGTACGTGGCAGGGATAAGACATCAATGCCAGCTTGATTCAGCATGTTGACCAGTGCAATTAAAGGCAGGCCAATTAAAGCATTAGGGTCGTCCCCACGCATATAGTCGAGCAGCGCGATGCCCATGCCTTCGGATTTGGCACTGCCTGCGCAATCGTAGGGTTGTTCCAAGCGTAAATAGGTTTCGATCTGTAGGGGCGTCAGCGTTTTGAATTTAACGAAGTAGGGCACGATAGTCGATTGCATCTGCTGGCTGGCGCTGTCATACAAAGATAAAGCACTATGAAAAACCACTTCTCTGCCACTGAGCATGGTGAGTTGTTTGACTGCGTTTTCATGATTTCCTGGTTTGCCTATTTGCAAACCATCCACCGTGGCTACCTGGTCGCAGCCGATGATCAGGGCATTTGCGTAACTCTCTGCCACTTTTAGCGCCTTGCTTTCAGCTAGTCTTAAAGAAGTGTGTTCCGGACTTTCGCTCGCTAGTGGCGTTTCGTCGATACCAGGCGACACGCATTCAAATGGCAGGTGCAGTTTTTCCAGGACTTCGCGACGGTAGCGGGAGGAAGAAGCAAGAATTAGGGTTGGCTTAGTCATTAGGATAAAAAAATCCCCGAAGGATATTCGGGGATTTTAGCATTTTGATGAAACCGGTAGATTACTCTGATTATTAATCAGGTTGAATTTCAATCAGTGTTTCGTCTGGCGTTACGCTATCGCCTTTGGCTACGTGTATTGCGACCACTGTACCTGCTTTACTGGACTGGATTTCGTTTTCCATCTTCATGGCTTCGATCACCAGTACGCCATCACCGGCATTGACTTTGTCACCAACGTTGACTTTAACAGTCACGATAGTGCCTGGCATGGCAGTAGTGACACAGCCTGGATGGGTAGGGCGAGGACGGCCACTGGAAGTCACGGCAGCTGCTTTTTTCTTGCCACCGTTGGAATTGCCACCATCACTGATTTCCATTTCGTCCAGGGTTTCAACGAAGACTTCTTCAGAGATACCATCTACTTTTACGTAGTAAGGACGGCGCTCTTCACCGGCATGGCCGCTACCAGTCAGTTTGATATGGTAGGTTTCACCGTGCAATGTGATATTGAATTCATTCGGTGCGTAGCGTGCAGCAGCGGTTTGCTGCGTCACTGCTTCCTTGCTGAGTAATTGCTCAGGTTGCAGTGAGCCGGCATTACGTTCTTGCAAGAAAGTCTGACCGATATCAGGGAACATGGCATAGGTCAGCACATCTTTTTCATTATTAGCAAAGCGTTCGGCTTCACCTTGCAACTTGGTCATTTCTGGTTGCAACAGGTCAGCAGGGCGGCAGGTAATCACTTCTGCATCGCCAACTGCTTTCTGACGCACTTCTGCATTCACAGGCGCTGGCGCTTTACCGTATTGACCTAGCAGGTAGTTCTTTACTTCGTTAGTGATAGATTTGTAACGGCCACCGGTCAATACGTTCAACACTGCCTGGGTTCCTACGATTTGTGAAGTAGGCGTCACTAAGGGAGGAAAGCCCAAGTCTTCACGTACACGCGGGATTTCAGCCAGTACTTCATCCATGCGGTTGAGCGCGCCTTGTTCTTTCAACTGGTTGGACAGGTTGGAGATCATGCCACCCGGCACCTGGTTAACCAGTACACGGGTATCTACGCCAGTGAATTCGCTTTCAAACTGCCAGTATTTTTTGCGTACGTCTTTGAAGTAGGCAGTGATTTCCTGTAATTTGCCCAGATCCAGGCCGGTATCGTATTCAGTCCCGCGTAAAGCAGCGACCAGGCTCTCGGTCGTCGGATGGCTGGCACCTTCGGAGAAAGAAGAGTTGCAGGTATCGATAATGTCCACGCCGTTTTCAACGCTCTTAAGCATCACCATACTGGCTAAACCAGAAGTGGCATGGCTGTGCATGTGCACTGGCACGCTGACTGCGGCTTTCAATTCCCTTACCAGTTCGCCGGCCAATGTTGGTGTGAGTAAACCGGCCATATCTTTAACGCCAATACTGTCGCAACCTAAGGCTTCCAACTCTCTGGCCATATTGACGAAGTAGGCCACGTCATGCACCGGACTGGTCGTGAACGACAAGGTACCAATCGCATGTTTTTTAACGTTTTTGACCGCTTCAATCGCAGTTTTCAGGTTGCGGATATCGTTCATCGCATCAAAGATACGGAACACATCGACGCCGGTATCAGCCGCCTGTTTTACAAATGCATGTACCACATCATCTGAATAATGGCGGTAGCCAAGCAGGTTCTGGCCACGTAGCAACATATTGATAGGCGTGTTAGGCAAAGCCTTGCGCAGCTTACTCAGGCGCTCCCACGGATCTTCTTTCAGAAAGCGCACGCACGCGTCAAAAGTGGCCCCGCCCCAGGCTTCAAGAGACCAGAAACCAATATCATCCAGTTTGCTGGCGATAGGCAGCATGTCTTCGGTACGCATGCGCGTCGCAATCAGGGATTGGTGACCATCTCTTAAAACGAGTTCGGTGATATGTATTTTGCTCATAATCTTGTCGATCTAATAATCTGCGATACGTTAATTAAATGCCTTCGTGGGCGGCAATCGCGGCAGCGATTGCTGCGGCCATCAACTCTTTCGGTAACCCGACGTCATATTCAGTCAGCTCCGGGTGTTGCTCTACAAAGCTGGTATTGAAATTGGCGGCACGAAAATCCGGATGCAACATAATTTGTTGGTAGTAAGGAATCGTGGTTTTCACGCCATACACCACCATGTCATTCAATGCCCGGCGACCGCGCTCAATCACGCCTTCCCAGTCCAAAGCCCAAACAGTGAGCTTGGCGCACATGGAGTCATAGTAGGGTGGAATCACATAGCCACTATAAATCGCCGCATCCATACGCACGCCCGGACCGCCAGGCGCATAGTAACGGGTGATTTTGCCAAAGCTGGGCAGGAAGTCTTTTTGCGGATCTTCTGCATTGACACGATATTCCATCGCGAAACCACGGAAAGCAATCTCGCTTTGCTTGTATTGCAGTGGCAAACCGGCAGCAACGCGAATCTGTTGCTGTACGATATCCACACCGGTAATGGTTTCAGTCACGGTATGCTCCACCTGCAAACGGGTGTTCATCTCCATGAAGTAGAAATTGTTATCGGAATCCAGCAGGAATTCGACGGTACCGGCATTTTCGTAACCAACCGCTTTGGCTGCTTTTACGCCTAAACCACCGATGTAGTCACGCTGCGCTTGGGAAAGCTGAGGGGATGGAGCAATTTCAATCAGCTTCTGGTTGCGGCGCTGGATAGAGCAATCGCGCTCAAACAAATGAATAACATTGCCATGCGAGTCAGCCAAAATCTGTACTTCAATATGACGCGGATGTACGACACATTTTTCCAGGAACACTTCTGGCTTGCCAAACGCCTTGCTGGCCTCGGAAATCACGCGGTCATAGTTACTTAGTAAGTCTTTTTCACTGTCGCAACGGCGAATACCGCGACCACCACCACCGTTAGTGGCTTTTAACATGATCGGGTAACCAATTTTTTTCGCTAATGCGACGGCTGCATCCAGCGATTCCAGGTTGCCATCACTACCTGGTACACATGGAATGCCTGCATCGATCATGGCATTACGCGCTTGAATCTTATCGCCCATCTGGCGAATCACATGTGCTTCCGGGCCAATAAACTTGATGCCGCGGCGGTCACAGACTTCAGCCAGTTCAGGATTTTCGGAAAGAAAACCATAGCCTGGATGCAAGGCATCACAGCCCGCAGCCACGGCGATATTCACTATATTATGTGCATTCAGGTAACCCGCAACCGGGTCAGAGCCGATGTTGTAGGCCTCGTCAGCTTTTTTGACATGCAATGCATGGCGATCGGCGTCGGAATAAATGGCCACGGATTTAATGCCCATTTCCGAACACGCGCGCACAATGCGCACCGCAATTTCACCGCGATTCGCGACTAAAATTTTCTTAAACACACATTACCCTTAAAGCAAGAAAAAAGGACAGAGTTTTAGTAGCACCAGCTCTTACGCGGTTTTAAACCTTGTATCAAGACTGTTTGGGCTAGTTAGGTTGTGGTTTTGTACTATCTTGACCACCAGAAGTAGGGTTGATAATACACACCGCACCATAGTTGCGCTCTTGATAAAGAGCACTGCGTGAAGCGACGCCATTATAACAAAAAACCTGCGCCTTAAATAGTATGAAGTAAACAGGGCGCGAGTGTTTGTATGGAAGGATTCGTCAATCACTGTATAGTTTGCTATATTAAATAGCCTGTAAATAAAAGGAGTTTTCTTTGTCGAATGCGCGTTATCTGGAATTAGCCAGACAGCAAAAACATACCGAAGGTGTGCTGGAGATGGCATCGCTTAACCGTTTGGAGCAGGCCTTGCGGGAGCTCGGTGTGGATGATACGAAAGCGTTGTCAGCAGTTTCGGTGGCCTATCAACTACAGGGCCTGCCGCCGCGCTATTTTGGTGATACGCAATTACCCATGCTGTCTCTCATGTTGCAAACAAATCTGCCCCTTATTTGCCAACGTTGTTTTGCGCCTATGCCGCAAGCCTTGGATGTGCAATTTGAATTTGCGGTTTGTGACGAGCCGCCTGAAGCGTTACTTGAAGATGAAGATGTTGACTGGTTGGAATCGAACGCTGAATCCACTTTTGAATCGGTGGTGGAAGATGAGTTGCTAATGGCTTTGCCTATTGCAGTGATGCACGAAGAAGAGTGCGCGCCTTTGCAAAAGACCGCTGGTGAAAAACCTAATCCTTTCGCAGCGCTTAAAAATCTGAAGTTGAATAAGTAAAAATTTAAACTTGAAGATAAAATATCCAATGAAAAGCGACGTTTGCACTATTTGTTGCAGTTGTCTCTGGAATATTTTATAATGCTGGATTAGGTAGCAATTCTGGTTTTTAAACTGCCCATTTGCAAATTGCGGCGGTTAATTTTGGAGTAATTTAAAATGGCAGTTCAGCAAAACAAAAAGACACCGTCCAAGCGTGGTATGCACCGTTCACACGACTTCTTGACAAACCCACCTTTGGCAATCGAGCCAACGACTGGTGAAGTACATTTGCGTCATCACGTAAGCCCTAACGGTTTTTACCGTGGCCGTAAAGTGATGCCTGCAAAAGGCGAGTAAATCGCTGTTAAAGCAATAAGGTAAACTGCGCCGCGCACAAAATGCGCGGCGTTTGTGTATCTGGCGCAAGCGACTACTTTTCCTGTGCCCTGCAAGGCATGCGTAGATTTAAGAGTGCTCAGATGCTGGCGAATGAATGAACTAGTGTACAGATAATGATTGTGTCAGTAATACAGCGCATAAACTAAATCGTGTGTTAGTAAACTTGGGAAATAACATGAGTACAAGTCAACACGGGCAATCTCAGGAAGTTGTGATTGCAATTGATGCCATGGGAGGAGATCACGGTCCACATGTGACTGTGCCTGCGGCAGTTCGTATCCTGAACGAAAATCCTAATCTCAATATTATTCTGGTCGGCTTGCAGGATGCCATCGAGGCAGAACTGAAAGTCCTGCATCTTTCTGCTGGCCCGCGCCTGCGCGTGCATCATGCGTCTGAAGTGGTATTGATGAATGAGTCACCACAAAGCGCTATGAAGAATAAAAAAGATTCTTCAATGCGGGTGGCTATCAACATGGTGAAAACCGGTGAGGCCCAGGCTTGTGTCAGTGCAGGCAATACCGGTGCCTTGATGGCGACGGCACGTTTTGTCCTCAAAACCCTGCCCGGGATTGACCGTCCGGCGATTGCTTCTACTTTGCCTTCTGAAAAAGGCAGCACCTTTATGCTGGATTTGGGTGCGAATGCGGATTGTACGCCAGAGCATTTATACCAGTTTGCAATTATGGGTGCCATGGTGGTCAGTTGTGTGAACAATAAACCTAACCCGACCATCGGCTTGCTCAATATTGGTTCGGAAGATATTAAAGGTAATGAAGTTGCCAAACAAGCGGCAGAGTTATTGCGTGGTAGCCATCTGAATTTCTATGGCAACGTTGAAGGTGACGATATTTTCAAGGGCACTACTGATGTGGTGGTCTGTGATGGGTTTGTCGGCAACGTCTCCCTCAAAACCACTGAAGGCTTGGCACATATGATGGGTAAATTCCTGACCCAGGAATTCAAACGCAACTGGCTGACTAAGTTAATGGCGCTTGGTGCTTTCCCGGTATTGAAGGCATTTAAAAAACGTGTAGACCCTCGCCTTTATAATGGCGCCAGCTTTCTGGGCTTGCGTGGCATTGTGGTGAAGAGCCATGGCGGCGCAGACAAGGTTGGTTTTTACCATGCTATTCACGTGGCAATGGAAGAAGCGCAAAGTGGTGTTCTGAAGCGCATTCAGTCCCAGCTTGAAATCGAACATCTGGCGACGGCGGAAGAGCCGTAGCGCGCTCATGCCATTGTTCTGTTAGGCGTTTTTATCCATTTAAGGCATAATCGCACCCATGATTTACGCACGAATTGCAGGGACCGGCAGCTATCTGCCACCTAATATATTGACCAATCTGGATTTGGAAAAATTGGTCGATACCACCGATGAGTGGATATTTTCCCGGACAGGTATTAAACAGCGTCACCGTGTCACAGATGAGCTTACCAGTGACCTGGCAACCAAAGCTGCGCTGAACGCGATTGAGGCTGCAGGCATTCAGGGACAGGATATCGACCTGATTATCGTTGCGACGACTACCCCAGATAAAATTTTCCCCAGTGTAGCCACTATGGTCCAGCGCAAGCTGGGAATTGCTGGCTGTCCGGCCTTTGATGTGCAGGCAGTATGCAGCGGTTTTATCTATGCTTTGGCCACCGCCACGCATTTTATGCGCTCAGGCCAGCATAAAAATGTATTGGTGATTGGGGCTGATACCTTTACCCGTATTTGCGATTACACAGATCGTAGCAACTGTATTTTATGGGGTGATGGCGCTGGCGCCGTGATCCTGCAGGCCAGTGACCAGCCTGGCGTGTTGTCTACCCATATTCACGCCGATGGCAGCTATGAAAACCAGCTACATGTGCCACGAAATCCTGATGGACCAGATACGGTTGTCATGGAAGGCAATGCGGTATTCAAAATTGCGGTCAACACACTAGACCAGATTGTCGACGAAACGCTCAAAGCGAATGACATGCAGAAATCTGATATTGACTGGCTGGTTCCGCACCAGGCCAATATCCGTATTCTGCAAGCCACTGCCAAAAAACTCGATATGTCCATGGACAAAGTGATCGTAACGGTTGATCGCCATGGCAACACTTCTGCAGCTTCCATCCCACTCGCATTAGATACCGCCGTCCGGGATGGCCGTATCCAGCGCGGGCACATTCTGTTAATGGAAGCATTTGGTGGTGGATTTACCTGGGGCTCTGCACTCGTTAAATTTTAAGTGAAGATGGAAGTTGTTCACTAAAACTTAACTCTTAGCCAACTATCTGTTTTTAAATAATTAATTTAATATTCTTACTCTTATGTCTACATTTGCTTTTTTCTTTCCAGGCCAGGGCTCACAATCTGTGGGCATGATGCAAGGGCTTGAGTCTCATGCTATTGTTAAGCAAACATTTGAAGAGGCTTCCTCGGTATTAGGGGTAGATTTCTGGAAAATGGCGACTGAAGCCAATGATGAAATCAACCTGACCCAGAATACGCAGCCAATCATGCTCACTGCCGGTATTGCAACCTGGCGCGTCTATCAAAGCCTTGGTGGCAAGCAACCGGTAGCGATGGCTGGACACAGTTTAGGCGAATACACAGCTTTAGTCGCCGCTGGCGCGCTAAGCTTTGCAGAGGCATTGCCTTTGGTTAAATTCCGTGCAGAAGTCATGCAGCAAGCCGTGCCTGAAGGGCAGGGCGCCATGGCAGCCATCTTAGGCTTGGATGATGACACTGTGCGTTCGGTCTGTAGCGAAGCTGCACAAGGCCAGGTCGTGCAGGCTGTAAACTTTAATTCTCCTGGGCAAGTGGTTATTGCAGGGGATAAAGCGGCGGTTGAACGTGGAATGGAGCTGGCTAAAGCCAAGGGTGCCAAACGTGCACTGCCATTGCCAGTCAGCGTGCCTTCACACTGCGAATTAATGAAGCCTGCCGCTGAAAAATTACATGCTTATTTACAGAATGTCGCTGTCCAGTCACCGCAAGTGCCGGTTTTGCACAATGCGGATGTCGCGGCTTACAGCGATGCAGCACAGATCAAAGATGCTTTGGTGCGCCAGTTATATAGCCCGGTACGTTGGGTAGAGACAGTGCAGCAACTGGCTGCGCAACAAGTTTTAAGCAGTGCTGAAGCTGGTCCCGGCAAAGTGTTGACCGGTCTTGCAAAACGTATAGTGGCTGAAATGAGTTGTGTGGCTTTGGTGAACGAAGAGTCCATACAAACCTTTATAAACCAATAATAAAAAAACGCTGTGTGAAGGAGTAATGATGCTGAATCAACAAGTAGTTTTAGTGACCGGCGCTAGTCGCGGCATTGGCGCTGCCATTGCGCAAGAGTTAGGTAAGCAGGGTGCAATCGTCGTTGGAACGGCCACATCCGCCAGTGGCGCAGATGCGATTACCACCTCCCTCAAAGCTGCGGGCGTAAATGGTATAGGCATGGCGCTGGATGTGACACAGTCGGAGCAGATCGATGCTGTGCTGAAGAAAATTGCAGAGCTCTATGGTGATGTGACTATCCTAGTAAACAATGCAGGCATTACCAAAGATACATTATTGATGCGTATGAAAGATGATGATTGGGATGCTGTGCTGAACACCAACCTGAAATCAGTATTCCGCATGAGTCAGGCAGTGTTGCGCCCGATGATGAAAGCACGTCAGGGCCGCATCATTAATATTTCAAGCGTGGTCGGGCACATGGGTAATGCGGGCCAAACCAATTATGCTGCGGCTAAAGCAGGCATGACCGGCTTTACCAAGTCATTGGCGCAAGAGGTAGGTAGCCGCAACATTACTGTAAACTGTGTGGCGCCTGGTTTTATTGAAACCGATATGACCGCCGAGTTGTCAGATGACATCAAGACAAAAATGCTTGAGCGTATCGCCGCTGGCCGTCTGGGGCAGGTTTATGAAATTGCAGCGACCGTGGCTTTTCTGGCTTCACCAGCTGCTGCTTACATTACCGGTGAAACCATACATGTAAATGGCGGCATGTACTGCGCATAGTTTGATATGGTAAGTCTATTGCCATATCTTTTTAACAATAGTTTTTTGGTATTCTAGGCAACATTTGTTAGAATACCGGTTTACTGAACACGACACTTATCAATAAGGGGTATTTTAGATGTCCGACATCGAACAACGCGTAAAGAAAATCGTTTGTGAACAATTAGGTGCAAACGAAGCTGACGTTAAAAACACATCATCTTTCGTGGATGATCTGGGTGCAGATTCTCTGGACACGGTAGAATTGGTAATGGCTTTGGAAGAAGAGTTCGATTGCGAAATTCCTGACGAAGAAGCTGAAAAAATCACAACCGTTCAGCAAGCGATTGACTACGTCAGCGCCAACCTTAAGTAATTCTTTGACTTAATTCTTTAATCAGCCCTCGCAAGAGGGCTGATTTCTATTATGACCAAACGCAGAGTAGTAGTAACTGGTTTAGGCGTGGTGTCTCCAGTAGGGATTGGTTACCAGAACGCCTGGGACAATCTTATCGCTGGTCAATCAGGCATTGCCCGTATAACCAAATTTGATCCAACGCCATTTGCATCGCAGATTGCCGGTGAAGTCAAAGGCTTTAATGCTGAAGACTTTATCCCGGCCAAAGATGCCCGCCGCATGGATACATTTATCCAGTATGGCCTGGCAGCTGGCCTGGAAGCTTTCAAGGATTCCGGTCTTGAAGTGACAGAAGCCAATGCCGAGCGCATCGGTGTCACCATTGGTTCAGGTATCGGTGGCTTGGGTTTGATCGAGTCAACCAACGACAATTACGACGATGGTGGCCCGCGCAAAATCTCGCCATTCTTCATTCCTGGCACTATCATCAATATGATTT
Source organism: Methylophilus sp. Leaf414 (assembly GCF_001425425.1). Lineage (NCBI taxonomy): Bacteria > Pseudomonadati > Pseudomonadota > Betaproteobacteria > Nitrosomonadales > Methylophilaceae > Methylophilus > Methylophilus sp. Leaf414. The sequence goes on along the minus strand of NZ_LMQQ01000001.1, from coordinate 112,342 downwards.
CCGGTAACCTGTCGATCATGTTGGGCCTGAAAGGGCCAAATATTGCGATTGTGACTGCCTGTACCACTGGTACGCATAGCATTGGTGAAGCAGCACGTATGATTGAATATGGTGATGCAGATGTCATGGTTGCTGGCGGTGCAGAAGCAGCCATTACAGAGCTGAGCGTAGGGGGCTTTGCCTCTGCGCGCGCCTTATCTGGCCGCAATGATGATCCGGCGACGGCAAGTCGTCCCTGGGATAAAGACCGTGACGGCTTTGTCATTGGGGAAGGCGCTGGAGTATTGGTGCTGGAAGAGTACGAGCATGCCAAAGCACGTGGCGCAAGAATTTATGCTGAAGTGTCAGGCTATGGTTTGAGTGCCGATGCTTATCACATGACTGCACCCAATATGGACGGCCCACGCCGCTCCATGGTCAATGCACTGAAAAATGCAGGCGTGAGCCCTGACCAGGTACAGTTCATGAATGCGCATGGCACTTCAACACCTTTGGGTGATGCCAACGAAACCAATGCGATTAAGGCCACTTTTGGCGACCATGCTTATAATTTGGTCGTTAACTCTACTAAATCAATGACTGGTCACTTACTGGGTGGTGCAGGTGGCTTGGAGTCCGTATTTACGGTGTTATCAATCTACCATCAGGTATCGCCACCAACCATTAACATTTTCAATCAGGATCCCGAATGTGATCTTGATTATTGTGCCAACACAGCACGTGATTTGAAAATTGAATATGCCTTGAAAAACAACTTTGGCTTTGGTGGAACTAACGGTAGCTTGTTGTTTAAGCGTGTTTAAATTCACCTGATATCAACAAATAAAAAAGCCAGCAATAGCTGGCTTTTTTATTTGTTGAAACTGAGCGAATTTCAGTCCCAGCAGGCGGCTATGCAAGCCGGCCTACTAAATAATTCAACAGTTACAGAACGGCCAGGGCAGCTTCATAATTAGGCTCGTTAGCGATTTCGCTTACTAACTCGCTATGAAGTACTTTGTTGTTTTCATCCAGCACAACCACAGCACGGGCTGTCAAGCCAGCCAGACTACTGTCAGTGATAAAAACACCATAGTCGGTGGCAAATTTTTCTGTGTCACGGAAAGTCGACAAAGTCACTACATTTTCCAAACCTTCTGCGCCGCAGAAACGGCTTTGTGCAAATGGCAAATCTGCAGAAATGCACAATACGGCGGTATTGCTGGCTTTACTGGCTTCTTTATTGAAGGTGCGTACGGAAGTAGCACAAGTCGGCGTATCAATGCTAGGGAAAATATTCAGCACTTTACGTTTACCAGCATAGGCATCCAGGCCTACCAGGTTGCGCTTAGCATCCGCCAATTGAAAGTCAGGTGCGGTATCACCTACTGCCAGAAATTTTCCGCCAACAGCGACCGGGTTACCTTTAAGCGTTACGCTTGCCATAGTGTTCTCCAAAACGGGTTAAGTGTTAAAAGTAGCTACTGTAGCGCTTCATGCGGTGGCAATCAACCTTATAAAAAATAAGGTAATCAACGCGCAAGCAGGTTAAGGGCAGCTACAAAGTCTGGCTCTGTGGTCAAGTCATTCACTAATTCCACATGCAAGATCTTGTCATTCTCATCCGCCACCATCAGTGCCCGCGCCGGTAATCCTGCTAGTTTGCTGGACATAATCAGTACGCCATAGTTTTTAAACATATCGCGTCCACGCAGGGTAGACAGGTTGATGCTATGCGTTAAATTTTCGGCTTCGGCAAAGCGTGTCATGGTAAATGGCAGATCTGGTGAAATATTCAGGATCACAGTATTGGATAAGCTTTTCCCAAGCTTATCCAATGTACGCACGCTGTGCGCGCTGGTTGGGATATCAATACCAGGGAAGAAATGCAGGATCTTGCGTTTGCCCTGAAAGGATTCCAGGGTAATGTCTTCCAGTAAGTGATTCACGAGCTGGAAGAACGGCAAAATATCACCCACACTCGGCAAATTGTCTTCTATCAGAATAGGCTCATCAAGTAATGAAATAGCATGCGACATATCAAACAAGCCTAATTATCTACAAGCCTGACATCATAGTGCATATTCATGATGGACTTAAGTCCTTTTTGCATATGTTAAGACCATGGATTAAGCCTTGATTGGACGGCGATTCAGCGCTGTCAACCAGATTATTTATATTTCGGATGGGTACAAAAAAGTCGATGGCGGGTAAAATAACCCTATGGAATCGCCACAAACTCCACCGTCATCACCCGCATTTATTCACCTGCGTTGTCACAGTGAATATTCCATTGTGGATGGCACCGTACGCATTGGCGATTACGTCAAAGCTGCCAAGCAGGATGGCATGCCGGCGCTTGCTTTGACCGATCTTGCCAACCTGTTTGGCGCAGTCAAATTCTATAATTCTGCGCGTGGCAAAGGCTTGAAACCAATATTGGGTTGCGATGTTTGGGTAGAAAACACCATACAGCGCGACCAGCCACACCGCATGTTATTGCTCGTGCAAAACCAGCAGGGTTATCGCAATTTATGTGAGCTGTTGAGCCGCGCTTATCTTGAAAACCAATACCGTGAACGGGCAGAATTAAAACCAGAGTGGCTGGAAGAGAAAAATGCCGGCCTGTTAATGTTGTCAGGCTTTAATGCAGGGGATATCGGCCAGCTTTTGCAAGCTGGTAACCAGGCACTGGCATTGCAATCCGCGCAGCATTGGGCAGAAGTGTTTCAGGGGCGGTATTATCTGGAAGTGCAACGTGTGCACGATGCCGGGAGCCCCGAGTCGCGTGCCCAGGAGCAATTAATACAGCAAACAGCCTTCATAGCCCAGCAACTCGATTTACCTTTGGTGGCGACACATCCGATCCAGTTTCAAACACCTGATGATTTTATGGCGCACGAAGCGCGTACCTGTATAGCTGAAGGGTATGTGCTGGCAGACAAGCGCAGGCCTAAGCGCTTCGTCGCATCCCAATATGTCAAAACCCAGGCAGAGATGCAGGCCTTGTTTACAGACATGCCGATTGTTCTGCAAAACGCAGTGGAAATTGCCAAACGCTGCAATTTGGCACTGACTTTGGGCAAGAGTTATTTGCCTGACTTCCCTACACCGAACGGTGAAAGTCTGGAAGCTTTCTTGATTGACCAGTCAAAACAAGGATTGGAAAAGAGGCTACTGTACCTGTACCCCGATGAGGAAAAACGCGAGCAGAAGCGCACTGAATATGAAGAGCGCCTGCAGTTTGAGTGCGGCATTATTATCCAGATGGGTTTCCCTGGCTACTTCCTTATCGTGGCCGATTTTATCAATTGGTCTAAAAATAATGGTGTGCCGGTGGGGCCTGGCCGGGGTTCTGGTGCAGGCTCGTTAGTCGCCTACAGCCTTGGTATTACTGACCTTGATCCTCTGAAATATAACCTGCTGTTTGAGCGTTTCCTCAATCCAGAGCGGGTTTCGATGCCCGACTTCGACATTGACTTTTGCCAGGAAGGGCGTGATCGCGTCATCGATTACGTCAAAAACAAATATGGCCTGGCATCGGTATCCCAAATCGCCACCTTCGGTACCATGGCCGCCAAGGCGGTGATCCGCGACGTTGGCCGCGTACTGGACCTGCCATTTAATTTTGTAGACGGCATTGCCAAACTGATTCCGCTTGAGCTGGGCATTACTCTTGAATCCGCGCTTGAGAAAGAGCCGCAACTTCAGGAACGCCGCGAAAAAGAAGAAGAGGTCGCAGAATTACTTTCTTTGGCTTTGCGGTTGGAAGGTTTGGTAAGAAATATCGGTATGCATGCCGGTGGTGTGCTAATTGCGCCAGGCAAGATTTCAGACTTCTCCCCCGTTTATTGCCAGCCCAATGGCGACAGCCTGGTTAGCCAGTACGATAAAGATGACGTCGAAGCAGTCGGTCTGGTCAAATTCGACTTTTTAGGCTTGCGTACACTGACGATCCTTAATATGGCGTTAGAAAATGCCAATGCGCAGCGCGCGCAAGAGCAGTTACCACCGTTAAGCTTTGAAACCATTCCGCTGGACGACAAGCGTAGTTACCATCTGCTGAAAACAGCGAATACCACTGCAGTATTCCAGCTGGAATCGCGCGGCATGAAGGATATGCTCAAACAAGCCAAGCCTGACCTGTTTGAAGATATTATCGCGCTGGTAGCGCTGTATCGACCAGGCCCTATGGACCTCATTCCAGACTTCTGCCGTCGTAAACACGGTACCCAGCGAGTTGAGTATCCGCATGCATCCACTGAGTCTATCCTTAAAGAGACCTATGGCATTGCCGTGTATCAGGAGCAGGTGATGCAGATTGCGCAGGTAGTGGCCGGGTTTAGTCTCGGTGGTGCAGACTTGCTGCGGCGCGCCATGGGTAAGAAAAAACCGGAAGAAATGGTTATACAGCGTGAAATTTTCAATGAAGGCGCGCTTAAAAATGGATTGACCTTGCAGCAATCAAACGACCTGTTTGACTTGCTGGAAAAATTTGCCGGTTACGGCTTTAACAAGTCGCACGCCGCTGCTTACGCATTGGTGGCTTACCATACCGCTTACCTGAAAGCACATTATCCGGCCGCATTTCTGGCCGCGACCATGTCTGCCGACATGAACAACACCGATAACGTGCATACGTTTTTTGATGATTGTGCCGGCAACCATGTGGAAGTATTGCCACCGGATGTAAACGCCAGCATTTATCAATTCAAGCCTATGAGTGCCCAGCAGATTTTATATGGCTTGGGTGCAATCAAGGGTACAGGCGGTGCGGCGATTGATTTGATCGTCGCTGCGCGCGAAGCCGACGGACCATTCAAGGATATCTTTGATTTTTGCCAGCGCCTGGATTTGCGCAAAGTGAACCGGCGAGTGATGGAATCACTGATTAGGGCGGGTGCTTTTGATAAGCTTGAGCCAAATCGTGCTGCGTTGCTGGCAGGTTTGGATGGGGCTATCAGTGCGGCTGAGCAAAGAGCCGCGCATGCCGGGCAAGATTGCCTGTTTGGCGGTGTGGTCGAGACACAGCATCAACTGCCTGAAGTCACGCCCTGGAGCCCTGAGCAGGCGTTACAGGAAGAAAAGGCAGCGCTGGGTTTCTACCTCAGCGGGCATCCTTACCTGAGCTATAAATCACAGTTGGGGCCGTTTATCAAAGGCAACCTGGGAGAGCTCGCACCGCAAAATGAGCCTAAGCTGCTCGCGGGTGTGGTGATGGGCGTGCGGGTACGCATGACCCAGCGTGGCAAAATGGCCATCGTCACCCTGGATGATGCGGTCGGTAGAGCAGATGTGGTTGTGGGCTCTGAATTGCTGATGCAACACGCACAGTGGATCAAGGAAGACCAGTTATTGATTGTCGAGGGGCGTATTTCCAATGACGAGTTTTCCGGCGGTATTCGCGTCAGTGCCAGAAAATTATATGATCTTGCTGCCGTGCGCAACCGGTTTGCGCAGATGTTAACCCTGAGTTGCAACGGCCAATCCGACCTGCAACGGTTGATGACAGTGCTGACACCTTATCGCTACGCCAATGAGGAGCAAAAGCGCTGTCCGATCAAAGTGGATTACCATAACCAGTCAGCCCAGGTTAGCCTGATGCTGGGCGATGACTGGCAAGTGGTGTTACACGATGACCTGCTACTGAATTTACAGGGCTGGTTGTCAAAAGAAAATGTCAAAATCCTTTATAATGCCTGAACTTTTTAACTAAAGAATTCATAATGAGTGCCAAACGTTTGACGCCTAGTAAACTGACTTATCTTGATTTCGAGCAACCCATTGCCGGACTTGAAAAGCGCATTGAAGCGCTGCAGTCATCTCATGACGAGCATGATTCGCTGGATATTTCCAAAGAGCTGGATCTGTTGCAAAAGAAGAATAACAAGCTGCTGCAAGACACCTACCAAAATTTAACTGCATGGCAAATTTCACAGGTCGCCCGCCATCCCCAGCGGCCTTATACCATGGATTATATCAACGCTCTGTTCACCGATTTCCAGGAGTTACATGGCGATCGCGCCTTTGCCGATGACCCGGCAATCGTCGGTGGCATCGCCCGCTTTAAAGGTATCCCGGTGATGGTGATCGGTCATCAAAAAGGCCGCGATATTAAAGAGCGTCAATACCGTAATTTTGGTATGCCGCGTCCAGAAGGCTACCGTAAGGCCTTGCGCTTGTTCCGGTTAGCCGAAAAATTTCATATGCCTATCATCACGCTAATAGATACTCCAGGGGCTTACCCGGGTATTGGCGCAGAAGAGCGTGGTCAATCCGAAGCGATTGCGCGTAACCTGTATGTGATGGCAGAACTCAAAACCCCAATTATCGGCATTGTGATCGGCGAGGGTGGTTCTGGTGGTGCGCTAGCCTTAGGTGTAGTCGATCACTTAAATATGTTGCAGTATTCAACTTACTCTGTCATTTCACCGGAAGGTTGTGCTTCTATTCTTTGGAAAAGTGCCAGCAAAGCTTCAGACGCAGCCGAAACATTAGGTATTACCGCTGATCGCCTGAAATCGCTGGGCCTGATTGATACCATAGTGAGTGAACCATTAGGCGGCGCGCATCGCAACTATGAAGAGGTGATGGAGCGTATTGGCCAGACTATCGCTCAGCAACTTAAAACCTTGCAATCCAAAAAAATACCGCAGCTGCTGGAAACTCGTTACCAGCGTTTGATGAGCTACGGTAAGTTTAAAGCTGCCACTGACAAATAACAGTGACAAATAACGCTGCAACCGCTGTATCTGCAAAGCTGGAAAAGAGCATTGCCTCTTTTCTGGCTGCACAAAAAAACCTCACATCACCTTCGCACCTCCTGCTTGCGCTAAGTGGCGGTGTCGACTCTATTGTTTTACTGCATAGGCTGGTAAAGCTTTCTGCGGAGTTGCCATTTACCCTTTCCGCCATGCATATTCATCACGGGTTGAGCCCACATGCAGATGATTGGCTAAGCTTGTGTGAACGCGTGAGTAGAGAAATAGGTGTAGCGTTTTATGCTGAGAAAGTACATGTCGATTCTCGCAGCGGGCTAGGCGTCGAAGCTACCGCACGCGAGGCGCGTTATGAGGCGCTTGAGCAGCAGCGGCAAAAGCTTGCTGCGCATGCCATAGTCACTGCGCATCATTTGCAGGATCAAAGCGAAACCTTGCTTTTACAACTTGTGCGTGGCGCCGGCGTCAAGGGGCTTTCAGCCATGAGTGAGTGGGATGCGGATCGCCACCTGTTAAGACCATTATTACAAGTTAAAAAGGCAGATATCTTAGAGCTCGCGCATGAGTTACAGTGCCAGTGGGTAGAGGACGAAAGTAACACAGACACCAGTTATGACCGTAATTTTATGCGTCAAACGGCAATGCCTGTTCTGCGCGAACGTTATCCGCAGTTAGATAGCGCTTTGTCACGAAGTGCTCATCATATGGCTGAAGCGCAAATCTTGCTCGATTCGTTAGCCAGTCAGGATATTTCTGCATGCGATGTGCGGGAGGAGTGGTTAGGTCAGTCTGTAGATATCCAGCGCCTGCGGTTGTTGGGCGATGTACGTGCAAAAAACATGTTGCGGTACTGGTTTCAGCAGTTTGATTTGCGCATGCCTAATACCGAACAATTGCAGGATTACTGGCAACAACTATCTACGGTAAAACCGCATCGCTATCTGCATCTGCCATTACACGGGCAAGCCGGCAGACGCCTGGCCTATTTGCATAATTATCAGCAGCGCCTTTATTGTGTTGGCAAGCCTAGCGCATTACCTAAAACGCCATTGGTGTGGCAGGGCGGCAAAAGTCAAATTTGGGGTGACTGGCAAGTGCACTTCAAAGTCAGTAAAGGGCGGGGAATTGCACTTGCACGTTTGGGCGTAAATCCTGCAGCTATCACGTTGCACAGGCGCTATGGGCAAGTGTTACCTAAGTTTGAAAACCTTGAATTAATGTTGCTGCCCAGATCTGGTGGTGAGGCTTTACAGCCGGACGCCAAACGACCACGCAGGGAATTAAAAGTTATTTTCCAAATGCTGGCAATTCCGCCATGGCAACGTGCGTTTTATCCAGTCGTTCATGTCAGTTCGTCAGAATCAGATACCCCAAACCTTGTATCGCTAACCTCGCTTGCAGTAGATGCCGCCTGGCAACCTGGCCGTAATGCTTATGGCCTGGAAATCACACTGCAACCACTACCTGCTTGATAAAAAAATGGTTGCTTGCAACCAATAACAACCATAAAATTGGTTATCTACAGCCAATTTAATGGTTGTTATACACCATCTGATTTTAACTCTATTGATTTTAAACGTCTTTTTCTTTACTGCAATTGCGGAACAGTAATTGCATTTGGGAATATGCTTTTTTATAAAAGTTAAAAATTAATATTCTCGGGAAAAGGATACCTTTATGAATAAAACTACTGTCAAGCCGCTATTGCTTGCCATAGTGTCTGCATATGCAGCACAAACCGCCATCGTGAAAGCGGATGAATCATTGAATCTTCAAAAAGTTGAAGTGTTCAGTACAACACCGCTGAAAGGCATTGGTTTGCCTCTGCACAAAGTGCCAGCCAATATCCAGATGGCGAATCCTGCTGCTATCAACAACCAGACAGGTGTCTCGATTGCTGATTACATGAACAGTAATATGCAAGGCGTGACGGTGACAGAGCTGGGTGGTAACCCATGGCAGCCGGAAATTAATTTCAGGGGTTATTCTGCTTCTTCATTGCTAGGCAACCCACAAGGCTTATCCACTTATGTCGATGGCGTGCGCGTCAATGAACCGTTTGGTGATGTGACTTCATGGGACAAGATTCCAAATTTCGCTATCGGTGATATGCAACTCGTCCCGGGTTCAAATCCTTTGTATGGCTTGAACACATTAGGCGGTGCGATTGCGGTGCAAACTAAAAACGGACGCGATAACCAAGGCGCTGCTATTGAGTACGAAGCGGGCTCATGGGGACGTCAACGCGCATTAGCTGAATATGGTGGCGTTTCTAAAGATGGCTCAGTCGATTTCTTGATAGGGTTTCAGCACACTACTGAAGATGGCTGGAGAAAATACTCGCCGTCACACGTAAACCAGCTATTTGCTAAAACAGGTTGGCAAAGCGAAACTAGCAAGCTTGAGTTGACTTACATCGGTGCAGATAACAAATTAATTGGTAATGGTTTAACGCCAGAATTTCTTTTGAGCGGAGATCGCGACCAGATCCATACGCGTCCTGACGCGACGAATAATTACTCACACTTCTTGGCCCTGAATGGTAGCCATTGGTTAAGTAATGACACTCTGCTGTCAGGAAACGTTTATTACAAAAAATCCAACCGTAGCACCTTAAATGGCGACGGCTACGAAGGTTCATTTACTGATGATGGTTTGGGCGGCAGTTTCCTTACTGGCTATCCAGGAATTACATGCGCAAATCCTGCGGATGACTGCGAAGTGATTGGTTCTGTGTTTAATAGAACGCATACCAGCCAAAATACTTATGGTGCAACAGGACAGGCTACTTTCAATCAAGATTTCATGGGTAAGGAAAATCAGTTTGTAGTGGGTGCAGGATATGACTACAGCTTGATTCGTTTTAAACAAAACGAAGAAATAAATTTGTCTTCTTTGAGTGAGTCGATAGATGATGGTGACATTACTGGTACCCCAGGTAGCGGTACAGTATTTGATCCAAGCAGGGCACCTGTGACCTCCGGCGACGGTGCATTGGGTCAGCGCCAGACTGTAGGCCTAACAGGCAAGCAATACACAGCCCGTTTATTCGCCACTGATACTTTGTCACTCAACGAGTTTTGGCATTTGAATGCAGGTGCCAGCTGGAATTTCACGCGTGTAGATAACACTGACACATTGCGTGGCCCGGCTTCAGCTGCCAATAACTTCAATAGCTTAACGGCAAAAGACAGCTACACACGTTTGAATCCAACTGTAGGTTTAACTTACACACCTACTAAAGCGCTGACCGTTTATACGTCTTACAGCGAGTCCAGCCGTGCACCGACAGCGATTGAACTGGGTTGTTCTAACCCAGCTGCACCTTGCTTACTGCCTGCGGCATTGGCGGATGACCCACCTTTAAATCAGGTAGTTGCCAAGACTTATGAATTTGGTGGCCGTGGTCAACTGACAGACAATATGTTCTGGAACGCCGGCATTTATCATGCCATCAACCATGATGACATTCAGTTTACCGCTGCAAACACTCAAACAGGTGCCGGTTACTTCAAAAACATCGGCAGAACAAAACGCCAGGGTATCGATATGGGTGTTAACGGTTTTATTGAGAAGTTTAAATGGAGCGCGTCTTACAGCTTCGTTCATGCAACCTACGATACTGATGTTGAATTTGTGAACGGGTCTAACTCTTCAGGTGAAACCAATGACGGAATTTACACGGCGCGGTCTGGCGACAGAATTCCAGCCATTCCACAGCATCAGTTGAAGTTACGTGGGCAATACTCAGTCACACCTAGCTGGAATGTGGGTACCAACGTAATTGGATACTCTAACCAGTATGTTTATGGTAACGAGAATAATAGCCATCAATCAAATGCCGCGATTTGTAGTAATGGCGATGACTGCGCCACAGGCCGTGGCAAAATTGGCGGTTACTTTATTGTAAATCTGGATAGCCAGTATAACTTTGGCAATGGCTGGAAATTATTCGCTAAAGCTACCAATATTTTTGACAAGGAATATAACCTTGCCGGCCGCTTAGCTGAAAGCTTGTTTGACGCTAGTGGTACTTTTGGGGCTGAAAGCAAAACGTTGAGTTTGTTACCAGGTGCACCACGTGCTGGCTGGATTGGTTTGCGCTATGAGTTCAAACCTAAGCAATCTTTGGCAAGTTACGATAAAGACTAAAAATAAAATAAAAAGGAGGATGCGTGCTTTCACAAATTTCATCATCTACGGATAAATCGATACTTTTACCTTTCAAAAAGAAAATTTTGTTGGTGGAAGATGAAGTGCTTTTTGCACGCGCGGTAGTCAAGCGTTTGCAAAAAGCCGGGTTTGAGTGTGAGCATGCAGAATCCCTGCATGATGCCAGGTTGCTTGTTAAGCAGTTTGAGCCGGATATCGTATTGCTTGATATGCGATTGCCAGATGGCAATGGCCTGGATTTATTGTCTGACTTCGTAGCAAAAAATATCAATACCATCGTGATGACTGCGTTCGGTGATGTGACGGATGCAGTGAATGCCATTAAATTAGGCGCGATTGATTACCTGAAAAAACCAATTGATCTTGAAGAGTTGCTGTTAATCATTCAAAAGAATGAGAAAACAACTGACTTGCAGACCAGCCTTGATTATTCACGTCAACGTGACACGATTGCCAATGAATCAGTGCAGCTGATTGGCGAGAGTGCTGCTATGCAAAGCGTGCGCCAGCAAATCACACGCATTGCCCAACTGAGCTCGCTAAGCGATGCCGTGCAACCGACCGTGTTAATCACTGGTGAAACCGGCACTGGTAAAGATGTGGTGGCGCGTTATCTGCATGCGAGTTGCGTGAACCATGACAAACCTTTCGTGCATGTGGATTGCGCTTCGTTACCGGCAGAGCTGATTGAAAGCGAGTTGTTCGGTAATGAAAAGGGCGCATTTACCAATGCGGTGACTTCCCGCCCGGGCCTGATTGAATCTGCCGAAGATGGCACCTTGTTTCTGGATGAAATCGGTGAGTTGCCACTAGGCTTACAGGCCAAGCTGCTTAATGTACTTGAAAGGCGCATGGTCCGCCGTCTTGGTTCAAACAAAGAACGGCCGGTACATGCACGTATTATCGCAGCGACCAATCGCGATTTATACCAGATGTCTAACGAAGGCCGTTTCCGTTCAGACCTTTACTACCGGCTGAATGTGATCACCATGCAGATGCCGCCGTTACGAGACCGGGGCCAGGACGTGATGCTGCTAGCCAACTATTTCAGACAAATGACCGAAAAGCGCTATGCATTGCCTTACCATGAGTTTAGTTCTACCGCATTAATTGCCATTCAGCAATACCGCTGGCCAGGAAATGTACGTGAAATGCGCCACCAGATCAGCCGTGCAGTTCTGATGTGCACGCAACCGGTAATTTCGGAGCATGATTTGGGACTACCCCAGATCGGTCATCAATCAGTGAGCCCATCAGCTAGCAATGAAGCGCAGTTAACGCTGGACGATGCTGAAAAAGCCATGTTGTTAAATGCACTGGAGCAAGCGCGCAATAATGTCTCCAAAGCTGCCCGTATATTGGGCATCACCCGTATGACTATGCGTTACCGTATGGATAAGCACGGGATTTCTGTTTGATGCATTGCTAGACCTTCTTAAATTTTAAGACTTTATCAAAAGTCACTACAGTTTTAAGACCTTGCGAAAGCGAGGTCTTTTTTTATTTAACATCTTTATAAAATACCACGTGGCTTTTGCGCTAAATCAATGCCGATAAGCTTTCATATAAATCCCACATGGTAGAATTGCACTTTTATATCGGAGTGCAACAATGATCGGGACCCCATTAAGCGCAAACGCGACCAAAGTCATGCTGTTAGGCAGCGGTGAGCTGGGTAAAGAGGTCGTGATTGCCTTGCAGCGTTTAGGGGTAGAAGTGATCGCTGTAGATCGTTATGAGCATGCGCCTGGTCATCAGGTGGCGCATCATGCTTATACGATTGATATGACAGATGCAGACGCGTTAAAAGCGCTTGTCAATAAAGTAAAACCACATTTTATCGTGCCCGAGATTGAAGCATTGAATACAGATGCGCTGGCAGAAATTGAAGCTTCTGGTGTGACCGTCGTACCAACAGTACGCGCAGTACAACTGACCATGAACCGCGAAGGCATCCGTCGCCTGGCCGCTGAAGAATTAGGATTGCCAACTTCTCCGTATGCGTTCGCGCGTTCCGAGGCAGAGTTGCAGGCGGCTATTGATGCAGGTATTGGTTATCCTTGTTTTATCAAACCTACCATGTCTTCTTCTGGGAAGGGTCAATCACGCATTACCCAGGCCAGTGAAGTCAAAACTGCTTGGGAATATGCTGCCAGCGGCGGGCGTGTCAACCAAGGGGTGGTGATTGTAGAAGGCCAGATTGATTTTGATTATGAAATTACCTTGCTTACCGTGCGTGCAAAAGATGTAGCAGGGCAGGTTAAAACCTATTTCTGTGCCCCAATCGGGCATGTGCAGAAGCAGGGTGATTATGTGGAAAGCTGGCAACCTCAAGCCATGCATCCTAAAGCGCTGGAAAACGCGCAGGAAGTTGCGAGGAAAGTCACCGATGCTTTGGGTGGCCAGGGTTTGTTTGGGGTTGAGCTATTTGTCAAAGGCGAGCAGGTATGGTTTTCTGAAGTTAGCCCGCGCCCGCATGATACCGGCATGGTTACCATGTGCACCCAGCGTTTGAATGAGTTTGAGCTGCATGCAAGAGCAATCCTAGGCCTGCCGGTCGATGTCGCACAACGGGAAGCTGGCGCCAGTGCCGTGATTTATGGTGGCGCAGATGCTAGTATTCTTGAGTTTCATGGGCTGGAAGCAGCAATGTCAGTGGCTAACAGCGAAATTCGTTTATTTGGCAAGCCAGAATCTTTTATCCGACGTCGCATGGGCGTGGCATTGGCTACCGCAGAGAATACTGAATTAGCGCGTGAACATGCCAAACAGGCAGCAGCTCTAGTAACACCAAAAGTAGCTGGCTAATAAACATGGCATTCACTGATATTCAAGAGTCAAATTCAGCAAAGCAATCTTTGTATGAGTGGCTGGGCGGTGCGGAGAAGGGCACAGAGAATATTCGACTGCTGGTCGAGACTTTCTATGACATCATGGAAGCCGATCCCAAAGCATCAGGTTTACTTGCCCTACATCCGCAGGATCTGACCGAAACCCGTGAAAAGTTATTCATGTTTTTTATGGGCTGGACCGGGGGACCCCAGCTTTATATTGAGCGATATGGTCATCCGCGCTTGCGCGCCCGTCATATGCCGTTCACGATTGGTGAATCCGAACGTGACCAATGGATGTATTGCATGATAAAGGCCATGCACCAATGCCAGTTTGAGGAGAGCCTTATCCGGCATATGGCTAATCAGTTATATGGAGTGGCTGACTTTATGCGGAATCGCGAAGGTTAAAGTCCAACTGATTTAAAAATACATAAAAAGCCCCGTTGAAACGGGGCTTTTTATTATGATTGCGAGCTTTCGACTTCTACTTCTGGGGATGCCGGTTGCTCTAAGCCCTCTTTCTGGCGGGCTTTGCTTGTATTCTGCCGTTTATTTTCGGCAGGGCGTGCTTTAGCTTTTGGCGTTGCCTTGAAACCAAAGCCACCTAAAAGCGCAGCAACCACTTTACGTTTGGCTGATGATGGTTTGGTGGTTGGCGCCACCGTTGGTTTGGTAGATTCAACAAAACCAGTCGATTCATAAGGCTGGTAAAACCAGGCGTCATCAGCTGTTTTGGCTTTAGATGATCGTTGGCCAGTTGCGCGTGAACCAGGTGTACGTGGACTCGATGATTGACTAGACTTGTAATCAGGCGTGCTGGTTACCGCTTTCTCTTTCGGAATCTGTTTTTTAATCAGCTTTTCAATGTCATCAAAGTACTTGGTTTCTTCCTCATCTATCAACGAGATAGCGATACCTTTGGCTCCAGCGCGGCCTGTACGGCCAATCCTGTGCACATAGTCTTCAGGTGAAGTAGAAATTTCGTAATTGATTACCAATGGTAAGTCACTGATGTCCAGGCCACGCGCAGCTACATCGGTGGCTACCAGGGCATGAATACTACCTGCCTTGAATGCATCCAGTGCTTCAATACGTTCTTTCTGCGACTTATCACCGTGAATCGCGCTACAAGGAACTTCAGCGCGTTCCAAAGCACGTGCCAGTTTGCTGGCAGACAATTTGGTTTTGGTAAAAATAATCACTTGCTGGCTGGCATATTGTTTCAGTAGCTGCACCAGGAAACGTTCTTTTTTATCTGTGTTCACCAGAAAGGCTTTTTGCTCCACATTGTCATTGGTGGCATTGCTGCGTGCCACTTCGATCAATGTTGGCTGGTTCAAGAAGGCATCGGCTAATCTTTTAATCTCATCCGAAAACGTGGCTGAGAACATCAGGTTCTGGCGCTGTTTTGGGAGTAACGCCAATATACGCTTGAGGTCAGGCATAAAGCCCATATCCAGCATACGGTCGGCTTCATCCAGCACCAGAAATTGCACCTGGCTTAAAGACAGTGTTTTTTGCTCAACGTGGTCCAACAGGCGACCAGGCGTAGCGACCAGAATTTCGACACCGGTTTTGAGTATCGGTGTCTGTGTCTTGATATCTACACCGCCGTATACCACCAGGCTACGCAAGGAGGTATGTTTGGCGTAAGTTTTAATGTTGTCATACACCTGGATTGCCAGCTCACGTGTAGGCGCCAGCACCAGTGCCCGGATCGGATGTTTTGCCGGGGAGGTGCTGGTACTCGCATGAGGAAGCAATGTATGCAAAATCGGTAACGAAAATGCTGCCGTTTTCCCTGTGCCAGTTTGTGCACCTGCCATCAAGTCTTTGCGCTCAAGCGCTAAAGGAATAGCCTGGGCCTGGATTGGCGTTGGCGTTGTGTAGCCTGATTCTTCAATGGCTTTTAACAACGGCTCAGCCAAGCCCAAAGACCTAAAATCTAAGGGTGGCGGAGCATCTGAAGGTGCACTCAAATCTACAGTATTTTGCTCTGACATATGTCTGCTTATGCAAATGAACGAGGACGTTTGATACCACCAGCTTCACCAAATGGCTTGCTACCACCAGTGCGTGGTTTGTTTGCACCACGATTGCCACCGTTAGGATTGCCGAAGCGCTCTTGCGGCTTTGCTGATGGGCTGCCCGAAGTAGAACGTGGGCGGCGTTGACCAAACTCTTCGGTCAATGCACGGGCGAACTGAAAGTCAGTGTCTTTAGTGTAGCTTTTGCTGTTGCCATTTACTTCGCGGTCTGTTCTTTGTTCAGCATGACGTGGTTCGCTTACGCCGGTAGTTGCACGTGGCTCACGTGGTTTGCTAGGCTGGCCATCACGCATCACACGGTCACCAAAAGAGCTGTTTTCACGGTTGCCACGGAATTCGCGGTTTTCGCGTCCACCGCCATCACGGCTGTTACCACGAAAGCCACCTTTGTTTTGCGGGCGACCATTGCTGCTACCAGGACGTTTACCACCATTACCGCGTTTTTCACCACCACCATCATCCATGCGGATAGCGCGTTTAGGCTCGAAACCGGCAATGACTGCTGGCTGGAATTTATGACCGGTGTATTGCTCAATTTTACGCAACAGGTGACGATCAGTGTTAGAAGCAAAAGAAATCGCAATGCCGGAGTTGTTGGCACGGCCGGTACGACCAATGCGGTGTACGTAATCTTCAGCGAATTTTGGCAGGTCATAGTTAATGACGTGTGTAATGCCATGCACATCAATACCACGCGCTGCTACGTCGGTGGCGACCAGTACTTTGACATCGCCATGACGCAGTTTAGTGAGGGTACGGTTACGTGCACCTTGGGTCATATCACCATGCAATGCCGCTGTGCTGTGACCAGCTGCATACAAGTCTTCCGCCAGCAAATCAGCATGACGTTTGGTGCTGGTGAAAATAATCGCCTGGTTGACATCTGGAGCAATCAGCAAATGCTCCAGCAGTTTGTTTTTGTGGTTCATGTCATCTACAAAATGCAGACGCTGTTCGATATTGGCATGTTGTTCTCTTTGACCAGCCACTTGAATCGTCAGTGGATTGTTCAGGAAGCGTTTGCCGATATCCTTAATACCATCTAAGGTGGCAGAGAACAGCAAAGTTTGACGCTCAGCAGGCAAAGCGGCACAAATTTTCTCAACATCAGGCATAAAACCCATGTCCAGCATACGGTCTGCTTCGTCCAGTACCAGCATTTGCAAACGGCTCAAGTCAATACGGCCACGCTCAAGGTGATCAATAAAACGGCCAGGCGTTGCCACAAGAATATCTAATGGTTGTGACAGCAATTTGTTTTGCAATGGGTAAGGCATGCCACCGACGATACTGACGCAACGTGCGCGCAGGAATTTACCGTATTTACGGGCTGCTTCGTTTACTTGCGCAGCTAATTCGCGGGTAGGAGTTAAGACCAGAATGCGTGGGCCACGGCTGCGAACCGGGTGCTGGGTAGCTAATAAATTTAATGCTGGCAATGTAAAAGCTGCTGTTTTACCGGTACCGGTTTGGGCAGAGGCCATAATGTCACGGCCTTGCAAGGCTTCAGGAATAGATTGAGCCTGGATAGGTGTTGGATTCTCATAGCCTGCATCGGTCAATGCACGCAAAATGGATGGGTCTAGATTTAAATCTGCAAAAGACAAGGAATGTCCCTTTCATAAACAATTAAAAAGGGCGCAAGTAAAGCAAATTAAAGCAAAGCAAAAAAGCAAAGCTAACCAATGTCAGCACAAAGAAAAGTCGTGTGCTAAATCATTAAAGTAAGCCAAAGCAAATATGGAGATGAATCGCTTTTACCGGCGCTAGGCATAGCCACTAACCGATAAAAGAAGAGGTTGTCATGAAAACAACTTCTAAAGATGATAGCCTCAAAATTTCACGAGTTATCGATGGGTCAGGGCGATGAATTTAAAACAGTCGGGCATTAATTTCAACCCAGTGCGTTTTAAGTTGAGCGCAGTATAGCCATTTTATTTTAAAAGTCAAATATTTAACGTGATTTATGCTAAAATCGCGCCCTTTCCAAAACAGATGGCAGTTCACATGGCACGCAACCTTAGAAATATCGCAATTATCGCCCACGTTGACCACGGTAAAACCACCATGGTTGATAAGTTACTTCAACAGTCAGGTACTTTTGCCTCACACCAGGCAGTGACTGAACGTGTGATGGATAGTAACGATCTGGAAAAAGAACGTGGCATTACTATTCTGGCAAAAAATACAGCCTTAACTTATGAAGGCACACATATTAATATCGTCGACACACCGGGCCATGCTGACTTTGGTGGGGAGGTTGAGCGTGTATTGGGTATGGTGGATGGCGTTTTACTGTTAGTGGATGCCGTTGATGGCCCAATGCCGCAAACACGTTTCGTAACTAAAAAAGCATTGGCGCTGGGATTAAAGCCAATCGTCGTCATCAACAAAGTTGACCGCCCAAGCGCGCGCCCTGACTGGGTGATCAACCATACGTTTGATTTGTTTGCAAACCTGGGTGCTACCGATGAGCAACTGGATTTCCCGGTGGTTTACGCTTCTGCTTTAAACGGCTTCGCAACTCTTGACATGAAGGTACCTTCAGACAATATGCGTGCCTTGTTTGAAACGATTTTAAGCCATGTTGAAGCCCCTAAAGGTGATAGCAATGCACCATTGCAGTTGCAGATTTCAGCATTGGATTACTCTACATATACTGGTCGCTTGGGCGTTGGCCGTGTGACTAATGGCCGTATCAAACCAGGTCAGGTTGTAGCAGTGATGCGTGAAGATGAACAAGTAGCACAAGGCCGTATTAACCAGGTGCTCGGCTTTAAAGGTCTCGAGCGCGTACCGGTTGATGAAGCTGAGGCAGGGGACATCGTGATTATTTCAGGTATCGAAGAAATCGGTATCGGCTTCACCATCTGTGACCGTGACAAGCCAGTAGGTTTACCGCATCTTGGCGTAGATGAACCAACACTGACCATGGACTTTATGGTGAATACTTCACCATTGGCAGGTACTGAAGGTAAATTCATTACTTCCCGCCAGATACGTGACCGTTTAACCAAAGAGTTGCTGGTTAACGTGGCTTTGCGCGTTGAAGATACTGAAGATACCGATGTGTTCCGCGTATCTGGTCGTGGCGAGTTGCACCTGACTATTTTGCTGGAAAACATGCGCCGAGAAGGTTTTGAAATTGCAGTGGGTAAACCACGCGTAGTTTTCCGGGAAATCAATGGTGAAAAATGTGAGCCATACGAGATACTGACCGTCGATCTGGAAGACGAGCACCAGGGTGCTGTGATGGAGGAATTGGGTCGTCGCCGTGGTGAAATGAGCAATATGGAGTCTGACGGTAATGGCCGTACACGCCTGGAATACCGCATTCCAGCCCGTGGCCTGATTGGCTTCCAGGGTGAGTTTTTAACACTGACCCGTGGTACCGGTTTGATGGCACACATTTTTGACGAATATGCGCCATTGAAAGCAGATATGCCAGGCCGCCGTAATGGCGTGCTGATCTCTGCTGAACAAGGCGAAGCGGTGGCTTACGCTTTATGGAAACTGCAAGACCGCGGCAAAATGTTCTCCAGCCCAGGCGACAGATTATACGAAGGCATGATTATCGGTATACATAGCCGTGATAATGACCTGGTGGTTAACCCGATCAAAGGCAAGCAGTTGACCAACGTACGTGCATCCGGTACTGATGAAGCTGTGCGTTTGGTGCCGCCTATCTCTATCAGCCTGGAAAGTGCTGTGGAATTTATTGATGACGACGAGTTGGTCGAAATCACACCTAAAACCATTCGCCTGCGCAAGCGCTTCTTGCTTGAGCATGAGCGTAAACGGTCTTCCAAGTAATACTTTAAATAAAATTGCCGGCTATGCCGGCTTTTTTATTGCTGGTTCTAGCTGATGAAGTATTTAATAGTCAGCCTTAGTTTTGTCTAGACAGAGGTTCTTTTGCCTGAAGGCATGCCTGGCTGAATAAACTGCGATACACTCTTTGATATTTTCTGATAATGAGTTGGTATATATTGCATGGATAAATTAAGCAGCTATCGCGTTAACCCTAAAAAATTCTCCCTTAAACAGATTAAAGCGGACGATAAATCCGCCAGGTCAGGCGACAAAGCCGAAGATGCAGCGATATTAATGCAGCTGACCGAAGCCATTAACGAGCGGCAGGATATTCTGCATGCGCAAGGTGAGCATAAGGTGTTACTCATTCTTCAAGGAATGGACACAAGTGGCAAGGATGGCACAGTCAAGCAGGTATTTAGTGCCTGCGACCCGTTAGGCATACGACTGGCCAGTTTCAAAGGGCCTAGTGAGGACGAGCTGGCGCATGACTATTTGTGGCGTGTGCATGCGCAAGTGCCACGTAAAGGCGAGTTGGTGATTTTCAACCGTAGTCACTATGAAGATGTGTTGATCGTCAAAGTGCATGACTGGATTAATGACGCGGAAGCCAAACGCCGCTATCAGCAGATCAATGATTTCGAGCGCATGTTAACCGAAACAGGCACAACCATCATTAAGTGTTTCCTGCATATTTCCAAAGAAGAGCAAAAAGAGCGGTTGCAGGAGCGGCTGGATGATCCGACCAAAGGCTGGAAATTTAATCCCAACGATCTTAATGAGCGGGCGTTATGGGATAAATATATGAAAGCCTATGAGATGGCGCTGCAGGAAACATCTACCGAACATGCACCATGGTATGTCATTCCGGCAGATTCAAAAACCAACCGCAATTTGTTGATATCGCGGATTTTGTTGCAGGCGCTGGAAGATTTGCCCCTGGCGTATCCTGAAAAACCCAAGGAGTGGAATAAGTTAGTGATTGAAGACTGAGGTCGGATTTAATGATTTTACGCTGTCCCAAATCAGCTAATCACGGTTAAATAGCGCCAAATACTAGCTAGCTTAAAAATGAGTTTACGTTTTCGATTAAATCTCCTGGTAACCATGCTCTCATTGGCCTTTTTGGTGGCTGCCGGTGTAGTATTGGTGCGGGATACGCGAGACAGCATACGCGAACGTGTCGAAGCGGCCATGCGGGTAACAGTGCAATTACTGGATACCGTCATTGTCAGCTCTGCCATGAACCCCAGCCTGGGTCCCACCCATTATGTGCTGCAGGACTTTCTCAAGTCTTTGGGCTATGTGCGCAGCAGCCGGATCGAGCTTTACGATTATTCAAATACGCCGCTGTATATTTCCCCTGACTCCACCTTTAAAACCGAAATTGATCCGCCGCAATGGTTTGTGAAGCTGGTTTCACCCAAAGTAGAAACGGTTACGCGACGTGTGCGCTATGGCATCCTGATCATCACTTCAAGTGCTGAAGGTTCGATTCGTGAAGCTTGGTCAGGTTTTCTGCAACTGATTGTCATGGGAACCGGTTTTTTTGTGCTGCTAAATTTGCTGGTTTACGGTTTGTTAAGTCATGCCTTGCGGCCTGTGCATCATATATTGCGCGGCATCAACCAGATAGAGCAGGGGGATTTGACCACCAGATTGCCACGCTTTTCACTGCCAGAGTTTGATCGTATAGGCGCCAGCCTGAATCAAATGGCGGTTTCTCTGGATGCCGAGCGGCAATTGGAACAGAACCGTCAACTGACACAACTGATTCAGCAGCATATTGAAGATGAGCGCCGCAGTTTAGCCCGTGAACTACACGATGAATTGGGCCAGTACGTAACGGCAATTAAGACCTTTGCGGTGGCCATTGTAAACAAAACAAAGGATAAAACGCCGGATATCGCTGCAAGCGCACAGACCATTGTGGCGGCTGCTAATCATATTTACGACGGCATGCACAATATCATTCGCCAATTACGCCCTGCGGCGATGGATAACATGGGGCTGATAGAAACTTTGCGCGATATGGTGGCTGGCTACCAGGCGCAACATGCGGGGTTGAATATCCAGTTACATGTTTCTGGTCGATTCCAGCCTATGGGCGAAAATGTGAATATCAATATTTACCGGATAGTGCAAGAAGCCGTTAACAATGCAATTAAGCATGCGCACGCCCAGTCGATCAATGTGCACATCGTTTCCAGTGAAGATGACCTGCTACTGACGATTAATGATGATGGCGTCGGTATGCCGCTAGAAGCCATCGACCAAACCCGCCATTTTGGCCTGCTAGGCATGCGTGAGCGGGTACAAGCCTTGCATGGCCAGTTTAAGATCGTTTCCGAAACAGAAGCCGGTGCTGGAACTGCACTAGAAATCCGATTGCCTATACAATCGGCCTAAAACAAAAGGGAAGACTAAGTATGATTAGCGTGATGCTGGTAGATGACCATGCAGTTGTGAGGATGGGTTTTAAAATGCTGCTTGAATCCGATCAGGATATCAAGGTCATTGCCGAGGCCGAAAGTGGTGAAGCGGCCATTCGTGCCTATGTTGAACATCATCCGCAAGTGGTGGTGATGGACATCACAATGCCCGGTATTGGCGGCATGGAAGCGATTGAGCGTATTCTTGCCAAGGACAATCATGCGCGTATTCTGGTGTTGTCAGCGCATGAAGATTCGGTACATCCCAAACGCGTGCTAAATGCAGGAGCGATGGGCTATGTCACCAAACGCAGTGCGGCGGAAGAGTTGATTAAAGCGATCCGCAGTGTGGCTAATGGTAAAAAGTATATTGAAGCCAGCGTGGCACAACAGATGGCAATTCAGCAATTGTCAGGTGAACAGAACCCGGTCGATGTATTGAGTGAACGTGAGTTTGAGGTGTTTATGTCGCTGGCGCGCGGTAAATCCACTAATGAAATTGCGGAAACATTATTTCTGAGTCCGCGTACGGTGGGGACGCATTTATACAACATCAAGCAGAAACTGAACGCACAGAATTCAGCAGAAATTGCGCTGATTGCCATGCGTTGTGGCCTGCTTGAGCCTTAAGCTGATGGTCTGGGGCTACTGGCGCGGGAGCTGATAACCCCGCTCAGCATAATCAGCAGCATACCGGCATATTCAAGCCAGGATAAATGTTCGCCCCACCAGAACACGCCGATCAAGGTCGCGAATACCACTGTGCTGTAGGCGAGGCTTGCCACGGTCAATGTATGGCCTGTACGGTAAGCCCGTGTCAGGGCGAGCTGGCTGATAGTTGCCGAGATGCCTAACCCAAGTAACAACGGGATATCCTGCCAGTGTAAAGTCGTGATCTCGGTATTCAACATCAGAGCACCACTGGCAACACTACACACCAGCGTGAAATAAAACACCGTGCGCCAATCCGGTTCGCCACTAACGCCCAATTGTTTGACGTGCACATATGCCAGGGCAGCACCTATTCCGGACAGCAAGCCTACACCAGCAGTTAGCCAAAGGTCAGGTTCCCATCTTGGTTGCAGCAACAATGTCACACCGACAAATCCGCCAATCACACAAAAATTCAAGGTGTTTTGCTGCCAGCGTGACAAGGGTTGCTCTGCGCTAAGCAACCACGGTGAAAACAATGCCAGAAACATGGGAGAGGTGTAGTTAAGGGTAATGGCCGTTGCCAGCGGCAAATGCGCGATCGCATAAAAAAACAGCAACAGGGCAGTAAAGCCAATTAAAGCGCGGCTCATCTGCTTGCGTAGCACAGGACTTTTCAGCGGTTTACCTTGCCAGTAAACCATACAGGCAATCGTAATAAAGCCAAATACAGACCGGTAAAACACTAACTCTGTACTGCTGAAGCGTTCGGCGCCGGTTTTTACAAATGCGCCCATGATGGCAAAGCCTAATCCGGCGACCAGCATCCAGAGGCTGCCTAATTTCCAATGTCTTGGGTGTGAAAAGGTTGGCAAAATGTGAATCTAGCGTACTGCTTGCGCTGGTAGGTGCGGTTCTATTTGCTTGCGATACCAGTGATGAAAATGTTCCAGGCCCGTTTCCATCGGATGTTGATAAGGACCGCGCTCATCTTTTCCGGTCAGGTAAAGCGCTTTGCGGCCATCGTGCATCCGTTGGCAGATTTCGTTGTCTTCGATTGCAGTTTCGAAATAGGCAGCTTGTTGCGCTTTTATATATTCCCGCTCAAACAAGGCAATATCTTCCGGATAATAAAATTCAACTACGTTTTTACATGAGTCGACGCCGGTCGGGATGATATGCGACACTACTAGTACATTGGGGTACCACTCGATCATCAGGAATGGATAAAGTACAAACCAGATCGCACCATATTTAGGATTTTTACCTGCCTGGTAATCGGTAACTGCTTGTTGCCAGGCTTTGTAAGTCGGAGACAAACTATAATCCGGCAATGGTTTGTAACCGACGGTTTGTACGCTGTAGTGTTCACCAAACTCCCAGTTCAGCTCACCGCAATCAACGAATTGATTCAGGCCGGGGTGGAACGGGCCTACGTGATAATCTTCAAGATAAACTTCAATAAAGGTTTTCCAGTTGAAGTCATAGTGATCAACGACCGCCTGGTCAAAGTAGTAGCCGGTGAAATCAAAGTCCTGCTTGCAGCCTAATTGTTTAAGCGTGTCAGCAATCTGTAATGATTTGCTTTTAGTTGCGGGCTGGGTGGCTTTAAATAACAAACCTTGCCAGTCACTCAGTCGTTGGTTCTCCAGGTGCAAACAAGGATTTTTCTCGAAGTGGGGCGCACCAAGTAGCTGGCCATTCAAGTCATAAGTCCAGCGATGGAGCGGGCATACGATATGCTGGGCGTTTCCCTGGCCGGACAGCATGACTGCCTGGCGGTGACGGCAGATATTGCTCACCAGTTGCTGCTCGCCCTGGTTATTTACCAGTGCCATCGCATTGTGCATCCAATCCAGTGTACGGTAATCACCCGCTTTTGGTGCCATGCATGCGTGACCGATGTATTGAGGATGTAGCGAGAACAAGTGTGCTTGCTCTAATGCATAAATTTCCGGATTGAGATACCAGTCAACAGGTAATTGTGCGAAGCGAGTCTTGTTTTGTTCTTTATTTAAAGAGGTGACAGAACCCATATTCCAAACTGAATGAACACTTGCAAAAAACAATAATTGTGCCCGAAAAGGGGCTGGATGAAAAGCCAAGGCCGGAGTGATGCCTATGGTTATGTGCAGTGCTTAATTGATGGCAGCAGTGGTTAATGTGCCTGTTGTGAGCAACACGTACACAAGCAGTTATTGTAACAGCCCTTAACTATCTCAATTAAATTCAGTTATAATATTAGAGGTTTCTATGTATAACTATACGTAACGATAATTGCATTTTAGGAGCAAGCGAATGGCAAATTTATTAGATCAGTTGAAAGCAATCACCACTATTGTGGCTGACACAGGTGATGTTGAAGCGATTAAAAGCGTTAAACCGGTAGACGCAACTACCAACCCATCACTGGTATTGAAAGCGAGTCAGATTCCTGAATACGCACCTCTGATCGAGACAGCAATTGCCTATGCAAAAGCACAAGGTGGTTCAAAGGAACAACAAATTGAAAATGCAGCTGACAAACTGGCTGTGTTGATTGGCGCTGAAATCACTAAAGTGGTTCCAGGCCGTATTTCTACTGAAGTAGATGCACGTTTGTCTTTCAACATTGATGCGATGATTGCCAAAGGCCGCAAACTGATCAAACTGTACGAGGATTCAGGCATTTCCAAAGATCGCGTACTGATCAAACTGGCTTCTACCTGGGAAGGCATCAAAGCAGGTGAACAACTGGAAAAAGAAGGCATTCAATGTAACCTTACATTATTGTTCGGTTTTGGCCAGGCACGTGCTTGTGCTGAAGCTGGCGTATTCCTGATTTCCCCATTCGTTGGCCGTATCCTTGACTGGTACAAAGCGAAAAACCCAGGTACCGAGTACACACAGGAAACTGACCCGGGTGTGGTTTCTGTACGCGCTATCTACCAGTACTACAAAGAACATGGTTACAAAACAGTAGTGATGGGTGCTTCTTTCCGTAATACCGGCGAGCTGATTGCATTGGCCGGTTGTGACCGCCTGACTGTTTCTCCTAACCTGTTGCAAGATCTGGCAGCAACTGAAGGTACATTGGTACAAGTACTGAAAGATGGCGGCAAAACCAAAGAAGCTCCTGCAAAATTGACAGAGGAACAATTCCGTTTTGAATTGAACCAGGATCCAATGGCGACCGAGAAGCTGGCTGAAGGTATCCGTGGTTTCGTAGCTGACCAGAACAAACTGGAAACAGCATTAGCCGCAAAACTGTAATATCTGTGTGAGAACATAAGAAAACGGGCAGGACCTGCCCGTTTTTGATTTTTACACTCAGGCATAAATTGGCCTGTAACATTGACTTATTTTGGCTGCCGGCTTACTATTAGCGACCAGCTTGAATTGGTAGTACGCTAGAAATAGCATTTAGAAACTTTAAATATTTGGAGAAAAACATGGCATTAACTCAAATGGCATTAGACTCATTGGATTTTGACGCAACTATCGCTTTGGCAGAAAAAGTTGCTCCGCACGTTGACATTCTGGAAATCGGTACACCATGCATCAAGCACAACGGTATCAAATTACTGGAAACTCTGCGCGCTAAATTCCCAAACAACAAAATCCTGGTTGACTTGAAAACTATGGATGCTGGTGAGTACGAATCTGAGCCATTCTACAAAGCTGGTGCTGACATCTGCGTAGTTTTGGGCGTATCTGACATCGGTACAATCAAAGGCGTAATCAAAGCTGCTAACAAATACGGCAAAAAAGCTCAAGTTGACCTGATCAGCGTTGAAGACAAAGTTGCTACAACTAAAGAAGTTGTTGCTGCTGGTGCTCACATCATCGGTATCCACACTGGTTTGGACCAACAAGCTGCTGGTCAAACTCCTTTCGCTGACTTGGCAGCGATCGCAGGTTTGAACCTGGGTGTTGACATCTCTGTTGCTGGTGGCGTTAAAGCTGCTACAGCTGCTCAAGTACGTGACGCTGGCGCGACTATCATCGTTGCTGGTGCTGCTATCTACGGCGCTGCTGATCCAGCTGCTTCTGCTGCTGAAATCACTGCTATCGCTCACGGTTAATTTTTTAACTATCAATAAGTAATTATTGATCAGCGATTATAAAAACCCGACTCAGCAATGTGTCGGGTTTTTTATTTGATATTTTGACTACAACAGGATAAAAACATGGATCATCAACAGTTTATTTTGGACAATTTAAAACGTATTTTAGACGTGACTGACAAGTCAAAGGCGGCTGAATTACTCAAATTAGTTGAAGAAGCAGGCTCAACATTTATCGGTGGCGCAGGTCGCTCACTGTTGGTCTCACGTTTCTTTGCAATGCGTTTGGTGCATTCTGGCTACAGCGTTTTCATGATTGGCGAAGTAGTGACTCCTGCTATCAAAAAAGGCGACCTGCTGATCCTGGTTTCAGGTTCTGGCGGTACTGCAACCCTGTTGCCATTCGTGAAAAAAGCCAAAGAAGTTGGCGCTAAACTAGTGGTTATTTCCATGAAGAAATCTTCTGCCATGGCAGATGTAGCTGACCTGGTTGTCCAAATCGGTCAGGACGACAGCTTCCCATTGGTTAAAGGTATGCCTATGGGCGGTCAATTTGAATTGTCTACCCTGGTATTCCTGGAAGGCGCAATCTCCGAGTTGATTCACGCTAAAGGCCTGACTGAAGAAGGTATGCGCGCATTGCACGCAAACCTGGAATAAAGCTTATTCCCGTAGTAAAAAAACCGGCCTTGGCCGGTTTTTTTATTGACCTAACCCTTTAAGTCTACCGCCGTGATTTTTTTCTGGTGCAAGGCGCTGGCGATCAGTACTCCCTCCGCACCAGTGCTTTCCAGCGCGTAGATATCGTGCATATTTCTCACACCACCTGCCGCATATAACCCTGTATGCGTAGCCTGTTTGATTGCGTGTAGTTTTTCCAGATCCGGGCCCTGATTGGCACCGACTTTTGGCAAGCTCATCACAATAGTCGGTTGCGACCAATATGAGTGATCTTTTTCAAGTATCTCCGGACCATGAAAACCATCCTGGAAGTAATCCAGTGACAGCACACTGTTTTCTGCCATTTCACGCAGCTTTTCATAAGCGTGAATATCCGATAGAGATTCACTAGCGAGTACCGGCCTGATAGCGCTATTTAGCCAGGGTACAAGGTTTGCAGTGCTTTTAAAGCCGGCATCCACCCACCACTGAATCTGTGGGAATACCTGCATGGCTTCGGCAATGTAGTCTCTATGGTTTGGCAGGGTGGTATCACCGGTAATGGCATTTAAATCGGCAATATACACACAGTCAAATGGATAAACTTGTAAAATAGCAGTCACGACATCGAGCAGGGTGTGACTGTCTGTCAATTTTGATTGTATGGGACGGTAAGATTGGCGTTGCCCCTGAATGGCTTGTACTACCTGGCCATGCATCAAATCGATGACGGGAATAATATGCAAAATAAATCTCGTTTGAACATCTGGGTTTGTGAATATGTCAGTGCCGGTGGCCTGGCATCTGAATCAATGCCAGCCAGCCTGTTACAGGAAGGCCTGCTGATGCGCGACGCTCTGCTGGCTGACTTGTCTGAGCTGGATGTGAATTGTATCACCAGCCATGATGTCAGGGTGATGCCTCCAGTCAGCGTATCTAGCATGGCTATACAGCCTGCAGATGATATTTTTGCACTCTGGCGTAAACAATTGGCTACCAACGATGTAGATGCCTGTTGGGTAATCGCACCAGAGACGGATGGCATCCTTGAACGCATGTATCAGTTGGTGCAAGAGGCAGGAAAATGCTGGATTGGCTGTAGCGCAGATGCCATCCGGAAAACAACTTCCAAATTGTTAATGACCGACATTTGCGATCAGTCAGGGATTTCAGTTATTCCTGGTCGCTACTTAAAAGAGTCAATGCCATTGCGATCTCTGACCTGGTATGAAAATACTATAGCTGGCTGGGTAATTAAACCCGATGATGGGGCTGGGTGCGAACATACTTTTCACTTTAACAATGATTCAGAAGTCGCTGAATTTAATAATAATATAAAAAATAATTATTCATTCCCTTATGATAAATTACTGTTACAGCCTTATATCACCGGTCAAGCTTTAAGCATGTCTGTTTTATCAACCAAGGACCAGGTAAAAGTGATTGCAGGTCATCAGCAAAGGATAACTATTAACCAGGGAAAATTCAGCTTTGAGGGTGCGGGTGTGAATCAGGCAGCGCAGTATTTACCATTGATGCAAGCGCTGGCTGAACGCATTAAAAAAGCTATTCCGGGATTGATTGGTTATTGGGGTGCGGACATGATATTGACTGACAACAATGCGTTAACCTTGGTTGAGATTAATCCTCGATTGACAACTCCCTATATTGAACTCTCCAAGTTAGTTACTGAGAATCCAGCCAAATGCATACTGGATGCGGTTTTACATAACAGGCTGTCAGAGTGTGTAGCGCAATCGTCGGTTTCGCTGGAACTTCCGTCTGTTGAAGTGGAGTTTGATACAGAGTCCAAGGCTGTGTCGAATGAAAGTTTTACTGTATGAGTAATGTGGTTATTGGTTGGGATATAGGCGGCGCGCATGTGAAAGCGGTGATGCTGGATGCGCAAGGGCGCGTCTTGCGAGTATTACAGCAGGCGTGTGCTTTATGGAAGGGTCTGGACCGGCTCGAAGACTCATTGCAAAAAGTGCTGGATTTATGGTCTTTGGAACCCAATCAATCCATGCATGTGGTGACCATGACAGGCGAACTGGTGGATTTATTTGAGAACCGTGCGCAAGGCGTACGCGCTATAGCAGACACTGTGAAAAAATACTTGCCACAAGCCATGTTCTATATGGCTTCACAAGCTGATAAATCTGCGTTTGTTGCTTTAGTTGATGGCAAGGAATCTGGTATCGCCTCTATGAACTGGCATGCTTCAGCGCAATGCCTCGCAGAAACATATGCAGATTTAAGTATGCTGATTGTAGATATCGGTAGTACCACCTGCGATATTACGGTTTGCAATGCACAGCAGGTGCTGGCTAATGGCTGGACAGACGCCGAACGCATGGCCAGCCAGGGTTTGCTCTACACTGGTGTGGTCCGTACCCCTTTGATGGCATTAGGACCTTATATCGAGTGGCAGCAACAGGCGCGTCATATTGCCGCCGAGTATTTTGCTACCACTGCCGATGTTTACCGCGTGCTGCAAGAATTACCTTCTAAGCATGATCTGGCGGATACAGCAGATGGTCAGGATCGCTCTTCGGATGCTAGCACGCGGCGCCTGGCACGCATGGTAGGTCATGACCTGGAAGATGGCGATACAATCCATTGGCGCTCGCTGGCGCAAGCATTCAGGGATAAACAATTGAACATACTGGTCAATGCGATTCAATCTTGTACAAAAAAGTCAGCCATGCAACCGCAAACCTTAACAGGGCTAGGAGCAGGCAGTTTCTTGTTGCCTGAGATTGCGCATCGCTTAGGCATGATTTACAAACCGGCATCGGCATCAATATTGGCTGATGATTCCCAATTAAAGAACGACGCAGAAGTGTGTTTTCCGGCGTATGCCGTTGCGAGGTTATGGCAGGCATGGCATTGATTCAGCTGGAATTACCCTATCACGAAGGTGCTTATTGGCTGACACAGGTCAGACATTTGCTGTGGCCTATGTTGCTGGAAAGTGGGCGTGTTGATGCCGTTGAAAAGCAGTTTTCAGTCGATGAAGAGATCAGCCTCGGCGCCAGGTTTGATATCGTGGTTGCTGAACCGGTTGCCAGAATTATTCATCGTCGCCCGGTCACAGAGGTGCATATTAACCATGCACTGCAACAGTATGAAGAAGATCCTTTTGCAGCCATCAAGCGTTTCTTGGCACCACACAAGGTTGACCGGGTGACCGATGTACCTTTTGCCGGTGGCGCGCTAGGTTATTTTTCTTATGACCTGGGGCGCAGCATCGAACCTATGCCTGAACTGGCCGCACAGGATATGCCTTTGCCTGAGTTGCTGGTCGGCATATATGACTGGGCGATTGTGGTCGATCATCATAAACGCTGTTGCCAGCTGGTTTCACATGCCCGCTTTAACACTGCTGACTCACTCCATGCATTGCAGCTTAGCCTATTGCAGCCCAAAGAGCAGCCTGAGAAACAGGCATTCAGCGTAGTGGGCGACATTGCGCATAATATGGACAAGCCTGCTTATGCAAAAGCTTTCCGGAAAGTAAAAGACTATATTCTGGCGGGAGATTGCTACCAGATTAACCTGGCACAACGGCTGGCTGTCAAAGTGCAAGGCGATGCGTGGCAAGCGTATGACCAGTTCCGCCAATTGAGCAAAGCACCGTTTATGGCTTATTTGCAGGTGGATGACGGGCAGGGGATGCCGTTTGAAGTACTTTCCATGTCGCCGGAGCGTTTTCTGCAAGTGACTGATAATAAAGTGGAAACACGCCCGATAAAAGGCACGCGCCCCCGACATGCAGATGCAGCAATGGATAAGCAGGAAGCAGAGTCGCTGGCTGGCAGTATCAAGGACAGAGCCGAAAACCTGATGATTGTCGATTTATTGCGCAATGATATCGGCAAGGTATGTGAAATTGGCTCGGTTAAAGTGGATGCTCTGTTTCGCTTGCAGCGTTTTACCAATGTGCATCATCTAGTCAGCATTGTGCGCGGCGTACTTGCCAGTGGCTATCATGCAATGGATTTGCTACGCGGCTGTTTCCCTGGTGGTTCCATTACCGGCGCCCCCAAATTGCGGGCGATGGAAATTATAGAAGAGCTGGAACCGCACCGGCGCGGCATTTATTGTGGCAGCATCGGTTATGTTGGATTTGATGGTAGTATGGACACCAATATATCAATACGCACAGCGGTTATCTGCAACCAGACCATGACGTTTTATGCCGGTGGCGGGGTAGTTGCTGACTCTGATTGCGATAAGGAATACCAGGAAACACTGGATAAAGCTTCGCAGTTTCTTAAACTGGTGGCGCAATTTAAAACACATTCTTAATTTTTTCGGGAAAACATCATGTGGGTGATCAAGCTTGGAGGAAGCGTGACACACCATGACAGTCTGCTCAAATGGCTGGAGCTGGTTGTCCGTTGGGGCGATGGGAAAATCATTATTGTGCCGGGCGGCGGTGTGTATGCCGATGCGGTGCGTCAATTTCAGCAAATACGTGCCGAGCTGCCCGATGGCCATATCAGTGACTTGCATGCGCATGCGCTGGCTATTTATGCCATGGACCAAATGGCGCGCAGCCTGGTAGCCATGCTGCCGGAACTTGCTTTGGCTAGAAATCCACTTGAAATCGCTGAGCGCGGCTGGCAGCACCGGGGGCTGGTCTGGTTGCCTAGTGAAATGGCATTGAAACCGGAACTAGGGGGTGACACAGCGTTACCGGAAAACTGGGAAACGACTTCCGACAGCTTGGCTGCCTGGCTGGCCTGCCAGCTTGAAGCCAGCCATTTACTGCTGGTTAAATCGGATGACAGGGTGCAGCAGCCAGAAACTTCTTTTGCGCTGGCTGATTTGCAAGCCATGGGCATTGTGGATGCCGGATTGTCTAAAATCTTGCCGCAATCAGCATTCAAATCCTGGATAGTACATCAAAGCGAATTTGATTTGTTTCAGCAAGGGCTGGATACCAAAGTACTTAGCGGGCGCCTGATTCTGTAGTCTCAAACTGGCTTGTTTTCTCAAACCTGCCAAAATGCAGCATGATGGTCGGCAAGATCAGCAAATTGAGGATGGTCGAAGAAATCAAACCGCCCACAATAATGGTCGCCATCGGACCTTCAATCTCACGTCCCGGTTCGCCGCTACCAATCGCCAGCGGCAATAAACCAAGTGCTGTCACCAAGGCAGTCATTAATACTGATGGCAAGCGTTCAGTCGCACCACGGATGCAGGTTTCCATGTTCCATTCGCAACCTTCCTTATCGACCAGATGCTGGAAATGCGAAACCATCATAATCGAATTGCGCAGTGTGATACCAAACAGCGTTACAAAGCCAACCAGCGTGCCGACTGAAATCCATCCACCCGCAAAGAATGTTGCCACGACACCTCCGATCAATGCGAAGGGCAGGTTGGCAAAAGTCAATAACAGGTTACGCAAGCTGCCAAAAGCGATATAAAGCATGAGGAAAATAGCGACGCCGGCTACCATTGAATGGACGATTAAATCGCGACGGGACTCGGCATTGGCCTCAGCTTCGCCTGAAAATTCCATATAATTTCCGGTATGGAGGGTCACTTTCTGGTGTAAGGCTTTCTGTATTTCACTGAGCACAACCTCCTGGTCGCGGCCTGCAATATTGGCAGTAATGGTTTGAATACGTTTTGCTCCAGAGTGTAAAATTTTGGAGCGGCCACCTTCCTGTGCGATATAAGCCACATCGGACAGTTTCAGCATTTGACCTTCAGCATTGAAAATCGGGATGTTGCGCATATCAGCAATATCGTCCCGGTTGGCATCATTTAGCAATACGCTGACGCCAATAGAACGGTTGCCCATAAACACGTGATTGACCGGCACACCTTCATAACTTGCTTTAACTGTGTCCAGTACATCTACAGACTGCAAACCCCATAATGAAAGTTTTTCCTGCTTGAGCCTTATCGCAATTTCGGGCGTTTCCGGTGGCGACTGCACCATCACATCGCGCACACCGCGTATGCTGCCTAAAACATTCGCAACTCTTTGTGCATCGCGGTCGAGTGCATCCAGGTCAAGTCCATAGATATTAATCACCAGGCCGGCAGCATAGCCTGAAATGGTTTCTTCAATACGCTCGCTTAAAAAAGTATTAATTGCAAAGTTTGCGCCTAGAAACCCTAATTCTATTTTGCCGTCGTCATCGTCATCTTCAGTTTCTCCCGAGAGTTCTTCTCGGATAGCGCGATAGATACGTTCCTGGTCTGCACCTGAAACGGTGCCGATTTCAACCTCAAATTCGCTGTAATGTGTGCCAAAAGTATCCGCAGCATTAGGCGCACGGCCAACCCACTGGGCAACGCTTTTTACGCCCGGGATTTCCAGTAACACCTTGGTCACCTGGTTGCCAAGTTTCAGGGATTGTACTTCTGAAGTGCCCGGCACTGTGGTCATATGCAGAATGTAATGACCCTCATGCAAGGCAGGAATAAACTGACTCCTGAACAGCGGCAATAACACCAGCCCAATAGCGATACAGACAAAGCTGGTGACCAGGATTAACTGATAACGATGTTCTATGTGGTGCAACACTTTCACATATTTTTGCTTCAACCAGCGCAGTAACGGTGATTCCTGATTGTCCAGCCGCGCGTTGCCGAGAAGGGCGTAACATAGCGCCGGTGTCAAAGTGAGAGCGACCGCGAGTGAGGCCATGATGGCTGAGATATAAGCATAGGCAAGAGGTGCAAACAACTTACCTGCTACACCAGTCAGTGTGATTAGTGGTAAAAATACCAGTGCGACAATAATGGTGGCATAGACAACAGAGCCGCGCACTTCCATGGAGGCCTGGAAAACCACTTGTGGAATCGGCAAAGGCTGCGCAAGTTGACGGTTTTCGCGCAAGCGCCGGAAAATATTTTCCGTATCGATAATGGCATCATCAACCACTTCGCCCAATGCAATCGCCAGTCCACCCAACACCATGATATTAAGGCCCACGCCATATTGATGCAGCACAACAATGGCAGAAAGCAGTGAAAGCGGGATGGCCGTGGCAGAAATCACTGCCGTGCGGACATTAAACAAAAACAGGAATAGCACGGCTATGACCAGCGTTGAGCCAATCAGGATATCGGAGCGCAAGCTTTGAATCGCGGTTTCAATAAAGTTTGCCGGACGGAACAGCCCTTCATGCAAAGTGACTTGCTGACTTGTCAGGCTCGGCTTGATATCCCGCAGCTTGGTTTCCAGTAATTTGGTAAGCGCATAGGTGTTGGCACCCAGCTGGCCCTGCACAGACAGATACACCGCAGGTTTACCGTTAATGGCGGCAGCGCTGATCGATGGTGCTGCACCTTCAGCAACTTCTGCCACGTCGTTGATACGGATAGTGCGCCCCAGCTTGCGTATTAACGTGATATTACCTAGCTGCTGCGGCGTAGTGGTTTGGCCCTGGCTATTCAAAATAATGCGCTGGTTGTCATTTTGGATGTAACCGGCTCCGCGCACTCCGGTGGCGCGGCTTGCGGCATTCACCACATCCTGTACATTCAACTGGTATAGCATCAATTTGCGCGGATCGATTTTTATCTGGAACTGGCGGACTTCGCCACCGAAGACATTGATATCCGCGACGCCTGGAATCGCCATCAGATGTGGCGTCAGGTGCCAATCAACCAAGGTACGCAACTGCATCAGAGTGAGTTTGTCCGACGTGACGCCTAGACCCAACACCGTACTGGCAGAAGAGGTGAGCGGGGTAATATTGGGGGTGATGCCTGGCGGTAGCTGATTGCCCAGCATATTCAGATTTTCGGCGATGATTTGCCGGTTTCGGTAGATATCCGATTTATCCTGAAAAATAACGGTGATGACAGACAATCCCGGAATGGATTGTGAACGCAGGCTTTTAATGCCTATGGCACCGGCGATGATATTTTCAATCGGTTGGGTGACCAGTTTTTCTACCAGGCTGGCTGACAGGCCAGGAGATTCAGTCTGGATAACGATTTGGGTAGGGGCGAACTCAGGGAAGACGTTTAAATCACTTTGAGTCAGGCTATAAGTACCATAGCCTAACACCAGCAGTGCGAGGCCGATAATCACGCCATAAAATCGAATCGCGAATCTGACCAGTGCTGACATCATGCCTGTGGCTCTTTCCGGCTCTTAAGTCGGCGCGGCTTAATCGTCATTCTCATTTTTAATCTGGAATTTAAATTCTTCCGAGAGCAGCAATTGCGCCCCATGGGTGACGACTTCAGTACCCGGGCGCAGGCTGTTATCAAACCAGCCATTGTCAAGTTCTACATCAGAGGCCACAGGTTTACGCAAAAACGTATCTGCTTTGGTTTTGACATAAATCCAGGCCATACCACCATGCCAGACAATGGCCTGATTCGGCACAATCACACCTTTCAGCATAGAGGATGCCGACTGGGCAGGCACCACATTGACACGCATGCCCACCCGAAGGAACTCTGCCGGCGCACTATAGAAATAGGTTTTACCGATATTGCTGATATCAGTCTGGATAGACTGGGAAACATAGTCGGCCCGCACAGGTTTAATTTCATCCTGGATGGGCGAAATAAAAATAGTCGAGTTTGCTTCAGGCTCTTTGAAATTAAGCGGGAAACTGACTTGCACCAGTACTTTTTTTTGCGTCAGTAAATCATGCAGCGAGCCAGTTGCAGGATGCTGTGTAATCAATGTCGCCAATGGTTTACCCCATTGTGCGACTATGGTATCCGTCAACGCTTTTAATTGTGCCTGCGCAGACTTGATTTGGGTCTGGTCATTAATCACCAGTGCCTGCGCCTCTTGAACCGCTTTGTCAGAGACGTTTTTATCGTCTTCATTTAATTGTTTATAACGCTGATATTGCAATTGGTGGTTAGGCAATATGCTTTCGGCAATGGCTAATTGGGTTTTTAACTGCTGATACTGGCTGTTGTAATCCACCAGTGTCTGAATGGACACCACAGTGCCAAGAACCTTGATATTGCCATGATAGTCATAAGGGTGCAGCGGTTCTACATGGATGCCACTATTTTGCTGCGTGGCCAGGTTTAACTGCACGAGCTGCAGTCCGTGTTGCTCGACTACATGCAATGGGCCTTCAATTTCTTCTTCATTGTCATCCTGCATGGTCTCGTATTCATCGCGGCCAACCAGGACAACCGCCCAAATCAGCAGGATAATAAGTGCAATCTGAGCCCCGATAATCCAGAGTGCTTTTTTATTCATTTTAATGGCGCCTCTTGTGTCTTTATGGCAAATGTCATCGATTGCTCTGATAAAAGCAAAGGTTTTTGCATGACATTCTCAATTTCCTGCAGTGCGCGCAGCACATTGGCCTGTTGTATGACCAGTCGTTGCTGTGCTGCATAAAACTGGATTTCAGTTTGCAGGTATTCCGTTTTATCAATCAGACCTTTACGCCACTGGCTTTCCAACTGTTGCTTGCGGCTGGATTGCTGGGTGTATTCCTGCGTCATTGTAATCAGCAGATTGGCTGTATCACGATATTTTAAATAGGTTTGTTCAGATAACTGAATAATGTGGTGTTGCAGGGCATAGAATCGTGTCGCCTCGTTCTGCCGCACCTCCTCGGCATATGCCCACAGGTCTGATGATTTATTCAGCAGATTCAGCATGCCGCCAATACCCAGCGCCCAAATCCTGTCACCATATTCATACAAGATACCCGGGCTTAATGAGATATCAGGGTAGCGTTTGGCCATTTCCAACCTCAGTTGGGATTCTGCCTTGGCATATTGTGCCAGCCCGCGCTGAATATCCATGCGGTTGGTTAATGCGTAATGCTGGATTGTTTTTGCGTCCTGATAGGTTTGCGGTTGGTCAAATCTGGCCTTAAGAATTTGAGAAATGTTCAGCGGTGCAATATTCAGGGATACATTTTGCTGGTCGGTCAGGCCTGCATCATGCATGATTTTTTGCTGGGTTTGCTTGATCTGCAATGTCAGCTGTTGTAGCTGCCAGGCCGCTTGATCATGCTGCAGGCGTATCGGCAGCACATCAGACTTACCCGCCACACCAAGGTCCAGCCTTTTTTGATAGGCATTCAATAAATCCGCCTGCGACTTTTGCAGTTTCGTCAGGCTGGAATGCAAGGCCTGCTGTTCTGCCAGCGTGATCAAATCCAGACTCAGTTGCTGCCTGAGCATCCAGGCACTCTCTGAAACAAATATTTTGGCAATATCTGCCTGGTACTGCGCAATATCAATATTGATCTGGCGTTTATTGGCAGTGATAAATGGAATATCGACTTGCAAGCCATAAGCCCACGGATTGATATCGCCGTTGGCCTGGTTACTATGCGAAAGCTGGCCATTCAAACCGACCATTGGGCGCAGGCCCGCGCTGGTAATGCCTGCGAGTGCAACGGCATAATCAGACTTGGCTACTTTAAGGGCAGGGTGGAAGTAGAGGGCTGATAATGTCAGCCTGTCGATATCCCAGGAAGTAATCGGCCAGACAGTTTGCGGGTATTGTGTGCGGACAAACTCTTTGAAACCTTCCTGTGTAGGCGAGGCTTGCTGGATATTCTCAATATTTTGCTGCTGTTGTATTGGTTGGGCCTGGTATGCAATGCCGCATGCTGCGAGTAATAGCGGGCAAAAGCAGGCTAGGTAACGCATATTGTCAACAGTATTTAAAAATAGCGCGCGTATTGGCGGTGAAATCAAACTGGCTGATCGAAATGCTCAACGTCGAAGCACTATTCAACAATTTATTCGACGATAGTCGCGTTGACAGCATCCAGTGCATCCTGGAGCAGGTCTTCTGGTAACTGGTTAATGCTGGTAGCCAGCAAATCAGCGGCCTCTACAGTACGGATAGGAAGGTCTGCCGAATTTAATTCTGCAATCAATCCTGCAGCAACGCCTGCAATCTTGAGCAACACTTCACGTTCTCTCATTAAAAGCTCAAGTTCTGCTCTGAGCATATTTTCTTCGGCTGAATGCATATCCTGTCCTGACACTAACTATTTACGATAATCAATTCCGCATCTTGCAGTTGAATGCCCGGCTTGTCAATGTGATGTCAGGTAGATTGTGAGCGCAGTTGGAATGCGCTATAATGACGAAGTCGGTAGTGCACGCATGAATGCTTGCATATATGACTGGCAATGCGAAAGTGGCGGAATTGGTAGACGCACTGGATTTAGGTTCCAGCGCCGCGAGGCGTGAGAGTTCGAGTCTCTCCTTTCGCACCATACATTTAAAGCCATATGAAAAAAGTATGGCATAAGTTTTAAGGCGGCATTTTAAAATTTATCAAAATTTAAATTGTATTACGATCAATCAGGCTTCCTTCCTAGGAGGCCTTTATTGTTTGGGCACTGCCTTAATTGGTTGTTGACTTAATCATAATGGAATAAATCATGAAAATCGTACAAACTCCAAATGCACCGGCAGCAATAGGTCCTTATGCGCAAGGCGTAATCGTCGGTAACACGCTGTATACCTCAGGACAAATCGCTTTGCGCCCTGATGGCAGCTTGAATGACGGCGATGTGGTGGTGCAAACCCAGCAAGTGCTGGCAAATCTGCAGGCGATTATTGAAGCAGCAGGTGGTAATTTGCATCAAGTAGTTAAAACCACTGTTTTTTTGAAAAACCTGGATGATTTTGTGGCGATGAACCAGGTGTATGGCGAGGCCTTTGGCACCCATACTCCGGCACGTTCTACGGTACAAGTGGCTAAATTGCCGCGCGATGTACTGGTTGAAATTGAAGCCATTGTGGCATTAGGCGAGATTTAAAGGCTAAGACTCTTCAAATCCTTGCGGGTCTATTGTTTTATCTAATCGAAACGCGCAACATCGCCTCTGCAACCTGCATCTGGGTTGAGTGCTGTTTTGAAGTTTATTTCAATTGAGACTTGTGTTATATTTTTATGCTCTTTTTTCATGATTTGATCACTTTGTAAAGCTTATAGAGTATGGTCAGGTTATGCTAAACATTCATTGAGACGCGCAATGGCGCGCCCATTCACATAACCCATCGTTATCAAACGATTTTTACAGGAAGTGCAGCATGGCAGCAGTATCTGTTGAAACAGTCAGCAACTTGGAACGTCGCATGACAATTAAAGTCCCTTTAGCTCCGCTGGAAGGGCAAATCAGACAACGTTTGCAACAAATTTCGCGCACCGCCAAATTTTCAGGTTTCCGTCCAGGCAAAGCGCCGGTTGGTCTGGTAAATCAGCACTACGGTAACCAGGTGCGTGATGAAGTCTATTCCAAAGCGGTTGAAACCAGCTTTGGTGATGCTGTCGAGCAAAACAAACTGCGTGTTGCCGGCTTCCCGAACATTGAGCATCTGCCATTTAAAGAAGCGGCTGAAGAATTAGAGTATGTAGCGACTTTTGAGATTTTTCCTGAAGTCACCGTAGGCGATTTGAGCAAAGTCAAAATCGAACGCCCAACATTAGAAGTTACTGACGCCGATGTTGAAAAAACACTGGATGTCTTGGTTAAGCAGCGTGTTAGTTATGAGCCTGTAAAACGCGCGTCCAAAAAAGCTGACCGTATTAACATTACATTGAGCGCTTCCATCGATGGCGAGCAGGTTGAGAGCACTGGCGACCGTGGTATCGACCTCGTGATTGGTGAGCCTGGCCGTGTCAGCGAGTTTGATGATGCTTTGGTGGGTGGTAAAGCCGGTACTGAAAAAACATTCGATATCACTTATCCTGCTGACCATAATCCAGCGCAACTGGCTGGTAAAACAGTAACTTATGCTGTGAAGTTCATTTCAGTTTCCCAGCCGGTTTACCCTGCGGTGGATGCGGAATTTGCTAAAAACCTGGGTGTTGAAGATGGCAATCTGGAAACGATGAAGTCTGAAATCAAACAAAGCCTGGAACAAGAAGTAGCCAAACGCATAGCAGCGCGTTTAAAAGAGAGCGTATTTGAAGCGCTGGTGAACGAAACTACTTTTGAGCTGCCAAAATCTATCATTGCAGCTGAAACCAACCGATTGATGCAGGTTGCAGCACAAAACTTGCGTGAGCGTGGTGTTGACCCGCAAACAGTGCCCATGGATCCTTCACTATTTGAAGCCCAAGCGCAACGCAATGCTAAACTGCGCCTGATTTTGACTGAAGTGGTGAATAGCAATAATTTGCAAGCCAATGCGGATCAAGTGCGTGCAATGGTAGATACTTTTGCATTGAGCTTTGAAAAACCGGCTGAATTGGTGACCTGGTATTACGCGGATGTTAAACGTCTGGATGAGCCAGCAGCGTTGGCGACTGAAGAAAATGTAGTGGCTTGGGTGCTTGAAAAAGCAAAAGTCTCCAACAAAAAAATTAAATTTGATGAATTGATGATGGGTGCTTAAACCATGAATTATATGAACGCACATGATGGCATGATGCAAGAAAGAATGGAGCCGCAAGGTCTTGGGTATATCCCAATGGTCATTGAGCAAAGTGGTAGAGGTGAGCGTTCATATGACATCTACTCACGTTTGCTTAAAGAGCGCGTTATTTTCCTGATTGGCCCGGTGAATGATATGACCGCCAACCTTGTTGTAGCGCAGTTGCTGTTTCTGGAAGCTGAAAATCCTGACAAGGATATTTCTTTGTACATTAACTCACCAGGCGGTTCGGTCACTGCTGGTATGTCTATTTATGACACCATGCAGTTTATCAAGCCTGATGTAAGTACTTTATGTATTGGTCAAGCCGCTAGCATGGGCGCGTTCCTGTTAACAGCTGGCTCAAAAGGTAAACGTTTTTGCCTGCCAAACTCACGTGTAATGATTCACCAGCCATTGGGTGGTTTCCAGGGCCAGGCCTCAGATATTGCCATTCATGCTAAAGAAATTCTGTATTTAAAAGACAAGTTGAATGGCATCATGGCGCATCATACCGGCCAGCCGGTTGATAGGATTGCTGCCGATACAGACCGTGATAACTTTATGAGTGCTGATGCTGCCAAAGATTATGGATTGGTAGATCAGGTAATTGCCGCACGTACTGTTTAATATCAGTGCAAGACGACCAGCAGGGGAATAAATATGGCCAATAAGTCAGATAGCGAAAAGCTTTTATATTGCTCGTTTTGTGGCAAAAGTCAGCATGAAGTTAAAAAGCTGATCGCAGGCCCTTCTGTATTTATTTGTGATGAATGCGTAGATTTATGCAATGACATTATTCGTGAAGAAATCCAAAGTCTGAACGAGATCAAGTCAGCAGATAAAAAGCTGCCTACACCACAAGAAATTTGCGCCATTCTTGATCAGTACGTCATCGGTCAGGTGCAAGCTAAAAAGAATTTGTCTGTTGCGGTTTACAACCACTATAAGCGTTTGGGTTACAACCCGCTTTCTGACGGTGGTCAAAACAATAAAGATGATGTAGAAGTCCAAAAAAGTAATATTTTACTGATCGGGCCTACAGGTTCAGGTAAAACACTGCTAGCACAGTCTCTGGCAAGAATGCTGGATGTGCCGTTTGTCATGGCTGATGCCACTACCTTGACTGAAGCAGGCTATGTGGGTGAAGACGTAGAAAACATCATGCAGAAATTGCTGCAAAAGTGTGATTACGATGTTGAAAAAGCGCAGCGCGGGATTGTTTATATTGATGAAGTCGACAAGATTTCGCGTAAATCGGACAATCCTTCCATTACTCGCGATGTATCGGGTGAG
This sequence comes from Methylophilus sp. Leaf414, assembly GCF_001425425.1. Classification (NCBI taxonomy): domain Bacteria; kingdom Pseudomonadati; phylum Pseudomonadota; class Betaproteobacteria; order Nitrosomonadales; family Methylophilaceae; genus Methylophilus; species Methylophilus sp. Leaf414. Next base: position 70,335 of record NZ_LMQQ01000001.1, on the reverse strand, counting down.
GGCGTACAACAAGCTTTGCTTAAACTGATTGAGGGAACGATTGCCTCAGTGCCGCCGCAAGGTGGGCGTAAGCATCCGAATCAAGAGTTCGTGCAGTTAGATACCACCAATATTCTGTTTATTTGCGGTGGTGCATTTGACGGCCTGGATAAAGTCATTCGCCACCGTTCGGAAAAAGGTGGTATTGGGTTCGGTGCTGAAGTAAAAAGCAAAGAAGATATCCGCGCTGTAGGTGAAGTATTGCGTGATGTGGAACCAGAAGATTTAATAAAATTTGGTTTGATTCCGGAGTTCATTGGTCGGTTGCCAGTCGTGGCGACGCTTGAATCGCTGGATGAAGCCGCATTGATGACAATTCTGGTTGAGCCAAGAAATGCGCTGACCAAGCAATACATGAAGCTGTTCAAGATGGAGGGCGTTGAGCTTGAGTTTGAAGACTCTGCACTGCGTTTGATCGCCAAAAAAGCATTGGAAAGAAAAACCGGTGCCCGAGGCCTGCGTTCTATCCTGGAGCATTCATTGCTTGACCTGATGTATGAATTACCATCGCTCAAAGATTTGTCCAAAGTCATTGTCGATGCAGGTGTGATCGAGCATACCTCTGAACCCATCCTGATTTATCAGGATGCCCAAAAACGCGTTGAAAACGCGAGTTAAATCATGCTTGCAATAGCCTTCGGGCTATTGCAAGATACCATCTATGTCACAAGAGAATCCGTTCTCTTGATTTTTCAAAGTACGTTCCCATCTAAATGTAAAGGCACAAGCCTTTGACACTTTTTGAAAGAAGCTATGACTGAACACACTTTGTTTGACGCTGAGACTCCAGAAGAAGCCACCTTAATCCCATTGCTGCCTTTACGCGATGTCGTGGTATATCCCCATTTAGTCATCCCTCTGTTTGTTGGCCGTGCCAAATCAGTTAAAGCCTTGGAGCGTGCTTCCGAAGGTGATAAAAAAATCTTACTGGTTGCGCAAAAGTCTGCAAATAAAGACGATCCTGTGGCTGAAGACCTCTATGAAATTGGTACTTTGGCGACGGTATTACAAATGCTCAAGCTGCCCGATGGCACGGTAAAAGTGCTTGTGGAAGGCTTGCATCGTGTGCGTGTGACTGATTTCACAGAAACCGACGAATGCTTTATGGCATTGGGCGAAGAAGTCGAGCAAACTGACCAAAGCGATAAAGAAGCAGAAGCTTTGATGCGTACAGTCATGACCCAATTTGATCAATACGTCAAATTGAACAAAAAGATTCCTCCTGAAATCCTCACGTCACTTTCAACAATTAATGAACCAGGTCGGCTGGCGGATACTATTTCTGCCCACTTGACATTGAAACTGGAAGAGAAGCAAAAAGTGCTGGAAATGCTCAGCGTGATTGAACGCCTGGAGCATTTGCTATACCTGATGGAATCAGAGATTGATATCCTGCAAGTTGAAAAACGCATTCGTGGCCGTGTTAAGCGGCAAATGGAAAAAAGCCAGCGCGAATACTATTTGAACGAACAAGTTAAAGCTATTCAGAAAGAACTCGGCGAGCAAGATGAAAATGCCGAGATGGATGAGCTTGAGCAGCGTATTAAAAACGCTGCCATGCCTAAAGAAGCTTTAACCAAAGTTACTGCAGAATTCAAAAAGCTGAAATTGATGTCGCCTATGTCGGCAGAAGCTTCTGTTGTCCGTAACTACATAGATACTTTGCTCAATTTGCCTTGGAAGAAAAAAACCAAGATCAGCAAGGATCTGCAAATAGCCGAAGATATTCTGGATGCCGATCACTATGGCCTGGATAAGGTTAAAGAGCGCATTGTTGAATATCTTGCCGTGCAGCAACGTGTTGGTAAGTTAAAGGCCCCAATTTTATGCCTGGTAGGCCCTCCAGGTGTCGGTAAGACATCGCTTGGGCAAAGTATTGCCAAAGCAGTCAATCGCAAGTTTGTGCGCATGGCCTTGGGTGGTGTGCGTGATGAAGCGGAGATTCGCGGTCACCGCCGTACTTATATTGGCTCCATGCCAGGCAAAGTATTGCAAAGCATGACTAAGGTTGGCGTGAAAAACCCGTTATTCTTGCTCGATGAAGTCGACAAGATGGGGCAAGACATGCGTGGAGATCCGTCCTCTGCATTGCTAGAGGTGCTTGATCCTGAGCAAAATCATACATTTGCTGATCACTATGTTGAAGTTGACTATGATTTAAGCGATGTAATGTTTGTTGCTACGGCGAACAGCATGAACATTCCGGAGCCGTTATTGGACCGTATGGAGATTATTCGTCTTTCAGGTTATACCGAAGATGAAAAAATCAATATTGCCCAACGCTACCTGTTGCCTAAGCAGCTTAAAGCACACGCATTGAAAACCACGGATATATCCGTGGCAGAAAGCGTTTTACGCGATATCGTACGTTACTACACGCGTGAAGCCGGGGTGCGTCGCCTTGAGCAGGAAGTCGCCAAAATTTGCCGTAAAGCAGTTAAAGAGCAGTTGCTGGCTAAAGGTAAAACTAAAACCGTTAAGAAAATTAACGTCACCAGCAAAAACCTTGAGCAATATCTTGGTGTGAAACGGTATGACTTCGGTGTTGCCGCCAAGGATAACCAGGTGGGGCAGGTGACTGGCCTTGCATGGACCTCAGTGGGCGGTGAATTGCTGACGATTGAAGCTGTAACCTTACTGGGTAAAGGTAAAACCATTACCACCGGTAAATTGGGCGATGTGATGCAAGAGTCTGTAGCTGCTGCAATGAGCGTCGTGCGTAGCCGTGCCGAAGGATTGGGCATCAGTCCTGATTTCTATGAGAAAAAGGATATCCATATCCACCTTCCTGAGGGCGCTACTCCAAAAGATGGTCCAAGTGCAGGTATTGCATTAACAACTGCGCTTGTATCGGTTCTGACGGGCATTCCTGCGCGTGCTGATGTGGCAATGACTGGTGAAATTACCCTGCGCGGTGAAGTATTACCGATTGGTGGGTTAAAAGAGAAATTATTGGCAGCGCATCGTGGTGGTATTAAAACCGTATTGATTCCTTCAGCGAATGAAAAAGATCTGGTAGATATTCCTGGAAATATCAAAAAAGATCTGGAAATTCACCCGGTAAAATGGATAGATCAGGTGCTGGATTTGGCATTGGAAAGCGCGCCAAAACCACTTGCGGTAAATACTGAAGCCGTTGAAATTGTTGCTGCTGGAGACGCAAATCCAGAACAAGCAGTCACGCATTAGGCAAATTGATGCGAATTATTGTCAAAACGCGGGATTAGCGCTTGACAGCTCGTTTTGCGGCTTGATATAAAGGCAATACAGGATGTACCTGTTTTTTTAACTAGATAGGGGAAACACGTGAATAAATCAGAATTGATAGATCATATTGCTAATGCAGCCGGTATTTCTAAAGCCGCAGCCGCTCGTGCTCTGGATGCAACAACAGAGGCAATCTCTGGTGCACTGAAAAAAGGTGATTTGGTAACATTAATTGGTTTTGGTACATTCTATGTAGGTGAGCGTTCAGCCCGTTCCGGCCGCAATCCTCGTACTGGTGCGACAATCAACATCAAGGCTGCTAAATCTCCTAAATTTAGGGCTGGTAAAGGTCTGAAAGATGCTGTAAACTAGCGTGCTTTGGTTGAGCGCTAACATGCTCGGCCAACTGTAGCAACACTTGGGTTGTTACGGGTGCTTAGCTCAGTTGGTAGAGCGTCGCCCTTACAAGGCGAATGTCAGCGGTTCGACCCCGTTAGCACCCACCAGACAATTTAAAAATCAAGAGTGCGATGTCTGCGCTCTTAATTTTTTGAGTCTTGCCACACTTAATAAGTTACTTTAATAAGTAGCAATAAGTGGCGGTAAATAGTTAGAAAATAGTTGTTGAAATTATAAAAAATATCGTGCTATAATTTCATTTTTGACGAGTACTGGAGCGGTAGTTCAGTTGGTTAGAATACCGGCCTGTCACGCCGGGGGTCGCGGGTTCGAGCCCCGTCCGCTCCGCCAACATTAAAACGAGTTAGGTTAATCCCTAACTCGTTTTTTTTCGTCTTTTGTAAACATTTTTTGTTTTTATGTAGTGTTGATCTATTGCTTAACTTTTAATGAATAAGTTAGTCAATTGAGCTTGAGTCTGCTAAATTTTAATCATGATCTGGGTTTGGAAACCTTTGTCATAGCAATATGCGTTTCCACCAAACATGCTCTCAACAACAAATACTCGATGGCATTTGCTAATCTATTTTCTGTGTCAGTGCTCAAGTGTTAGCGAGTGATTTCACATTAGATACTTTCGTCATTAGTTTAGACCCGCAAGGCTTCTTAACCATATGCTTTTAAAGCGATTGCAACTGCTGGATTGGGGCGATTTGTATCGGTTTATGGTATAGTTTGCTGTTGCAAAAAATCAGGTAATGGAAATTAAAAAATGTTAGAAGCATTAAGAAAACATACACAAGGGTGGATGGCAAAAATCATTTTGGCACTGATTGTTGTACCATTTGCATTGTTCGGTATTGATTCATATCTAAACAACGCAGGCGGCCAGGTCGCGGTTGCAAAAGTAGATGGCCAGAAAATATCACTGCAAGAGTATTCAAACGCTGTAGAGAATGCGCGTAATTACCTGCAATCTCAAGGGCAAAAAGTAGATGCTGCTTTGTTGGAAAGCCCAGCGTTTAAACAATCCGTACTTGATAGCATTATTACTCGCCGTTTAGTCGAGGGCGCCATTCAGGATTACCGTTTTAAAATCAGTGATGACCAATTGAGCCAGCATGTGGTGGGTATGCCTGAGTTTCAAAGCAATGGTAAGTTTTCTGAAGATACTTATAACCAACTGTTATCGCAGAATAAATTAACTCCCGCAAAGTTCGAGCAGAATATCCGCAAGGACTTAACCGTGCAGCAAGTGCGTGATGGCTTAACCAACCTGGTATTTATGCCGCAAAAAGTTGCAGAGCAGTCATTGATGTCTGAGTTCGAACAGCGTGAAGTGTCTGTTGCAGACGTCAAGGTCGTTGATTTTATTAATCAAGTGACAGTCACGCCTGAACAAGTACAAGCGTACTACAATCAACATAAAACTAAATTTATCGCGCCAGCCAAGGTGAAACTGCAGTTCACGTTGCTATCGGCTGCCGGCTTAGTTGGTGATGTCAGCGTTAGTGATGAAGAAGTAAAGCAAGATTACGAAGAAAATGCTGCTAAATATCAAGGTGATGAGCAGCGCCAGGCCAGCCATATCCTGATTGGGTTTAACAGTACAGCTAGCGCTGAAGAAAAAGCGGCCGCTAAGCAAAAAGCTGAGTCCATTCTTAAGCAGGTAAAAGAAAATCCTAAAAACTTCGAGAAGCTGGCAATTGAATTTTCGCAAGACACGGGTTCTGCCAGTAAAGGCGGCGATCTGGGCAGTTTTGGACGTGGTGCCATGGTGAAGCCATTTGAAAATGCTGCATTTTCAATGAAAGTTGGCGAGATTAGTGACCTGGTGGAATCAGAGTTTGGTTATCACATTATCAAATTGACCGGTATTACTGGCCAGTCTTCAGATTTTGATTCTATGAAGCTCAAAATCAAAGCCGAATTACTGTTTCAGAAAGCACAGGCTAAATATGCTGAACTAGCAGATGACTTCGGCAATACTGTTTACGAGCAATCCGGCAGTTTAGAGCCAGTCGCCAAGAAGTTTAATTTGCAAGTACAAACTTCACCGGCAATGACTAAAGATGAAATTGCCAAATTCTTTAAGAGTGACCGTCTGGCCTCTATGGTGTTTTCTGACGAAGTGTTAAAAGAAAAACGTAATACTGAAGCTGTAGAAATTTCTCCAAACAACTTGGTTGCCGCGAGGGCAGTTGAGTACACACCAGAAGCACCGCGTACTTTTGACGAAGTCAAAAGCGGTATTGAGTCTTTATTGAAAGCTGAAGCTGCGACTAAATTGGCCAAGCAAAAAGGCGAGGCGCTTCTTGCCGAGTTAAAAGCTGGCAAAGCAGTGAATGCGGACTGGATTCCGCCTGTTACCATTGACCGTAGAAATGCGCAGGGCTTAACTGATGCAGTGATGAGAAATGTATTCAAAGTGAATACTCATACTCTGCCAGCCTATTATGGTTTTAACGAGCCTAATAAGGGTTATACAGTGATTAAAGTGATCGCCGTGAACCAGAAGCTTAAAGACAGTCCGGAGGTCGCTGACAAGGCTTATAAAGCGTATCAAGCGGCACTTGGGTCTGAAATGTCATATGCTTATGTGTCATCGCTGAAAGCTAAAAAAGATATTCAGTACAACACGAAAGTATTGTTGTCTAACGGTAACAATTAAATAATTGGATACCATTGAAAAAGGAGGGCAGTTGCCCTCCTTTTTTGTTTTCGACTTCTTGTCTGATCTTAAGTACTCTTGATCAGAGCTTTAAATAAAAGATTCACCGCAGTTGCGTGACAATCAATAGAGTTTAATGGCTAACGAAGGTGATTATGCTTAAAGCTAGCTGAAAAAATAATAAGCAGGGAGCTCTTTAAAAAAAGCTGAAAATGCAGATAAGAATTGGTAATGAAACAATAGGGAAGCGTGGATTGTTAATTGGCTAGTTCAAACCATTTATTTTTAATCACTGCGTTTAGTCCGCAGTGATACTCTTCATTTAAATAACAATATCCAAAATACTGCGTCTAGCTGAATTTAGCCAGTAAATAAAATTTTGATGTTTTTCTTTAGCTCGGCACGATCGATTCGCTCAAGCAAATGGCTTATCAGCAAAGTTTGTAAATAAGTGATCACAACGGCTGTGAAGAAAACAATGAAAAACTTGAGCACGTATTGTGTATGGATATTCTTAATCAAGGGAATATGCCATAAGTAAATCCAGATAGAATTACTGGCAATAAACAGCACAACATTTTTTATATTCATTTTTTCAAAAAAATACTCAATCTTATCGCTGTAAATCCACAGCAAGCTTGAAACAAGAAGCGCATATGAAAAATAGTAAATCGAGGGAGGGTATTTCAGTGATTGGGTAGGAATAAACTCGCCATTGAAAAGAAACAGTCCCATACCCGCAATGGCAAATATCCCCAAACTAATACCAGTAATTACGTAAAGTTGAGGCTTGGCGGCATTAGCCATGCGTAAGCCAATCGCGAACAGAATCTCGTAGGGAATAACATACAATAAGATGGCCGACGCTATTTCTGCCGGACCTTGCCAGATGTATGGCATGGCTAAATAACGTACCAATTCATAAAGTAAAAGGGTGGCTGCCAGCATGCCATAGTATGTGCTATTGCTTGCTGTGTTTCGATGCCAGCCATATATCACAGGCGAGATCAGTGCAACCAATAAAAATACCCTGATCACCCAGACATATCCTATGCCTTCGAGCAGCGCGTAAGAGGTGACTATGGTATGCGTTTCAAGCTCTTGGTTACCAGGATCAAATGCCATTAAGGCCAGGAAATAAAAACTTAAAAATATCCAGACTGGGAAAACCAGTCTTTTAATTCTTTTCCATACATAAGACTGGTATGGCTCATTGGTTTTATAACTCAGGCTAAATGACATTGCTGAGACTAATATCATTAAGGGGACGTCAAAATTTCGCAGTTGAAAGAGAATTCCTGGCGGATCCACATGAGCGAAAATAATCATGGATAGACCGATAAATCTAAGTATATCTATTTTTTCATTTCTCATAATTTAACCCACGCAAGAACCTGGTAAACTGAAAATTGATCTTTTAATATTTATTATTAAGTGATTGATATATTTATTTAATATTTTTATTTATAAATAAAAATTAGATAGTTGATTTTATTTAGTACACCTAATTAAACAATAATTAATAGTTTTATAAGTGCTATTTTAGTGTTAATAATGTTTGAATTCAAAAGTAGATTCTTTAACTTTTGGAACAAAAAACGCCTGACATTTAAAGTGCAGGCGTTTTTTGCTAACTCTTGAAAGCCTTAGTCGATTTGACCGGCAGCAGTGATATTCATACCACCATCAACATAGGTGATTTCGCCAGTCACCCCTGAAGCCAGATCGCTGGAAAGGAAGGCGGCAACATTACCTACTTCTTCAATCGTCACATTTCGGCGTAAGGCCGCATGTTTTTCATTAAAGCCAATCATTTTGTCGAAATCAGCAATCCCTGAAGCTGCCAATGTCTTGATGGGGCCAGCAGAAATCGCATTCACGCGGATGCCGCGTGGGCCAAGACTTTGTGCCAGGTAACGTACATTGGCTTCCAGGCTGGCTTTGGCTACGCCCATCACGTTGTAATTAGGCATAGTACGTTCAGCGCCCAAATAACTCAGCGTGAGCAGGCTGCCATTGCGACCTTGCATCATCGGATAGGCTGCTTTGGCCATTGCCGAGAAACTGTAAGAGCTGATGTCGTGCGCAATATGGAAGTATTCGCGGCTGATATTGTCCAAATAATCACCAGCCAGCGCGACTTTTGGAACGAAAGCGATGGAGTGTACTAAACCGTCCAAGCCATCCCATACTTTTGCCAACTCGACAAACAAATTGTCGATTTGGGCATCTTCAGCCACATCACAGGGTAATACCAAAGTTGATTCAAAGTCAGCTGCGAGATCACGAACGCGCGTTTCGTGTTTATCCACTTGATAAGTAAAGGCCAGTTCGGCGCCTTGACGTTTCATGGCCGCTGCGATGCCATATGCGATTGAGCGGTTGCTAAGCAAACCGGCGATCAGAATTTTTTTTCCAGCAAGAAATGCCATGCTTGATCCTGTTTATTGATTTTAAGGGTTAACGGTTAGCGTGCGGTGTGTGACCTTGGGTCAAACACATCCCGCAAACCTTCACCAAGCAGATTATACCCTAACACGGTAATTAAGATCGCAAGCCCGGGATATAGCGATAACCACCACGCAAACTGGATATACTCTTTGCCATCAGTCAGGATATTGCCCCAGGAAGCTTGCGGTGCTTGCACTCCAAGCCCGAGAAAACTGAGGCCGGATTCAAGCAGCACCGCACTGGCGATACCCAATACCACGCTGACCAAGACTGGCGTCAGGCTGTTAGGCAGGCAATGCTTAAATATCACGCGCCAATCTTGCGCACCCAGTGCAGTCGAAGCAGTCACAAATTCACGCTGGGTGAGGCTGAGGAACTCTGCCCGCACCAGTCGTGTGACACTCATCCATGAAGTCAGGCCAATCACAATCATGACATTGGTGATTGAGGGACTTAAGAAAGCGATCACGGCAAGAATGAGGAAGAAGCTGGGGATGGAAAGCATGATATCGACCAGTCGCATGATGATAGTATCAACCCAGCCACGATAATAGCCAGCAATAGCGCCCAGAAACACGCCAATCGCTGTCGAAATACCTACTGCAACAAGACCAACCAGTAGCGAAACCCTGCCACCGTACAACATGCGGCTCCATACATCGCGCCCTAAACCATCCGTACCCATCCAGTGCTGCATGGAAGGCGCCAGCAGAATTTGCTTCACGTGTATATCGTCTGGGTCATACGGTGCCAGCCAGGGAGCGAGCAGGGCGAGCAATAGAATGATGCTGATCAGTAATAGACCGGTGATCGCCAATGGATTATGCAATATTTTTTTCATGATTGACTTGTCGATTACCGGGCAGGCATCACACCTTTGCGCAAACGTGGGTCCGCCCAGGCATAAGCTAGGTCTGCCAGTAAATTACCCAGCAATGTCAGTGCGGAGCCTATGGTCAATATTCCCATGACCACCGGGAAATCACGCATCATTACCGCCTCATAAAATAATTTACCCATGCCCGGGATGGCAAAGATGGTTTCGGCAATCACCGAGCCACCAATCAACCCAGGCAAAGATAGGCCAATAAGCGTAATCAGCGGTAAAAGCGCATTACGCAGCGCATGCCGATAAGTGACCATATGATCACTTAGGCCTTTGGCACGTGCGGTAGTGACATAATCCTGACTGAGGACATCCAGCATGCCATTTTTAACGAATAAAGTAATGCCTGCCAGGCCGGTAATAGAGGGAATCACCACCGGCAGGAATAAATGCATAAACAAATCCTGGCTTTTTTGCCAGAAATCCAGTTGATCGTAATTCAAGCTGTGCATTCCTGAAATGGGGAACCAGGGATGGATCACGCCCAGCCAGTACATCAATAGCAAAGAAAGCCAGAAACCGGGAATAGAAAAACCGATAAAGTTGAATAGGGTAATTGACCGGTCAGGCCATTGCCCATATCGTTTGGCAGCCCACACACCTAAAGGTACGCCAAGCGACAGGGTAATTAACAAACCTGCAATATTCATGAGCAAGGTGATAGGCAGGGCTTCCTCAATCATGCCTGGCGTCACATTGCCGTCTTTGTCTTTTTCCGACCAGAACACCGGCTTCTGATGGCTGGCAAATGAATGGCCAAAGTCCAGGCGTACCATACGTTCCATCCATAAGCCGTATTGCACGATGACTGGCTTGTCCAGATTATATAAAGCACGTAATTTTTGCCTGGATTCTTCAGATGACTTTAGGTCAAAAGCAGTCTCGGTGCTGGTAATGTCGCCAGGGGCCAAATGCATAATAAAAAAAGAAATCAGACTGATGCCAATCAGCATCGGCACCATCCAAAGCAATCGTCTTATCAGGTAACTAAGCATGTTATTCAGCCTGTATCTGTGTGCGTCTCAGGGGCAGTGGGATGTACCATTTTTGAGAGTCGTAACCAACACCGGCTGGTGGCACCGGATTCATAATGCCTTGCACGCGTTTATGGATAGCTGTCAGGCCGTAACCTGCCGATAAGTAAACGATGGGGCTGTCTTCGTACAAAGCTTCCGCAAACTGGTGGTAAACGTGCATACGCTTGTCTGGGTCGAATTCACTACGTCCTTGCTCAAGCAGCTTATCGACTTTAGGGTTATTGTAGCCAATAAAGTTAAACTGACCTGGCTTTTGCTGGCTGGAATGCCAGATGCCATATTGGTCCGGCTCAAGCCCTAATTGCCAGCCCAGCACCACTGCATCAAAATCACCGGTTTTGATAAAGCGGGTAATAAAACTCGCCCATTCAATAGAGCGTATACGAATATCAATACCAACTTCTTTTAAGCGGCGTTGAATAATGACAACAGTTTTTTCGCGTTCCTTATTGCCATGGTTGGTTAAGACTTCGAATGACAGTTTTTTGCCGTCACGTTCGAGAATGCCATCACCATCAGTATCCTTGTAGCCAGCTTCAGCCAATAAAGTGCGCGCCTTTTGCGGATCAAAAGCATAGGGTTTTAATTGAGGGTTGCTCCAGCGTGTGCCAGGTTTATATGGCGAAGCAATCTGTTCACCCAATCCCAAATAAACGCCATCGATGATTTCCTGCTTATCAATCGCGTAATTAATTGCTTTGCGAATGCGCACATCATTAAACGGTTGGCGTTTCAGGTTAAAGCCTAGGTAGGTATAACTGTTACCTAGCGCTTTATATTGATTTAACCTCGCTTGTAACTCAGGACGCGATGGAATAATACGGGCATAGGTAATAGGGTCCATATTCATGCTGTCGATATGATCCGCCATCAACTCCAGGAATTGTGCGCCTGGATCCGGAATGATCCGCTCTATCAAAGTGCTGATTTGCGCTTGTCCTAAAACAGCCTTCGGGTTACGTTCCAGTTTCAGATATTCGCCATGTCGCCATTCTTTTAATTGGTAATAATGGCTCCCCAACGGTTTTTGCGCGAAGCTGGAGGTGTGAATATCCTGCCTGGCTAGTTTGTGCTTGGGCAGAATTTGCAAGCCAGCCCAGCTATCCAGCGCAGGCGAAAAAGCCTGGTCGTAATGCACTACAAAAGTCAGTTTATCCGGTGTTTCGGCTTTGGTGACTAGCTGAAAATCGGATGCATAAGGGCTGCGGGTTTTTTCATCAATAATCAATTGCCAGGTGAAATACACATCTTCACTGGTGAGCGGGCGACCGTCGGCCCAAATTAAACCAGGTTTCAGATGAAAGGTAATCGTTTTCTGGTCGGCAGCTACTTGCCATGACTCAGCCAATTCACCAGCCAGATCAAGATCCTTGTTATATCTCAGCAATGTGTTGAATATATTGGCAGTAATCGCGCTGGAAGCAGATTCTCCAGCCACCATGAAAATCAGGCTGCTGGGGTCTGATGGCATAGCATCAATGAATGTACCGCCAGATTGACTGGGAAAGGATTGATTGTACGGAGCGTTATTTTGCTCGGAAACGTCCGCGCTGCAGGCTGCCAACAAGCCACACAAAGAAATAATCAGGAAATAACGGTGAGCCATGTGCAATATTGTGTGTTTGGCAAGTTTATAGTCAGGCAGAACACTCATCATATACAAATTCTGTTATTTATGACTGGTTTTGCTCTTTTTTGTAGAGGATGTTGAGGACTTCTTCGATGAAGAGGACGATTTATTCGAAGAGGTCGATTTTTTAGAGCGATGGCTACTGCCGGATGAAGCCTTCTTGTAACTGGCTTTTGTAATATGTGCACCAGAGCTCTTCTTGCCTGAAACGCTGGTCATACTCTCTTGCTGCTCAAATTGCAGGGTTTGACCAACCACCAGGTTTTTACTTTTCAAGTGATTTTGCTGCATGATTTGCTTGGAACTTACCCCGTAGCGTTTCGCCAGTTTAGAGAGTGTATCGCCTTGTTTCACTTTGTGTGAGATTGCTGTGTATTTATTTGAAGCTGCTTTTTCAACAGCCACTTCAATCGGGATCTGTGCCATTGCCACTGCGTCAATCGGCTTGGTCAGCGTAGAGTGATTGCCTGCAGGCACTAATAATGTCCTGCGCACCACCAGGTTCCTGTTCGGTTTAAGGTTATTGGTCGCACTTAATTCATACAGGCTGATATCAAAGCGATTGGCGATATCGCCCAAACGCTCTCCACGTTTTGGGTGATAGCTATGCCAGTTGGATAAAGGGCGCGTGTAACCATTCAAGTTATTGGTGAAATTGCTGGCTGCCCACGTTGGGAGCAACAGTTTCTGGTAACTGTTTTCAGTGATGAGCACCGGGCGCGTGAAGCTTGGGTTCAATGCGGTGAACTCTTCCAGAGAAATGCCTGCGAGTTCTGCCGCCAGTTTGGCATCAATTTTATTCGGTGCCTGAACAGTGGTGAAATAAGGCTTGTTAGGAATTTCATTAAGCGTCAGCCCATACTGTTCCGGGCGGAAAATAATGTTTTTAATCGCCTGTAACTTGGGGACGTAATTACGTGTTTCGTCAGGCAATGACAAATGCTGGTAATCGGTAGGCAATCCCAGGCGTTGATTACGCTCAATCGCACGTGCCACTGTACCTTCACCGGCGTTGTAAGCCGCCAGAGCCAGGTCCCAGGCACCAAACATGGTATATAGCTTTTGCAGGTAATTCAGCGCTGCCTGTGTCGCAGCGGTGACGTCTTTGCGTGAATCTTTCCAGTAGTTTTGTTTAAGGCCGAAGTCTTTGCCGGTGGAGGGAATAAATTGCCAGATGCCAGACGCCTTGCTGGTTGATAAAGCTTTAGGGTTAAACCCGCTTTCAATCATAGGCAATAGCGCAATTTCGGTCGGCATGCCACGTTTTTCGACTTCGACAACGATGTGGTACAGATACTTTTTACTGCGCTCCAGCATACGCGAGACATAATCAGGCCGCGAGGCATACCATTGTTCGTGTTTGTTGGTATAGTCCGAATCAATATCCGGCATGTTGAAACCATCACGTACACGGTCCCATAGGCTATCTTGTAATGTCAGCGCATCCTCAAACTGGTAGGTGGAGCTGTAACTTTCAGCCTCGGTTTCGCCAAAGCTTTGATCATAACTGCCGTTATCATCCGACAAGGTTGCTGGTTCTACGTATTCGGCCATTACCAGCAATGGACTGGCCAAAAAGGTAATACACAACAGTAATTGATTAAAACGCATGACGGTAATTCAAAATCCTGAGGCTAATGCACGATGTCGCATAAGATAGCCTGGCTATCCGTGTATGAATGCGTGTGCATGCATTGATAAAACTTGATTGGCCGCAAATCCCGGTCAAACAGCATGTGGTTGACGTAACGTATAAGAACGGTAAAGGACGACACATTCTACGTTAATTTCAATGTGAGACAAGCCCTTGCGCAGCCATGGACTTTGTGCGTGTAAATTTGGGTTTGGTTAGAAGGCATTACGGCGTTCGCGTAGTTCGGTAAAAATTTCGACAGCTTGCTTATCTTTAAACTTGGTTTGTTTTGCCAGAGACTCGCAACGTAAAAAGGGGTTGGTAGCCAGTTCCAGTGCCAGTGTAGTCGGTAAGGAAGGCTGTTGATTCTGCCTGAGCATGGCAGTAGTTTGCGCGCGCTTTTGTAAAGCAGTATTGTCAGGCTCAACAGTGCTGGCAAAGGCGATGTTATGCGCTGTATATTCATGCGCCGGATAAATCAATGTATCTGCCGGCAAAGCCGCTATCCGTTGCAAAGATGCATACATTTGCGCTGGAGAACCTTCAAATAAACGTCCACAGCCTGCACCGAACAAGACATCGCCACTGAATAAATGTTGCTGATTGATATAGTAAGCAATATGGTCAAGGGTGTGCCCCGGTAATGCCATGACCTGGCAGGATAAATCTGGAAAAGACGCAAACTCAATACAATCACCTTCTTTGACGCGTATCGCTTTTACCGCATTGTATGTCGGGTGGTGATGATCGGGAGCATATACCGGACACTGCCAATGTTGCTGCAAGGCGAGGGCACCACCCACATGATCTGAGTGATGATGAGTCAATAAAATGCCTTCCAGCTGATACCCCTTGGCTTGCAATGCATGCTCCACCACCATGGCGTCGCCCGGATCAATCACCAAAGCATGTTTGCCAGTGTGTATCAGCCATAAATAATTATCGCTAAAAGCGGGCAGGGCAGTGATTTCTATACTTGCGGAAGTTTCTTGCATCACGCATCATTGAGAAAACGGTCATTAATGTCAAGTTAGGCGTAAAACCTTAACGTATCATCTTTGTAAATTTCATCGGAGCCTACATGCAGCCTAGTCAGCCAGTCACCTTCGATGCCACCGCGCTGGGACACTACATCGCCCAATGTGAGACTAAGGTTTATGAGCAGGCTGTCGCCAACGTTTTCGGTTTTCATGCATTGCAACTGGGTTGGTCAGGGTATGATCTGCTCGCGCAGTGCCGTATTCCTTACAAGCATTATCTGCATGGGCAATTCACAAAAGACAGCTCCATGTGTTGTGAGCCTGAGTATTTACCTTTAGCTGAAAATTCCGTTGACCTGATTTGCCTGCCGCATGTATTGGAGCAATGCCATGATCCGCAGCAAACATTGCGTGAAGCTTTTCGGGTATTGGTGCCTGAGGGAACCTTAATCCTGACCGGCATAACACCTTTCAGTTGCCTTGGTTTGCGTGCGAGAGCCGGATGGTTCAAGCAGGCAGGCGCTTTTAAACGTCTGTTCACAGCTCGCCGGATTCGAGACTGGTTAAATGTATTGGGGTTTGAAATCGTAGAGAGCCATCACCTGATGCATGCCTTACCGATCAATGATCAACATTGGCTTGAACGCCAGACCAGGCTCGAAAAATGGGGAGCTTGCACTTTTGGCATGACCGGCGGTGTTTATTTTCTCGTGGCGAAAAAAAGAGTGCTTCATGTTCGGCTGCTCAAGCCTGACTGGAAAAAATCACCGCTGAACAAGGCATTACAAACGCAAAAAAGCCGGACACGCATTCAAAACAAAGTACAAAAACAGTTAAAATGCGCGGATGTCGACACAAAGCTGGATTGAAATGTATGCGGATGGGGCCTGTAAAGGAAACCCGGGCGTAGGTGGTTGGGGCGTTTGGCTGAAAGCCGGGCTGCATGAAAAAGAATTATTTGGCGGTGAAGCCCTCACCACTAATAACCGCATGGAGTTGATGGCGGTGATTCAGGGCCTGCAGGCTTTAAAAAAACCTTCCTTAATTAAGATTTACACCGACTCCAGTTATGTGCAAAAAGGCATGACCGAGTGGATTAAAGGCTGGAAACAAAAGCAATGGCGCACGGCTGATAAAAAACCCGTCAAGAATGCTGATCTCTGGCAAATGCTGGATGCACTGGCAACCCCGCATACCATAGAGTGGATCTGGGTGAGAGGGCACGCCGGCAATGAGGGCAATGAACGCGCAGATGTGCTTGCAAACCAGGGCGTGCTAACGATCGCAAAATCATCTCCTACCAAATCAATCATTTAAAGAGGCGGATACATGAGACAAATTTTTCTGGATACGGAAACTACCGGCCTATATCCCGACCAGGGCCACCGGATTATTGAAATTGCCGCGGTAGAGATTTTTAACCGCAGACCAACCCAGCGTCACTTTCATGTTTACATCAACCCTGAACGCGAGATTGATGCCGGTGCGCAGGAAGTACATGGCATTTCGCTGGAGTTTTTGCAGGACAAGCCGCTATTCGCTCAAATCGCCGAAGAATTTGTGGAGTTTGTGCGCGGTGCGGAATTGATTATCCATAATGCCCCGTTTGATATGGGCTTCCTCAATATGGAATTGGCCAGATTGGGCCTGGATAATCTGGAAGCATCAGTCAGTGGTGTTGTTGATACGCTTAAAATGGCTAAAGAATCTCGTCCTGGCCAGCGTAATAATCTGGATGCACTGTGCCGGCACTTTGGCATAGATAACTCCAAGCGCACGCTGCACGGCGCGTTACTTGATGCGGAATTGCTAGGTGAAGTCTATATCGCAATGACGCGAGGTCAGGAAAGCCTGCTAATGGAGTTAACCGGTACGGCTGAGCAGGTAAATGACGCAAGTATCGTGGTGGATTTAAGCAGACTAAAATTGGTAACCGCAGATGTAGAAGAGATCGCAGCACATGCCAAATATATTGAAGGGCTGGCTAAATCCGGTGCAACACCTTGGTAAGCAGTCCGAAACTAGTTAAAACGATAACTTAACGTGATCAAAAACTTAACTAGGCTTGATCAAACGCATCTGTCCAACTGTTAGGTGTTTCATACAGCCTGACTTTCATCAATTTAAGATGATTGTCAAAAGTGCCGTGATATTGCGCCTTTAGCAATTTAAAAGCTTCGGCAGCCATATTTTCTGCAGTAGGGATAGTCGGGAAAATCACTGTTTTATGATTAGGCAGGCTGTTTAAAAAATCCAGAACAGCGGTATCGCCTTGGTAAACCAGGAAAGCATGGTCCCAGCGATCGACGATGGTTTCTCTGGCAATGCGCTTAACGTCGGCAAAGTCCATCACCATTCCGTTTTCTGAAGCGTGTTCTGCCTGAATAATGTCACCAGATAATGTAATCTCTATCGCGTAGCGGTGACCGTGTAAATTGCGGCATTGACTTTTGTGATCAGGAATACGATGTCCGGCATCGAACTCCAAGCGTGTAGTAATTTCCATGACGCTATTATATCAGTAACCATGCAGCTCACTCTGCACGAAAAACGGTCACACTATTAATATAAATCGTCAATATCCATCAATGCATCTTCATCTGCAGAGTAGTGCTTATGACTTTTTTCATAGCTGCCATAGCTAGTGTCAAAATCATCCACTTCATCGCCTGCAAAGTCTTCCAGCATTTGGTCAATACGTTTAAATTTGTCGGTTGGGCCTGCTTTTTGCAACATAATTTACTCCTCATTACCAGTTAATTATTGCTCAAACATGTCAGTCATGACATTCTTACCGTATTCATTAGCATAGACTGTGCCAAAGCCAAGTTTAGTTCCTGCAATTAGTTCATGTTTAAAGAGTGAAAAATAAAATATGCTAGCGATCAGATAGAACAATTAGCCTAACTGATTGTCTGTAAAGCATTAATGTAAATATTATGATTAATATCAGGAGATTTTTAATGCGTGGTTTGATAATCGCATTGTGTACCTTGGGAGTTTCTTCAATGGCAATTGCAGACTGCTTACCTATATATCAACACCAGTTTAAAACGCTGCAGGGTCAAACTGTCGATTTTTGTCAATTTCAGGATAAACCGATATTAATTGTAAACACCGCCAGCAAATGCGGATTCACGCCACAATTTGAAGCGCTGGAATCCATTTATGAGCAATATAAGGATAAAGGGCTGGTTGTCATTGGATTCCCCTCTAACGATTTCAAACAGGAACCTGGCAATAACAAGCAGGTAGGTGACTTTTGCAAACTGACATATTCTGTCAAGTTTCCCATGATGGAAAAAACCAGCGTGACTGGTGCCAGCGCAAACCCGCTGTATCAGCAACTTATCGCGCAAACCGGCAAAGCACCACAATGGAATTTCTATAAATATGTCATTCTGCCGGGTGGGCAAAAAGTATACTCATTCAACAGTATGACTCGCCCTGATAGTGAAGAGATTCTGAGTAAAATAAAACCGTACTTAAAGTAACTATCAACTTGAAGAAAATAACGGCCTGTGAGCAAAACTCACGGGCCATACTTTTTATAATGAGGTGACAACAACATTCAAACTAACCATTGAAAAAACACTTCACAATCTTGCCGCTTTCACAGTTTGAAAAAATATGCCAAGCATTTAATTATCATAAATATCAAAGCTTTGGTAATTGTGGCACTGTAACCACTTATAATTCGTTTTCTGAAATGACTAGCTTTTTATTGACTCAAACTTGCTTTGTGTCCAATATGAAAGTAGTAAACTTAATTCCGTTTGGTGCCGAACTTGGTGTGTAATGCAATTTTTAAATGAAGTAATCTAATGGGCATTAAACTTGAATACATGCCTTATTCCGAATTAAAGCGTCAACCCCAAACATGGCGAGATCAGGTTTTAGGGGCGGTCAGTTTTAGCGGCTCTCAAGGTGACCTTGATAGTCAGTCTGGTCACGATAATATCCCGGAAATTCATCTCAACGCGCCTGTCTTGTCAGGTATCCAATTGTCTAGCGAAGTCTTGCTGCCTGTCGAATCCGCAATACTAAAGAATCAGCCATTGATAAGCGATCATAAAGGTCTCATTAGCTACAGACTTAATGGAGAGCTGCTGTTTGGGGTAATCACTTTGGATGAGTCATCCAAAGTGATGATTGATAGTCAAGTGCACACGATTTCTGGATTACAACAGGCAACTGAAACCGCTTATCAGCTGATATTTGGATTGATAGATGAACTTGGCTATTCGCAGGTTTACCGTTTCTGGAACTACATGGCCGATATCAATGGCAATACTGTTGCTCATAGCGATAGCCTTGAGCGGTATCGCCAATTCAACATTGGCCGTAAAAACGTATTTGTGAATGTGGGCAGGGAACATGGCGAGCAATTGCCTGCGGCCTGTGCACTGGGTTTGCAAACCGGACCATTAAGCATCGCATTTTTGGCGGGTAAAACCCCTGCAATAGCGATTGAAAATCCGCGGCAGGTTAAAGCTTACAATTATCCAGAACAATACGGTCCATTGACGCCTAGTTTTTCAAGAGCGACCCTGGTGCAGATAGGCCAGCAAATGAGCTTGTTTATATCAGGCACTGCTAGTATTGTGGGCCATGAAACTTTGCATGTTCAAGATGTCATTGGACAAACCAGAGAGACGCTAATCAATCTGCAAGCAGTGGTCAGCGAGGCCAACCGTATGCAAGGCAAACAACTGTTCAATCTTTCCAATGCATGTTTCCGGGTGTATGTTCGCCATGCAGCAGACCTGGCATCCATTCGTGAAACACTCAACAATCACTTTAAAAAAGAGGTAAAGGCAATATTTGTGCAAGCGGATATCTGCCGTCACGAGTTACTGGTTGAGATAGAAGCAACGCTGCAAGAGATCTTGATACAAGACGATTCGCAAGCTTTGCATATCGCATGAAGACCTTTAATCGCGTATTCACATTTCCATTCTCAACGTTGCTGGTGAGACTGTATGACTACTTTGTGCTCTATGCAGGCTTACTCTGGTTAGGCTTTTTGTGCTTGTGCTGGACATTGATAGCCAGCCTGATTTATCCATTATTGCCTGAACGTAAAGCGCTTTATTTTGGGCGATATGTGATCATGATTTCTTTTCGTGCTTACCTGATGAGCCTGAGTTTATCGCAACGTTGCAGTTTTGACCTGACTGAACTGGACGAACTCCGCAATGAGCAGCCGCTGATCATCGCGCCTAACCATCCATGCCTGTTAGATGCGGTCATGATTATTTCCAGATTGCCTAATGTCGCCTGCGTCATGAAGTCTGAACTTATGAATAATGTTTTTTTAGGGGCAGGGGCGCGTTTAGCGCGTTACATCCGTAATGACCCGATACGGCATATGATCAAGCAGGCCACGGAAGACTTTAACACTGGCAGCCACTTATTATTATTCCCTGAAGGTACGCGTACCGTGCGCCCACCTGTAAACGCTTTAAAAGGAAGCATTGCAGTCATTTCGCGTCAGGCAAAAGTACCTGTTCAAACCGTTATTATTGAAACCAACTCTCCCTATTTAAGCAAAGGTTGGTCTTTGTTCCGTAAACCGGCCATGCCCGTGAGTTATAAGATCAGGCTCGGCAAACGATTCTCTCCACCTGAAGATACGCATAGCTTTATGCAAGAACTTGAAGATTATTTCAAGGATGTGCTAAGGGACGATGCTTTGAAAATGCCGATGTTGGAAAGTCACAATACATCCAGCATTGATACACCTGACTTTGATTCGCCGGTTCAATGGTGATTCAAGCAAATCTGATGATAAGTCCAACTATGAATCCTTCAAAAACCCATATTGTGTTGATTCCGAGTTACAACCCAGGTGTCAAAGTATACGAAACTGTGCAGGCTGCACGCCAGTTCTGGAACCCTGTGTGGGTAGTGATAGATGGCAGTACGGATGGGTCGGAAGTGGCGTTGAAAGCCATGGCAGAGGCAGATTCTGGATTGCGTGTGATCCATCTTCCGCAAAATAAAGGCAAAGGTGCGGCTGTGCTGCAGGGGCTGCATCAGGCGAGTGCAGAAGCGTACACGCATGTGCTGACCATGGATTCAGATGGGCAGCATCCGGCAGAGCTAATCCCGCAATTTATGCAGTCATCTATTGAACAGCCAGCTTCTATGGTGCTTGGCAAGCCGATCTTCGATGCCAGCGCTCCTAATATCCGTGTGCAAGGGCGCAAACTTTCCAATATGTGGGCTAACCTGGAAACGCTGGGTGGAAATATTGGCGATTCCCTGTTCGGCTTCCGTGTCTATCCGATAGAGCCGTTAAGGAAAGTGATGCGATTTAATCCCTGGATGCGGCATTTCGATTTTGACCCTGAAGCCGCAGTGCGCTTGAGCTGGCTGGGGGTTAAAGTGGTCAATCTGCCGGCACCCGTACGTTATTTCAGCTCAGATGAAGGTGGCGTGTCGCACTTCCGTTACTTACGCGACAATGTGCTGCTTACCTGGATGTATACACGATTGTTTGTCGGATTTGTTTTTAGACTGCCGATCTTGGTAGCACGGCGCTTGCGTACCCAGATCAGCAGTTAAATCACACACTACCTTCGCGATTTAAATCATTCCGCCGTTAATAGAGATAATCTGCCCGGTAATATAGGTAGATTGATCCGAAGCCAGAAAACTGACCAGGTCTGCTACTTCTTTTGCGGTGCCTGCACGTTTCATAGGCACCATATTGCTAATCGCTTGCGCATCAAAGGTATTTTGGGTCATTGCCGTTTCAATAATACCTGGCGCAACCGCATTCACGGTAATTCCACGGCTGGCGACTTCTTGTGCCAAGGATTTGGTCGCGGCGTTCAGCGCGCCCTTAGCCGCCGAGTAATTCGTCTGGCCGCGGTTGCCGGTGATCCCTGAAATAGAAGATACATTAATAATGCGCCCCCAGCGGCTGCGTATCATAGGCATCATCAACGGCTGTGTCACATTGAAAAATCCGTTTACTGATACATCGATGACCCGGTGCCATTGCGTCGGACTCATACCTGGAAACACAGCATCATCATGTATACCGGCATTGTTGACTAATACTTGTATAGGCTCCTCTTCAACCAGCAGGCTTAATGCCGTATTGACCGCTGCCTGGTCAGTGACGTCAAACTGCAAGGCTTCTGCACTGCCGCCCGCTGCCGTGATTTCCTGTGCCAGTTGCTCAGCAGTCGCCTTATGATGGTTGGCGTGAATAAACACGTGATAACCATCTGTCGCCAGCCGTTGGCAAATCGCTGCGCCTATGCCTCCACTACCACCTGTTACCAAAGCTCTTTTCATGATGCAACCTTCATAGATTTTCTAGTGATTAGCGATGAGGGCATCCGCATCTAAAACCACAGCGGCACGGCCTTCAAGCAGTATTTTTTCACCGGCACTTACTTTAAATTCATACAGCATATTATTTTCATTCGCCATGATACAAGTCGCATCAATGAACAGATCTGCTTGGATATCATCCAGGCGTGCCACGTGCATATTCACGCCACGCACGCTGACCAGATAACCGACTTTGGGTTTAGGCTGGTTTTTAGGCGCCGTTAGCGCACCATGGACAGCCATCGCCTGCGCTGCATATTCAATACCATTGGCAATCCCCAATTGCTGATTTGCCCGTAAAGGATTATTTGCTGAGCGATGACTAATGGCCGTACAACGAATATTGGCTGCATCCCAGGCTTGCACCTGGTCTAGAAGGCACATATCGCCTTGGTGTGGAATATGACTGGCAATCCAGGCGTGGTCCAATGGCTTACCAGGTTCAAAAAATTCTTGATTATCTAGCAAGGGTGCACCTCTACCGCCAGGCGTAAATCATCCAGGTAATCCAGCACTATATGGCCACTTTCCTTGCGTGCAATCCATTGCAGCAATGGCAGGCCGCGCATGGATGGTATGGCGGTTCGTAAAGTTTCCAGCTCGGCATCGCTAAATTGATAGGCCGGTGCATCAGTCACACTCACTGTGATTTTCGCAATACTTACTGGACTTTTTTCAGGGGTTAGCAAAAGTGCAATCCCGCTGTTATCAGGAATTGGCCGTTTACTGAACATGGGTTCCGGGTAAGGCGTATCGCTAGTCATCAAGATGCAAGGCGTATCTTGAACCACTACTTGCGTAAGCGCATCCAGCAGGCCAGCGCCGAAACTGCCATCGAATGCGCAGAGTACTGATGAAGTCGCCATGGTTTTTGTGGCGATACTCCAGTAGCCTGCAGCCGCGTTGTGTACCGAATTATGGAAACGGGTAGGGGATATTTCCCTGTCTTCGGATGCCAGCATTTCACAAATACTATGACAGTTCACGCCATCGCCATTGGAAAATGAAAATACACTGGACAGGTTGTTGTCCCTTAAACCGGCTTGGGAGATAGCTTCCAGCGAAGTCGCTAATGTCACTTTCACAATATCGCTGGCACGCCTGCGCTCTGCTGCCGGTAACAATTCCGGCGTAGGAATCACTGTTTTCGCAGATTGGTAAGGTGCCAGGCCTGCCAGCGTCTGGCTGCCGCTTGCCCAATCATTCAATCCCGGCGCGATGAGGCCTATGCCATCGATATATACGGTTAATCTGGAGCTCATGGCTTGTGACTCGTTTCTGCGTCTGCTGCGTTGGCCAAACCGAAAATTAAACTGCAGTTAGTACCACCAAAACCAAACGAATTACTCATCACCCGTTGCAGTGATTGAGGGCGGTTTTGCAATTGGTAATTTAATTGTAGTTCAGTATCTACAGCCTCGGTATTCAGGCCGCCGGGGATAAAGTTGTTCTGCAGTGCGAGGGCGCAAATCACTGCCTCAACCGCACCGGCAGCGCCTAGCGTGTGCCCGGTAGCGCCTTTGCTGGAACTGCATGGCACATCTTTATTTTCCTGCGCAAACACGGCCCTGACCGCTTTAGCTTCTGCTGCATCATTACTTGGTGTAGCTGTACCATGCAGGTTAATGTAATCGATGTCAGATGGTTTCAAGCCGGCACTATGTAACGCTTGCTGCATTGCCAGTTTCGCACCTAATCCTTCAGGATGTGGCGATGACATATGGTAGGCATCGCTGGATTCACCTACGCCTAGCAACAAGATGGTGTCAGCTGAATTTATAGAGTTAACTGAGTTAGGCGTCTGGATATCAGGCGCGCGCTCGAGTAAAGCAAAGGCAGCGGCTTCACCAATTGAAATACCATCCCTGTCCTTGTCATATGGCCGGCAGGCCTGGCTGGAAAGCAGGTTTAAGGAATTGAAACCATAGAGTGTAGTCAGGCACAATGTATCTACGCCACCAACGATTGCCGCGTCAATCAAGCCTGCTTCTATCATACGCCGTGCAATGCTGAATACTTTTGCGCTGGAAGAGCAGGCAGAGGAAACCACAGCAGCCGGCCCGGCAAGCTTAAAATACTCGCGGGTAAAGTATGCGACTGAATAGGTATTCTGGGTTTTGCCATAGATAAAATCCTCAGGCAGTTTACCTGTGGTTCTATCACGGTTGCGGAAAGCAAGTTCTGTTTCCAATATGCCAGAGGTACTGGTACCTAAAAAGACACCGATACGATCGGCGCCATAGGTGTCGATGGCTGCTTTGACAGCCAGGTCAAAGCCATCCTGCTCCAGGCCTAATTTTGCCAGGCGATTATTGCGGCAGTCGTACTCCTGCATACCTGGCGGCATGGCGACATCATCCAGCGCTTCAACTTCACCAATAAAAGTCGGCAAATCGACGGTTTCGAAATCACAAGGTTTAAGCGTTTGCCGTTGTTGTAACAAAGCATCCAGTGTTTGCTGCAAGCCTTGGCCTATGCAACTGGTCACGGTGTAATGTGAAAGTAATAATGGTTTCAAAAAATCTCGGCTTTCGTTACAAGAATTTAATATTACGCATATCTTTAATTAGTACGGATTTCTAGTGCATTGATCAAAAGTTCTCTGCTGCGTTCATTTACAGTTTCAGTACAACGTAACTTGCATGAGTTCAGTATAGCTGAGTACCCTAAGCCTGAAACAGATCGACTGGCAATTAGTAAATATATCAATTAGCGGCTTCGGCCAGGGTGACACAGCGCAGTCCCTTTGCTTTGGCAGCCTCCAATAAAGCCGGCAGCACGGCTACTATGACCGGTTCATTGGCTGGGGTGATCGCAGCATTACCATCATGTAACAAAATGATAGCGCCCGGGCACAAACCTTTTATGAGCTTGGCTTTCACTTTTTCTGCGTCATTCACTCTGGTATCAAATCCGCGCACAGACCAGCTTGCCAGGTGCAATCCCAATTTTTTAAGGATAGGATCGAGAAACGGATTCCGTAAACCTGCAGGTGCACGGAAGAACGTGGGCCGTTTACCAGTGATGCGTTGCAAAGTTTCCTGCGCAGCCAGAATTTCGATCATCATTTTTGTATAGCCGAACATTGAAAAAAAGACACTATGGTGTTGGCTATGGTTTTCTATCGCATGCCCGCGCGTAACGATCTCACGGCACAGTTCAGGATGCTGTGCCACTTTATTCCCTATGTAGAAAAATGTTGCCTTGACCTGGTAACGGTCCAGTATATCCAGCACCGGACGTGTGACTGCAGGCTCAGGACCGTCGTCAATAGTCAGGGCTATTTCATTCCTCAATATGGCAGCTGGCGGTAATCTAGTCCAGTTTGGCCCTAACCAGGTACTTCGCGGCCATAAACCGACCAACGAGATTACCAAATGGTTGGCCAGGAATACAGCCAGCCACCAGTGCCAGAGAGCAGGGACGATCACCAGGCAAATCAGTAATGCCACATGTAGCAAGATAGACGCTTTGATAAACGACGGTGCCTGCTTCCATTTGAACAGAAGACTTTCGTTTTTGGTTTGAAGCTCTGTCATGATTGTGCAGCCGTATTCTGGTTGCGGATGGTTTTCCACTGTGCCTGCTGTTTATCAAGAAAGTTATACCACAGTTGCTGCCAGACAGGCCATGTGTGATCCCCTGGGATTTTATTTACCTGCGAGGCAGGGATTGCCTGCTCCATGAGCGCAATGCCATCTGCAAAGCGGTCTTCGGTTCCGTAACCAAGGTATATTTCAACTGCCTGCGCATGTTTTAACCATATCCAGTTAGCGCGCTCAACATCGTCATCTGCAATGACTCCTGGCTGCCACGCAAGCAAGCCACCAGCATTGGCGATTTCGCCGGTGGTCATGCGATTGCCGGGATAAGGCGCCATCAGGAATAGACCATGCACCTGACCTGGATAATAATGCGCATGCGCCATGGCGATATAGCCGCCAATAGAAATCCCCGCCAGCCAGATTGACCGGTATTGTGAAATCGCAGGTGTCACCACTTTACGGTTCAAATCACACAGCGCAGTCTGGTTGGCAATCTGCTCAAACGGCAATTCCACCAGCATAAGGTCTATGTCCAGATCACGTTCACGTACTGCCTGTACAAAACCTTGCGTGATAAAGTCCTCAGGCATGTGAGTCGCGCCTGGCAGCAGGATAAAAAGAGTGCCGGCTTTTTTCCCGCTAGTGGCTAAATCAACCAGGTATCGCATCAGGCGGCTGCTTTCGTGCGAATACTGCGGAGAAAATCAATGCCAGAATCACCCCAGGCGCCACGGTCACCCCCATCGCTTGTAACACCGGTACAGTGGAGAAAGCCAGCAGGCCGAAACCGAGCACGGTGGCGACGTTGGCGAACACCAGCGAAGCGTAAGTCTGGGGAGCGATAGACTGATTGCCTTGACTGCTTGGGTTGAAAAACAGGGCATAGTTGGAGCCGATCGCCACAATCAGGAGTAAACCAATCAAGTGCAGGATAATCAGCTGCTGGCCAACTAAAGCGAGGCCAGCCATCACTGTTAATACTGCAGCCACTAACGGGATAATAATTGCCAGTAACTGTTTGAATGAACGCAGTGCAAATAATAACAACCCGATAATCCCCAGCACACCCGCCAGCGATAGCAAGATTGCCTCCTGCATATAGCTGGAATAAAGTTTGTTGGACTCGGCTTTCATGTCAACGAACAACACATTCGGGACGCTCGCATCGCGTAGCGCTTGACGTACCTGAGTGGCATCGATATCGCTGCCAGAGGGGGCAGTCAGCGGGATCAGCGAGCTCCAGCGTTGGCCTTGTTGCAAGAGCATGGCATCTACTGCCATCGCCATTGAAGTACCTTGCAAGTTGCTGCGCTGCAATAAGGGCTTTGCCCGATTGGTTTCTATATCTTGCTGGAATGGTTCTAGTAAAGCGGCTTTAATCGGCAGGTCTTTCACTGCGGTATTCAACCTGGATTTGAGTTCTGCACTATCAGGCAAGCTTTCCAACCGGGCTTGTTGGGTGGCCTGGCTAGGCAAGTAATGGCTGGCGCTGTCAAAGCTGGCCAGCAAACCTTTATTCACCAGGTTTTGCAGCGTCAGCGATATTTTTTCGGTATTACCAAGTACCGTTTCCTGGCTATCCCCTGACAAAACGATGACATAACGCACATCCGGTGCGCCCATACCGCTACGTAGCCGGCCATCCAATGCCTGGTCAGCCGCGCTTACCGGGCTGAGTGCCGATAACTCTGTATTCCATAATCGATCGTGGTGGTTGTAGACGATGATGCCTGACGCCACTACCAGCAAAATGGCCGGCCAGCGCAAGATACTTGCGGATTTAGCATAGTGTGCCAGTCGAGTACCGCTATTACTGAAGTCCTTGATATCAAAATTAGCAGGTAACAAGAAAGGCAGTACATAGCGTGTCATGGCCGCAGCGGCTATCAACCCTGTAACCGAATACAGGCCGAGTTGCGCCAAACCGGGAAAGCCGGACATCAGCAGCGATGCAAAGCCAAACACCGAAGTGAGCACGCCCAACCTGACGGTAGGCCACACGGTTGTCACCCACTTTTTGCGGTTCTGTTCCCTGTTGCCACCATGCTCGGTTTGCATGAATAAATAGATCGAATAATCCACTGCTTCGCCTATCAATGCCGTTCCGAAACCCAGGGTGATGCCATGCACCACGCCAAACACCAGGCTTACCGATGCGATGCCAGCCAGGATGCCGGTAGCGACCGGTAGAAAACCTAATAACAAAGCTATCTTCGAGCGATATACGGCTAACAGCAACAATGCGATCAGGACCGAACTGACGATAAAAATAACCCTGACCTGCATTTTGATAGTATCGCGCGCAATGACCGAAAATACGCCGGGCCCGGTCATTAATAATGTTGGCTTGATGCCTGATGCACTGATGTTTACCGCTTGGTCGAATGCAGTGCTGATGGCCTGCATCGCCAGTTTCTGCGCATCAGTATCTGACCCTGCGGCGCTTGTTTGCATGAGTAGCAGTGCTGTATTGCCATCCCGCGATGCCCAGGCGCCTTCAAACATATCCGGGCGACTATTTCCACTGAAAGCATCCAGCAATTGCAGCATCTCACCAGTTGGGTCATGCGGTAACAAAGACTTCGTCAGCAAACCAGCCGGGGATGCTAGCTGGTCTATGCTGTCAGTGATGGCTACACGCAGGCCTTCAGTGCTGAAATGTTCAGGCGTCACAGCGGGGCTTAACAGGTAGCGATGATTAAACAGATACTCGCGGTCACGTTCTGCTGTAATTTCTTCGCCATTGTTAACACTGACAAATGCAGGGTGACTGCGTAGCTTATGGGCGACAGCTTTAGAAAGCCTTGCACGGGTTTGCGGGTCAGCGCCCTCAATTCCGACCAATATCAGTCTTGAAGCCAAACCATCTTTAAGCTGATCCATCAGCAATTGCTGTTCTGCAGTGGGGTGGCTAGGCAAAAATGCCGATAAGTCGGCGGTAAAGTGGCTACGGGCTATAATTCCCAGGCTAAGCAAGACCATGAGTAGCCACAGCACTATTGCCGTACGGGCAGGGCTCTGTTGAGCAAATAAAGAAGGTTTGGTCACTAGAAGTAGCTTACTATTCGAGTGAGGCAGGCGCTTGAGGAACAGGCGTAATTGTCATGACCGAACTATCACCATCGGCTTGTTTGATTTCTATGGTCTGCATCCACTGATTGGCGCCACTAATCGTAATATTGCTCACTACTTTTTTCATCTTATCCTGTATAGGCAGCAGACTGAGTTTCCAGTCTTCCTGTGTTCCGGAGAGATTTAGTCTATAAGACTTTTCCAGGGCTTTGCGGTCGCCAGCCAGTGTGCCGCGGATACTATCAATAAAGGCAGCAATTTCAGGGTAACTCTGCAAAGACAATACGTGCTTTTTGCCGCGTTGTTCAACAGTCAATCTATCTTTCTCTAGAAGCATGCTTTCTGGTTTGGGCTTTAAGGTGCGTTTCTCCAGGCGGTCAGGAGCGGTATAGAACAACTCACCAGAGGATTCGACAGGTTTATCCAGTACAGCGATATTTTTTTTCTCAATAAAGCTGGCATGCCCGCTTTGTGTATTTGCCAGCAATCGCATGAGTTGGTCCAGATCCCAGGTGCCCTCGGCTTTGCCGGTCAAAGACAACAGACATAGCAACAAGCCAGTAAGCGCCATCGTTATGTAGCGTTTGATCATAAAATTCGAGATATTCATTTGTCCTTTTCCAGCAATGAAGCAGGGGTCGACTGCCAGTAATCGAAAAAATTAAACCAATTGTAAGGCGCCACACGCGTGTATTGGTTCAGTAATTCGGTATAACGCGCAATCGCTGCATTTACCGTCTGCTCACGCTGACCGCGTGGAACCTCTGAAAAATCTGCCAGCGTTTCAAAGTGTACCTGGTAGCGGTTATCGCCCATATACAAACCTGCCATAAATACGACCGGGCGGCGCAGCAAGGCAGCCATGCGGAACGGTCCGGTAGGAATGGCTGCTGTATCGCCCAGCAAATCTACCTCTGCCATAGGCTCATTACCCAAGGTGCGGTCAGAAAGCATGCCTACCAGCATGCCTTCATCCAGGCATTGCTGTAGTTGCAACATGGAGTCGATCTGGCCTAAAGGAATCACCCCCATAGAGGCTTCCGGATTGATCGCCGCCAGCATGGCATTGATTTTCTGTGCATTGTCTTCGTGCATGACCATAGACACTTTTAGACCGGGCAGTTGCCGGCCAATCGCACGCATCACTTCAAAACTTCCCAAGTGTGCACCCATCAGCAGCACACCCTCTTTGGCATCGATCAGGGGACGAATGACATCTTTACCGTGAATCTCGATATCAAATAAATCGTAGTCACGGTTGATCAGGTAAATGCGGTCATGGATAGTGGAAGCAAAGCTGAAAAAATGCCGGTACAGATCTCTCCAGGTAGCCGGCCGCCCCAGTGCACGCGGTAAATAATTCAGGGAGGCTTTACGGCTGGCCGGTGAGAACAGTACAAAATAAAAGGCGATAAGATGCAATGCCGAGCGAGAGATAGTACGGCCCAGGCGCAATGAGATCCAGCTCATAATATGCAGCATCAGCATATTGCTACGCTCTTTGCGCTGCAACCATGGGGCAGATTTCTGATAAACGCTTTCTTTTGGTTGTGACATGCGGTTAAGCCTTCACTTTTGCGCTGAGGCTGCCAATGACGATTTGGCGTTGATTATTATTTTGGGGACACAATACTTCAAATTTGATGCTGCCATTGGCAAGCTGCTCGTATTCAAGGCTAGCAGATTCACCCGGGGTTAGCGGGCTGAGAAATTTGACCGAGCTGATCTGCCAATCAGTAACTGTCAGGCCAATCTCGCTACTTAAGGCATGCAGTACTTTATCTAACAGTACAACGCCCGGCACGATAGGCGTGCCCGGAAAGTGGCCTGGGAAAGCCGGGTGGTCTGGTGAAATGCTGAATGGAGTATGTTTTTTCATGAGCTATTCTTCAGTTACTTTAGTGTTACCGCGTGAGCTCACTAATAAAGATTTGTAATGCCTGGCGGGGAAGCTTGCCCGTGCTGTTGCGAGGCAGCGATTGCGCAAACAACAGAGGCCTGGGTAAAAATACCGGATCAATCCGTTTGCGCAGTTCGTCTAATATATGTGCGGCAGTAAGGGTAGGCGCCACTACACACGCACTTAGACGCGTCACGTGGTCTTGCGACAGCTCGTCTGGCATAAAGAACGCCCCATCAACCACGCCGTCTATACTGGTCAAGTGATGATTCAGGCTGGCTAGAGAGTTACGCTTTCCTGCAATATTGATAATATCCTGCATGCGTCCTTGCAACAGGAACCTGTCATCAGCAGTGGGCACAATCACATCATTGAGTGCCGCTGGGATTTCTACATGGCCACCTTCAGCCCATAGCCGGTCAGCGACGGTTTTCAAGCGCACATTTGGCATCAGTCGCCATTCATCGGTTTGCGTAGTACGCCGGGTCGCAATCTGGCCGGTTTCAGTGCTGCCGTATATCTCAATCAAAGGTGCATGCACGCATGCTTCTGTTTTGTGGGCGAGAGCTTCCGATAACGGCGCAGTTGCTGATAATACTAATGCTATTTCAGGTAATGACAGTTCTGCATCTAACAGCAAGCGTAAATGCAGAGGGGTGGAAACCAGTATCCGTTCGCCATTGGTTTGGTTAAGCGCGCCAGTAATATCTTCGGGGTAAAACGGCTGTCCGCTGTGCAAAGCGTTGCTACTTTGTAACGGCAGTAACACTGTAGACTCGAATCCGTACATATGCTGGGGCGGTATAGTGCCTACGAAAGTGTAAGTAATGTCCGGCTTTAAACACAAACTTTCGGCTTGTGCCTGTACATTATGCACCAGCGAACCCCAGCTTTTTATATGAGGCAATGGTGTGCCAGTTGAGCCGGAAGTAAAGACGATAGCCGCCACTTGTTGAGCATCAATCAATGGAATTTCTTCAGCAGTTGTTTGTTTGGCCAAACTTAACGGGTAAAGCAATTTAGGCAGCGCGATGTCGCAATCCTGATTGTCATGCAGGCAGAAAACATCTGTAGCAAAAGCTTGCAGTTGCTGCACCATTTCAACCGTGTGTGTCGGAGGTAGCAGGCTCACTTTATTACTCACCAAAGCTGCCGCAAAGCCAACGGCAAAGTGATAACGGTCACGACAGACGTTCAACACATGCTTGCTTGCCGGGAGTTGATTTGCCAGTGCAGCCACATCAGCAAGAAACTGCCCGACAGTTACCATTGAATTTTTTCGCCAGGCAATCTGTTCATTGAGGCTGGTGTGGCTTACTAAAGGAAATTTCTGCATGGAATAATTGTTTAAAGCGTCAAGATTGTCTGGAGTCCAGGTATGCACGGACTGCATCCATAACATTGCCATTTGGCAAGTCTGTAAGAACGGTTCGGCGCACCAGGAATTCTGCAATAAACATCAGCGCCACCAAAGGCAGTGTCAGGAAGTTCACAAAAAACGACCAGGTAGCCAGCGGGGAAAAAAAGAAAAGCAAACTAGAGACAATTATCATCAAACCGAAGAAAGTAACCCAGGCTATTGTTACATGATAAGCATAGCGTTCGTGATCGGCGGGTAGTGGCCCGCCATTAATAGCCTCGGCAAAACCTACACATAAAGGTTTACGACCGGCTTGCAGTGTTCTGGCGAAAGTAATGAGTAACATCAGCATAAGCCCTATATCCTGTAACCAGAATATCAAACCGGTATGCTGTTTGATCAGCGGCAATGCCCACCAGCTTGAGATTAAAACCAGCAATATGAAACCGATGCCCAATAATTTGGAATCAATATTTATCGCAAATACAAATGCAATCAATAAAAGTGGCGCCAAGGCGAGCAGCGCACCTAACAGACTAGGTTGTCCCAAGGTGTTTACATGGTGAACAAGGAGCGCAAAAGAGACGATAACTAATGCTATTAGCAGGCCACTGATGGCTTTAAAAGCTTTAGGCATGGCGTCTTTTGATTACTTGGCGGATGGCCGCGCTACTTGGTTTTGTTGGCTGCTACGTAATCGGTAAGACTACGCAGAGAGCTGAAAATCTGGTGATTGTTTTCGTTATCGGACTTAAGTTGCAGACCATAGCGTTTGGAAACCACCAGTGCAATTTCAAGGATATCAATCGAATCCAGGCCTAGGCCAGTGCCATATAAAGGTGCATCAGGTTCTATCTCATTCGCAGCAACATCCAGGTTCAATGCCTGTACCATTAACTCGGCGACTTCCAGTTGTAAAGCAGTGTTTTCCGTCATATAACTCTTTATGTGAAGTTGGTTAAGTCAAAAACATAATCTTTAAGTTTGATGTATTTTAGCAGTATTGTTCAATTTTCATTGATAGCTAATTGAAGCCATAAGTTCAGAGCGTCTAGGCTGCAGCAAATGTTGGATACCTTTAAGACATCGCTAGTCAGTAGGCAAGTATGAATGGCTATGTGGAACGAGGATGAATCTTGAAGTTTTGTTCGAGGGAATTACGATGCCGTTTTGGAGGTGAAACCGGATTTTTTCAAGTATTCAAGATTTAATGGTTAAACCTTGATTGCAATGAATTTTGAAGCAGAAACACTATAGAGTGTTTTGGCGTCCCCACGGGGATTCGAACCCCGGTCGCCTCCGTGAAAGGGAGGTGTCCTAGGCCTCTAGACGATGGGGACCTAAGAAATTTTGCAACATGTGCATTATACCATTGTTTCAAGAAATCGAAAAATATTTTTATAAAAAACTCAATACTTTCAACTACTTGGTGGAGATAAGCGGGATCGAACCGCTGACCTCTTGCATGCCATGCAAGCGCTCTCCCAGCTGAGCTATACCCCCTAATCCTGGTAATGCATTTCTTTGTTTTGCACTGCAATTCAAAGAAGGCGCCATATTAATGACGGGCACATATCTTGTCAACGATTTTTCGCAGGATTCTGTAAAAAACTGTGATTGCCGTTCATTCAATGGCTGGCGCCAGTTTAAAAGCTGCTTTTAGCCGCGGATATTGCTCTGTGCGCTGAATTGTGACAGCTCCACATAAGGTTGTGGTTGCCAGCCAGCGGCGCGATGTTCGGCCACTACGTTCGTGAAAATGCCGCCCCGTACATAAAATTTAGCGGTAACGCGCATAAATTTAGGATCAATTGCTGCCACTAAATCATCCAGTATCTGATTGGTGACCGCTTCGTGAAAACAGCCTTCATCGCGGAATGACCACATATATAGTTTTAGGCTTTTTAATTCCACACATAATTTGTTAGGAATGTAATCCAGATAAATCACTGCAAAGTCAGGCTGGCCGGTTTTCGGGCACAGGCAGGTAAATTCCGGAATTTCCATATGAATATGAAAATCACGGCTTGAATTCGGGTTTTCAAAGGTTTCCAGGGCTTTAGTGGGTTCAGCTGTTGGTTTGCCACCGAGTAATTGTTCGTTCATTGCAGGCTATGTTTCTTGGGAAAAGTGGGTATTATAACGCTTAAGCAACCATTCAAATTCTTATAAGCGGTTTTCTTACTTTGCGTCTCACTCATCTAAAACTTGCGGGGTTCAAGTCTTTTGTCGATCCTACCACTATTCATCTGCACGGCCAGCGTGTAGGCGTGGTCGGGCCGAATGGCTGTGGTAAATCCAATGTGATGGAATCCGTGCGCTGGGTGCTGGGCGAATCCTCAGCGCGTGAAATGCGTGCCGATGCGATGGATGCCGTGATTTTTAATGGCTCAGGCAATCGAAAACCAATTTCACGTGCGAGTGTGGAGCTTGTGTTCGATAACAGCCTGGGCGGCGCCAGTGGTGAGTGGAATCAGTATGCCGAAATCTCGGTCAAGCGCGTGATCGAGCGCGATAAAGGCTCTACTTACTATATTAATAATACCGCCGTGCGTAGACGTGATGTGGCAGATTTGTTCCTGGGCACCGGTTTAGGTGGTCGTGCTTATGCGATTATTGGACAGAATACAATTTCACGTATCGTGGAAGCCCGACCTGAAGAATTACGGGTTTTTCTGGAAGAGGCCGCCGGCATCAGCAAATATAAGGAACGTCGCCGTGAGACGGAATTGAGACTGCGAGACACCCGTGAAAACCTCGAACGGGTTGAAGATATTTCGCGGGAGATGAATAAGCAGATTATCAAGCTTGAAGCGCAAGCAGTGGTCACGCAAAAATTTCATACCTTGCAAGACGCCCACAAGCTGGCTGAGGCGCAGTGGTGGTGGTTACGCAAGCGGGATGCCGTGCTAGCGCATGAAGCAGCTTCGCAAACCGTTGACCAGGCGGTGAATGCACTGGAAGCGCAAATGGCCAGCTTGCGCGACAAGGAGCTACAACTCGAACAATCGCGTCAACATCATCAGGAAGCTTCTTCCCAATTGCATACGGCACAAGCCGCTTTTTATGAAGCGAATTCGCAGGTTTCTAATCTCGGTTTGCAAGTCAAGCAATCAGAAGAAGCGAGAGACCGGCTGCTGCAGGAGCAGTTGCAGTTGCAGCGCCAGATGGAACACCGCGCCCAACAGCACTCACAGTTGCAAACACAACTAGCTGATAAAACGGCTGCATTGACCATTGCTGAGAGTTCGGTGGCGCAACATGCGCTGAATCTGCAATCCTTGCAGCAAGGTTTGCCGGAGCAATCAACACAATTACAGATAATCCAGCAAGCAGCAAATCAGGCACAGCAAGCTGTGCAGCAAAGCCGCCAGCAAATGCAGCTGGAACAGAATAACGTGAATTTTATCCAGCGTAACCTGACCGAAGCAGGGCAACGTTTACAGCAATTGCATTATGAGCTTGAACGCTGGGCATTGCCGGATACACAGTCGTTAGGCCAGCTTCAACTGCAGTTGATTGAGCAGCAGGATGCTTTGCAGCGCGAAGAGCAGCAGCTTGTCGATTTGCGGGCGATGGAACACACGCAACAGCAAACGTTGCAGCAATCACGCAATAGCTGGCAACAAGCACAACGTGCCTTGCATCAATTGGAAGCTGAGATTCAATCGCTGCAAAAGTTGCAGCAAAGCATGAAACAGGATCAGCAACTAGGCCCTTGGTTGCAAAAAACCGGTTTGCAATCCGCGCCTCGCTTATGGCAGGTCGTTCAGGTCGATTCAGAATGGCAGACGGCATTAGAGGCGTTCCTGGGTAATAAATTAAATGCATTATTGCCAGAAACTATATTGGAGTGGTCGCAGTTGCCACATCCACAGGCTGCTATTGCGATTGTTCATGCTGGGTCAGCCTCTTCATCTACGGAGCAATGGCAAGGGTTGCCAAGTCTGTATAGCTTGTTGACGATCAAGCAACCGCAGGTGGCTGCTGCATTGCAACACTGGTTGGCTGGAGTATATGTGCTTGCTGATGCTCAGCAATTATCAAGCTATCAATCACTACTGCCAGATGATATTAGTTTGCTGACCAAAAGCGGGGATATTTACCAGCGATTTAGTGCGGTGTTTCATGGTCGCCAAAACCAGATGCAAGGCGTGCTGGAACGGCAACAACAGCTGGATAATCTTCAAGCCGGGTTGAAAGAAGCGCAAGAGGCCGTGGCTGAGGCGCAGCAAAAAGTGCATACGCAAGAAGTCAGCCTGCAAAATACCCGCCAGCAACAGCAGCAATCCCACCAAAGCATCAAGCAATTGACGACTAGCCTGCATGACGCGCAGATGCAGGTATCACGTTTACAACAGGCGCATGATAATGCCATGCGTCGTCAAGCAGTGCTTAAAGAAGACATTACTCAAGCTGAAAGCCGCCAGGCTGATCTGGCTGCGGAAATCGCACAGGCACATGCCAATATTTCAGGGCATCAAGCGCAATTTGCTAACCTGGAACAAACGGCACGCGAAACACAGGCGCAAAAACAGCAAGCCGAACAGGCATATTACAATCTTCGTGATACTGTTCAACAAGCTGAAAAGGCACATCAGTCACAAGTATTTGAGCAAACGCTACTCAAAAATGCAGTCAATGACTTACAGCAGCGACTGACGCAAAACGAACAGGAAAGTCAGAACCTGCAACATCATCTGGCTGAAACTGAGCAGGCATTAGCCATCAGCAATATGGAAACGCTAAAAGCAAACCTTGCGCATGCGCTGACGCAACAGCACGATTGCGAGCAAGCATTGGCTCAGGCGAGAAACCAGCTTGCAGAGCAGGAAAATGCACTGCAGACACAAGAGCGCAACCGCATGCTGGTGGAACAACAGTTGCATCCGTTAAGAGATGCTGTTGAGCAACGACGCCTCAAGCAGCAGGAATGCCGCTTACAGGTAGAACAATGTCAATCTGCCCTGGCTGAAACCGGGCTGGATGAGGCATTGATTCAAAATGGATTGGATACTGATAGCAAAGTGCATGTGTTGGCACAAACTACACAAAAATTACAGCAGCAGATACAACAATTGGGGCCGGTTAATATGGCAGCGATTGAAGAGTTGTCTGTTGAGAAAGAGCGTAAAGGCTATCTGGATAGCCAGTTGAAAGACTTACTGACCGCCAGCGAGACGCTTGAAGAAGCCATCCAGAAGATAGACCGGGAAACGCGGGGCAAGCTGCGTGCAACGTTTGAAGAGGCCAATCGTAACTTTGGCGAGTTGTTCCAGACGTTATTTAATGGTGGTCAGGCCAAGCTGGAGTTACTGGGTGACGAAATCCTTGATACAGGTGTGCAAGTGTTTGCGCAGCCGCCCGGCAAGAAAAATACAACTATTCAATTACTTTCTGGCGGCGAAAAAGCTTTAACGGCGATGGCACTGGTTTTTGCGTTGTTCCGCTTGAACCCCGCACCATTCTGTTTGATGGATGAAGTGGATGCACCACTGGATGACAGTAATACCGAGCGGTTTTGTCAGTTAGTGCGGGTAATGTCTGAAAAAACGCAATTTTTGTTTGTTTCGCACAACAAAATCACCATGGAAATGTCTCAACAATTAATAGGCGTAACCATGCAGGAATCCGGAGTATCAAGGATTGTAGATGTTGATATAGATGAGGCGATACGCATGCATGCGGCGTAAGGCATGTTTTGTTGTATCATATCGCGGAGTTTTAAAGGATAGTAAGCATACATGTCTGATTTGTGGATGATTTTGGTATTGCTGGGGGTCAGCATCGTACTGGCAGTGGTAGTTTTTAACTGGTGGCAAGAGAAAAAGTACCGTAAAGATGTTGAATACCGTTTCAGCCACACCCGTGCCGATGTGCTGGACGGCAGCCAGGTAAAAGAGCCTGCCAGGAAAACACAAGGTGCTGAAAATGCCGAAGAAGTTGAAGGCTGGATGTCAGAGCCTCGTGTTCGCCCATCAGTAAAATTCGAGCCGGAATTTAATGTTGGGGATAATGCAAAAGCAAAAACAGCCTCCGCACCACCCCTTAAAACCCCTGATGCCAATAAGCAGGGTAACGAAGTACGTCCAGTGCCACCAGTGGCTAATCCTTCAGTTTCAAAAACAGAACCCGCTTTTACAGAGCCTGCTTATAAAGCTGAGCCATCTGCGCATCAGCCGCAATACCAGGCAACTGATCATTTCTCTGAGCCGAAATCACCGTCAATGGAGCAATTAACCACAGATTACTCTCCAGAATCGTACGATTCAAGGTCAGATAATGACTATCAAACTGAATCCGCAGCAGGTTCAGTATCAACCGTTGCCATACCGGCTGCCTTGCATACCGCTATGGATTGGGTAGGCGTAATCGATGCGCCATTAGGGGTCATGCTGATTGAACTGGAAGACTTGCAAGCTGAAGCCCGGACGTTCCCGCACCATGCTACTTTATGGGGGCAACAAGCTTCATCAGCAGTTTGGCTGGATGTATTGGCAATGGATGCAGCCGCTATGCAGAATCAGGTACCATTAAGCCAGGTAGTTTGTAGTTTGCAGTTGGCAGACAGAGGTGGCCCGGTTGACCAGGAAACACTGAAACGCTTCCAGAAGTCGATGGAAACCCTTGCACGCGCATTAGGGTTGACCATTCATTGGCAGGGCGGATACGAGCCGTCGCAACAGGCTCAGTTAATTGATGCTTTTTGCATTGAGGTGGATAAAGCCGTAGAGTTTCATGTGCTGGCAAATCAGGGCATGTTCCACGCAACCAAGCTACGCGGCCTCGCAGAAGCCAGCGGTATGCAACTTAGTCCAGAAGGCCGTTTTGAGTTATTTAACAGTGACGGCGACCTCGAGTATTCGATTCGCAATTATGAAGGTAAACCTTTTTCTGGCGAGATGCTAAAAACGGCAGTTATGACAGGAGTGACATTTCAGCTGGATATCCCTACAACAGCTAACAGCCTGCAGGTGTTTGATCGCATGGTCGATTTAGCACGCAATATGGCAGGCAGCCTGAGTGCGAGTTTGATTGATGTAAACCGCAAGCCTATCGGTGATGTGCAGCTAGACAAAATCCGCCAGCAGTTAAACAATATTTCAAATGCCATGGCTGCACAGGGTATTACGCCCGGTAGCGCCCATGCCAAACGCCTGTTCTCTTAATCATGTCTGTCAATGATGCTGCGCTGGTTTTGCAACAGCTTAAGCAGCGTATCGCTGAATACGACTACCATTATTATGTGCTTGATGAACCACAAGTGGATGACAATGAATATGATGGTGTCTACCGGGAGTTGTTGGAGATTGAACAAAAACATCCTGAATTGGTCACTCCAGACTCCCCCAGCCAACGCGTAGGCGGCTTGGCGTCAGCCGCTTTTGAAAGCGTACAACACCGGCAAGCCATGCTTTCGCTTAACAATGCTTTCACTGAGCAGGAGCTCGAAGCATTTGATCGCCGCGTGCGTGAGGCGACAGATGAAACAAAAATTGAATACGCGGTAGAACCCAAATTTGACGGCCTGGCAATTACGCTGACTTATGAAAATGGCGTATTTGTTCAAGGCGCAACACGTGGAGATGGTTATACCGGTGAGAATGTCACCCACAACCTTAAAACCATCCGCGCAATTCCAACCAGGCTAACCTCAAGCAACCCGCCAGCTTTACTTGAAGTGCGCGGTGAGGTACTGATGTTGAAGAAAGATTTTGAAAAACTGAACCAGCAACAGGCCGCTATCGGTGGCAAGCTGTTCGCTAATCCACGCAATGCCGCTGCCGGCAGCCTGCGCCAGCTGGATTCCAATATTACTGCTAAACGCCCATTGCATTTTTTTGCCTATGGCTTGGGTGCAAGTGAAGGGATTCCTGCATTGCATTCACACGCAGAAGCCATGCAGTACCTGGCTGACTTACGCTTTCCGGTGACAACTCTGCGCAGCGTTAAGCAAGGTGCACAAGGCTTACGTGATTATTATGCCGAGATTGGTGCTTTGCGCCCCAGTTTGCCTTTTGACATCGACGGAGTGGTTTACAAGGTCAATGATTTTGATCTGCAAAGCACGCTAGGGTTTGTCTCGCGTGCGCCACGCTGGGCGGTTGCGCATAAATTCGCCGCTGAAGAAGCGTTGACCATAGTTGAAGACATCACCGTGCAGGTGGGTCGCACAGGTGCTATTACCCCGGTGGCCAGGTTGAAGCCGGTGTTTGTCGGCGGTGTCACAGTCACCAATGCCACCTTGCACAATGAAGATGAGTTACGCCGTAAAGATATTCAAATTGGTGATACCGTGGTTGTCAGACGAGCGGGGGATGTCATCCCGGAAGTTGTTTCACCCAAACCTGAGTTGCGTCCGGCAAATGCGCGCGCATTTGTCATGCCGGTCACATGTCCTGAATGCGGCTCACATGTAGTCCGCCTCCAGGATGAAGCGATTGCGCGCTGTACCGGTGGATTGATCTGCCCGGCACAACGTAAACAGGCAGTTACACATTTTGCTTCGCGCCGTGCGATGGATATTGAAGGTTTGGGCGAGAAACTGGTTGACCAACTGGTTGCACGTAACCTGGTGAATCATCTGGATGATGTTTACCGCCTTGATTTAGAAAAATTGTCAGGCCTGGACCGTATGGCCGATAAGTCAGCACAAAATGTGCTGGCTGCCATTGAAAAAAGCAAGAAAGCCACCTTGCCACGATTTATCTATGCGCTAGGGATTCGCAATGTGGGTGAAGCAACGGCCAAGGATCTCGCGCAGCATTACGGTGATCTGGATACACTGATCAATGCCAACATTGAAAGTTTAATGCAGGTAAATGACGTAGGACCGGTGGTGGCGGAGGCGGTATACCAGTTTTTTCAAGAGCCGCACAACATAGAAGTGATTGCTGAAATGCGTCGGCTAGGTGTGCATTGGGCGGATCTGCCAAAAAAATCCCAATCAGCGGCATTTGCAGGAAAGACTTTTGTACTGACAGGCACGCTGCCTACACTCAAACGCGATCAGGCTCAGGCGCTGATTGAGGCGGAAGGCGGTAAGGTAAGCGGTAGTGTCTCTGCCAAAACCAGTTATGTGGTTGCAGGTGCAGAGGCTGGCAGCAAGTTGGAAAAAGCACAGCAACTTAATGTCACCATTCTTGATGAAGACGCATTGCTGGCGATGCTGGCATCGTCGGGTGCCGGTACGGTTAAAGAAACAACGACCAAAGAGAATTTATCTGCAGAAAATACTTCACCTAAACAAGCTGATCTATTGTGATATGTATCTAAAAATTACTTTAATTTTATTACTTAATTTATTGATTATTAATGAATCATTTGCACGAGATGCTGCATTAGAGTCTTGTGATTCGGCACTGCTAAAACGTCAGTTCTCCCAAGCCATCAACATCGCTGAAAAACACCCCGCACAAGCGGAGTTCTGGTTATGCAAAGGGCGTGCGCAATCTGCCTTGAATCAGTCCGCCGATGCAGAGCAAAGCTTTAAAAAAGCCATTGCCCTCAATCCACAAGGTCTGGATTTGATTTCAGCCTACATGCTGCTTGGGAATGTGCAGCAGGAATCAAGGCACACCCCGGCTGCATTGGATAGTTACCAGCAAGCGCTCAAATTGAGCGAGCAGCAAAATATGCGGCGCTATGTACGAATAGCGCATAATTTGATCGGCGAAGCCCTGTTTGAGAATGGCCAGTACAGCGAGTCACTGCAAGCGTTTCAGGCAGGTGAAAAGCTGGCACTAAATGATGATGAGCGGGCTGATAGCTATGTACATGAAGCGCTTACGTTTCAGCAAATGCAACAACTGGACCAGGCGATTGAATATCAGTTGAAAGGCGTCATGATGTTGCGTAAATCAGCCGAACCTCAGCAATACGCTGAAGCGAGTCTGGTTTTGGCTAAGTTATTTGTAGCCAAAAAAGACTTCGTGAGTGCTGATAAAACCTATCAACGCCTCATGGAGTATGCGCAAGAAAATGGCGGCAGCTTTTATGAAGCTAAAACAGCCATTGAATGGGCAGCAGCCAAGCACTTACAAAATGATGCAGCGGGGGCGGAGCGTTTACTGGCACAAGCAGAAAGTATCAGCCAAAAAATCCAGGATCCAGAGTTAACTGCCATGCTTGAAAAAGCACGCGCTGCAAATCCTTAATAATTATTTACATATTATTCAGAACTAGCAGCAAATTCAGCCTGTCAACGTGTAAGAGTTAAGTCTCTTATGTGATTCGACTCGTCTTACAAACTTGCCTTACAAATTAGTCTGATTTAGCGCCGTGACGCTCGACTATCTGCGATAACAATAACTTGATTCTTATGTGTAAAAGTTGGATTTGTTAATAATTAAGCACAGTATTATTTATCGTGATATAGTTTATCGGGGTTATCAGATTTCTATATAAAATAATTATTGAGAGAGGTTAGACAATGAATACACGCTTTATTCGAAAGGCAGTACTTGCAACAGTCATGCTGGCCGGCGCGTTACAGGCAAACGCTGACACGTTATACACCTTCAACACTAATCAACTGGCAGTGATAGATACGCTGAATCTTGGCGCTGTTTCCTATATCAATGTCAGCGGCCTGTCTGCCGGTGAGAGATTACTTGGCGTCGATCTCAGGCCTACCGATGGATTGGTATACGGTGTGACCAGTGCTAATAATCTTTATACATTCAATACGACGACTGGCGCGGCTACTTTTCAAGCCAGTTTGACTGGCGCTTCATTAACTGGTCAATCTGTAGGTATCGACTTTAATCCTACAGCGGATTTTGGTGGCAACCCTTCATTACGTGTGGTGACTGGCGCAGGCAATAATTATGCAGTTAATGCTAATACCGGCGTTGTGGGTAATACCGCTAACAATATTGGCAATGGTTACACCGCAGCTGCTTACACGAACTCCAATCCCGGCGTGAATCCAGGGGCGGGTGATACTACTGATTTGTATTACATCAACACAAGCAGCAACACCCTGAACTTCCTGAATACCGGTTTTAATAGTCCAGGTACGAATGGTGGAATTCAAACAGTAGGTTCATTAGGCATTGACCCTTTATCCGCTAATGGCTTTGATATTTTAGGTAACGGTCAAGCGTATGCATTGTTTAATGTTGATGACGGCACATTGAATTCCCAATTGTTTTCTATCAACCTGACCACAGGTGCAGCCACATACTTAACCACTTTGAACGGAACGTTTAATGGTGTAACAGGTTTGGCAGCTGTTCCGGAGCCAGGTTCCTATGCCATGTTGCTGGCGGGGATGGGTTTGATTGCAGGTGTTGCAGCGAGAAAATCCAAGCAGCGCGTTTAATCATCTGAGTAACACCAAAAGGGCTAAACGTCTCAGGACTTTAGCCCTTTTTTTAACCATACTTCTGTCAGCTGGGCAGGCTTTATTTTTAAAGAAGGCTATCTGGGATTCTTTATTAATCTATCATGTCCAATCTGATTCACGCATGAACCTTTTAAAACATCTTAGGAGCCAGTATGTTGTTG
The DNA here is from genome assembly GCF_001425425.1 of Methylophilus sp. Leaf414. Classification (NCBI taxonomy): domain Bacteria; kingdom Pseudomonadati; phylum Pseudomonadota; class Betaproteobacteria; order Nitrosomonadales; family Methylophilaceae; genus Methylophilus; species Methylophilus sp. Leaf414. The sequence continues at coordinate 26,664 of NZ_LMQQ01000001.1, read as the reverse complement.
GACAATAATCGCCGTAACCCCAGTGACATACAGCCTTCTGAAATCACTCCGTTTGAGGTGTTTCAACAGCGTCGTACGGTACTTAAGGCGGCCAGTGCTTTAACCACAAGTCTGTTGTTGCCTGCTTATGCCAAAGCGGCGACTGCTACCCTGGATGCGAAAAAAACCGCCTATGGTAAAGACGAAAAACTGACCAGCTACGAGGATGTCACCGGTTACAACAACTATTATGAATTTGGCACCGGTAAAGAAGACCCTGCGCGCGAAGCCGTATTATTTAAACCTACACCGTGGACGATCAAGATAGAAGGCGCAGTCAAGCAGGCAAAAACAATCACTATTGAGCAGTTACTCGCACTGGCACCCCTTGAAGAGCGTATTTACCGTATGCGCTGCGTTGAAGGATGGTCAATGGTGATCCCATGGATAGGCTTGCCATTGAAAGCGCTTATTGATTGGGCGCAACCGACCGGCAATGCCAAATATATAGAGTTTGTTTCTTACAATGACTCGCGTCATATGCCTGGTGCAAGGATGCCTATTCTTGACTGGCCATATGTAGAAGGGTTGCGAATGGATGAAGCCATGCAGCCGTTAACGCTACTCGCGGTGGGTTTGTATGGCAAAGTGTTACCAAACCAGAATGGTGCACCAGTCCGCCTGGTCGTGCCCTGGAAATATGGTTTCAAAGGTGCCAAAGCAATTACTACCATCCGCTTTGTGGAGAAAATGCCGACTACCACCTGGGTGAAAGCCGGCCCGCGTGAGTATGGCTTTTATGCGAATGTCAATCCACAAGTTGATCACCCACGCTGGACCCAATCCTCAGAAAAACGTATTGGTGCAGGCTTATTTGCCGGGCGGATCAAAACCAAAATGTTTAATGGTTATGATGAAGTAGGGCAGCTGTACGCCGGAATGGATTTAAAAAAGAATTTCTAGGGCCTGATCGTTAAACCGCTAGTATTTTTGTACAGCCTAAAACAGATTTTAACGTTTGTATGAACCCTTTGACGTCTCTATTACCGACAGGCCCTGTCGCTAAAATCCGCACCTTAAAAACCCTGATCTGGCTAGGTGCAAGCCTGCCACTATTACGTCTACTAATCCTGGGAATGACCGATGATTTAGGCGCAAATCCTGTTGAATTCGTCGAGCGCTCCACTGGCACCTGGGGACTGGTGTTTTTACTACTTTCTTTAGGTATCACGCCACTCAGACAATGGACGCAGCAGGCTTGGTTGATTGCCGTGCGCCGCCTACTGGGGCTATGGATGTTTGCCTATGCCTGCTTGCATGTGCTGACTTACCTGTGGCTGGATTACAGTTTTGACTGGCCGGATATCGTTAAAGACATTATCAAACACCCCTATGTGCTAGTTGGCGCATCTGCTTTTCTGCTGACTTTACCACTGGCCGCCACTTCCAACCAGCGTGCCATACGTGCACTCAAACAGCGCTGGAAAAGCCTGCATAAACTGGTTTACGTCATCGGGCTATTGGTTTTATTGCATTACTGGTGGCTGGTCAAAAAAGATGTCACTGAACCGGTGATTTACAGCATGGTGTTTGCCGGATTAATGATTGCGCGCTGGAAACTGCATGTTAATCAGGCCAAACGATAGGCATTGATGCCAGGTGCCATCCCTGTGTTCACTACGCTCTTCCAACAAAGCTGATTCCAGGAAGGCATGATCGTTATTCATAGTGCCTAATCCCCTGTTTAAGCTTCTCATGTGACAGCCGCACGCCTGTATATTTAATTCAGGCTTGACATCATTAACGCCAGGACACATTATCGCAAATATAAAAGAGAGCAATACTTTAGGGACGACTCTCACTAATGATTTTGGGGTGTGTCATTTCAACAACCGACAGGCACAGTGTCTTGGTTGTCGGCAGTTGGATTTACACTGCGGTTGTGAAGGTATCTGATGTTAAAAGTAATTTTCGAGCCCAGCGCATTCGTCCTGGCCAATCAAGCACTCGCCAGCACGTTTGAAGAATGGCGTTCCTCTTTTGATTCCTCTGGTTTTGGTTTAGCTGCGGAAACCGATCAGCACGGAAATTGCGATGCCTTATTATTTTTTAATCGGGCGAATATCGCTGTTTCAGATAACGATGGGCAAATGGTTTCCTCAATATGGACACATTTGCCAGAGCTTACACATGGGCCGTTACAAGGATTACTTTCCCAGCCTTTGCCAGGCGTATCCCAGCGGACCATACAACTCCCTTTACAGCAACTCCAATTACCGCAACTCCCCATACAAAATGCAGATCAGCGCTGGCTTGAGATAGTCACCCACGATTTTTCCAACAGTGACGGTGAGAAGCGCTATTTGTTACTGGTGCGTGAAGTAACGCAAGAACGCCAGTCCGCGCAGGAGTTCCAGCATGAGAAATTGCGCGCTATCGCTTATGAGCGCTTCCAGTTTTCAATGCTGGAACTGGTCCTTAAAGAGCAGGATGCTACCCGTGTGCTGGAAACAATAGCCCGCGATATTGAAGCCATGCATGCGGATATGTATTGCGCCATTGTGCTCACGCAACACCTGGGCAAGCTGGTGCAAACGGTGATTGCGCCGACCTTGCCTAAGGCCATGCTGGAAACCTTGTGCCAGCTGCAACTTGAAACTGACAAAGGGTCGCTGGCGACTGCAATTGCACTTAAACAACGCGTGATTGTGGAAGATGTGATGACGCATCCCAACTGGATAAATCACCGCGATGCAGCCAAAGCTTCTGGTATCCGTGCGGGTTGGGCAGAACCCCTGCTGACAGCGGAGGGTGACGTGCTGGGTGCGTTTGCCATTTACTATCGCCAGCCGCAGACGCCCACGGCAAACGAACAGTCGATGATTGAGCAGGCGGCCAAGCTAGTGAGTATCGTGGTCGACAGGCATTTGTCGCAGGATACGATAGAAGCACTGGCTTACCTGGAACCGGTGACCGGCCTTCCTAATCGCCGTAAAGCCTACGAGGTGCTTCAACATTTGCAAACGCAAGCAGAGACGGCTCATCACTGGGGATTGATCTATATTGACCTGGATCACTTCAAGTGGATAAATGAAGCGCATGGGCATACGCTGGGCAGCAATTTGCTGTTACAAGTGGCAGAGCGGCTGCAGAAAGTGGCGTCACCGCATTTTCTGGCATGTATGGGTGGCGATGAGTTCCTGATATTGCTGTCGGGTCTGTCCGGCGAACGCGAAAAAGCGCTGCAGCAAGTGTGGGCACTACAGCGCAAACTCAAAAAGGTATTTCAGCGTGCATTTAAAGTCGCCAATCATAAGCTGCAGATCACTGCCAGCATGGGCCTATCCACTTTTACCAGTGCCGATGCGCTTGAAACCGACTTTGTGAAAGCGGTTGATATCGCCATGCATAGAGCCAAACAGGCGGGACGCAACACCGCATGCGTTTACGAAGCCGGCATGCAGACAGAAATTGCTACCCAGATCATGCTGGAAACTGAATTGCGCCAGGCGATCGAGCAGCAGCAGCTGGCTTTGCATTATCAGGTACAGGTTGATCATACCGGTCGGCCGTTCGGTGCCGAGGCCTTATTGCGCTGGCAACATCCCGAGCGTGGCTTTATTTCCCCGTTGCAGTTTATCCCGGTGGCGGAATCCAGCGGGTTAATTATCGATATAGGCATGTGGGTGCTGGATCAGGCATGCGCGCAGATTGCGCAGTGGCAGCAAGACCGTAAAACCAGTGATCTCAGCTTGTCGGTAAACATTAGCGCCCGCCAGTTCAGGCAAGCCAACTTTATTGCAATGGTCAAAAGCTGTATCCAGAAACACCAGATCAACCCGAATGTATTGCGCCTTGAACTGACCGAAAGCCTGTTGCTTGAAAATGTGGATGACGCTGTCAGCATCATGAGTGAGCTGAGCCGCCTGGGGATCCAGTTTTCACTCGATGACTTTGGTACCGGCTATTCTACGCTGCAATACCTCAAAAAATTACCTTTATACCAGCTCAAGATTGACCGCTCATTTGTCAATGATATCGTTACCGACAGCCACGACCGCACTATTGTGCGCACGATTATTGCCATGGCGCAAAGCATGTACCTCAGCGTGATTGCTGAAGGTGTGGAAACGCCGGAGCAGATGGATTTATTACTGAATAATGGTTGCCGACGCTATCAAGGCTATTTGTTTGGTAAGCCTATGCCGATTGCACAGTTTGATGCCTGCCTGGAGCAGGCACTGGTTTGATGACTGCCTAATCAGGCTGCATGAATTATGGGTTGGTTGAAACGACAGCAGGCGTTTCGCCCAATGTTTCCTTGATTGGCTCCCCGGCAGCCTCAACAGGCTCAGTCGCCTTCGGTAAAATTTCCAGCTGGGTGGTACTGGTATTATTGGCAGCTTGCTGCGCATTACTTTCAGCAGTCAGCACGCGGATGATAATACGGTTATTGATGGTCTGCGCCAGATCATTTTCACTGCTGGAAGCAGGCTTGGTATCGGCCAGGCCAATCGCAGAAAGCCGCTTGCTGATCACGCCTCGTGTACCCAGTATCCCTGCCACACGTGCGGCCTGAGTCGCGGTTATTTCCCAGCGTTTTGCCTCTGGGTTAGGATCATCAGCAAACGCATGGCGGTCAATGTGACCTTCCACCTGTATGGTGCGATATTCGTTTTTCAACACTTCGCTCACCAGTTTAATGACATACGGGCCTTCGTCCGACATCGTGGATTGATCGGGCTTGAACAGCAATTTATTCTGTATGGCAATATCCACCCCAAACTCACCTTGTTGCACGGTGATGGCTTTTTGTTCTATCCAAACGGATAAAACGTTGGCCAATTGTTGACCGATGGCACGCATTTTTTCCATGTCGCGCTGTTTTTTCTCCTGGTACAAATAGCTCAGCGGCAATGGTTTCTTGATGGCGCTCAGGTTTTGCAAAGAGGATGGATTTTCAGTATTCAGCGACGGCGCTTGGCTAGGATTACCCTGAAAAGCATTCACTACCGAATTGGATAATGTCTGGTATTTGTTCAGGTTAATCGTTGATGTGGCATACATCACCACAAAAAAAGCGAACAGCAGGGTGATGAAATCCGCATACGAAATCAGCCACCTGTCGTGGCTTTCATCATCGTCATCGTAGATCTTACGCCTGTACATCACGACTCCCGCAGGCGCAAATAGGCTTCCAGACGTTCACTGACCAGTTTCGGATTATCGCCTCTGGCGATAGAAACCCAGGCATTCAGGAGCATTTCACGGCGTGAGATTTCATGCTGGATATGGCCCTTTAGCTTATTGGCAATCGGCAGGAAAACCAGGTTGGCCAATGCCACACCGTAGATGGTTGCCACAAAAGCTACCGCAATACCGCTACCGATTTTGGCAGGATCTGAGAGATTTTCCATGACGTGAATCAGCCCGAGTACCGCGCCCAGAATACCTACTGTCGGCGCATAACCACCGGCAGCTGACCAGATTTTGGCGGCATCGCGCTCTTGCACTTCAAAGTAATACATATCAATGGCACACACTTCGCGGATGCGGTCAGCCGGTGTACCGTCTACCAGCAATTGCAAGCCTTTGCGTACAAAAGGATCTTGCTCGCGCTTGATCTGGCTTTCCAGGGATAAGACACTTTCCTTACGAGCCTGCAAACTCCATTGGTTAATGCGCTGGGCCAGCTTGTGACGGTCGTCTTCAGGATGTACGAATACCCAGCGCAGCATGCGCAGGCCTTTGATAAATGTTTTCAGTTCGGTTTGCAGCAAGACTGCACCGACCGTGCCCAGCATGACCACCACAAACGCTGACGGTTGCATCAGCGATTTAAGGTGTCCCCCTTCAATCGTTTGACCCAGCACCAGGCCGGCGAGGGCGATAAGCAGGCCTGCCAGGCTACCCCAATCCATCAGGAGACTCCGGTCCAGGATTTGTCACGCATGGACGCACGCAAGCGGGCTACGGCCTGGCTATGCAGCTGGCAGACGCGTGATTCTGACACATTCATAATGGCGCCTATCTCTTTCAGGTTCAGTTCCTGTTCGTAGTAAAGGCCCATCAACATTTTTTCTCGATCTGGCAAATTATCGATGGAGTCAATCAACGCCTCACGGAAATCGCTTTCCAGCAAGGATTTAACCGGGTCATTGCTGTCATCATCCACAAAGCGGTCTAGGAAGTGCTCGCCACCACCGTCGTCATCATGAAAATCTTCATAATAAATAAGCTGGTGACCCTGACAGTCGCTCAATACATCATAGTAGTCTTCGAGACTGAAATTCATGTGTTTGGCGATTTCTGATTCGGTAGGCGGGCGGCCCAACTTTTGTTCTAGCTGTTGCACGGCTACTTCGATATCTCGCATGTTTTTGCGGATACCACGTGGCAGCCAGTCGGCGCCACGTAATTCATCCAGCATGGCGCCGCGCACACGTTGTGAGGCATAGGTCTCAAACTGCGCACCGTGCGTATCTTCATAACGTTGAATAGCATCCATCAGGCCTATCATCCCGGCCTGCACCAAATCATCGACCTCCACGCAAGAGGGCAATTTTGATTTCAGCTGGTATGCCATTTTCTTAACCAGGCCGCTATGCTGCTTGAGCATCTGGTCAGTATTGTTAGTTTTGCCTTTAGCGGTATACATGTTATCCCTCTTTACTCTAGGCAGCAGCCAGTGACGACGTGCTTACACGTTGATCCAGGCTTCTGGCAATGGCCTTGAATGCCAGTGCAGACTGCGTTGCCGGAGATGACTCCAGGCCATGACGGTTTTTCAAGCCATTGGCTTGAATATTTTCTGTCTTTTGTACCACTTTATTTTCAGGAATAGCACCCAGAAAACTCAGGGAAATTCCCAGGAACTGCTGGCAGACCTGGTTCAGTCGCATAAAATATTGCTGGCCCTGCTCATGGCTGGAGTCCGTCACCACTACGCTTAATGGCAATTGCCCATGCTGCTGGCAAAGGCGCTTGATTGTCATATAAGCCGATTTAATGGCTGCTTCATTACGCCCCATCTGCAACACTAATGTATGTTGTGCCATCACGGGCAATATCAGGGTCTGGTCAAGCGGATCTAATAATGCTTCTATAATCACGGTATCGTAGTCATACGCAAGTTGACTCACTATACCGTTAAGCTCTGTTTTTAAATCGCCGGATAAGGACGAGGTTAATATGTCAGTTTCAGCCAGCGTCGCCAGATCGTAACCTTGCGGATGCTTGACCACCGCGCGGCTGAGTATGCTTTGGCGCAAAGCCACCGCATGTAGTGTGTATTTTGTCATAGGTCGTTGCTTAGCCTGGATTAGCAATAGACGCTGCCCAGGACCCACCATACTTGCCGCCAACTGGCTGAGCCAGGTTTCAGCAGGCTGGCCATTCGCCCCCATGACGCTGATCACACGTGCTGATGAGCGGGCCATGATACGGCGCAATCCATCAGCCTGGTCATGGTAGTTAAACATGCTGCTGCTCTCCTTGCGCTTGCATCATGCTTGAGATCACCAGCGGCAACTCTTCATCCAGATACTGGTATGGCAGGCTGGCCTGATGTGGTGTTAACACACGTTCAACCAGTGCATGTTTGTTTGCCACTTCAATATCTTCCGGTACACGTTGGCCACTGGTCGTGTAGAAAAGGCGCATACGCTCACGGATCAGCACATCCAGCACATTGCCAATCGCTGCCGCTTCATCCAGTTTGGTGACGATACAACCGGCAATATCATGCTTTTTATAGCTGCGCATCACGTCAGTGAGGGTTTCACCAGTTGAAGTCGCATTCAGGCACAGTAATTTCTGGATTGGTGTTTCAGCACGGCTCAGCATGGATAACTGCTCAGTCACTGCCTGGTCACGCTGGCTGACACCGACGGTATCAATCAGGATCATGTGTTTGCCTTTTAACTCGTTGAGTGCAATTTTCAGGTCTTCTTCATCTTTCACCGCATGTACCATCACACCCAGGATCTTGCCGTAAATACGTAATTGTTCGTAACCGCCAATACGGTAGCTGTCGGTGGTGATCAGGCCCAGGTTTTGCGTGCCATGTTTCATCACATAACGTGCCGCCAGTTTAGCTGTGGTCGTGGTTTTACCAACGCCAGTCGGGCCAACCAGGGCATATACACCGCCTTTATCCAGCAATGCATCTTCATCATCCAGCGTATGCAGGTTGCGGCTGATCACTTCTTTAGCCCACATCGGTGCTTTTTGTACATCGATATGTTGCGGCATTTTTTCTGCAATCTGGCGTGACAGCGCTGCGCTGAAGCTGGCAGAGAGCAGGGTGCTCAATACTTTGGATTTTGCAGGGCTGTGTTGTAAATGGTGTTGCCAGGTCATGGCGCTCATCTGGGTTTCAAAGTTGCTGCGCATATGACGCATTTCCTGCATCATGGTGAGCATTTTTTCTTCCAGCGTTTGCGTAGCGACCTGGTAGGCCTGCTCTTGCTGTTCGCTGTGCTGTTTGAACAAATCCATGATCGCGTGATCTTTTAATACGGCTTCTTCAGCAGGCGCTGGCGCCGGAGCAGGCGCGGCCACTGGCTGAGGCGCCATCATGCGTGGTGCTGGTTCTTTGCCGTTGACAAAGTCGAGCAGGCTGCGCGCATCATGGTTAGTCTCTGCTGACTGCTTGCCACCAGAGTTCTCGATATCAGTTTCAAGCATTGCCATAATTTCGGTGCCGCCATTGACACTGCGGTTGGCCACGATAATGGCGTCTTCGCCTAATGCTTGCTTGACTTGAGCCAATGCTTCACGTGCATTCTTGCCGAAAAATCTTCTGATATTCATGTTATTGCGCTCCGATTAAACTGGTCACTCGAATGGATTTGTTGTCTGGCAACTCGTCGTGCGACAGCACTCTGAGATGCGGGACAGTCCTTCTTAAAAATCTTGATAAAGCCTGGCGTAGCGGGGCGGCTACCAGCAATACCGGTGTCAGCCCCATTTGCTCCTGTTGTCTGGCAGCCATTTCTGTCTGTTGCGACAGTTTTTCAGCAATGCCAGGTTCAATCACGTTTTGTGCGGATTGATTGTTCTGTAATGCCTGTAGCAGCAAACGTTCCAGCTGTCCGTCCAGGGTCATCGCGGTCACTTCGTCGCTGTAAGGGAATAAATCCTGTACGATGGCACGGCCCAGCTTGACGCGTACCATGGCGGTCAGGTCGTTAGCGTCCTGGCTGTATTGCGCATGGTCAGCCAATGTTTCCAGGATCGTACGCATATCGCGGATATGCACGCCTTCGTTCAACAAGTTCTGCAATACTTTTTGCAATGAAGAAAGCGTAATCAGTTTTGGGACGATCTCTTCAATCAGTTTGCTGGATTCTTTACCCAGGTGATCCAGCAATTGCTGTACTTCCTGGCGGCCCAGCAGTTCACCGGCGTTCAGTGAAATAATATGGTTTAAATGTGTGGCGATCACGGTACCTGCATCCACTACGGTGTAACCCAGGCTTTGCGCGTATTCTTTACGCTCGGATTCAATCCATACTGCTGGCAGGCCAAATGCAGGGTCAGTAGTTTTTGCGCCATCCAGTTCCCCAGTCACTGCACCGGGGTCAATCGCCAGCATCTGGTTGAAATTGGATTCACCACTCGCCATCTCTACACCTTTCATGGTGATGCGATATGCATTCGGTTTTAAGGCCAGGTTGTCACGGATATGTACGGTAGGTGCCAGAAAGCCGATTTCCTGTGCGAATTTCTTGCGGATACCTTTGATCCGTTTCAGCAACTCACCACCTTGCGCTTTATCCACTAATGGAATCAGACGGTAACCCACTTCGAGACCGACAGTGTCCACTGGCAGTACGTCGTTCCAGGTCGCCTCCTCAGCTTCGCTGGCAGGTGCCAGTTTATCTTCCGGTTGCGGTTCCAGAATGGCTTGCAGTTTTGCTTTTTCCTGTTTCTTTTTCACAGAGTAAGCCATGCCGCCCAACATGGCACCCAGTGCCAGAAAAGCCAGGTGCGGCATGCCAGGAATCAGGCCGATACCGGCGATAATGCCAGCAGTCACGCTCAAGACACGTGGATTCTCAAACAACTGGGTGATCAGCTGACCACCAATGTCTTCGTTGTTGGCAACACGTGAAACCACCACACCGGCTGCGATAGAGATCACCAGTGATGGAATTTGCGCCACCAGGCCATCACCGATCGCCAGCAAGGTATAGTTTTTAACTGCGTCGCCAAAGCTGAGGTCGTGCTGCACCATGCCGACGATCAGGCCACCAACGATGTTGATGATGATCACTAAAATACCGGCAATCGCATCACCACGAACATATTTACTGGCACCGTCCATCGCGCCGTAAAATTCGGATTCCTGGCTGACCTCCTTACGGCGGCGGCGGGCTTCGTCTTCTCCAATCAGGCCGGCATTCAGGTCAGCATCAATCGCCATTTGTTTACCTGGCATCGCGTCTAAGGTAAACCGTGCGCCTACTTCAGCAATACGGCCGGCACCTTTGGTGATTACAGTAAAGTTGATAATGGTCAGGATCACAAACACTACGATACCGACTGCGTAGTTACCGCCAATCAGGAAGTGGCCAAAAGCTTCAATTACCTTACCTGCTGCATCCGGTCCGGCATGTCCTTCGGTCAACACCACGCGGGTAGAAGCCACGTTCAGCGCCAGGCGCAACATGGTGGTCATCAGCAATACGGTTGGGAAAGCGATAAAGTCGAGTGCTTTGGTGGTTTGCAGGCCTATCATCAGCACCAGGATGGACAACGCGATATTAAAGGTGAAAAACACATCAAGCACGATGGCCGGTAACGGCAGGATCATCATGGCCAGCAGCAATACAATAATGAGTGGTGCCGCGACTGCGCGACCATCCAGTTTCCCCATCATTTGTTGCCAGTTATTCATCTATAAGCTCCTTAAACCTTGCTTTAACTATTCAATATCTGTTGCGCTTGGTGGTGTAGCCACCAGAGCGTGTGGATCCAGTGCATCCGGTACCGGCACATTGTCTGGCATGGCCGGACGAACACCACCGTGTTGTCTGAACACGCGCAGCTGGAATACATACGCCAGGATTTCGGCCACGGCCGCATACAAGGCTTGTGGAATTTCGCGCTCTAATTCCGTATGTGCATATAAAGCACGGGCCAGCTTAGGGGATTCCAGTGTCATCACTTGATGTTCAGCTGCAATCTCTTTAATTTTCTGTGCGATCGTATCTACACCTTTAGCCACTACGATAGGCGCGCCATTTTCACCTTCTTTATAGCGTACAGCCACCGCATAGTGGGTAGGGTTGGTGATGATGACGTCGGCAGTCGGAATATTGCTCATCATTCTCCTGCGGGCCATTTCACGTTGCTGCTGGCGGATACGGCCTTTCACTTCAGGGCTACCTTCCGCTTCTTTAGCTTCGTCTTTCAGCTCCTGCTTGGTCATCTTATGCTTTTGCGCATACTGATAAAGCTGGTAGGGCACATCAATCACCGCAATCAGCACCAGGGCTGAAGCAATGGTCAGGAAGCCGGTCACCATATAATCGTTAATGGCGCTAATGCCCGATTCCAGCGGCATTTCAGATAAACCCAGCATAGGTTGCAGATCTTTTTTCACGATGGCATAGCCGACTGAAGCAACCAGCACCGTTTTCGCAATCGATTTCACCAGTTCAACGGCTGAGTTTTTAGAGATCAGGTTACTTAATCCTTTAATAGGATTAAGTTTGCCGAAATTAGGCATCAGTGATTTCTGTGACATTACCCATCCCCCCACCAATATAGGAGAGGCTACGGCTACCGCCACAATAATCACTGCCAGTGGCAGGAAGGCCCACATCACTTGCTCGATTACTTTCAATAAATGAGTGATCAGCAGTTCCGGCTCAAACGCCAAGGCCTGGTCAAATCTCAAACCTTGCCTCAATACATCTTTTAGTGCCTCACCCATCGGTTTGCCCAGCATCATGATGGCCATCCCACTGGTGAACAATACTGCACAGGCTGCCAACTCACGGGAGCGGGGGATATCACCGTCTTCGCGTGCCTTCTCCAATCGCTTGGGGGACGCGTCCTCGGTTTTCTCCATATCGCTGTCATCAGCTGCCATAACTCACTCTTTGATCTGGTATTCAGAAACACGACAGGTGTTCCGTTAATACATGAGTGATTATTAAGCAGTGAATCCTTTTTTTATAGTTCGAATAAAGGGACTTATTGACCGCAATCTAATAGTTATAGAATGATTTGTGTTAAAAAATGCAAATATTAAATTTATTTTCCTATTAGAAACAATCACTTAAAAAATAAATGAATTATTTTCAAAGAAAACCCTAAAGTTTTATTTCGTACTGCCGTAAACGAGTTATGACAAAAAGTGCCCGCGTGATTAACCGGATGATGTTTTCTTAGAGAAAATGCATCTGTTATCGGAATACAAAGGGAAAACTTTAATTATTTTTTGAATTGAAAGAAGATCATCACTGAGAAGATAGAGCTATATTTATTCTAGTTAAACATTAAATAAATATCATAACCTTATGTTTTTTATGGTTATGTGTTATGCCATGTCGGGTTTTGTAAGACAAACACCTACATGGCTGTTTTCGTCCGTCTTACAAAATTAACCGACAAACCCTGATTGTTGGCATCCATGAATGCGCGCAAAGTACGCCTAACGCAAATGCGTACTTAAATTGAACCGCAAATAAATGGAGAAAAGATCATGAATGTCATGCAAAACGATTTACTCGCTGAAATCAAAGATGCCAATCTGAACTACCTGATGCTGGCACAACAACTGATCCGCGCTGATAAAGCCACCGCAATTTTCCGTCTGGGTATCAACAAAGAAATCGCAGACCTGCTGGAAAACCTGACCAACCTGCAATTACTCAAACTGTGTAACACAAACATGCTCCTGACCCGCTTCCGTTTTGATGACAGCGAAATCCTGGGTATGTTGACCAGCTACACTAAAGATCCTGCACAAGCACATTTGCACACAGCGGTATTAATGTCCGCTCAAGCAGCAGAATCTACCGTATAAGTTGTCATTCCCATCTGACGATAAATAATAGAAAAGAGGGTTTATCATGCAAAAGAAGAGTGTAGTTAACGAAGCAGAACAAATTAAACTGGCCATGCAAATGATTGAGTTGGGCGCACGGTTGCAATTGCTGGAATCGCAAACGACTTTATCTCGTGAGCGTTTGATCAAGCTCTACAAAGAGATGAAAGGTGTTTCCCCACCAAAAGGCATGTTGCCATTCTCGACCGACTGGTTCCTGACCTGGCAGCCAAATATTCACTCCTCTATTTTCTATAATATCTATCGTTTCATGGTGGATTACGCAGGTGTTGAAGGCATACACGCGATTATCAAAGCCTACACACTGTATATCCAGCAAGTGCAAAGCCCAGATGCAAGCCAGACGGAAGAGCCAATCTTGTCTCTGACACGTGCCTGGACCCTGGTTCGCTTTATTGAAAGCAAAATGCTGACGACTAAAGTCTGTCATTGCTGCGGTGGCCAATACATCGTGAACAGCTACGATTTGAACCAGAACTATGTGTGCAACCTTTGCCACGTACCTTCACGTGCCGGTAAAACCAAAAAAGCCAAAGAACTCAGCTACAAACTAGTTTCAATGACAGCTTAAGTGAATGAGTGACTGATGGTCAGGTTGATGAGTGCAACCTGGTATTGATAGAAAGACACAGCATGCGTTCTATTAAACTTTCGGCAGGGGCGTTGCAGCAAGGTGTTGCACAACGTTCCCTGTCTCAAAAGTTATGGCCACAGAAATTATGGTGTCAGGCATTGCTGATTCAGTGTTTGAGTTTGTTGTTGATTGCGAGCATTGCGCCAGGCGTAATCAACAGCGTATTCGCTTTCGAACTACGTAGCGTGGGATTAAGACTGGACTCGGTCTGGTTCTGGTTAATTCCACATGCATTTCTAGTCAGCCTCATGGCTAGAGCCGCGCTTATGCCGGTATGGTGGCGCTGGATTCATCTTGTTTTTCCTGTAGCGGTCGTAGTGATGCTGCAAGTTGACTTGCCTGCTATCGTTTATCTTGCCGGTTTTGTGGTGACTTTGACGCTTTACTGGTCGGTGCACAATACCCGCGTTCCTTTTTACCCTTCGTTTCCTGCCACATGGCGTGCGATGCATCAAATCCTGGACCAACATGCCGGTGAACAACCTTTGCGTGTGCTGGATATTGGCAGCGGTCTCGGTGATGTGTCGTTGTTTCTATCACGTCAACGCACTCAAGACCAGATCGACGGGATTGAGATCGCGCCATTACCCTGGCTGGTGAGCAAGGTACGGTCGATTTTTTCCCATAGCCGTACGCAATTCACGCTAGGTGATTATCGCCAGAGTGACTTTGCACAACTGGATGTAGTATTTGCTTATTTGTCGCCTGCGGTGATGCCGGATGTATGGCAAAAAGTTCACCAGGAAATGCGACCAGGCAGTCTGTTTGTCAGCTCTGAGTTTCCTGTACCTGGCTTAACTGCAGGGCGTATTATCTATCCCTCCAATAGCTCTCCTGCACTTTACGTGTATTCCTTGTAACACCCTTTAACTCTGTAGAAGCTGTTTTTTAAAATCACTTGCCAAGTAATGGCTAGCAGCCATTTTTATATTCGAACTTATCCGTATTTAGTGTATGCCAGCAACGGCACGATCAATAATTAACCTGCTAAATCCCTTTTATTTGAAACATTGAAACTTGCTGGCGATTGCTATGCTGTAGGTATTCAATGCTAAAAGTGGAGTAGGGCATGTTCGTTATCATCGGGTATGTAGTCGTATGCGGCATGATTTTCGGGGGCTATGCGCTCGCAGGTGGTCATTTGGGCGCACTGTGGCAGCCGCTTGAAGTTATGATGATTTTTGGCGGGGCGTTTGGTGCATTTATTGTCGGTAACGACAGTAAAGCCATCAAGGCTACTGTGAAAGCCTTGCCGACCTTATTCAAAGGCTCCAAATACTCCAAACAGCTGTATATGGATTTGCTGGCATTGCTGTTTGAGATACTGACCAAGATTCGCAAGGATGGCTTGATGGCGATTGAAAAAGACATCGAGGATCCTGAATCCAGTGCTCTATTCAGCAAATATCCGTCCATCCTGCATGACCACCACCTGGTGGAATTCATCACTGATTACCTGCGTTTAATGGTCTCCGGCAACATGGATGCTTTCCAGGTAGAAAACCTGATGGATAACGAAATTGAAACCCACCATATGGAAGGCCATGTACCAGCGCATTGTATCGCCAAGCTGGGCGATGGCCTGCCGGCATTTGGTATTGTGGCCGCGGTGATGGGTGTGGTGCACACCATGGAAAACGTGGCATTGCCACCTGCCGAGCTGGGCATCCTGATTGCGCACGCACTGGTAGGTACTTTCCTCGGTATTTTGCTGGCTTATGGATTTGTTGGCCCGTTGTCCGGACTGCTGGAGCAAAAACTGGAAGAGTCCAGCAAGAGCTTTCAAACCGTGAAAGTCGTGCTGCTTGCCAGCCTGAACGGTTACGCCCCACCGATTGCCGTGGAATTTGGCCGCAAAGTTTTGTACTCCACCGAACGCCCTGGATTTACCGAGCTTGAAGAGCACGTGAAACAGGCCAAGTCGAAATAGTTAACCTAGTTATTAATCAGCGCATCGCTGGAGAACATCATGGCAGAAGATCGTGTTGCCCCGATTATTGTAAAAAAGATAAAGAAATCCGGTGGCGGTCATCATGGTGGCGCCTGGAAAATTGCCTATGCTGACTTTGTGACTGCGATGATGGCGTTCTTCCTGTTGATGTGGTTGCTGGGTTCTACCTCTAAAGCACAAAAAGAAGGCATTGCCGAATATTTCCAGACACCTTTACACATGGTGCTGATGGGGCCTTCTGTCGGGCAAAGTGATTCTGCACTGAAAAATACCGGCGGCCGCGATGTCACCAAAAAACAAGGACAGGTGAAACCGGTGGATGGCGATCCCGGCAAGCTGAAAACGGTCAAGATCGAAGATGTGAAAGAAGCGTTGAAACGCGCTGAGAAGATCAAGCTGGAATCACTCAAAGCCAAGATTGAACAGGCGATTGAAGAAAACCCTACCTTAAAGCAATTCAAGTCGCAGTTGAAACTGGATATCACCAGTGAAGGGTTACGCATACAGATTATTGACGAGCAAAACCGGCCCATGTTTGAGAATGCCAAGGCGGAATTGCAGCCTTATGCCAAACAGATTCTGCACGAGATAGGTAAAACGCTGAATGGCGTGGATAACAAGATCAGTTTGTCCGGCCATACGGATGCGGCAGGTTATGCTAATGGTGACCATGGCTACAGCAACTGGGAGTTATCGGCAGACCGGGCCAATGCATCGCGCCGTGAACTGATTTCCGGCGGTATGGATGAGACCAAATTGATGCGGGTGGTCGGCTTAGGCTCTGCCATCATGATGGATAAAGAAAATCCATTTAATCCGATTAACCGGCGTATCAGCCTGATCATTATGAATAAAGAAACCGAAGAAGATCTGTTGAAAGACAATGACCAGATTTCAGCCAGCGAAAGTGATCTTTCACAGGTGAAAGCATTACAAAGCAGTTCGCAACAAGAGCCACAAAAAGAAATTGAAAAGAAATAAACATTAGATCAAGGAGCCAAGAAATGAGCGATTTTTACAATGCTTATTTCTTGATTGAAAAACACGGAAATCAGGCAAGATAGGGACCACTATGAAAACATTGCCCATCGAAGAGTTAAGAGAGTTACTGGCTGCAGTTTCTCGCAATGGCAACTGGCATTTGCTGGAAATCGAAACCGATTTACAACAAACGACCTTTTTGCTGAACGAAGCGATTGAAAAACTGAGCGCCAGTTTTATGAATGTCTATGCCCAATTGACGGAGCAGCAAGCCGTCATTCAGTCATTGGCTGACACTGGCAAGCTACACCTTGACCTGGTGCAGCAGTTGCAGGTTTACCAGGACAATATCGGGCAGGAAGTAAACAAGGTTGTGACTGGCATGCAATTCCAGGACATGACCAACCAGCTATTGCAACGCACGATCAATCGTGTCAATGGCTTGAAAACACTATTAGATGAGTTATCCAGCCACCAGTTTCCGATGGCGGCAGAGAACGAGCATGAAGAAATCAGAGATTTCATCATGCAACTAAACCAGAATTTTGATCAAGGTAGCGCCCATCTCACCGGCCATTTACGTAAGTCAGTAAATCAGCAGGATTTGGCGACCGGTGATATCGATTTATTCTAATCACAGCATGTTTAACATAATGAGCGAAAAAGGCGAGTGAAAATGGCGAAGACAATTTTAACAGTAGACGATTCAGGTTCTTTGCGTCAAATGGTTGCTTTCAGTTTGAAAGCCGCCGGCTATGATGTCGTGCAGGCCGTAGACGGACAGGATGGCTTGAACAGGGCCAAGGAAAAGACCGTTGACCTGGTATTGACCGACCAGAACATGCCTGTCATGGATGGCCTGACGCTGATTACCAATCTGCGTAACCTGGCTTCCTATCAAAAAGTACCTATCCTGATGCTGACTACTGAGTCATCAGATGAAATGAAAGCAAAGGGTAAAGCCGCTGGAGCTAATGGCTGGCTGGTAAAACCTTTTGATCCTAAACGTTTGATCGAAGTCGTACAAAAAGTAATTGGTGCTTAAGCGCCGGTTAAGGGACTGGAGAAAATAATGACAGTGGATATGAGCCAGTTTTATGAGGTGTTTTTTGACGAGGCTGAGGAATTACTCGCCGAGGCAGAACGTCTCCTGCTGAATATTGATGTGGACTCTCCCGATATTGAGGAGCTGAACGCTATTTTCAGGGCAGCACACTCAATCAAGGGTGGTGCAGCTACGTTTGGCTTTATGGATATGGCGGGCATTACCCATGTCCTGGAAAACTTGCTGGACAAGATTCGCAAGCAGGAAATGGCACTGACCATGGAGCATGTAGATGCTTTCCTGGCCGCTAAAGACGTGATCAAAATGCAACTGGATGGTCATCGCCACGGGTCCGAAGTCGATGCCGCGCAAGTGGACGAAATCTCTGCCACCTTGAAAGCTCTTTCTGAAGGTAAAACTGAAGCACCAGCTCCGGCTGCTGCGGCACCGGCTGCGCCTGAACCTGCTGCTGTCCAAGGAAGCGCACCTGCACCTGCATTAACAGCTACAGCCGAAGAGCAGGCGAGCGGTATCCAGGTTTACGATGTGGGTCTGCCTGAAGTCACCGAAAAAGATTTAGATAATCTCAAAGATGAATTAGCCTTGTTAGGCGAAGTTGCTATTTACAAGCGTGGTGATAAACATGCTTTGCTGGTTAAAACAGACTCCAGTGCCGACGACATTATTTCCATCTGTTCCTTTATTGTGGATCCGGATGCACTGGTGGTTAAAGTAGCCGGCGCAGAAGCGCCTGCAGCCGAACCAGCACCTGTTGCAGAGGTAGCCGCAGAAGCGGCGCCAGCAGAGGCGGCACCAGTTGAAGCTGATCTTGGCTACGGTTTCTTCGATAGTGAACCTGTGTCAGGAGACGCCAAGCCGGCACAAGCTAGCAGCGCAGACGGCAAAGTTGCTGTTGCTGAAGAAGTGGGTTATGGCTTCTTTACCAATAGCGGTGAAGAACCACAGGAAGAAGGTTACGGTTTCTTTGCACCGTTTAAGCCACACCCTGATGCACCAAAAGCACAAATGATTGGTGATGACAATGCAGCTGCAGCGCTGGCGAAAGCCTCCTCTGAAGCAGAGGCCAAAGCTGCCACCAATGCACCGCCTGCAGAAGTGAAAGAAGACCGCCGTGCACAATCACGTCGCGAATCAGACAAGCCTGCTGCACCACAGAATGCAGAAAGCAGTTCGATTCGTGTTGGTATTGAAAAAGTTGACCAGTTGATTAACCTGGTTGGCGAACTGGTGATTACCCAGGCCATGATTGAACAGCGCGTGAATGCACTGGATCCAACGGATAACGAAGGCCTGATCAACAGTGTCAGCCAGCTGACCCGTAATACCCGTGACTTGCAGGAATCTGTCATGTCTATCCGTATGATGCCTATGGACTTCGTATTCTCGCGCTTCCCACGGATGGTGCGTGACCTGGCAGGTAAACTGGGCAAAAAAGTTGAATTTGTCACCAATGGTGCGACGACAGAGCTTGATAAGAGTCTGATTGAACGTATTGTCGACCCATTAACGCATTTGGTGCGTAACAGTGTGGACCACGGTATTGAAAAGCCTGAAGTGCGTCGCGAACTCGGCAAGTCTGAAAGCGGTACGCTGACTTTATCAGCAGCCCATAAAGGCGGCAGCATTGTCATTGAAGTCACTGATGACGGTGGTGGCCTGAACCGTGATCGTATCCTGGCTAAAGCAGCATCGAATGGATTACCGGTGAACGAGAGCATGAGCGATAGCGAGGTATACAGCCTTATTTTCGCACCAGGCTTTTCTACTGCTGAAGTGGTCACTGATGTTTCAGGTCGTGGTGTAGGCATGGACGTAGTCAAACGTAACATCAGTGCCATGGGCGGTAATATCGAAATCCGCTCGGCGCTGGGATATGGCACCACTATTTCCATTTCACTACCACTGACACTGGCGATTCTGGATGGTATGTCTGTCTCGCTGGGCAAGAGCCTGTATGTAGTGCCGTTGAACCTGATTGTAGAAACCTTGCAACCACGTGCAGAAGACCTGAAAACCGTTACTGGCGAAGGCTTGATGGTGCATGTGCGGGGCGAATACTTGCCGATCATCGCATTGCATGCCTTGTTTAACCATCCTACCGAAATCACAGCCCCGACTGACGGCGTGCTGCTGATCCTGGAGGCGGATGGCAAGAAATCTGCATTGTTTGTCGATCGCTTGGTAGGCCAGCAACAGGTAGTGATCAAGAGCCTGGAAACCAACTTCAAACGTATTCCAGGTGTATCCGGCGCCACCATCATGGGTGATGGCTCAGTAGCATTGATTCTTGATGTGCCGGCCATTACACAGATGGGCCAAACAACCAATTACATCACGGGCGGTCGGTCTTTTGCTGACCAGAATTATTCCAATTTACAGAATCACATCAATGCATAAGGAGCATATGCAATGACTACAACAGAAACGACTAACAACCACGGCGGTAACAATGCTGGCAGCATGAAAACGGCAGCCGGCGAATACCTGACGTTTGTATTGGGCAATGAGCAATATGGCATCGAGATTCTCAAGGTACAAGAGATTCGCGGCTATGACGCGGTGACGCAAATTGCCAATATGCCGCCATTCATTAAAGGCGTGATCAATCTTCGCGGCAAAATTGTGCCGATTGTGGATTTGCGCATCAAATTCAAACTGGGCAAGGTTGAGTACAACGAATTTACCGTTGTCATCATCCTTAACCTGAATGGCCGTATTGTCGGCATCGTCGTAGATGGCGTGTCTGATGTGCGTGAACTGCGCGAAGAGCATCTGCGCGAAGTGCCATCACTGGTGACGCGTATTGATACCAAGTACATCGTTGGTTTAGCCACCATAGAGCAGGAAATGCTGATTCTGGTGGATATAGAGAAACTGATGACAAGCAATGAAATGGAATTAATGGATGCAGTCGTGCATTAAGCACTGGCGCTTTTCAATAACGGAATTGAAACAGGAACTTCTTCCTAGGGGCCCATTATGTTTTCAACAATTTTAAATAAATTGGCAGCAGGTACTAAGCAGTATCAGCATATTCTGGATGAGTATGCCGAATTCTCAGCGCTTAAGACTGAGATCAATAAGGCGAGAGCTATCATTGAATTAAATGCTGATGGAAAAATTATCCACGCAAATGAGAATTTGTGTGCCGCGCTTGGTTACAGCGCCAATGAATTGCTTGGACAACATCATCGCAAGTTATTGTCTGCAGAAGATGCAGCCAAGCCTGAATACCAAAGTTTCTGGAAAGATCTTGCTGCAGGGAAGTCATCTGTAGGCACGTTCAAACTGATCAATAAGTCAGAGAAAGAAACCTGGTTTCAGGGCTATTACGCACCGGTGCTGGATAAAAACGCCAAACTGCGCAAAGCCGTAGCCTACCTGACTGATATTACACGTGACAAAAAACTAAATTTCTCTTTCCAGGAAGACGGCTACGCGGTCAACCAGACCTTTGGAGTACTGGAATGTGATGTCAATGGAAAGGTCCTGAATTGTAATGAACTCGTGGTAGCGCCTTTAGGCTACAGCCGCGAAGAAGTGATTGGGAAGCACATCGGATTTTTGCTAAAAGCACATTCTGCCCAAAGCCCTGAATATAAAGCACTATGGGAAAAACTGGCCCGGGGTGAAAGTGGTAAACAGGAAGTGTGCCGCGTCTCAAAATCCGGCAATGAATACTGGTTTAGCGCTAATTATGTGCCACTCCTGGATGATGATAAAAAACTGGCAAAAATCAAGATTTACTCTTTCTGTATCACTGCAGAAAAACAACTTGAGCTGGATTACCAGGGCAAGGTTCAAGCCATCGCTAAAGTACAGGCCGTGATTGAGTTTGACCTTAGCGGTACCGTGATCACTGCCAATCCGAACTTCCTGGCGGTAACCGGTTACACCCTGGAAGAGGTTGTCGGCAAACATCACAGCATGTTTGTCAGTGAGCGTCATAAAGCCAGCCCTGAATACAAAGAGTTCTGGGCCAAATTAAACCGTGGCGAGCCAGACGAGAGTGTCTATCATCGTTATGGCAAGAACAACAAGGATATCTGGTTACAGGCCTCCTATAACCCGATTATCGGCCTGGACGGCAAGCCAGTGAAGGTTGTTAAATATGCCACCGACATTACAAAAGCGGTATTGGCTGATAAGGAACAAGCGATTAAATCTGCTGAAGCCTTCAGAATACAAACAACACTGGACTCAGCTTCTACCAATATGATGATGGCCGATAACGATGGCATTATCCGCTACATGAATGCTTCCACAGAGCGTTTAATGCGCAGCTCGGAATCTAATTTCCGTAAAGTGTTGCCACATTTTGAAGCCGCAAAAATCATCGGCCAGAATTTTGATATTTTCCATAAAAATCCAGCGCATCAACGCAATTTACTGGCTGGTTTAACCAAAGAACATGTGGTTGAAATGCCACTGGGTGACATGTTTGTACGCCTGAAAGCCATGCCGATTTTTGACAACGCTGGCGTACGTTCTGGCACTTCACTAGAGTGGGTGGATATTACACAGGAGCGTCGCGTCAGTGACCAGATTTCATCCATCATTGCCAATGCGGCAGAGGGTGACTTGACTGACCGTATCGATTTGTCTGATAAAACAGGGCCGACAGCAGAAATCTGTAAAGGTGTGAATAACCTGCTGGAAAATATGACAGAGTTATTGATGCAGATTCGTGAAGCAGGCGAGACCATCAACACTGCTGCACAAGAAATTGCCAGCGGTAACAATGATCTTTCCAGCCGCACAGAACAACAGGCATCCAGCCTGGAAGAAACTGCGTCCAGCATGGAAGAACTCGCTTCTACCGTGAAACAGAATGCCGACAATGCACGTCAGGCAAATCAAATGGCTGAAGCTGCATCGCAAGTGGCTGTTCGAGGCGGTGAAGTGGTTGGTAATGTCGTCACTACCATGAGCGCGATTAACGAAAGTGCGCGCAAAATCGAAGACATTATTACCGTGATTGATGGCATTGCTTTCCAAACCAATATCCTGGCTTTGAACGCTGCGGTTGAAGCTGCGCGTGCAGGCGAGCAGGGTAGAGGCTTTGCGGTGGTAGCGGGTGAAGTGCGTAACCTGGCACAACGTTCAGCCAGCGCTGCTAAAGAAATCAAAGAGTTAATCAGTGATTCAGTCAGCAAAACAGCAGAAGGTACCAAACTGGTTGAAAGTGCTGGTGAAACCATGCACGAGATCGTGACTTCTGTGCAACGCGTGACCGATATCATGGGTGAAATCACTGCCGCCTCTGCCGAGCAAAGTTCCGGCATTGATCAGGTCAATAAATCAGTGACTGAAATGGATGAAACAACCCAGCAGAATGCTGCCTTGGTTGAAGAGGCGGCCGCGGCTGCTGAGTCCCTGGTTGAGCAGGCTTCAAACTTGATGGATTCAGTCAATAAATACAGACTGCACACTCAAAAACCAGCGGCACGTACAACGGTTACACCAGCGAGAAAGCCTGCATCAGCACCTATCGCACATAAAGCAAAACCAGTGACACAGAGCACTTCAAGCAGCCAGCAGGCACAGCCAAAACTGGCTAAAACCGGTACCGATAACAACGAGTGGGAAGAGTTTTAACATGTAACTAACGGAGGGTGCAGCATGACAATTAGACTACGTGAAATTTTTAATACATTGCATGAAGGTTTTTTGTTGTGGGCATCCGCCTTGATCGGTTATCCAATTTAAAAAATAAACACCACCAGGAGGCTTTGGTGGTGTTTATTTTTTATCCGGTAAGGCAGATAATTTTCTTAATTTTTAAACGAAAACTCTCTTCAAAACCAATTAAAAAATATTTCTTCCTGAAATCATTTTTATATAGCAAAAGTCATTGAATTCAATCACTAAATTCGTCTGCTTTTAACCTAAAGTTTACCTGAAAAAAGTCGATATTCATGATGTGTATCAGTAAAGTCTGCATGAGCCAGAACCAGCTGATGACAGCGACTATTTTTACAGGATTACCTGAGCAAGATTTGGCAGGTAAATACCCCTCTGATAGCCGCATATTGTTCATTGTTTTTTTGCCATAATTCAGCGATATAAAACTGAATATGTCAGTTATTTTGGTTAGGGATTTGTTATGACAATTGCGAAACGAATGTATCTGCTGATCGCCTCCTGCGCGATCGCAATGGTGATCTTGATTGGCTTTACCTTAACGCAGGTAGTCAAGGTTTTTGAGTACACCAATCAGGCCAATGCGAATAGTATTCCAAGCATCCTGGAGTTATCCAAAGCTGAGAATTACTACCAGCGCCTGCGTTTGAATCTTTTGAGACACGTGTCCGCAACCACGCCTGCCGAGAAAGCAAAGCTTGCCTCGCAAATTCAGGACCGCCGTAAAGTGGTTGAAGAAGCGATGAGTAATTACAAAGACCTGACCAGCGATAGCACAGACAAGGAAATGTTCGCGCAAGAGCAGAATATGCTGGCAGGATATTTCGATCAGATGACCCGTGTGCTTGCTTTGTCCGATGCCGGTTCGCCTGAAGCGGCCAGCCTTCTGCAAGCAGCAGATAAAGTGGCCGTTGAGCTGGCTAATAAGCTGGATGATCATATGGTGTATAACCAGAAGATCAGTAAGGTGCATGCCGACAATGCGGCCGCTATTAAACAGAAAGCCTTGTGGCAATCTGCGGCTATTGCTTTGCTGTGCCTGTCTGTGATTGTGGTGACAGGTATATTGATTACCAAACGTTTGCGTGCGCAACTGGGTATGGAACCAACTGAGCTGAGCGTGATTGCACGCAACTTTGTTGAAGGTAACCTTAACCAGAAAATTACCCTTCCAGAAACCGATAAGACTAGTGTGGCTTACTCGATTCGCACATTGCAAAAAACCTTGGATGGCCTGGTGCAGTCCCTGAACTATGTCAGCCAGCAGCATGATGAAGGCGATATTGATTGCACAGTCGACCAAACCCGTTTTAAAGGTGGTTACGGTGAAATGGCCGCAGGCATCAATAAAATGGTGGCTGGCCATATTGCCATGAACAAGGAAGCGATTGAGGTGGTTAAAGCCTTTGGTGAAGGCAACCTTGATAAAACACTGAAACAATTTCCTGGCAAAAAGGCGTTCGTGAACGAAGCGATTGAACAGGTGCGTAGCAATATTAAACGCCTGATTAGTGATGCCGATGAGCTTGCGCATGCCGCGGTTGAAGGTCGTTTGACTGCTCGCGTGGATGCAAGCAAGCATGAGGGTGATTTCCGCACTATTGTCCAGGGGCTTAACAGCACGCTGGATGCGATTGTGAAACCTTTGAATGTCACCTCCGGCTACCTGGACAACATTGCCAAAGGCAATATTCCAGCCAAGATCACCGAGCAATATCAGGGTGACTACAGCCTCATCATTAACAACCTCAATACGTGTATTGATGCTGTGAATGCACTGGTGGCAGATGCGAATGAACTGGCAGTTGCCGCGCAAAATGGTGCTTTGTCTACCCGTGCAGATACCGGCAAGCACAATGGCGATTTCCGCAAAGTGATTGATGGTCTGAACAGCACGCTGGATGCAGTTGTGAAACCACTGACAGTGACTTCAGAGTATCTGGAGAATATTGCCCGTGGTCATATCCCAGCCAAGATTACCGATCATTATCCAGGCGACTACAGCCAGATAATTGATAACATGAACACCAGCATTGACGCGGTGAACGCTTTGGTTGCAGACACGAATCTGCTGGCCGAAGCTGCCGGTGAAGGCCGTATTACCGTACGTGCCGACGCTGACAAACACCAGGGCGNGACGCGGTGAACGCTTTGGTTGCAGACACGAATCTGCTGGCCGAAGCTGCCGGTGAAGGCCGTATTACCGTACGTGCCGACGCTGACAAACACCAGGGCGACTTCCGCAAGATTATCGAAGGTGTGAACAGCACCCTGGATATGGTGGTAGACCCRATYATCGCTGTGACTGAAGCMGTAGAAACCATCACCACAGCAGCCAATGAAATCTCCAGCGGTAACGCCGACCTGTCAGCCCGTACGGAACAGCAAGCCTCCAGCCTGGAACAAACGGCTGCCAGCATGGAAGARCTGGCTTCAACGGTGAAACAGAATGCCGAGAACGCCAAACAGGCGAACCAGCTGGCATTAACTGCTTCTGATGTGGCTGTCAAAGGCGGTGCCGTGGTTAACGAAGTGGTCGCGACCATGAGTGCCATTAACGATAGCGCCAAGAAGATTGAAGACATTATCTCTGTGATTGACGGTATTGCCTTCCAGACCAACATCCTGGCCCTGAACGCAGCGGTGGAAGCCGCCCGTGCAGGCGAGCAGGGTAGAGGCTTTGCCGTAGTGGCAGGTGAAGTGCGTAATTTGGCACAACGCTCAGCCAGTGCTGCGAAAGARATTAAAGAGTTGATCACAGACTCAGTGAATAAAACCACTGAAGGTACGCGCCTGGTTGAGAATGCCGGTAGCACCATGGAAGATGTGGTGTCCTCGGTACAACGTGTGGCTGACATCATCAGTGAGATCTCGGCTGCCTCTGCCGAGCAGACCACCGGTATTGACCAGGTCAACCAGGCAGTGACCAGCATGGATGAAACCACGCAACAGAATGCGGCCTTGGTTGAAGAAGCGGCAGCTGCAGCTGAATCACTGGTAGACCAGGCTAACCAGCTGGCTGATGCCATCAGCCAGTTCAAGCTGGAAGGCAAGAGCTTTGGTGGCGGGCATGCGGTGACGCAGAAACCGGCAGCAAGACACAGCCCGGTGAAAGTGGCYTCTAGCCAGCAGGGTGCGCAAAGGGATAGCGGTTATAGCTCGAAATCTGTCTCTGAAGGCTCATTTGGCAAGTCGGCCTCCGGAGGTGGCAGTAGTCCGCCACCGATGAAGTCCAGCGCCTCCAAACGCACTGGTACTGACGATAGTGACTGGGAAGAGTTTTAGCCAGTAACGGAATCACAAAAAGCCGACCTAAATAAGGTCGG